>CAZMAW010000006.1:0-124985 GCA_964564495.1 uncultured Candidatus Nemicrothrix sp.
CAACCTTCTGATCCGTAAATAAATAGTCTTTGGGAACATAAGTTTATAAACAACTTTAGGTTCCTTCTCCGCTTCGTTGGATAGCTCTTTCATCTGTTCCCAAATAGGAAGCAATAACGCTTGGATCGTTCTGAACCTCTGTAGGTGACCCTTCAGCTATAACAGAACCGGATTCAAGGCAATAGATTCTGTCACTGATCGACATCACCATAGGCATATCGTGTTCAATGAGTAATATGGAGCTTCCAAGTTCTTTACGAATAGCGTGGATCAACGGTCCGAACGCCTCAGTCTCTTTCTGCGCCACCCCAGCGGTTGGTTCATCAAGCAACATAAGTTGGGTATCAAGGGCGATGAGCGAACCCAATTCAACGATACGTCTGGTTCCTGTCGATAGTTCTGAGATCAGTTGATCGGCGTATCTCCCCAGCCCGAGGTAGTGGATTATTTCCTCCGCCTGAGATCGCTTTCGGCGTTCAGCAAATGGTGATGGAGGAACACCGAGCATGGACGGAACAAGAAGCGACCGTTCTCTCGACTCTAGTGCTGTCATAATCGTTTCGCGGACCGTAAGGCTTCCAAAGAGCTTGGCATTTTGAAATGCCCTACCAATTCCATTCCTTGACCTGATATGGCTGGCTCTCTTATGCATCGGCGACCCATAAACTTCAATGTCTCCATCTGCTGGAACGAATCCTGAAATAGCATTCATCAAGGTTGTCTTTCCAGCTCCATTCGTCCCGATTAACCCCACGATCTCGCCTTGTTGGACGTTAACTGATACATCAGCAACCGCTAGCCGTCCCCCGAAACTCACAGAAACCGCAGAAGTGACGAGCGCTGGAACTTCTCCTGAGAGGTCATCAAACCTTTCTGAATCACCACTACGAGACCAAATTGCATCCGATTGGCCCTTATATGGCGGTGTCCACTCAGTCTTTCTAGCCACCCAGGTTAAGAAAGTATCTCGTGCATTGTGGAGTAGAGAAATTAGCCCACCTGGGAAATACATCAAAACAACAAGCATCCCGAGGCCACTAGAGAAGAGCCGCACTTGGGCGCTACTCTCAAATACTGTTGGAATACCGACAAGGAACACAGTTCCCAACACACCACCGGTAATTGATGAAATGCCGCCGACTACGGCGATAGACATCACCAAAAGGGATTTATCTGGTTGAAAAGCAAGAGCTCTCAGTGATCCAGTTGCGGGAACCAGCAGCCCACCTGCAAGAGCACCTATAGCTCCCGAGACAGCAAAGGCGATAAGCTTCGCCCGTGTCGGTGAAATGGTATATGCAGCCGCGGTAACTTCATTATCACGGACTGCAATTAGAGTTCGGCCTATTCCGGAATGGCGCATTCTCCACAACAGATAAATAACGATAGCTACTGCGGCGACGCACAAATAATAGTAAGCCTCTTTATCTGTGCGAAGATCGTATCGGCCAAAAATCACAGGTGGGGTTATTTTCGATCCACCTGCAGGGTTCGTATTTAACCGATCAATGCCCATAATCCAACGACCAGCGACAAGAGCAAAACCTAGAGTAGCTATACCCAAATACAGTCCACGGAGTCTCAGGGCAGGAATTCCCACGACAAGTGCCACGCCTGCTCCCCACAGCATACCGATCCCCAGAGCAGCAAAATAATTCAACGACGCACAATAGTAAGACGTCATAAATCCGCCGACTCCAACGAATGCATATTGACCCAATGACAACTGTCCAGCCCACCCAGTAAGCACCACAGCAGAAAGCACCACCAACATCACGACAAGTACGCTCGCAAAAGCAATTAAACGACTGGGTTTATCTACTAATTGAGGCAACAAAACGATCGATAGCGCTAAAATCAGCATTCCGACACCAGATAGCCATCGGTAGAGCGGATATTGCACGAGATCTTTGTGGGCTGAACGCAACCGAGGTGTCAGCACCCAGGATTGTTCGCTTGTCCGAGCCCCGCGTGTCATGAACAACATCAACAACAGAAGAATGAAGAAGATTGCCAACAAGTTCGATCCATCACCGATCCCCCAATCCCCGAGAAATCCTTTCGATTTATTTGCAAGCACGAGCCTGTTCACGATGCCAACAACAAGACCTCCGAACAAAGCCAGAGGGAATGACTCAAGTCGTCCAAACATTGCTGCGGTCAAAGAAAAAAGTAGCAGTTCCGGCCCCAGACTTGTCCCAATTCCTCCAGCGTCAAGCATCTGAATCGGTCCAATCAATAACGTTGAAATACCGCTTAAAACACCAGCAATAAACCAGACTTGAGTTGAAACTGCTTTGATAGAAAGACCGGCTAACTGAGCGGCTCCAGGATTGTCAGCTGCTGATCGGACCGCTAAACCAAATCTAGTTCGCTGTAACAAATACCCAAGGATTATCACCAATGTTGGAACCACAATGAGAACCGTTATTTGTTCACCTCGTAACAAGATGTTTAACCCATCGATATTCCAATATCCCTTTAATGGAGTAGGGTAATCAACTCTTTCATCAACGGTCGGTAGCCAGATTTGAAGCAGGGCGACTAACTGCGCCACGCCCAAAGTCGCAACAAATAGAAGGAGTCGAGGACGTGTGAAAAGCCGACGAACCACTAGGAGTTCCGTCACAGTTGAGACAGCCGCGCTCGCCGAGATGGCAAGAATCGCCGCCAACCAGTACGGAAGTCCGTAATTGACCATAACCATCCCCATAACGAAACCACCGAATGTCCCGATAGCCCCTTGAGCGAAATTGATAACCCCGGTCGCTTTGTATATGAGGACGAGCCCGATCGCTACGAGGGCGTACACCATCCCGTCTATGAAACCCTGGAAAAGTATTTCATTGCTGTAGAGGATCCCAGCGAAAAGCGATGGCATTTATGCTCCCTCTCCGGACAGGAAAACTGCTCGCAGTAGGTCATCACGTTCAAGGAGTTCTTGTGCTGGTCCCTGAAACTGGACGCGTCCGCGTTCCATGAAAACCGCACGATCAGCGATTGAAAGGGCAACGTTGACTGACTGTTCAACTATGACCATGGTGACGCCATCTTTTTTAAGTTGTTCAACGACTCTCAAGAGATCTTGGACAACTACTGGGGCAAGTCCCAGAGATAACTCATCTATGAGAAGTAGTTCTGGCTCAAGCATGACAGCTTTTGCGAGAGCCAGCATTTGTTGTTGTCCACCGGACAACGATCCTGCCTTATCTTTCATACGATCCGTTAATTGCGGGAAAACCGTGAAGATCTTATCCATACGTTCAGATCTAAGAGAAGGATCATCAATCAACCAACTCCACACTTCAAGGTTCTCTTCCACAGTTTGGCTGGAGAATAAAGCCTCCCCACCGGGTACCTGGACCATACCCAACTCGACTCGGTACTCAGGATCCACAAGGGTGATATCACGGCCGTTCATACGTACGACACCACGATCAGGCATCTTGAGACCAGCAATAGCCCGCAAAGCCGTCGATTTACCGGCACCGTTTGTCCCGAGAAGCGCTAGAGTTTCACCGCGTCGCACCTCCAATTCAACATCAAAGAGAACTTGAAGATTTCCATAACTCACGTTCATTCCATGTACTTGGAGCACCGGCACCTGATCAGGGTTCTCTCTGGCTCTTCGTTGTTCCTCCTGATCGTTAAGAAGTTCTTCAACGACTAGAGAAATATCTCTCTTCATAAAACGAGAACCATACATGATGAGAACCCCCCCGATTAACGCAGCAGGTGGCACGACGATGGTCAAAGCAGTCCGTTCCCCATATGCATCCGAGAAAGCTCCCGTCAACAACCCGCCGAAAAATCCACCCATCAGAAAGATATAGACCCCTACAAGTGAGAAAGCTTGTGCCCGCATTCGATACGGAACCACTGCGGAAATAGTTGGCTTCATCTGGGTGAAAGCGGCACCCTGACAAGCATTTCCTATCGTGTAGAAAATAACCAGAAGGGTAATATTTGAGAACCGTACACCAATAGTCACAAAGATTCCGTAGAAGGATACAAGAGCTCCCATCAGCCACAGGGCCCGTCTCGGATCAGTGCGGAACAGCCTATCTCCGATCTTTCCGGCGATAGGAATAGCCAAGAGAGCGGCGCTCCAACTAACTGAGATGATCCAAGCTCTCGTAAAGGCCCCGTAATCGTATACTTCTTCTAGAAGGAGCGACATTGTGGCCGGGACGGCAACAAGGGCGAAACCCAGCACTCCGATCCCGACAACCAGATAATAGAAAGAGCGAACGTTTTTCAAACGTTGAAAAGCGGATGACAGACGCACCGGCGGGTCTTCCTCCGCCTTCTCAAGAGTTCCTCCTAGGATTGCATCTTGTTCATACTTGCCGCGCTTCGGTTCTTTGAGAAGAAAAATAGCTGCAACGAGAACCAGTGCAGGGATAGCGAAGATGTAAAAGGCTATTCTCCAGTCTTCTGGTCCGTCTCCGGCTAACAGCACGATTCCACCTGCGATAAATGGGCCAATGACTTGACCCGTCGGGCGTCCCAAGGCTTCGGCAGCAAAGATGCGAACTCGTACAGGGATCGGATATTGGTCTGCAATGAGCGACGGAGAGATTGGGATTTTGGCACCTGCTCCTATACCGGCACCCGCTCGACCGATAGCCATTTGGAACGCATTTTGAACCGATCCAGTGAAAGCGGTCAGTCCCGCCCACACAGCAGTTGCAATTGAAAGGACACTCAGGCGCCGGAACCTGTCAGAGAGCCACGCAAAAGGAATAGTTGAAAGGACAAGGACCACTCCACCGAAACTGCCGAGACCAAGCAGCATAGTGTCAGAGATATTCAGAGTGTCTTGAATATCAGGTCCAAGCACAGTTATGGCTACTCGATCGAATTCTTCTACCACAGAAAGGAGGAGAAGCACCAGCATCATCGAAGGTCCGCCTTCACGGATACCTTCCCGAAAAGTCATTTCTTCATCTCCGACACCAGGCAAGAGATCGTCAGGAAGGACAACTTCCTCCGATTCTTCCTCCATGGCTACGCGGCGGACTTCTTCTTCCTCAAGAATTGTTGCGGCTATACCTGCGGTCTCGCCTGCCGGAGTAGTCTCTTCCTCGTCCACCAATTCCCCTAACCTTAAGTTGTCGTATTTGGTTATTCGAGAGATTAGTAGAAACTCAGTGAAATCTCATCTTCGAAGGTAGGCAATATTTTACTTCGACACTTTCATCAGCTCGGCAACGTGGTTGGAGATCTCCTCGATGGACACTAATTGTGTTTCTCCACTTGTTCGAGGAACCAACTCCACAACGCCGTCAGCTATCCCCTTTGGACCCACGGTGACCCGATAGGGGATACCGATTAGTTCAGCATCAGCAAATTTTACACCAGGTCTAGCGTCGCGGTCATCGAGTAGTGCCTCCACCTCACGACTCAAAAGCGATTCATAAATTTCTTCGCCGATACGAACATTTTCTGCGTCTTTTGGTTGGACGACGGTTATAACGACCTGAAAAGGGGCAACAGCTAACGGCCAAACTATCCCTTTTTCATCAAAATGAGTTTCAACAATTGTCGCCATAGCCCGTTCCACACCAATCCCATAACTTCCCATAACGACTATCCGGCTTTTCCCCTGCTCATCTAACACACTTACCCCGAAAGCTTCAGCGTATTTTGTGCCCAATTTATAAATATGGCCTGACTCAATAGTTGAGACAATATCCAGTGCCTCGTTGCAGCTTGAACACGAATCCCCATTCTCAACTTCACGAAGATCCAACCATTCGCTCACGTCGATATCACGCTCCACATTGATTCCAGAAAGGTGGAAATCATTTTCATTTGCCCCAGTCGTCATATTTGTTCGGCTTCGGAGAGCAAGGTCGGCGAGAATAGGAATACCGGAAACATCAACGGCTCCGAGCGACCCGGGTTCAGCTCCAAGATACTGCAGCGTTTCCTCACTTCTTGCTTGACGGATCGTCAGAGCACCAGTCGCATCAGCGAGTTTCTGCTCGTTGATCTGATGATCGCCTCGGACAAGAGCCAACGAGAGCTGATCATCAATCATGTAGACCATGGTTTTGATTTGATTGATTGCCGCATATCCGATTTCGGCAAGTTCAGCGATTGTCCGTATCTCAGGCGTCGCGAATTTTGTTGACTCAGCAGGATCTTCATCGTCATTGACCGGTTCAAGGTGGGAAATCGCCTTTTCAATATTTGCGGCATACCCGCAGTCGGTACAGATTACCGTCTCATCTTCTCCAGAGTCCGCCCGAACCATAAACTCAACACTGTCAGAACCCCCCATATTTCCCGAAGATGCTTCAACAGGGATAGCTTCAAGATCCATCCTCTCGAAGATCCTCGTGTACGCCTTATGCTGCAGCTTAAAGGAAACATCGAGACCCTGTTCATCTAAATCGAACGAGTACGCATCCTTCATGGTGAATTCGCGAACTCGCAGTAACCCGCTCTTCGGACGTGCTTCATCACGGTATTTGGTATGGATTTGGTACCACATCTGAGGTAGTTGTTTATACGATGTGATTTCGGTTCCTGCGATCGCGAAAATTTCTTCCGCGGTTACACCGAGCGCGGCCTCAGCGCCATGCCGGTCCTCAAGGCGGAACATAATCTCACTCATCGATTCCCAACGTCCGGACTTTTTCCAGATAGAAGCCGGCTGCAATGTAGGCATTTGCACTTGCTGGCCCCCAATACTATCCATTTCCTCCTCAATGATCGAAATAATCTTCTGCCGAACCCTATGGGCCAAAGGAAGAAGGATGTAATGTCCGGAATGCAATTGCCGAATATATCCACCTCGTACAAGCAGCTTGTGGCTTTCGGCGTCAGCGTCGCCGGGGGCATCGCGCAGGGTCGGAGAAAACAGAGAAGTCCATCGCATTACCCACAAGCGTAGTTACCCAGAGCCTTCATAGCTAACCTTTTAATAATGGGACGACTTCTTTCGTTGACAACTGCAGCATTTGGGGCATTTTTTTGTTTAGTCGTTTGTGCTACATGTAGTTCTTCAACGCAACAAGCTGGTGATCGGTTTAGCCCTATGGACCAGCTCCCAGAGGTAACCACAGCAGAGACAGTCGATGGAACTTCTATAACCTTTGGTGATTTTGGCGGGCAACCCACTGTTCTCTGGTTTTGGACTCCACATTGAAGACGCTGTCAAGCAGAAGCCTCTACGGTCGCAGAGGTGCAAACAACCTATCTAAATGAGGTTGATTTTATTGGAGTAGCAGGGCGTAATGATCTTAACGATATTCAGGCATTTATAACCTCGTTTGCAGTTGAAGGATTCCCTCACGTTTATGATTCTGATGGAGCGATTTGGACGAGTTACGGAGTCTCTTCTCAACCCGCATGGGTTTTCATCGATGTAAATGGAGAACTCCAGAGAATTTTTGGAATGCTAGGAAAAACTGCCTTGGAGGAAAAGATCCAGCAGATGCTCATGAGCTGAAAAATTTCGGACCGTACAATCTCACAACCCTTTGCCGAAGGGTCGATAGACTAATGACGTGGATTTAACTATTCGGATACCCCGGCCTGATGACTGGCATGTGCATCTTCGAGATGGGGCAATGTTAGAAGCTGTTGTTGGGTACACGGCAAATAGATTCCGTTACGCCATGATTATGCCGAACTTGTCCCCACCTGTCTCCTCAACCAAACTCGCAGAGCATTACCGGAAGAGAATCATCGAAGCGGCAGGGGATCAATCGCCAGAGTTTCAACCTCTGATGACGCTATATTGTTCAGCCAACCTCGATAAAGACGATCTTCTTCAAGGATATGAAGCCGGAGTGGTTACGGCAGTCAAATATTATCCCGCTGGTGCGACTACGAATTCTTCCTATGGTGGAGAGAATATCCTCGATTTCATTGAACTCTTTGAAACGATGGCAGAGCATAGGATTCCGTTACTGGTCCATGCTGAATCAACCAACACTGATATAGACCTATTTGACCGAGAAGCTGCCTTTCTCGAACAAGAATTACATCCCCTTTGCGAACAGATACCGGATCTTCAGGTCACCGTTGAGCATGTCTCCACCAGAGCCGGAGTGGATTTTGTTCTTGAACATCCTCGTGTTGGGGCATCCGTTACCCCTCACCACCTCTCGAGGAACAAATCTGATCTTCTTACTCCAGAATTCGACCCAGATCTTTTCTGTAAACCAATCATAAACTCTGAATCAGACCGCCAAGCTATTGTTGCTGTTGTTACGTCAGGGGATCCGTCGTTCTTCTTCGGAACAGACTCTGCTCCTCACCCGACATCTGAAAAATATGGGGAACAAGCGAAGGCAGGAATATTCAACGCAGCTTACGGGCTTGAAGTTGTTGCGGAAATCTTTGCCGAAGAAAACATGGTGGAGAATTTTTCTGCGTTTGCCTCACAAAATGGCGCTGCTTTTTACGGGTATGAACCATCCGAAGATGAATTGCTGCTCACGAGAAAGCAGGTAGAGGTAGAACTCGCCTCAACCCTATCAACCAGTGACGGCGACCAAGTTGTGCTCTTTGGGGTCAACGAAGCGTCGCACTGGACGATCTCTACCATCTAGACAACTATCCCCGATTCATCTCTCAATGAGAGATGATATAGAGTTCAGACGATGTGAAGCTATTCTGTTTCGCCGGTTCGATAATCCCCGTACTCGCTATCGCGATCTGTCAATGCTTCCGTAAGGCCTTTCTGCTTAATATTTCCCAAGAAGGCTTTCATGGAATCCGTATGGATACCCAATGCGCAGAGCTCGGTTCCGGCTCGAATTCCCGTCCGTAACCCCATAATTTCCATCTGCCGGTGCACTACCCGCTTATTCAGCTGCGTCAGATCTGCAGGTGTTTTCGTAATCCGTTCAGCAATAGCTAAGACTTCTTCTTCAAGTTTGTCTGCTGGGAAAGCCCGATTAGCCCATCCTTCCGCAACCGCTTCCAGTCCGTTAATAGAATCTCCGGTCATCATCATCTCCATAGCTCTCCGCATTCCCAGAAACCACGTGTGGAAATGCATGTCTGGGACACCAAATCGTGTCGCCGGATACCCCATCTGAGCATCTTCCGCTATGTAGATAAGATCACAGCAGGTCGCTAATTCACTACCACCCGCGAGACAATATCCGTGGACTTGCGCGATGACAGGCTTTGCTAGATCCCAGATACTCATCCAGCCTTCAGTAACATGGCGAGGCCATTGGCCTTCCCCACCAGCGGTGAAGAATGGCATCGCATGCCCCGCGTTCGCGCCCGAAAGATCATAACCTGCAGAAAAAGATGGTCCAGCTCCTCGAATAATCGAAACCTTCACATCCGGATCCATATCAGCTTCCTGCAAAGCCTTCAGAATTGCCCCACGAAGCGGATGTATCAATGAATTGCGTTTTTCCGGTCGATTCATCGTTAATCGACGGACACCGGGAAGTGGGTCGTCAATTAACAAAACTTCCGAGTTCTCTGAGCCTTCCCCTGACTGACTGCTTCCTTGCCCACCGTATTCACCCATATCATGCTCCTCCGTATTCCTATCCAAATAGCGTAATCGAGGAGGGAGGAGCTACCCGTCAACCTTGCATTGTTCTAACAATTAGCTGGCGTCTAAATTCTGCAATCTCGTGAGCAAACGACAAGGGGTTGGTCTTCTCTACATTCGTTCTAGGGCAGCAAGTAATGTTCCCGACCGTTGTTTGAGATTACCGTGGTCAAATGGAATGGAAGCTCGAGCAGCCGCAGCGCTTCCTGGCCGATGCTCCGCCTCCTCGAAGTGGTATTCGGAAACGATACGAAAATTCTGCGATAACTGTGATGTTAGGTCCCATGGAATTGTAATGGGTTCACTGAGAGTCGCTTCAGGGTGTATTTCCACCAAGAAGAAAAATCGTCCCCCAGAGACAAGCACCCGAGCGATTTCTGCAAGTGTGAGCTCCAAGTTATCTACATGGTCCAATGCGTTGATGGACGTGACCACATCGAACGATGCAGTTGCAAATGGAAGGTGTTCCGCTGTAGCCGCCACATAGTTGGCTGCGTGATTTGTGACACCTAGCCGAATATAGTCGGGCATCAGCGGATCAATACCGACTCGTAAGGCTGCGTCTTCAAGCCATTCGAGGCTACCTCTTGGTCCACAGCCGATATCGATCACTCTCTTTCCAACGTAGTATGACCGATCTATACGCATAACGTCAGTGAATAAGCCTGAGGTAAATGGGCTTAACCCTCGCTCACGGAAAGCACGCCAACGCCAATATCCCAGCTCATAAAGTCGTTTGACATTGATGCCTAATCTTGAAAAGAGGCGTCCGATTCCCTGCACAATTATGGCTACTGGCCGCGGCGTAGGCTGCTGATGCTTCACCCATGCATCTTATTGCACGTATTGGGGAAACCGCGAACTCCGACCTTCGACGATGATCGAGTTGAGTAGAAGAATCGATTGAATTATAACTAACTGTATGGCACCTCGACTTACTCATCTTGCGCTTCCTTGCCATGACCTTGATGCCACCATCACATGGTATGAGATGTTCACTCCGCTGCGAAAAATCCATCACCGGCAGGATGCGCTGGGAGCAGTTGCTTGGCTGTCGTCAGAAGAGTCTGGGATAGTTCTTGTCTTTATTCAAAAAAATGACGATGTGAAACCCATTCCGGTTCTTGGCCCTTTGGCACATTTAGGAATATCGCTCGACTCCATTGACCAAGTTGACCAGATCGCCGAACGGGGGAATACCGAAGGGTGTTTAGCTTGGGAACCCAGTCAGGAACCAGACCCAGTCGGGTATATATGCGCGTTGTCTGACCCGGATGGGAATCTTGTGGAGTTTTCATATGGACAAGAAATCTGACCCAGCATAATTTAGAGCATTAATTGCTAATTTGGGTCGCTGCCCGTCCTTCAACACGCGCTCCCTGTGCATCAAGATGTTGGCCCAGTGATTTCCATAACGAGCGAAGTTTATAATGCGGTACTCTGGGAAAGAGATGATGTAGTAAATGGTAATCATGTCCACGTATAAGAAACGTGCTACCAAAGAACGTGAAGATCCTTGTATCACGGTAACGTCCAGTTTCTTCATGAGGGTGATGCGGTAACCAACCAAAGACAAGACTTAGCCAGAAACGCCCAATCCATGCAGGCACGTACCATAGAAGCCAAACAACTGTTCCGAATCCTGACGCTGTGCCTGCAATCAATACAGTTACATGCAAGATTGCGATAAGTCGCGATGCTTTCGCCACTTCAGGGCCACGGATACGGTCACGTTCGGCAAAGCGTTCTCTGATCGCTGGAGGAATTATTATTGCTAAAGGTGGGAAAATCTGTATGAACGGCATCAGTGGGTAGAGGATGGCTCCAGCGATTACTCGGCCGAAGATTTGTATAGGAGTTCCGGCAGAATTGAGAACATCTGGGTCTCTTTCCCCATTCGCATGAGTGTGATGCAGGAGGTGGGTTGTGACGTGACCCCGAAAGCTCTCGCACAGTATAAATCCTGTCGTTTCACCGATGAAGCGATCAATCCAGGCATACGATTTTCGTCCACCGGAGGGAGTGTGATGGACAGATTCGTGCATAGGCATGTAGCAGGCCTGAATAAAGACAACGCTGAGTCCCATGCCTGCTAGAAGGGGGATCGTTCCATTTAGTGAAAGGACGACGGTGACAATCCATCCACCCACTGCCCAGAGAAAGTTAAATATTGAACGAAACCCGAACTTTCCAATGAATGGTTCGATGGCGGTTTTTTCATACGTCAACCGTTCCACTCCTTCAAGTTTCTTCAAAGCTCCCCCTCAGACGTGAACCCTATCTTTTGATAGTAATGGCGCTAGTGTCCGCCAGAAAATTATCATCTTTGAAAAGTCTGTCAGGCACCCTCATCAACTGTACAGATATACCCTAAGTCTGTAATTTAGTCTTATGTCGTCCACACCCCATCCCCTTGACCCTGCTGACGCTGACGAGCTAACTCGGGGAGTCGGCGTTCTTCGCTCGTCTCAGCTGTTAAGCGACCGCGCTTTCTTTGCTTTCGGCCAACGCGTTGAACCATCTCGCCAAGAACTAGTAAGGGCAGATGAAGGTGAGGAAATTGACCGGATCATTAATCTTGTCGGCCATGACCCTGAACGTGGACAGAGTTTCGATGCCTGTGTTTCGCTGCTTAACGATGAACCTATCTCCATTGACTGGCAGGAACACGGGCAGGCGCCCGTCACCATGAATGACGTCATTATGATCTATACAATCCTCGCCGAAAACGAGGAATGGATCGCTGCCCTCGCCAAGCGGGGAATTGAAGATCCGAGCCAAGTCCATCTTGAACCTTGGATTACCGGCGTACACCCGCCCGAAATGCCGAATGGTCGAGTTTTCCGCGCTATCGCCTTCCAATTGAAGGATCCAAATACGAACTATTATGCTTTCCCAATTGAGGGACTCACCGTGCTAGTGGACGTTGACGGAGGGATGGTAGCCGTGCAAGACGCCGGTGTCGTACCAGTCCCTGACCATCCAGCTGAATACACGGCGGAAGGGGTTGGAAGCCACCGTGACGACCTCAAACGACTTGACATAACCCAGCCAGACGGTCCGAGCTTCACTGTCGATGGACACGTCATTACCTGGCAGAACTGGCACATTCGTATCTCGGTACACCCCATTGAAGGCCTCGTCCTCCATGACGTTCGGTACAAGGATGACGACCGCGATCGCACGATTCTCCACCGAGCCGCCCTATCGGACATGGTCGTCCCCTATGGTGACTCATCGCCCATGCATTACTGGAAACACGCGTTCGATGCCGGTGAAACCAACCTTGGGCAACTCGCGAATTCGTTGAAACTTGGCTGCGACTGTCTCGGGGAGATTTATTACTTTGACGCGGTATTCCTTGGGAGCGATGGTGAACCACGGATCTGTGAGAACGCTGTGTGTCTTCACGAAGAAGACTTCGGGATTCTGTGGAAACACACCAACTGGGCTCGGCCAGACCTAGCACCGGAAGTGCGCAGGTCTCGCAGGCTTGTGGTCAGTATGATTCACACGATCGGGAACTACGAATACGGTTTCTACTGGTACTTCTACCTAGATGGGACGATCCAACTCGAAGTCAAACTCACCGGAGTCATCGGCGTAAGTGCCGTAGGAGATGGCGGTGGAACCGACACAGCTCCACTTGTCGCCCCGGGCATTGCCTCTCCGATCCACCAACATTTGTTCTGCGTCCGTCTCGACCCCGTACTCGATGGCCCCCACAACTCCGTTATTGAAACCAACGTCGAGCACGCAACCGACGGGGCCCACCCATATGGTGCCGGTTTCCGAGCTGCCACGACCACGTTCACAACTGAGAAGACCGCGATGCGTAACATTGATCCCGCTGCCAGCCGCACATGGAAAATCATCAACCCCTCATCATTAAACGGGCTTGGAGTTCCGGTTGGCTACAAGATCCTGCCACAGGCGTCCCCGAACTTCATGGTTCCCCAAAACACTCCCGCTGGTCATCGTGGCGGCTTCGCCCGCCATAACCTATGGGTAACAGCCTACGATGAGGACGAACACTACGCTGGGGCGGGTCCATTCACCAACCTGCACCCTGGTGGGGCCGGCCTTCCAAGCTATGTTGAGCAAGACCGTCCCATTGAAGATACAGACATTGTCGTATGGCATACCTTCGGTGTCACCCATGTGCCACGGCCCGAAGACTGGCCAGTGATGCCAGTCGAATATGCAGGATTCACATTATTG
Organism: uncultured Candidatus Nemicrothrix sp.; assembly: GCA_964564495.1. GTDB lineage: Bacteria > Actinomycetota > Acidimicrobiia > Acidimicrobiales > UBA8592 > UBA8592. The sequence continues at coordinate 13,760 of CAZMAW010000006.1, forward strand.
GCGAGTGGATTCTTCGAGGGGAATCCGGCACTTGATTTGCCGCCATCATCGTCGGCCTGTCACGCTGACTAGGAACATGCGAGCACAGTAGGAAGGTCGGCATGGAGAACAGAACAATCGGAAATCTTGATGTCTCAGTCCTTGGGCTTGGATGCAACAACTTTGGGGGAAAGATTGACGCACAAGCCACAGACACAGTAGTACAAGCAGCGTTAGATCTCGGCGTCAACTACTTCGATACTGCTGACGCGTACGGAGATTCAGAAAACTTGCTGGGTCGGGCACTTGGGAGCCGTAGAGACGAAGCTATTGTTGCTACGAAGTTTGGGTCGGGGAGTGCTGTTCCGGAAGGAGAAGTCGCGGGGAGCGCGGAGTGGGTCGCAAAAGCTGCTGACAGGAGCCTCCGCCAACTCGGAATCGATGTCATCGACCACTACCAGATGCACAAACCTGATCCCACCACACCGATTGTCGAAACCCTTGGAGCGTTGCAAGAGCTTATTGATGTTGGCAAAGTGCGTGAAATTGGCTGCAGCAACTTCACGGCTGAGATGCTTGAAGAAATGGTGAAGGTAGCATCCGAAAACGGTCTCACTCCCTTCGCCACAGTTCAAAATCGGTACAGCGTCCTTACCCGCGGGCCAGAAGTCGACGGTGTTCTCGACGCCTGCCGGAAACACAACATCGGACTCGTCCCGTATTTTCCCCTCGAATCAGGACTCCTCACCGGTAAATACCGGAAAGGAGCTGAGCTTCCATCGGGGTCCCGTCTTGAAGAATGGGCTGAACTACCCCACGGCGCCATGTTTCTCAAGGAAGCCATGTTTGACGCCACCGAAGCGCTCATTGATTATGCGGAATCCCAAAACCGGTCGATTCTTGAACTTGGCTTATCGTGGCTTGTTGAACGCGCTGAAATCCCCAGTGTGATTGCTGGAGCGACAACGCCCGAACAGGTTACTGCGAACGTTGCCGCATGCTCATGGACTCTCGTTGACGAAGAACGCGACGCCATTGAGAAACTTCGCCCAATCTAACATGGGTGACACCGAAGGTATCGAAAATGCCCTCACCACGTACCAGCGTCTTTTTCGAGGTAGAAATATTGGGAAATCAATTATCAAAGTCTGACCACCGGTGTATTTCTCCTTGAGTTTTTAACTCTCGCACCCTATTCCGTCACCGTCTCCATCTAATCCGTACGGGTCATTTCCCGAGTTCAGTACCGTGACTGGTTTCGCAGCGGAAGGAAGTTCTCCACAATTAATATCACCATTTCCATTTTCGTCATATTGGTCGATATCCACCCCGTTAGCGGTTCTGTAGTAGGTGTTTCCATAAGAGTTTTGCGGCGTTGGCGTTGGGGGAACGGGCATTGGTGTCGGACTACTTAGCGGAGGGGTAGGGACTGGAGGAATTTCAGATCCGCAGTCAGTGATTAGATTCTTCAAAGCATCGTATTCGTCTTGGTCGATTGACAATTCCCATTTTGATTTCACCTGTATCACACGGATAGAAAGAAAACATTTTCCTAAGGGATTGGATGGCAACCATTCCCCCGCATCTCTTCCACCTTTACTCCGGTTGCTTGAAGCCGAAACGGCCACGAGGTTTAAGAGATCGTCAGCGAAGATGTCCCGATCGTATGGACCCCATTCGCTAGCTCCGGAATCCCATGCTTCTGAAAGGGCGACAATATGGTCTATATCAAAACTCGGAGCGCTCAAGCCACCTTCTCCTTCATACCAAACACCATCCCAGCGTGAATACCAGCCCGCGTCTTCGATTTTTTCTATCGCGAGAACCTCTAAACGAGTATTTAGTCCATCTCCATCTTCATCGTCCCAATGTGGAAATTCAGCTCTGTCGTAGGGTGCTACTGCGCTTTCCGGAGCGATTATTAGAGCATTCAACTGGGTCAATAGCGTATTGTTAGGGGGGGCTTCAACCGTCGTGGGTACCTCAGTCTGGGCTGGTGTCGGTTTGGGGGAGGGAGTTGGATCCGGTATCTGTGTAGGGGTTACTGCCGGTGTCGGTGTCGGTGTCGGTGTCGGTGTCGATGTCGGTATCGGTAGTTGTGTTGGTGTTGGTGTTTCAGTTGTTATCACCGGATTGCTCGTATCGTTCCTTTCCGGAACCACTTCTGCTCTTTCGCCATTTGTCTCACCGCAGCCTAGGAGCCCTATAGCTATGGAAATAGCAATCCAGATTCGCCACATTGAACGCATCTCTTCACCCTACGCCAAGTTAATATATGTACTCTCCTAAAACTTGAACCCGGCTAACTCTTTGTTGAAAGTCCTCTTAAGCGATTAGCTGTGGTTAAGGGTCAGGCAGGCAATTGCTTCGTCAATGACTGAGTCGGCGAGCTTGTGGAGGTCGTCATCATCCATGGTGGCGACACGATGCGGCACCAGTATAGATCCGGTGTATTCCGCCATCCCCACTGTCGGGGCGAAGCCGGCGACGATCGGGGCAAAGGGTTCGGTGATGACGAGCGCCGTGGGGACACCATGGGCTTCCATCTGGACTGCATCGTGCAAACTGCACGCGGTGCAAGCCCCTCAATCACCGAGGCCGGAGATTACGAGGTGAGTTCGAGCTGCTAGCATTTCTGCTTCGTCAGCGTCAATCGGCTTTGAGGCGCTGGATTTGGAGTGCACCTCGATTTCGGCAACGGGTAAGCGTTCACGCAGGCCCTCGGCTACATAGGTCAGGAGTTCTTTTGCGTGCGGCTTGGAATTTTCGATCACTGTAATCACCACAGGCTCAACCGGTGTCGATCGAATGGCCATGAGAACTTCAGATGGCCCTTCGGTTTCATATTCTGGGTTGAGAACATCAATGGTGGTCATGGGATCTCTTTCTTTCGTCTTTTCTATGGTAGCCCACCGCCAGCAGGCTGCACTTTTTTGGTAGCGGCGGACGAATGTACAGTGGGCGCCCATGTCGGGATATAGGCGCTCCAGCCGGCGCCGGGACTCCCGGCCGTGATCAGGAAGATGTCGTCGGGGCTGCGAACGGTGGCCAGCTTTCCATCGGCATCGGGCGTCATGTCGTTTTGCGTCGTATGCTCCATCACGATTCCGGCCTCCTCTAAGTAGGCGGGTGTCACGCGGGTTGCTTCGGTGAGGTGTTCTCGGATGGCCTGTCGGGTCCAACCGCTCTCGACGAGGATCCTTCGGTGTTCGTACCCGAGCACGAGAAGCACTTGGTGTCCCTTGCCGACTCCGTAGGTTGATGGATTTGTCATCGCGGCAACGAATGTCGCGAGGACCCCCTCGGGTGTGCCGTTAAGTTGGTTGGATACCTGATGGGGCCCTTCGGCCGCTAGCACTGTCACTGTGGTGTCGGTTTCGTCGTAGCCAAGATCAACTCGAAGCGGATCCCATCCTTCGGGGGGTATTTCTTCGGCGACTAACATGGTGTACTTGCCGGGATGCCCAATCGATGAGCCGTCGAGGTGGTTGGAACGAGCTCCGAGGACGTTCATTGCGACGAGTCGCATGGCGCGGCCGACGGTCGCGTTGGCTCGGTACCCTGGCCCGAGAGCGTTTCGGGTGGTGTTGAATCCCTGTGCTTCAAGGTTGGGCCCACTTACGGCCAGGCACAATGCAGCACCGCCAGTACTGGTGATGGCTGTGTTGCATCCAAAATCTGGATCGCACATTGCAGCGATTCCAGCGAGAACAACTGGGAAATGACGCGGTTCGCATCCAGCCATAACTGTGTTGATCGCCGCTTTCTCTGTCGTGATGTCGCGAGAGCGTTCCGGCACGGTTCCTACTACGTCGTCTGCAGCAACTCCCGCGTACTCCAACATTGCCTCAACCCGTTTCGGCGTTGGCAGAATGACCGGTAGCCCGTCGGTCCAGCCGCGGGCGAAGAACTCTTCCTGCGCATCGTGCTCATCAAGGGATAGGGGCGTCGCCATGAATCTGAGATTATCATGGTTGCCCTGCCGTGGCATTTTGATTTCTTCGGTTCGCGAGTGTTCGTACGCCTCCTTGAATGATGGTTGATACTTAATTCGAGCGTCAGTGTGCACATGTAGGTGTTTAACTCTCTGAAGTGTCCGTTGGCGTCTTTTTTTTGTATATGGGACACTTGATCATGGCTCGAGTGAAACCACTTGATGAGAGTGACCTCCCTCAAGATCTTTCTGAAAGATTTTCTTTTGTTGAAGAAGCTCTCGGATTCATTCCAAATTCATTAAAAACGATGGCGCGCATCCCAGGATTGGTCGAGGCGTTCACAGATCTCAGTTCAGTTGTGTTAGGTAATGCGATTCTGCCGGCAGGATTACGCGGGATGGTTTCCCTAATGGTTAGCACAGGTGCTGAATGTCGGTATTGTCAGGCCCATACCTCTTCTTCTGCTTCACAGGCTGGTGTCAAAAATGAAAAATTGTCTGAAATCTGGAACTTTGAGAACAGTTCCTTGTTTACAGATGCTGAACGTTCAGCTCTTAGGTTTGCATTCCACGCTGGACAAATTCCTAACGCAGTCACGGATGAAGACACGAAAGCCTTGCGTGAGCATTACTCCGATGAGGAAATCACAGCAATTGTCGCTATATGCGCTTTATTCGGTTACCTGAACCGATGGAATGACACGATGGCGACACAACTTGAAGATCATCCAAGGGGTTTCGCTGATACCGTTCTTGGTCCGAATGGCTGGGAGACGGGTAAACATTCCTGAGATGTTTGTAAGGGCCTGCTAGGGAGTGGTTTCCCGAACCTGTGAATCCTTAGGTTCGGGTTTTGTTCGTACGCCCCCTAGGACGGGAGACCAGAAACCGAACCTACTGAAGAGGTCTTCTTATGTGGTTATTAGTATCCACCTTAATTGAAGGCCGTGGTCTGGCCCTCTTAACCTTCGTCGGCTTGAGCGTAGGGGCTCTCGAGCACGCTATCGTGGCCGTCCGTGATTGGTTGGTCGACGCGCTGACCGCTCTTGCCGCCCGGGCCAAACGAGTTCACAACGTCGCGGAGGTGAGTCCGATCGGGGATCTGCGGTAGCTGTTGTGGCTGGCCCGGCATCTTGGCGATATGCAGCGTCTGTGTGGGGAAAGCGAAGTCGACCTGCAGAGATTCGGCGAGCCTCATGATATCGAGATTGAGGACGTGCCGGGTGCGCAGCTCTTCGTTCCAATCTTCAGCATCGATGAAGCAGTAGACCAACACGTCGAGGCTGGTGGCGCCGAAGCCATGGAACTCGACGATGTAATAGTCCTGACGCATACCGGGGCTGGACTGGATGATGGCCCGGATCCCCTCAACGAACGCCTGCATCTGATCAGTCGTGGTGTGGTACCCGACCCCAAGCGTGGTTTTATACCGCCGCCAACGACGCTGACCCATGTTGTCGATCCCGCTATCCATCAGATTGCCGTTCGGCACGCTGACTAGCGAGTTGTAGAAGGTGCGCACACGGGTCGAGCGAAAGCCCACGGCCTCGACGGTACCTTCGACGCCATCGACGATAACCCAGTCGCCGACCTCGAACGGCTTGTCGGCGAAGATCGTGACTCCGCCCAGCAGGTTACGAACCGTGTCTTGCGCCGCCAGCGCGATCGCAAGACCACCGAGACCTAGGCCGGCGATCAGCGCCGAGACGTTGATATCTAGGTTCTGCAGGATGAACAGGATCCCGACGAATGTCACGAACAGTCGCAGCGACGTGCGCAACAGCGGCACCAGGCTGTCATCGAGCTTCGTCTCGGTCTTGCTGGCGCGTCTTGCCAGTACATCCATGAAGATGTCGATGGCGCGGTAGGCGACCAGAAGCATCCCCATGGCGGCGATTAGGCTGGCCACCTGATTCACGACATTCTCGACCTCCGGATCGAAATCGAGCATCGGGAATCCGGCCAGCAGTGTGCTCCCGATCGTGAGTAGCAGGATGCCCCGGTTCAGTCGGCGCCGCTCAACTTCCCAAAACGTCAGATCGTCTCCGGTGTATCGACGACGGACGAACATGGCGATCACTCGCAACAGGGCGAAGTGCACCACCGTTACGACGACGGCGAGCAACCCGAAGCCGATGTACTGCTCGACCTCGATCCCGAGATACTCGTCAGTGAACCAGGTCGGCGCGGCTACGATCATCTCAACAACTTAGCGAGCTGAGGCGGCCAGAGTGTCGATATCGGTGTTATTCCGATCGAATGTTTCCTCTTCTTCGGCGTTTAGGTGTGTTAATCGACAAAGGAACGATAATCAGATCCTAAATCTGATCAGGCTCGGCTGGTAATCATCAGGGGCTTTAAAGCCAAGAAGATTGAGTGTTGTTGAAGCAATGTGGCTCAGTCCTGCATCCGATGGTGGGGTGAGGTCGTATTCGCCTTTGTTTGCAGGATCGTAGATGACGAATGGGACGGGAGCCAAAGTATGAGAAGTCATAGGTATTCGCTCACCGTCAACGATTTCTGTAAACATCTGGTCAGCGTTTCCATGGTCAGACGTGTAGATCAGAATCCCTTCTAGTTCATCTATAGTTTCCAATAGTTGCCTCATGCATTCATCAACGGTTTCTATAGCTTTGATAGTTGCTTCTAGGTTTCCGGTGTGGCCGACCATGTCCCCGTTCGCGTAATTCACCCGTCCGTACCTGTACTTCCTTGAACGGAGCAGATCGATCGTAGCGTCGGTTATTTCTTGAGCTTTCATTGCTGGCGCTTCATCGAACGGAACATTATCCGATGGAATTTCGACGTAGGTTTCTAATTCGTCGTCGATGTATCCGCTTCGGTTCCCATTCCAAAAGTAGGTCACATGGCCAAATTTCTGAGTTTCGCTTATTGCAAAGGAAGAAACCCCCATATCTACAAGATATTCACCCATGGTCCTGTCTATTAGGGGAGGATCCACCAGATAACTTGTCGGAACAAGCAGGTCACCGTCATATTGCAGCATTCCCGCATAAAACACTTTCGGACGACTTCCCCGATCGAAAACTGTGAATTCTTCATCCTCGAATGTTTGAGAGATCTCTATTGCCCGATCTCCTCGAAAGTTGAAAAAAATGACGGAATCTCCATCCCGTATCTTCCCAACAGGTTCTCCGGTTTCGTCCACAATTACGAACGCCTCTAGATATTGATCCCCCAGATCAGATTCCTCATAGAGCGCCTCAACTGCCTGTCGTGGCGAAGTGAATGGTCTACCTACCCCGTGGGTGTGGCAGTTGTATCCACGCTCAACCATGCCCCAGTCCGCCTCATACCGGTCCATGGTGATCATCATGCGACCCCCACCGGAAGCGATACGCACATGCACATCGGATGCTTCATTCACCGTTTCAATAAACGCTTCGGTTCTATCAATGTATTCCAACGCAGAGCGGGGGGGAGTATCGCGGCCATCAAGAAGAATATGCACGCATACACTCTTCACACCTTCACTGATTGCTTGCGTAATCATTTGATACAGATGGTCGATGTGGCTGTGAACGTTGCCATCTGAATGCAACCCTATGAAATGCATGGTCCCCGACCGCCCATGTGAAACCGCATCCTTCCAAACCCCTGAGGCGTAAATCGATCCTGTTTCCAGAGCCTGATTCACGAGCTTCGCACCCTGAGCGAAGATCCGCCCAGCCCCTATAGCGTTATGCCCAACTTCGCTGTTCCCCATGTCATCATCAGTGGGCAGCCCAACAGCCGTGCCATGAGCAGCAAGCTCTGTAGAAACCGGTGAACCAATCAGCGCATCAAGTGTCGGCGTTATCGCCTGCGCTACAGCATTACTCTCCACATTGTCGGCGATTCCAACCCCGTCAGCGACAACAACAAGTACAGGTCCTGAGCGCCCAGAAAATACCGGATGTTGGTTCAAAGAAAGTGCCATAAGGTCATCCTAGAAGATGAACGCTACCGAAGACTGATCTTTCCATCACCAGCGTCGGTCTCCCCGATCACTGCAGCTACCACACCGTGCTCCACAAGTTCAGAACAAACATCAGCCGATTTATCCTTATCCACTCCAAAGACCAAACCCCCTGACGTTTGAGCGTCAGCTAAAAGCAGCAGGTCAATTTCCCCATACGACCCTGAATCAACCTGCTCATCAACCCAAGCAAGATTCCGCCGGGTCCCTCCAGGAATTATTCCAGCCTCCGCATATTGCCTTGCAGCCGGCAAAAACGGAATTTGCCCAACATGTAAAACCGCGTTTACACCAGAAGCTTTCACCATTTTCCCCAGATGACCAAGAAGACCAAACCCCGTAACATCTGTCGCCCCCGTCGCCCCTGCAGACACCGCCACTCGAGAAGCCACATCATTCAAACGCTCCATCGAGTCGGTAGCGGCCCGCAAACTATCTTCATCTGCCTTCCCAGCTTTGACCGCCGTCGTGATAACCCCTATACCCAAGGGTTTCGTCAGGACCAGATCCTGTCCCTGCCGCAACCCCGTATTCGTCAATAAATGATCAGGGTCAACTTCGCCGGTCACCGCCATCCCATACTTTGGTTCCGGATCAGAAATACTATGACCCCCGATGATCACCATCCCTGCCTGATCGGCAATATCAGAACCTCCCAGCAAAACTTCAGCCAAGAGTTCCGTCGAGAGTTCATCGTTATTCCACGCCACCAGATTCAGGCCAAACAAAGGCCTTCCCCCCATAGCGTAAACATCTGAAAGGCTATTCGCCACAGCGATACGGCCCCAAGTACGCGCATCGTTCACTACCGGAGTGATGAAATCAACGGTCGATATCAAAGCCCTGCCATCTCCAAGGTCCCACACACCGGCGTCATCACCTGTTTCCAGGCCAACAAGCACCTCCGGATTATCGGTATTGTTCAGAAAGCTCACGACGTGAGCTAATTCACTCGGGTCGAGTTTGCAGCCTCAACCAGCTCCATGACTGAACTGGGTTAACCAAACAGTTTCTTCTTCACTCATGCCGCTCCTTTCTCTTACCCAAAGGCTAGTTCCCTCAGAGGCCTCAAGGGTGGCTCGGACGGCGCAACCCCAATTTCACCCGCAATAGACGGGGAGTTCTTCATCCCCGCGGTTGAGAAAGAGATGAAAGCTGATATGACTAGATATGCCCTTATCGAAACGATTTCCTCTTTCCCTAGGCCTTGCCCTTACTATCGGGGCCGGTTTCCTGACTGCGTGCGGAAGCGAAGAAGCTCCATCACAGGAACCTTCTACGTCGAGTGAAACCTCCGAAGATGCTGCGTCGCCCACGACGCAAGCAACCTCAGAAACGTTAACAATATCCCAAGAAGCCCTTTTTTCTATCCAAGTAGCGGAAGCACTCATCGGTGGACCTGTAGGGGGAGAAAGCGAAACATGCTTATTTGCTTCTGCCCAATCAAACCCAGACTTCGCCGACGCTATTTCTGCTGTCCTAGCGAATCAGGCCCAGCTCTCAGGAACAGAATTCTCTAATCTGGTCACAGGCGTCCGCGACTGTGTCGGTTTCGAACGGATGAATCAAGCTATAGCGATTGGTTTATCTCTTGGAGCAGAAAACGATGACCTTTTTCAATGCCTTATGAAACAAACCGCTGACTCGAACGGTGACGCCGCTTTTGTCGGACTTGCCGCGGTCACCGTGCAATATCCGATACCTCCGGAGTTCGCTGACGCGACTGTCGAGGCACTCACCACCTGTGTATCTATTAGCCTTCTCGCTAATCAACTATCCCTCCAATACCTTCAAACAAGAAACTTTTCCGTTGATGTCGATCAGGACTGCCTTACTGATGAACTGGCCTTTTCTGGTATTGCTTCTTCCTTTTGGGAAGCAGCTTTCCTCACCCAAGACGCTGAACAGTTAGCGGCTGTCGCCGCCTTAGTTACTTCATGTGAAAAGGCGTTACATGAAGGCTTACTGACAGCTGTTCCCGAAGATTTCGTCGCATGGGAAGGACAACGGGCCCTTACCGAAGTCGCTCCTCCAGCGAGGAATAACGCCTATTCGGAAGCTCCACCGATGACGATTGACACAAATGGGACATATCAGGCCATCATCACCACAGCAGATGGCGAAATGACATTTGATCTCCTCGTAGAAACAGCGCCCATCACGGTCAATAACTTTGTGAACCTCACCGAAGATGGATATTACGACGGTGTGATTTTCCACCGAGTCCTTGAAGGGTTCATGGCCCAAGGAGGCGACCCGACAGGGCAAGGAACTGGCGGCCCAGGATACCAGTTCGGAGATGAAGTTGATGACGGCCCAGCAATGGAGTCAAGAGGACTTCTTGCGATGGCAAATGCTGGCCCAGGGACCAACGGCAGTCAATTCTTCATCACGTTCGAACCCACCCCGCATCTCACAGGGAATCACACGATCTTTGGAACATTAACGAACGGTGATGATGTCCTTTCAGCGATAGATCTACGTGACCCTGCAAGTCCTGCATCACGTGGAGAAGTTATCCTTGAAATCCGTATTATTGGACCATAACGTCTCAGCGTCTCTCAGTACGACTTTGGCAAGCCGAGAGTTTTGCTGGAGATAAAATTCAGGACCATTTCCTGAGACACTGGGGCGATCTTCATGAGACGGGCTTCTCGCCAATATCGTTCAACATGATATTCACTGGCGTACCCGAACCCGCCCAAGGTTTGCATCGCCCGATCCGCAGCGAAGAAACCAGCATCTGCTGCTAAATATTTCGCCGTATTTGCCGCTTCCGCACAGGAAATTCCCTGATCGTACTGCCATGACGCTTTCCTGATCACCAATTCTGCAGCATGCAGCTTCATGTGTGCTTCAGCAAGGGGGAAAGCGATCCCTTGGTTCTGGCCGATAGGCCGGTCAAAGACAACACGGGTATTCGCATATTCCACAGCCCGATTCACTGCAGCTTTCCCAATCCCCAACGCTTCAGCAGCGATTAAAATACGTTCCGGATTTAATCCATCGAGAATATAACGGAAGCCATCACCTTCGTTCCCGATACGACGTGATGACGGAACCCGCAATCCATCGTATCGAACTTCACACGATACGACAGCGTTCCTTCCGACCTTCGCGATGGGGGTGATATCGACCGCAGGGTCATCTAAATCAACAAGAAAAAGCGATATGCCATCGGTTGGACTTGCTGCTTCCTCATAAGGTGTTGTTCGCACCAAGAGAAGACACATGTCACAATACGGGGCTTTACTCGTCCAGACTTTCGCACCGGTGATCACATATTCATCCCCGTCCCGCTCAGCCCGGGTCCGGATTTTTGTCGTGTCTGTTCCCGCATCCGGTTCCGTCACTCCAAAAGCGACATGGAGCTCTCCAGAGGCGACTTTTGGCAGAACATCAGCGACGAGTTCCGGCGAACCGTATTTTCGGACAGGTTCCATCCCGAAGATCGATAGATGGATCGCCGAGCATCCATTCATTGCAGCTCCCGACGCCGCGATTTCCTCAAGAACAACCGAAGCTTCAGTTATCCCTCTTCCCCCACCACCGAATTCTTCAGGTATGGCTATCCCGATCCAACCGCCATCAGCGACCTTATCGTAGAACTCCCAGGGAAATTCATGTGCCTCATCCTTCTCTCGCCAATACTCATCAGGAAAATCGGCACAAATACGTCGGATACCTTCCCTGATCGCTTCGATTTCAGAGTTCTTTTCAAAATGCAACGAAACCATTCCCCGTATTAGGCACTATCTCTTTCGTAACTGTATGCCACAGCATCCGAATTTTGTATTTCACAAATGCATTTCTCCCATCAAATGCGATACCCTACGCGAATGGTTGGATCAATCCTTGGCAATCGAGTACCCAGAACAGAAGATCAGGAACTCCTGACATCTGGAGGCACATACGTTTACGATCTCAACTTGGAAAACGTTGCATACGCTTTTTTTGTGCGTTCTACCGTCGCCCACGCAAAGATCACTGCCTTAGATATTACCGAGGCCCAAGCAGCACCCGGCGTTATCGGAGTGGTCACCGGAACGGGCCTTCAGATCGCCCCATTCAGTGCAGGACTCGCAAAGGTCAATGACGCGTTCTCCCGACCGCCACTAGCTATAGATCTTGTCCGATATGTTGGTGACCCTATCGCCGTGGTCGTGGCCGAATCCTTCCAACAAGCCGTCGACGCAGCTGAACTTGTCGACATCGAGTACGATTTTCTCCCCACGGTCGTTGATCCCGAAGCAGCGTTGGAGTCCGACAGTACCTGTATCTTCCCTGAAAAAACAGATAATCTCGCCATCACCATGCTCGATCCGAACTCCGACGTTCTCGACGATGCATCCCACGTCGTTCGTGGCCGATACGTCAACCAGCGGGTCGCGGGGGTCCCCCTTGAACCAAACTCTGCAGCCGCCACCATCGACGCAGAGGGAAGATTAACCTTCTACTGCGCTACACAGATGCCCCACAGCTTGAAGGACAAACTGGCCGAAACCCTCAACCGAGACGCTGAAACGATCCGTGTCATCGCCCCAGATGTCGGTGGCGGTTTTGGAGCAAAAGCAGGGCTATACATTGAATTTCCCGTCCTCGCACTATTGGCAGAAAAATATGGACGTCCAGTTACTTGGACCGAAACCAGAAGTGAAGATATGGTTTCTCTCGCCCATTCACGAGCGCAGATCCAATATTGCGAAACCGGATTCGACGATCAAGGAAAACTAACCGGAATGCGGGTCCGACTCATAGGAGACGCTGGAGCGTACCCAAGCATGGGAGCCCTTCTCCCCGGTTTAACGAAACAAATGGCCAATGGGCCCTACAATTTCCCAAAGATACGATTCGATGTGGTTGTTGCGATAACGAACACATCCCCAACAGGAGCCTACCGAGGAGCTGGCCGGCCAGAAGCAACAGCTCTCATCGAACGCGCCATGGATCAAGCAAGCATAGAACTCGGTATAGACCCCTTAGAAATCCGCCGCAGGAACTTCATCCAAGCTGACCAGTTCCCATTCAATACCCTCACCGGATGGACTTACGACACGGGCGACTACGCCGCGTCACTTGAAAAAGCAGCTGAAATCATCGGATATGAAGCACTTCGGAAAGAGCAACGCGAACGGCGTGAACAAGGAACCCAGCAGGCACTCGGCATCGGTGTCGCATCCTACGTTGAGGTCACCAGCGGGGGCGGAGGGTCGGAATACGCGTCGTTGGAAATCCACGACGATGGAACCGCCACTATGAAAGCAGGGACATCAGCCCATGGACAAGGGCACCAGACCAGTTTTGCGATGATCGTATCTGAACGCACCGGCATTCCCATAGCCAACATCACTCTCGTGCAATCTGATACCGATATCGTTCCTCGCGGAGGCGGCACCGGAGGCTCACGCTCCCTTCAACTCGGAGGGTCCGCTGTCCAACAAGCGACCGACGAGGTTATCTCAAAAGCAAAAGATCTCGCCGCCCATCTCCTTGAAGCTTCAATAGGGGATATCGTCGTCAACACCGAAGAAGGAACCGTTGGAGTTGCAGGAGTTCCCGCAACAGCGCTGAGTTGGGCGGAACTTGCCGCAGAAGCCCGAAAAGAGCTTCCCGAAGGAGTAATCGACCATGACGACGGCATGCAGGGACTCGCTGCTCAACTTGATTTTAATCAGGAAAATGGAACCTTCCCATTCGGCACCCATATCTCAGTCGTTGAAGTAGATCTTGAAACCGGAGAAGTGAAGCTCATTCGACATGTCGCCGTCGATGACGCTGGTACCGTGATCAATCCCCTTATCTTCGAAGGACAGCAACAAGGCGGTATCGGACAGGGGATCTCTCAGGCACTTTTCGAAGAAGTTCTCTTCGACGCCGATGGAAACCCCCAAACAGGGAACCTGATGGACTACGCGTTTCCATCAGCAGCTGAAATGATCGATTTCGAAACCCACAACACCGTCACCCCAACCCACCTGAATCCCCTTGGAGCAAAAGGTATCGGAGAAGCGGCAACCATCGGATCAACCCCGGCGGTACAAAACGCTGTCATCGACGCGCTAGCTCATCTCGGTGTCCGCCACGTCGACATGCCATGCACACCCGAACGGGTTTGGAAAACGATCCAAGCCGCTGCTCAGGGAACACTACCGGACCCTTGGCGAGAACCTCCGAGTATCTTCGATCAACTGACCGAAGCTCCTTAAACCTTTTCCTCAGGAAGAGGATCACCTGCGAACAGGATCGTGATAGCGGTTGCGGTTGTGAGGCAGAGCACCCCAATAGAAAAAGGCGTGAGCGATGAATTCACTTGAGTAGTGATCAGCCCACCAATCAAGGCACCAAATCCCATACGGATAGCACTCGTCAGAGCGGACGCTGTCCCAGCGATATCTGGAAGAGGGAACAATGCTGCTGAATTCAAGTTCGGCATCAAGAACATAAAGGTCGCGAGCATGACGGCCAAAATGGGGATGAATGCCCAGAAACTTGGAACTCCATCGGCAGCAACAGTGACAATAAGCAACACGGCAGAAGTAAGTACCAGAAAGATAGAAGCGGTAAAGAGAATCTTACGTATACCAAATATCATCACGAACTGGCCATTAAGCAGGGACGTCACCCCGAAAAGAATAGCGACGATTCCAAAGATAAAGGGGAACTGGTTTCCTCGCCCGAGGATGTCGCTGATGATCTGCTCACTTGCTGACAAATACAATACAAAGATCGCTTGGAGAAAGATAGAGGCAACCGTATACGTTGCAGGAATTCTGGTGGTGCAGACTCTACGGCATCCGCTTAGTGTTGTCTTAACATTAAACTTCGTCCGGTAGTCCGGATTGAGTGTTTCCGAAAGCCGGAGACTCCATGTACCAATAGCTACAGCCCAGATAACGCAGAACCAGAAAATCCCCTGCCATGGGAAAATAGCGATGATCCCCGCACCTAAGGCTGGAGCAACTATCGGAACAAGAACAAACACAGCCATAATCTCGGACATTGCTTTGGCCATCTTGTTTCCTTCAAAGCAGTCTCGGATGATAGCGACAGCAACGACACGGGACCCTGCAGCTCCTATACCCCATACAAAGCGAGCTACCATCAATAAGGAAAAGCTCGGGGCAAGAGCTGATCCAATAGCGCCGATGAGATAGATACTGATTCCGGCATAGAGTATGGGTTTACGGCCAAACCAATCAGAAAGAGGTCCAAAGATCAATTGGGCAAAGGCTAGCCCCACGAAGTAGATCGTGATGATTTGCCGTTCTTGCCCCGAACCATCTGTCAGATTGAAACTTGAACGGATATCGTCAAATGCTGGCAGGATGATATCGATCCCCAAAGCCATGAGAGCCATAAGAGCAGAGATCAAGGGCAGTAGTTCTCTCCTAGATAAGCCATGAGGAGCTGAACCAGCATCAGCGGATAGGAGGCTATTTCTTTTAGATCTCACTTCGGCACTCTACATCAGTTCTGTTCGAAGAACTTACATGGACATTCGTGCTGGTACCTGCTTGCGAGCGGGTGAGGGGAATCGAACCCCCGTCCTCAGCTTGGGAAGCTGATGTTCTACCATTGAACTACACCCGCAGTGCATCAGATTCTACAGCTCAAAGGCAGCAGCCACTCAAATCAATGAACCCGACGTTCATGGCCTTCCCAGTAGGGTTCACGCAAAATTTTCTTCAGAACCTTCCCAGTTGCATTCGTTGGCAATTCTTCCACGATCTCAACGGATTTCGGAACTTTGTAAGCGGCAAGATTTTCTCGAGCGAAGATCAATAAGTCCTTTTCTAATACTGAAGAATCCGGTTGTAGGACAACGACGGCATGCACCTGTTCTCCCCATCGTTTATCAGGTATGCCAATAACAGCAGCAGAATGAACAGACTCATGAGAAAACAGAACGTCCTCTACTTCTCTTGGGTAGATATTCTCACCTCCAGAAATAATCATGTCTTTTTTCCTGTCAGTGATATACAAATACCCCTCTTCGTCAAGTTTCCCAAGGTCGCCAGTGTGCATCCAACCCCCGCGCAATGCCGCTGCCGTTGCCTCCTCAGCGCCCAGATAACCGTCCATAAGTGCCGGGCCACGACATATTACTTCCCCTACCTCACCAACCTGGACGTCGATATCTTTGTCGTCGACGACACGGACTTCAAACCCGTGTGCAACGACACCCGCTGACGACAGGAGATGCGGCTTATTCACAGGATCGTGATCTTCCGGCCGTAATGCGGTGCAACCCGATGTTTCGGTCATTCCAAACAATTGGCAAAAATCAGCATCGAATACTTCGATGGCTTTTGTCAGAACCGACGGAGGAATCGTCGACGCCCCGTAGGCTACGAAGTCCAGGCGGGAAAGATCAGCTGATTCAATATCTGGATGATTGATAAGGAGATTGATCATCGTTGGGACGAATAAAGCATCTGTTACCTGCTTGTCTTCCAGTAGACGGATCACATCAGCGGGATTGAAATCGCGGACAACAATGTTAGTTGCGCCGTTGTATGCGTAGGTAAAAGATACATTGGCCGCAATGTGGAATAGGGGAAGTCCCTGAAGGTACACGTTGCTTGGGTCTGGCTTGTACTCGAGCGTGAACGAAACAATTCGCGCCCACAACGCCTGATTTGAGATCAAAGAACCCTTCGGCCGTCCGGTGGTACCACTCGTGTAGAGGACGGAACAGATTTCTGCAGCGTCTATTGGAGATCTCCCCAAAGGAGAAACTGAATCTAGCGCTTGCTCATATTCGAGACCGAGCGCCAGCTTCTTACCGCAGCTAAGGTCATCCCCAATCTCATGGAAACCCGGGCCGGTAATAAGCAACTGTGGATCAGAATTCTCCATGATGAACGCCAACTCGGGAGCAGCTAATCGGAAATTCAATGGAACAAGCGCAACTCCCGCACGGATTGCCGCGATCTGCACTTCAAAGAATTCTGTTTCGTTCATCGCTAAAAGCGCAATCCGTTCACCTGGGGAAATACCCATATTGAGAATCAGTTGCGCTAAACGATTTGCACGGTCATCAACCTCAGCAAAACTAAGCTCGCGGTCATTCACAGAAATGGCACACCGGTCCGGAAATTGGAACGCCGACTGTTGGACAATATCGGGAACTATCAACATAGATTTAGTTTCGCAGAAATTCCGCGAACCGGCGAAAGCAATTACGAATTCTGCTCTCGCGACACCTTCATCAGTCGGGCGGTAAAGGCCGGACCATATTCCCACACCATAATATTTTCCTCGAGATACCTGCGGACCTCAATAGGAAGCCCTACCGGACGCAATACATGAACTCCATCCTCGTAGGTTGCTACAACAGTTATTTCTGTCGTGAAATCGAGGCTCACGTCATGGACACCGTTCGCAACAGTTCCATCGCAACGCATATCATGGATCACACCCCCACCGGTGATTACTATCCTGTCATCACCTTGTTCAATCCGCTGGGCGGATCCGAGCATCGCATGAGTGGGATCTTTCTCACCACCTACCGTGACTTCTATCACTTCCCACATCCCGCGTAAATCAGGGACTCCAACAGGAAGCGCTTCGGCGCATCCCTCTAGGATCGGATCAGGGAAGCTAGTCCAACCTCCCGCAGGAGTATGAGCAACAGGGATTTCATCAATACTCAACAATCTTCGTCCCCCTGACATTCCCAGAAACAACTCTCACCAAAGTGTATTTCTTAATCGTGAAAAATAAAAGAAATACAAACCCCTACCACTTGACTGATAATCACAGAGGTGTAGTTTCTCCATATGGCAGAATTACGTTTTTTCTTTGGGACTATGGGTTCAGGTAAAAGCACTCAAGCTCTTCAAATTCGCCATAATCTCGCAGCGAGAGGACTTAATGTCATTTTAACGACCCAACTTGACCGGCAAGCAGGAAAAGTTTCAAGCCGACTCGGTGTCGAAGCTGAAGCAGAAATCGTCGATACAAAACTCAACTTGTTTGAACTCGCCCGGACAACTTTTGAAACGTCAGGGTTAGATGCGATGGTTTGCGACGAAGCACAGTTCTATGAACCAAACCAGATCGAACAATTAGCTCAGGTAGTAGATGAACTCCACGTGGATGTGTATGCCTTCGGTTTACTAACAAGCTTCCAAGGAGAATTATTTCCAGGAACTGCTCGTCTTCTAGAACTTGCCGATGACAGAAGCCAAGTGCAAGTCGAAGCTCGTTGCTGGTGCGGTTCGCGCGCCACTCATAATGCCCGTCTCGTAAATGGTATTCAGGTGTATTCAGGGGCACTAAAAGTTGTCGGAGATACAACAGACGAAGAAAAAGAGGAAACCGTTGAGGTTACCTATGAACTTATGTGCAGGAAACATTGGCATGCGGGACTCCGGCGACGACAAGGGGAACAGCTCGAACTGTTGGATCAACAACCGGAGCCAGCTGAAGTGATTGATCTTCCATTAAATACCCCAACCAGCTAAGTATTGAGCCCTGTTGTTTCCTGCAGGAAACAAGGCATCTTAGGATTGTGGTTTGACGTGCAGAGCTACGTGTTTCCGAAGTTCTCTTTTCAGAACCTTCCCGGACCCCGTCTTTGGAAGCTCGTCCATAAAGACAATAATTTTTGGTGTTTTTGGGCCTGAAAGACGTTGGCGAGCGAAATCGATCAGCTTGTCAGATGAGCATTCCCCGTTCAAAACAACAATCGCTGAGACCACCTCCCCCCACTCCTCATCGGCCACCCCTACAACCGCGACTTCATGGACGAGGGGATGTTCATCAATGACGTTCTCTATTTCAGCGGGGTACACATTCACTCCTCCAGTAATGATCATGTCTTTCTTTCGGTCACAGATATAGAAATACCCGTCCGAGTCTCTGTATGCAATATCTCCAACAGTTTGAAAACCATCAAGGTGGTCATCCAAATACTGTTCCTCAGCTTTGTAATAGGTATCGAAAAGAGCGATAGAACGCGCATACAGTTCACCTGGGATATCCGACTGGTCGATTATTTGACCTTCAGCATCAACTAGCCGGATTTCCACACCAGGGGAGGGCAGACCACAGGATCCTGGTTTTCGAAGTTGATCTTCTGGAGCTAATACTGTGCAGACTGAAAGCTCTGTAGATCCATAAATTTCCCACAAAGAATCCTCAGGGAAATCACGCAAATAGGCCTTTTTGAGCGCCATAGTCCATGGAGCAGCATTCGCGATCATCGACTTCATCGAAGAAACGTCATACTTACTTTTTATCTCCTCAGGGAGCGCGGTCACGCGCCGGATAGGAGTTGGCGCTGAAAATGTGGCAGAAACACGATGGGTATCAACAAGACGAAGCCAGTCTTCCGGATCGAATGTGTACTGACAGACAATTGTGCCACCAACGAGCTGGGCCCGACGTGCAAACCCTGAAGGGCCGGAGTGATAGAGAGGACCGGTAGTGAGGAAGATCAGCTCCTTCATCTTGTCCCAGCCGATGAACTCTAAAAGTGCACCATATTGGTTGATCTCTCCGCCTACACGCCGCATCGCTCCTTTAGGTTTTCCCGTTGTCCCCGAGGTGTAGATCATTGTCAGCGCGTTTTCTGACTTTCCTTCACTAGAAGGGGTGTCTGCATTTCCTAAAGCAGTTTCCCATGGAACGACCGAAGGGTATTCTGGATCTTCCCCATAAGAGATCACATGCTGCAAGGCAGGTAATTTTTCACGGATTCGAGCAAGAACTGGAAGGTACGTCGATTCAATGATCAGAATGTGAACATCTGCGTGTGACAACAAGTACGAAGCTTCCTCCGGTGTTGACCGGTAAGGAATTGGGACGGAGACTCCGCCCGATTTTCGTATTGCATGCATCGCCGTCAGTGCTTCGATGCTGTTGTTTCCCCACCAGGCAATATGGCTACCAAGTTCTGCACCGAGCTCAAGAAGCCCGTTGGTTAGTTGATTTACCAAAGCATTGAACTTGCTGTAGTTGATTTCTCGACTTTGGAGTCCAGGCTGGTCGTCAATCACTGCGACCCGATCTCCTATTGTTTCAGCATGGTAAGTCAGATGATCCATCGTCACACTCGAACCGTACACCCTGTAGTTCGCTTTACGGAAGTCAGAAAACACTTCATTTCCCTCCTACGGGGTTGACGTACATACCACTCATGCCACTAACCTGCACAACGTGATCCTTTCTGACCAAACTCTTCGAGATCAACTTGCTTCTGGAAGAATCGTTATTGAACCATTGGGTGAAAATGCGATTCAGCCAAGCTCTGTAGATCTACGAATCGATTCACAGTTTCGAGTTTTCAGAAACCACTCACTTGGCATTATCGATGTCAGAAAAAACTTAGAAGACCTTACGGAACTAGTCGCAGTTTCCGGTGATGAGCCCTTTATCCTCCATCCCGGAGAATTTGTTCTCGGGAGCACTCTTGAGCGGGTGGTTGTTCCGGAAGATTTGGTCGCCCGACTTGAGGGGAAAAGTAGTTTAGGCAGGCTCGGGTTACTTATTCATTCCACAGCTGGATTTGTTGATGCGGGTTGGGATGGGCAACTAACTCTTGAACTATCGAATGTCGCCAACCTCCCGATCACCTTGTATGCAGGGATGAAGATTGGACAAATCAGTTTCCAGCAGATGACAACACCGGCGGAAAACCCATATGGGTCTCAAGCTCTCGGGTCGAAATACCAGAATCAGACTGGTCCCCGACCAAGTCGATATTGGGAGAACTTTGGAGAAAACGAGTAAAAAGAATTTACAGAAAGTACTTGTCCTTTCTGTCGCCGTGGCAATCCTTACCCTTTTCTTTTCAGGAGTATTCGGATTTCTTCACGATCGCGGCAAAGTTGAAGACTTTTTCCAAGATTCCGGAGCATTAGGTCCCCTTATCTATATCTTCGCGTTCGTTGCTGCCCAACCCCTAAGCCTTCCCGGCGCAGCGTTAATCATTCCGGCAACCTTCGTGTGGGACTGGTGGGAGGTTCTCATTTACAGCATGGCCGGAGGCATCATTGCCAGCACGATAGGGTTCGCTGTTTCCCGTTGGATCGCGCAAGACTGGGTACGGAAAAGATTACCGAAGAAATTACTGCAATGGGATCAGCGCCTATCAGATAATGCGCTCCCAGCAGTGATCGCCCTCCGCCTGATCACCGGATACGCCCCTGCCGCGGATTGGGTTCTCGGGATCTCGAAGGTCCAAATTCGAGATTTTCTAGTTGGGACCACGATCGGACTTGTACCGATTACAGCTCTGTTTGCAATTTATGGTGATGACACAGTCAAGTGGGTCCAAACAGCGCCTCTAGTTTCCCTTGCTGTCGTAGCCGCTCTTGGATGCCTTTTCCTCCTCCTGAAAAAACTTCGAAAGGCAGATACGAAGACTTAACCTAAGATCTACTCTCTTCAGCGAGTTGATCCGCCTGATATCTCCAGCTGTATCGGTTAAAACAACCCGGGAGGTCAAATTCACCCTCAATTTCCTCGACCTCTGCATCGGTAAGGCGCGCAACTTGGATGAATGTAGTAATACCCCTCTCAGTTAAACGCCGGGCACTGTAAGGATCAAGGCCTCGAATCAACGATAGATCATCAGGTTTTCTCGGAATATCCACATCATCGTCATCACTTCCCGTCTCGCTTCCTTCAACTACTGAAGGATCACCGGAGTCGGATGCAAGCGTTTGAGGCCCTATCACTGCAGAACTTCCTGCTTGTGGCACAACTCTTTGGACAGCACCCACCGGAACAGGTTCACCAGCGGGAAGAGGTTTGAAGAGCTCATCGGCTGGAACTGACTCTGGTGTTGTAACGACCGGATTCTCAAGAAGGACCTGCCGAGATTCCTCAGCATCATCATCCCCTGATTCCAAAGCCTCGAGAAGATGAATAGCTAAATCAGCCACCTTCACCTCATCGTCTTCTTTCCCCGCTGCCTTCACCCCATCATCCATCATGACGTAGCAGAAAGGACACGCCGTCGCTATACGACTCGCTCCGGTATCGACAAGTTCACGAGCTCGGACATCGTTTACCTTCGGACCAATATCCTCCTCCATCCACATTCGGGCTCCGCCAGCCCCACAGCACATACCCTCCGTTCCGTTACGAGGTGCTTCAACAATTTCGACACCTGCCAAACTTCCAATAACTTTTCTCGGCGAGAGGTATATGTCATTGTGCCTACCTAAATAACAACTGTCATGGTAAACAATACGTTCCGACAAAGTTGCGTTTGTCATGTCCAACTGGCCGGACTCAATAAGCTGCTCAAGGAGTTGCGTATGATGGATAACTTCATAGTGGCCTCCCAGTTGAGGGTATTCATTTTGTAAAGTGTTGAAACAATGCGGGCATTGGGTGATGATTTTCTTAACTCCCATCCCATTTAGGGTTTCTATATTCTGCATGGCAAGCATCTGGAATATGTACTCATTTCCTGAACGCCGAGCAGGGTCTCCGGTGCAGTTTTCTGCGGGCCCGAGGATACTGACGTCGATACCGGCACGATTCAGAAGCTTTGCCATAGCTTGACTTACCTTCTTATTCTTATCGTCAAAACTTCCAGCACAACCCACCCAGTACAACCATTCAGATTCGAAAGGGTCACTTCCGGCAATGATTTCAATGCCTTCAATGTCTTGAGCCCAATCGGCGCGCTCCGTTTGAGATATAGACCATGGATTACCAGAATTCTCCATAGCGCGGTAGGCATTACCGAGTTCGGTTGGAAAATCTGATTCCATCAGTGACTTATACCGGCGCATATCAAGAATTTTGTCAAGGATCTCAATATTGACAGGACAGATTTCATCGCACGCTTTGCAGCTCGTACAGGCCCACAACTCGTCATTACTTACTCGATCAAACATCCAGTTTGCCGGAACTGAAATTTCCGTGTCGACACCTAACGGAGGAGTTGTTACCGGCTCACCCGTTGCCGCCATCACTTCACCAGTTTTCAATACGATTTCTCTCGGATCGAGGGGTTTTCCTGTAGCGTGGGCCGGACAGACGGAGGTACATCTGCCGCACATCGTGCACGCATCCGTATCCAACAATTGCTTCCACGTAAAATCTTCGATTGTAGATGCCCCAAACGTCTCTAATTCTGTCTCCATCAAATTCGGGAGCGGCTTCATGGCCCCCTTCGGGCGTTCACGGTCTTTGAGGTACATGTTCAGCGGTGATGTGAACATATGTCGCAGCATGGTAATTGGAAGGAAGACAAGGAAACCGATGAAGAAGATCACATGCGCGTACCACCATCCCTGATGCCAACCACTCAGATGCCCCAACCCATCGAAAAGCTTGGCAAGCGGATATCCGATAATGGACCATTTTTCATAGGCGGGTTCATTCTCTATCGCGACACGGAACCCCTCAGCCACAAAACCTGTCACCCCCAGCCCAAAGAGAAGCCCTAACCCTATAGCATGGTCGCCTTTAGATTTGATCCGGATTCTATAGGGCCGGAACTGTCGGGGGCCATAGCGACGGAGAAGAGCCCAGGTAACACCAATAAGGAATAAGGCACCAGCTACATCTCCAACCAATGAATACCCTTTGTAGACCCCTCCATGGAGAAACTTGAGATCATCAGGTAATTGGTGGTCTATCTCCAAGGTCGTCGTAACCCCGAGAAGGATAATAAACGGGAAGTACATCAAAGAATGCATTAACCCTGCCGCTGGGTCTCGCATTAAAGTTTTCATATACAGTCCGGCGCGGAGATCTTTTGCACGCCGGTGAACATTCTTCGTCGTCGTTGACCTATTGTCAGGTTGACCCCGCGTCCAGTTCTTTACCCGAAGTGAAAAATTCCATGCTCCATAAATAATGAGCGTCGGAATTACGCTGTAAAAAGCCACCTTCGCAGCTGTAGGGATGTTCCCAAAGACTTCGCGGTGAATAGGGTTATTGCCATGTTGGTCAAAGACCGCTGCAGCAATCCCTGATAAAGCCGTGAAAACAGCAACAGCGATCCCCAGACCAAGGACCCAATCCTGTGGTCGTAACCTTTTTCTACTTCCCTCTTCCATGACTTATTCAAAGTTAGCCTGTAGGCACGCTAAGAACAGACTTCTCAGGGTCGAAATTTTGCAATTACGTCGAAAATCACTTTGTCGCGTCCCCACGAATTTCCAAGGAAAAACCCCACCGACCACGCTGGGACCGAAAGTTGAGTCAAACCGACTCAACTTTTTCCCTTTTTGGGAATAAACAAGCTACCCGTATGGTTGATATAAATGCAGCAAAATCTGCACATAATGAAGGAAATAGCGCAATATGCGCTGAATAGGAGAAAAACATGGCGAAGGCCGTCGGTATAGATCTAGGAACAACAAACTCCGTTGTTGCAGTCCTCGAAGGAGGAGAACCTACTGTGATTGCGAATACAGAAGGAAGTCGTACGACACCTTCCGTTGTCGCGTTTGCAAAAGATGGAGAGGTTCTCGTCGGTGAAGTTGCGAAACGACAAGCAATCACCAACCCCGAACGTACGATCCGATCCGTTAAGCGAGACATGGGAACAAGTTGGAATATCAGCATTGATGACAAGTCATACAACGCACAAGAAATTTCTGCCCGCACACTTATGAAACTCAAAAGAGACGCCGAGTCATACCTTGGAGATACCGTCACTGAAGCTGTAATTACTGTCCCCGCCTACTTTGATGACGCTCAACGGACAGCCACTCAAGAAGCTGGGAAAGTCGCTGGTCTTGAAGTCCTCCGTATTATCAACGAACCGACAGCCGCTGCTTTAGCGTACGGCCTTGACAAAGGCGGTGAAGATCAAACCATCCTCGTTTTTGACCTTGGTGGCGGCACCTTTGATGTTTCAGTTCTAGAGATCGGCGACGGCGTATTTGAAGTGAAATCTACAAGCGGAGACACAGAATTAGGTGGTGACGACTGGGACGAGCGCGTTATTCAATGGCTAGTGGATTCCTTCAATAATGATCACGGTGTTGATCTCTCGAAAGACAATATGGCGGCGCAGCGACTCAAAGAAGCTGCCGAAAAAGCCAAAATTGAACTTTCTGCCAGTCAGAGCACCCAAATCAACCTTCCATTCATCACTGCAACCGACGCTGGGCCGTTGCACATGGACTATTCGTTTTCCCGATCGAAATTCCAAGAACTCACTGAAGATCTATTGGAACGGTGCCGCAAACCATTTGAACAAGCCATCAAAGACGCCAGTCTCGCAAAAAGCGACATTGACCATGTGATTATGGTAGGTGGCTCAACACGAATGCCCGCAGTATCAGAACTTGTCCAAAGCATGACCGGAAAAGAACCAAATAAGAGTGTAAACCCTGACGAAGTAGTTGCTGTCGGAGCTGCCATACAGGCCGGCGTACTCCGCGGTGAAGTAAAGGACGTTCTCCTCCTTGATGTAACTCCTTTGTCTTTAGGAATTGAAACCAAGGGAGGTGTCATGACCAAACTAATTGAACGGAACACGACTATCCCCACAAGACGCACGGAAACCTTTACTACTGCTGACGACAATCAACCATCGGTGGAAATCCATGTCCTCCAGGGCGAACGAGAAATGTCCCAGTTCAACAAAACGTTAGGAAAGTTCCAACTTGTAGATCTTCCCCCCGCCCCAAGAGGGATTCCACAGATCGAAGTAACTTTTGATATTGACGCCAATGGCATTGTGCACGTCTCGGCGAAAGATACGGCCACTGGGAAAGAACAATCTATAACCATTACCGGCCAATCATCGCTTGACAAAGACAAAATCGACCAAATGGTAGCTGATGCGGAAGCCCACGCGAACGAAGACCGTGAACGACGGGAAGAAGCTGAAGCGCGCAACTCTGCAGACTCTTTGATTTACCAAACAGAAAAAATGGTCCGCGAAAATGGGGACAAACTCACAGACGAGGAAAAAACAGATGTCGAAGACAAGGTCGCTGCACTCAAAACAGCTCTCGAAAGTGACGAAACAAACCTCGGAACCATACAAGAAGCCATGGAAGCACTTAATACAGCTAGCCAAGGTTTCGCGCAAAGGCTCTACGAAGCCGCTGCTCAACAGGAAGACGGTGATGAAGCTGATGGTGTAGATGACATCATAGATGCGGAAATCATTGATGAAGAAGAGTAACCGTGGGTGAAGACGAAGCCAGCGTTGAAGAAGAAGAGGCTGAAACGGATCCACCTGTCTCCGAAGAGGCAACAAACTCTGAAACTGAAGAAGAAACTCTAATGGAACAACTCCGTTCGGAACGGGACAGTTATCTTTCAGACTTACAGCGAGTCCAGGCCGAATTTGATAACTTTCGCCGTCAAGTTCAAAAACGGCAATCAGACCTCACTGAACTTGCAGCAGTCGGCATCGTCGAAAAACTCCTACCTGTCCTTGATGCCTGCGAAGCGGCGATACAACAAGGGGCTGTCGACGTACAGCCCATACAGTCGTCCTTGCTAGAAACCTTACAAGCAAGTGGATTAGAGATCGTTGGCGCGGAAGGCGAAGATTTCAACCCAGATCATCATGAAGCGGTTAGCCATGAACCAAGTGAAGACACAGAAACATCGATCGTTCATGAGGTTATGCGGTCCGGATATACCTGGAACGGTCGGACAATCCGACCGGCGATGGTCCGAGTGAAGGGTTGATGGATCTTTCGGCATGGCCTGAAGACGTAGGGTTTTTGCAAGGTACATAAGGGGGCCTACATGGACGTAAAGCGAGAGTGGCTCGAAAAAGATTATTACGCGGTCCTTGGCGTATCTCCTGACGCTTCAGATAAGGAAATTCAAAGCAGATACCGGAAATTGGCTCGGGAACTACATCCAGACAAAAACCCTGACGACCAGAAAGCAGAGGACCGGTTCAAAGAAGTTTCGACCGCCTATGACGTAGTAGGGAACCCCGACACGCGCAGCCAATACGACGACGTTCGTCGGATGGGACCATCCGCTATGGGAGGATTCTCTGCTCAAGGAGCCGACTTCGTTAACATAGGTGACCTCTTTAGCGGCATGTTTAATGCTGGCGGAAACCCATTCGGCACGGCTGGGCACAATATGCCCATACCCGGAGCTCATCAACAAGCTCAACTGCAATTGAGCTTTGATGAAGCCATTCATGGTGTCACTACTTCGGTTACTACTGGCGGAACTAATGGGGGTTCTCGGTCAGTAAAAATAAGAATTCCCGCCGGAGTCGATGATGGGAAAAGGATCCGAGTAAAGGGGAAAGGAGGAAAGGGCATCAATGGTGGCCCTTCTGGTGACCTTATAGTCATCATCAGAGTTTCACCCCATCCGCTCTTTGGTAGAGAAGGAAAGAATCTGACCCTAAATCTTCCAGTAACCTTTCCCGAAGCTGCTCTAGGAGCCGATATCCAAGTCCCCACCTATGGAGGCGAATCCGTGACCCTTCGACTACCGCCGGGAACGGAACCCGGCAGAACTTTCCGAGTCAAAGGCAAAGGAATACATTTGGTCTCGACACAAGGAGATCTCCTAGTAACGGTAGAAGTTTCCATTCCGACTCAATTGAATGACCAACAGATCGAATCACTGCAAGCATATGCAGAAATGAATCCTGAGAACCCTCGAGAACAGCTAGGAAATCCATGACTACTGAAACAGCTCATCGCCATCCAAGCGTCTTTGTAATTTCCACAGTCGCCAAGATTACCGGCCTTCATCCGCAAACTTTACGAATTTATGAGCGTAAAGGGCTAGTACTTCCAGCGCGAACAAGGGGCGGAAGCAGAAGATATAGCCAAGCCGACATCGAGATTCTCAATCGCATTCAGAAGCTTCGAAAATCAGGTCTTAATCTTGCTGGCATAAGAGAAGTTCTATCGCTCGAGTCGGAGATTGAGAAACTCAAGCACGAGGTATCTGCCATTAAGGCGAAGAGCCGAACCCAAAAACTAACGCTTGTTCCCTATCGCCGAAGTTCTTATTTGCCGATACCATGACTAGCCATGGAGCGGGGGTTGCTCGAAGTTCAAGAGATCACAATACGATTTGGTGGCATCACCGCGCTTGACGACCTCAGCTTCCATATCGACACTGGAGAGATCTGTGGTCTTATAGGCCCAAACGGAGCTGGTAAGACAACATTATTCAATGTGATCAGCCGGATCTATGATCCAACGCGGGGAAGCGTTGTTTTCGATGGAGAGAATCTCCTCAATTGTGCCCCCCATGAAATATCGCGAATAGGTATTTCCCGGACTTTCCAAAATCTTGCCTTATGGCCAAGAATGACCGTTGTCGAGAATGTGATGGGCGGGGCCCACACACAGGGGAAACAAAATTTCTTTTCAGCGATGACGCGTCTTGGACTTAAGAAAGAAGAGAGAGATCTTAAGGGCGCGGCGTATGAAACGTTAGAAACGTTAGGACTTCTAGAACACGCGGAACGGCCCTGCGACGGGTTGCCATTTGGAACGATGAAAAGAATCGAGCTCGCACGGGCTCTCGTCAGTAAACCGAAGCTTTTACTCCTAGATGAACCGGCAACGGGGTTAACTCACTCGGAAGTGAGTGATTTATCCAAATTGATTGTTTCGGTAAGAGATGATTTCGATCTAACGATTCTCCTGGTTGAACATCACATGGGCATGGTCATGGGAATTTCCGAAAAGGTTGTTGTCCTTGACTTCGGATCAAAGATAGCTGAAGGGACACCATCAGAAATCCAAGAAAATTCTCTAGTTATCTCCGCATACCTCGGAGCACCAAAATGACCTCACCGATACTTCACGTTGAGAACCTGAAAGCTACCTATGGTCCCGTGCAGGTCCTCCATAGTATTAACTTCTCCGTATTCCCTAAAGAAATCGTTGTTGTCCTAGGGGCAAACGGAGCGGGGAAAACGACGACACTTCGCTCTATCTCCGGAATGATTGAAACAAGTGGAACCATTCAACTCAATGGCGAGGCAACCCATAACCTAACCCCTTCAGAGATTGTTCGACGAGGTGTAGCCCACGTGCCCCAAGGAAGAGGCACCTTTCCAGAACTCACCGTCGAAGAGAACTTGAAGGTCGGCGCCTTTATCCGTACCGATAAGGACATAAAGACTGATATCGAGATTTGCTATGAGAACTATCCCGTGCTCTTTGAACGTAAAACACAAATGGCAGGTTCATTATCGGGTGGAGAACAGCAGATGCTCGCAGTTTCACGTGCTCTTATGTCACGCCCGCAGCTCTTACTCATGGATGAACCATCGTTAGGGCTTGCACCACAAATTGTCGAAGATCTCTTCACTCGGTTCGTGGCAATAAATCAAGATCAAGGAACCACGATGCTTATCGTCGAACAAAATGCCCAACTCGCATTGGATATTGCGAATCGCGGGTATGTACTCGAATCGGGTCAGATCTCTGTAGAAGGCAAAGCAGAAGAGCTCATAAACGACGACGCTATCCGCAGAGCGTATTTAGGGGCCTAACGTGGATCTATTTCTCCAAAGAGTATTTGATGCACTCACGAATGGCTCGACGTACGCCTTAATAGCAGTTGCGATGGTCTTGATATTTAAAGCAACGACCCTCATTAATTTCGCACAGGGGGAACAAGCGATGCTAGGAGCGTTCGTTGTCCTGCAACTATGGAACTGGGGTATACCCATGTGGTGGGCGGTCACTATAGGGATGGTTTTCTCTGGCATCCTCGCAGCCGGTTTAGAAAGAGTATTTATACGGAAATTTGATCCTGCCGACCACCTACCTCTCGTCATCATCACGCTTGGCCTCTTTCTCGTTCTTAACGCGGTCGCTGCCATCATCTGGCGTTTTGACCCCCAATCATTCCCACAGCTCTTCCCTTCCGGAAACGCCTTCACCTATAACAATGTCAGGCTCTCGTGGTATTCCATTTTTGCCTTCGGCAGCTGCGTCTTAGTTCTGTTTGTTCTCCAGACACTTCTAACCAAAACCAAGGTCGGACTCGCATTCCGTGCTGTTTCTTCCAACCTGGAATCCAGCAGACTTAGTGGCATAAAAATTGGACCGACACTTCAGTTCGGATGGGCGTTAGCAGCAGCAGCGGGGACGTTAGGAGCTTCAATTTATGCGGCGAATCCCGTCCTTCAAATTGAACCATCCATGATGCTCAGGGCGCTTATCTTTTCAGTAACGGCGGCAGCTCTTGGGGGTCTGGACAGTCTATGGGGTGCCCTCATAGGTGGCCTTACGATTGGGTTTGTCCAAAGTGTCGTTGTCCAGTACATCCCCTTCATACCGAATGAGATGAGCCTTTCAGCCGCAGTTGTAGTGCTTCTTATCGTTCTTACCCTTCGCCCATCCGGAGTGCTCGGTACGAGAGCAGTTGAGCGAGTATAGGAAAAGATATGATGCCAAAGATTCAAATTATGAATAAGATCTCTACCGATCGCAACTCTCGGATTGTAATGTGGACATGCTTCATCATCTCTCTCCTCCTTGTAGCGTTCGCATATGTTGATGTTGGGACAATTTCGATCGGGTCAAATAATTACAACCTGTCTCTCATCCGATTAAACAAGGCAATTGCCTACACCATAGCCATTCTCGGACTTCAAGTCGTTATCGGATATACGGGGCAGATCGCTTTAGGTCAAAGCTTCTTTTTCGGAACCGGAGCATATATCTCCGCATGGTTGATCGCCGACCATTCATGGCCATTTCTCCTAACCCTTCTCATCGTCGTCCCCTCCTGTTTCTTGGTCGGAATGGTTTTGGGACTCCCAGCCCTACGAATTCGCGGCCTTTACCTTGCCTTACTTACACTCGGGCTCGCAGCTGTTTTCCCCTCCATTGTAAAACTCGACAAACTTTACACGTATACCGGTGGAGCAGGTGGAAAACTCACAAGTAACTATAAGTTTGTCGCGCCAGCTTGGCTTCCCTTCGATGAAGTCGCCCAGGGGCTTCAGAAAATACCGCTACTGGGAGATTTCTTCGGCGACGGCCCACTATCAAATAGAGAAGAATCTCGCTTATGGAAATTCATCCTTTTTTGTGTTATTGCCGGTATTTGTTTCTGGCTCATTTATAACCTGATCCATAGCCGCCCAGGCCGAGCCATGCGAGCGATCCGAGATAATGAAACAAGTGCCGCTGTCTCAGGGATAAATCTTGCAATCACGAAAACACTTTCATTCGGTGTTGCTTCAGCGCTCGGGGGTGTTGGAGGCGCAATATACGTCGCTGAAGTCGGAATTGCCTCACCTGATGACTTCAGTACACTCGTGGCAATCTATCTAATAGTTGGACTCGTAGTGGGAGGCGTTGGAACACTTCCGGGGGCCGTGATAGGTGGGCTCATCTATGCCCTTGTACCCGATTGGGCCTCCTCAACCCAATCCATCTCTTTTGTCCCTCAACGATGGCTCCAAGGACCCACCGGATCTCTCATTCTTGGCGTCCTTCTGATTGTCCTGACTCTGTTTATGCCTGGCGGAATCGTCACTGGCTGGAGAAGACTAAAGGACAGACTTACTACAAGACAATCGGCAGCTTACCAATAAGCGCAAGTCTCGAAACCTCTAGAGAATTGTTAAACATCGTTTGCAGACGAGTAAAAAAATAAGTAGTTTCCTGTTTAACTCTGGGAGGGGTCCAATGAAAAAAATACTTATTCGTCTTTTATGTGTCCTTGGGGCGTTTAGCCTTCTGGCAGCAGGATGTGGCGACGACGACGGCGCAGGAGTGCAATCAGTCGGCGATTCCGATTCGTCGTCTTCGAGTTCTGCCTCATCTTCAGAGTCCAGCTCGGAAGCTGAAGAGGATACATCACCTCCAACGAGCGGCCAGATTGAAATTGCAACTGGAACAGTGCTCGACCTTGATACATGTCCTGATGATTGGGACCCAAATCAGGGTGTCACTGATGGGCAGCTTCGTATCGGGACATCACTGCCACAGTCCGGCCAACTCGCAGCGTTCGGAGCTATCGGTGACGGAATGCAAATTTACTTTGATTTTGTAAACGCCCAGGACCCCATTGGAGATTATGAACTAGTCCTCATCGTAAGAGATGACGGATATGAAGCCGGCCGAACCGTCGCGAATGTGGAAGAAATGTTGGAAACAGAAAACATCATTGGCTTTGCTGGTGTGATCGGAACCCCAAACAACTTCGCGATCCGACCAATAACAGATGAGGCATGCGTCCCTCAAATACTAAATCTGTCTGGTTTCCCTCAATGGGGCGATCCAGCAAACTTCCCTTGGACCGTGGGCAATATTCTGGACTACTCGACGGAAACAGAGATTTGGTGCCAGCACATTGTTGCAGAACTCGGCCAAGGAGCAACCGTTGCCGGTTTGTTTATGAACAATGACTTCGGAAAGGTCTACCAGCAAACCCTTCAAGGTTGTGAAGACCGTGGAGATATCGAATTGATCGCAGAAGAGCTTCATGACCCCGCAGCACCTGATGTTACAAATGAGATGACTACTCTTGTTGCTACCGGAGCTGATGTCCTTGTTGCCGGAACAACTGCGGCGTTCTGCCCACAGAGTGTGGGGGTACTTGCGAATGTCCCATCGTGGCGCCCAATGTTCTTCATGTCCTACACATGCAATAACCTTCCAGCCTTCTTTGCGCCGGTTCAGGATTTCACAGCGACACTCCAGAGCGAAGGTTCAGGCGTCCTTATGGCGAACACCAACAAAGTTTGTGGAGACCCACGGTATGACAATGATCCTTCGATGGTTCTAACCAAAATGGTTTTAGAGGACTACAGCAGCGTGACATGCGCCGACGGAGCGTATTCGAGCGGTATTTTCTTCGCCCAGGTAGTCGTAGACATCCTCAGAGCAGCACATGACCTACCCGGTGGAGTAAACAGAGTGAACGTTATGAAGGCAACGTGGAACCTCGAAACCATTAACGATAATTTGCTGGGTACCACGATCAGACTTGATGGAACAAACGATGCTTATGTAACCGAAGCCGCTCAGATTCAACAAGTACAAGTTATTGACGGAAGTCTCACGTTTACGCCGATCTCCGATGTAATTGATACTGAAGGACAAGGAGGGTCATTTGGGGGGTAACCCTCAAATGACCTAACGTCACTGAATATTTGCTGCGCATAGGCATATTTAAAGAAAATATGTCTACAGTGGGTAGGTAAGCGACGTCAAACAAAGGAGA
Source organism: uncultured Candidatus Nemicrothrix sp. (assembly GCA_964564495.1). Classification (GTDB taxonomy): domain Bacteria; phylum Actinomycetota; class Acidimicrobiia; order Acidimicrobiales; family UBA8592; genus UBA8592. Next base: position 46,780 of record CAZMAW010000006.1, read on the forward strand.
GTCGCCTGTGCCATCGACCGTTGTCGTAGGTACCCAGTGGGGCGATGAAGGTAAAGGAAAGTTCACTGACCTTTTCGCCCAGGATATGCAGGTGGTTGTCCGCTACCAAGGCGGCCATAACGCGGGCCACACCCTCGTTGTAGACGGTGAAACTACAGCCCTTCAACTTATTCCTAGCGGTGTTCTCTACGATCACATTACCCCCGTAATAGGTAATGGGGTGGTTGTAGACCTTCAAGTTCTCATAAAAGAAATAGACATGCTTGAAGCCAAAGGTGTTAGCTGCGACCGCCTACAAATTAGTGGTAACGCCCACCTCATACTCCCATACCATCAAGAACTCGATGTCGTCTTCGAACGGCACCTCGGAGCAAACAAACTTGGTACCACCAAGCGAGGGATCGGCCCCGCATACGCCGATAAGGCCTTCAGGGTAGGGATACGGATTCAAGACCTCCTTGACCCAAAAATCTTTCGAGAGAAACTCAATGTCGTCCTGCACGAGAAAGGACCACTTCTTGCGAAAGTTTACAACCGCCTTTCCCCAAACCTCGATGACCTCGCTTCCACCTACATTGACGAATACCTGCCGCGGATCGCACCATTCATATCCGATACGACAGATTTCATTCACGAAGCTTTAGAGGCCGACCAGCATGTCCTTTTCGAAGGCGCCCAAGCAACGTTCCTAGATTTGGATCATGGCACCTACCCCTTTGTTACATCATCGAACCCCACTGCTGGAGGAGCATGTACCGGAACCGGAGTTGGACCGCGGCACCTCGATCGTATAGTCGGGATCGCCAAGGCATATACAACCAGAGTAGGTTCCGGCCCTTTCCCCGCTGAACTCTTTGATGAAATCGCCGACCATTTCGTGGATGTCGGCCATGAATACGGGACAAACACTGGTCGGCGACGCCGAACAGGATGGTTCGACTCAGTGATGCTCCGCCATGCAGCCCGCCTGAACTCGTTGACTGACATTGCCCTTACCAAGCTCGACGTTATGGATACATTAGAGACCGTCAAAATCTGCGTTGCGTACGATATCGATGGGCAACGAATTGAGAAGATGCCCTACCACCAGACCGACTTTCACAAAGCGACACCAATTTACAAAGAAATGCCAGGATGGCAGGAAGACATCAGTGGGATCACGCAAGCCTCCGATCTTCCACAAAAAGCCAAAGATTATGTCGAAGCTCTCGAAGAATATAGTGGCATCCCTATCTCTTTGATAGGTGTCGGACCAGGTAGGAAACAATACATTGACTGGCAGCAGTGAAGCTACACAACCAGATCAAACAGGCAAGTATGCCCAATCACTATCAAAGAATAAGAGAACACCATGCATAGGGTAGTAGTCATTGGGTCCGGAGGCCGCGAGCATGCTCTCGCTGACGTGATGAGTAGAGACGCTGACGTTATTGTGACACCAGGTAATGCCATTATCCCCAATTCCGCCGAAACATCTCCAGTAGAAATAGAAGCAGATCTTTTCGTTATCGGTCCCGAAGCGCCACTTGTCAACGGATTGGCAGACCAGCTACGCGAACAAGGAAAGCTTGTCTTTGGACCGGGCGCGGATGGAGCACAATTGGAGGGTTCAAAAGCGTGGATGAAGGATCTCGTTATGGAAGCAAATGTTCCCACAGCCCAATACGGGACATTCACAGAAATCGACCAAGCCCAGACATACCTCGAGACCATGTCCGCTCCATACGTGATTAAAACCGACGGACTCGCTGCAGGGAAAGGAGTGCTAGTTACCAATTCACTTCCAGAAGCTCAAAAAACGGTAGAAACCTACCTTTCGGGTTCCGCATTTGGAGGAGCAGGAGAGAAAATAGTTCTCGAAGAAGGACTTCAAGGTCCTGAAATCTCAATACTCGCGATTTGTGACGGAAAAAAAGCTGTTGCTCTCAGCCCTGCTCAAGACTTTAAACGGCTCCTTGATCACGATCTCGGCCCAAACACCGGAGGAATGGGAGCATATTCCCCAGTCCCAATCGCTTCTCAAACCCTCATTTCCGATGTCCTCAACAACTTCATCCAACCGACAATCGACACTTTAATACAACGAGGGATCGACTATAGAGGAGTCCTATATGCAGGACTGATGCTAACATCCGACGGCCCAAAACTGCTCGAATACAACGTTCGTTTCGGAGACCCTGAAGCCCAAGTCGTGCTTCCACGTCTAGAAACCAGCCTAACGGAGCTCCTCCTCGAAGCTGCCAACGGAAATATACAGACGGAACCAGTATTCACGTCCGACGCGATGGTAACCGTCGTCTGCGCTACCGCTGGCTACCCCACGTCCCCACACGTAGGAGACCTTATAACGGGAATAGAACAAGCAACACAATCTCCGGGAATAGAAAAAGTTTATGCCGCTGGCATCAACCTCAATGAAGCACAGCAGCCTATAACCGGCGGCGGAAGGGTCCTCGCAGTGACAGGAAGGGGACCCACTATCAAAGTCGCCCGAGAAAACGCGTACACAGGAGCAGATAAGATCCACTGGGAAGGACTACAGAAAAGACAAGACATCGCCGAGAGGATTGAATGAAGCGTAATATAGAGACAAGTGCCGAAACCCAAGGCAATTCACGAAAAGGAACATGATATGAAAGTTGGAATTCTGATGGGTTCAACATCAGACGAATCCAAAATGCTCAAAGCAAAGGAAACTCTTGAAGAATTCAACATTGAATGTGATTGGAGAGTACTTTCCGCACACCGGAACCCGCATCAGGTTGTTGAACTCGTATCATCAGCTCGAGAAAACGGTTACGTAGCCTTCATATGCGGTGCAGGAATGGCGGCACATCTTGCGGGAGTAGTTGCAGCGCACACCACCCTTCCTGTCGTTGGAGTACCGTTATCCGGAGGCGCCCTAAATGGCCAAGATGCCCTCTATGCGACAGTACAAATGCCCAAAGGAGTCCCCGTTGCGACAGTAGCGATTGATGGATCTCAAAACGCCGCTCTTCTAGTTGTGCAAATGCTTGGAATTTCCAACAAATCTCTAGCTGACAAGCTCTCTGACTACAAAAAAGAAATGGCAAAAAAGTGAGCTTCCCCAATGTTCTAGCAACTAGATACGCAAGCGAAGAAATGGTTAACCTTTGGTCTGCAGAAAACAAAATTGTTCTTGAACGTCAATTATGGGTAGCTGTTCTCCAAGCCCAAAAAGAACTTGGACACGAAATACCAGATGGAGCAATAGAAGACTACAGAAACGTGATAGAACGAGTAGACCTTGATTCCATTAATGACAGAGAGCGTATCGTCAAACATGACGTGAAAGCCAGAATCGAAGAGTTTTGTGCTCTCGCCGGCCACCAACATATCCACAAAGGAATGACTTCACGTGACCTTACGGAGAATATAGAGCAACTCCAGATCAGCAAAGCTCTTGAGATAGTCCGTTGTCAGGCAGCCGCAGCACTCAATTTACTTAGTACAAACGCAACAACTTATGCAGAGACGGCAGTCACTGGAAGAACACATAATGTGGCAGCACAAGTTACAACACTCGGGAAGAGGTTCGCCACCGCTGCTGAGGAAATGCTCCACGCCTTCACCAATATGGAACAAGTCCATGCCGACTACCCCCTCCGGGGACTCAAAGGACCCGTTGGAACACAACAAGATCTAGTTGACCTCCTCGGCGAGGAAGAAAAAGCGGTCGAACTCGAAGAGAGAATTCGTGAATATCTTGGGTTCACAAGGACCCTTGACAGTGTGGGACAGGTCTATCCGCGTTCGCTCGACTTTCACGTTGTAAGTGCACTAGTCCAACTTTCTAGCGCTCCAGCAAACCTCGCGAAAACATTACGAATCATGGCAGGCCACGACCTTGTCACTGAAGGGTTTCAAGAAGGTCAAGTCGGCTCTTCTGCAATGCCTCACAAAATGAATATGCGGTCATGCGAACGAATATCTGGCTTGTCCCACGTTCTCCAAGGCTATTTGGCGATGGTCACATCACTTGTCGGAGATCAGTGGAATGAAGGAGATGTAAGTTGTTCAGTTGTTCGAAGGGTCGCTCTTCCCGATGCCTTTCTCGCTATAGATGGGCTACTCCAAACATTCCTATCCATTTTGGAAGACTTCGGGACATATCCAAATGTTATTGAACGGGAACTCAATCATTACCTGCCATTCTTAAGTACGACACGGATCCTTACAGCAGCTGTTCAGGCTGGCATGGGACGCGAAGAAGCACACCAAGCAATTAAAGAGCATGCAGTTGCCGCTGCCCTCGACATCCGTGAAAATGAAACGGGAGAAAATATGCTACTTCAGCGGATATCGGAAGACCCCACGATACCGCTAACCCATGAAGAGCTGATCAATTTGGTTACTAACCCACAAATAGGACTAACAGATTCACAAATTAACGCTGTGGCTCGAAAAGTACAGGAAGTACTCGACCGGTATCCCGAAGCTATCTCCTACAAACCCGACACTGTTATTTGATGAGGTTTCTATGACACGACCTCCCGCTTACAAACTAGACCTCCCGCACGTATATTCTGGGAAAGTTCGAGACATATATGATGCTGGTGACGGGAATTACCTGATGGTTACCAGCGACCGGATATCAGCCTTCGATGTAGTCATGCACCAGCCCGTACCCAACAAAGGGCGAGTGCTTATGGCAATGTCTTCGTTTTGGTTTCACCACCTTTCCGGGACAATGAACTCCCATCTGATCTCAACAGATTTGGCAGATTTCCCCCAAGCTGCTCAAATTCCTGAAGTCGCCGGAAGGTCAATGCTCGTCCGTAAAGCAGAAATGCTCCCTATAGAGTGCATTGTCCGCGGATACATCACTGGTTCAGCTTGGAAACAGTATGTGTCAGATGGAACCATGCATGGAATTCAGCTCCCAGATGGACTCGAAGAGTCAGACCAATTACCTGAACCCGTTTTCACCCCCTCAACAAAGGCAGACGATGGTCTACATGATGAAAACATCTCGTATGATCAGGCTGTAGAAATTATTGGGGGACAGCTCGCTGAGGAAGTACGAGAGAAATCCATCGAATTGTATAAGGCCGGTGCATCTCATGCTTTGGAACGCGGCATCATTATCGCGGACACAAAATTTGAAATGGGTTTTGTCGATGGAGAACTAGTCGTAGCTGACGAAATGCTCACTCCGGATTCATCAAGATTTTGGCCTCAATCGGACTGGCGACCTGGAACCACACCCCCTTCATACGATAAGCAGCCTGTTCGTGATTATCTTGATGGGCTTGAATGGGACAAAGCCCCACCACCTCCCGATCTGCCTCCGGAGGTAATTGAAGCCAGTTCTAGTAGGTACCAGGAAGGCTACGAGCGTATTACTGGACTACCACTTTCCGATTGGCCGGGGGTAAAGGAAACCTTGTAGTTTCTGAGGAAAGATTCGGATACCTAATGGTTACTTGTAGCAAAACCTTTTAGTATTAATCCGTATGGGAAAGAAACTGAAACCTGGAGAGGCTAGAGAGCAAGGACCCTCCCTGCGCGATGAGCTTCTCAAAGATCCCACTCCACCGCCGTCTCCGCTTCTCGAAGAGTCATATGAATTTCTAGGTGATGAGGATCTCTCCTTTGAGAGTTACGTCTCACCTGACTTTGCCAAAGCCGAGTACGAAAAACTGTGGCCCAAAATATGGCAATGGGCCTGCCATGTAGACCATATTCCTGAGCCAGGGGATTATTTCGTCTATGACGTAGGCGATTTATCTTCTCTTATTGTGAGGACCGACGAAGGAGAAATCAAAGCATACTTTAATGCCTGTATGCATCGTGGAACTCAACTAAAACAGCCGGGGACATGCGGATTCAGTAAGGAGCTTCGGTGTCCGTTTCATGGGTGGACTTGGTCCCTTGACGGACAACTAGTGGATCTTCCACAAGCATGGGATTTTCCTCATGTCACAACGGATTCGCATCAACTACCCGAAATGTCCGTTGATGTGTGGGAAGGATTCGTTTTCATTAATTTTGATCAAGATGCTGAACCCCTTAGTGAATATTTGGGCGTGCTCCCAGATCACTGGAAAGACTGGGGACTTGGGCAACGATATATCGAGACCCACATTCGTAAACACCTCCCCTGTAATTGGAAAGCAGCAGCGGAAGCATTCATTGAGGCATACCATGTCCGAGAAACACATGCCACGGGACAACTAGGGGATGAAGTCACAACTCAATATGATGTTTTCGGAAAAAACGTTTCACGTTTTATCCATACACGCGGCTTAAATAGTCCGTTACGTCCAGTTCCACGAACAGAAGATGAGCTGCTTGCACGGATCAGTGGTCGTACGCTTGGCGAGGGGGACCTTGCTCTTCCTCCCGGAATTCGAGCCCGTGACTATTACGCTAGTCACGTTCAGAAAACCATGGGAGAAAGGTATGGGCATGACTTTTCAACCTTAAGTCAATCTATAACCCTTGACTCCATAGAGTATTTTTTATTTCCGAACGCCTTTTTCTTTCCCGGCCTATCTCTCCCCATGGTCTATAGATTCCGCCCTGACCCGACCAGCCCTGATTTCAGTTACTTCGATTTACTCTTCATGCGACCTCGCCCTCCTCAAGGTGAAGCACCACCCCCACCTGAAGTCATTGAATTGGGTATCGACGAAAGCTATTCGACCGTCGAAGCAGTCGGCCCTCTTGGACGAGTCTACGATCAGGACACAGCGAACCTAGCGGCGCAAACACGCGGATTCAAAGCTAGTTTCAAATCCGGACAGACGCTTGGCAACTATCAAGAGATTAGGGTCCGCCACCTCCAGCAACGTGTCCGGTCCTTTCTCGAACCTTAAATACCACAGATCCGAAATCTCACCAGAAGATACTCCCGTTTCTTTCTCAGCTGTGGCAGCATTATCAAATGGTTTATGATGCCTGTGTAGAAGTGAAACTTCGTGAAGGGATAGCTGACCCACAAGGTTCCACAATTGAGAAAGCAACAGCAAATTTGGGTTTTGCTGGAATCACCAATGTACGCGTAGGGAAAAGCGTCCGTTTTCAGATAGAAGCAGGAACTGAAGAAGAAGCTTCAAAAATCGTGAATGAGTTATGTGACCGTTTCCTAACAAATCCTGTTATCGAAGAAGCAGTGATTGAAATACAGGTAGTCGGGTGAGTCAGAAGATCGGCGTAGTTGTTTTCCCAGGGTCAAATTGTGAGAAGGATGCGATGGAGGCACTATCAGACCTTGGAGCTTCCCCGCGTCTGTTGTGGCATGCACATAGGGACGTAGGAGGAGTCGACGCAGTTGTGATCCCAGGAGGATTCGCCCATGGCGATTATCTCCGACCAGGGGCAATCGCACGATTTTCACCGGCTATGGAAGAAATCATTGAATTTGCGCAAAACGGAGGTCCTGTTCTAGGTATCTGCAATGGCTTCCAAGTATTAACGGAAGCAGGATTATTGCCGGGAGCGCTACAGAAGAACGCCGGGCTAAAATTTCTATGCAAAGAAGTGGAATTACGGGTAGAAAACGCAAACTCCGTTCTAACGAATAAGGCTTCTGTAGGACAAACTCTCCGTATCCCGATCAATCATTTTGAAGGAAATTTCACCTGCACAGACGAAACCCTCACCCAACTCCAGTCGGATGGTCAGGTCATTCTCACCTACACAGAAAATCCCAATGGTTCTGTCGCCAACATTGCAGGGATTTGTAACGCCGGAAGAAATGTTGTTGGCTTAATGCCTCACCCTGAGCGTGCATGCCATCCACTGTTAGGAAGCACCGATGGACGAATCCTCTTAGAAAGTTTTATTCAGGGGGCGTATGAAAAAGTCTAACTGCAGTGGAGAACAACAAAGGTCTAATGATGGCTGAAGCGTTACACCGTTCCCTCGGCTTGACGGATGATGAACTATCGAAGATTATCGAGATACTCGAAAGAGAACCAAATCACCTTGAACTCGCTATGTACTCGGTCATGTGGAGTGAACATTGTTCATATAAATCATCGCGTATACACCTTAAGCGATTACCCATCGAAGGAGAGAATGTCTTAGTTGGGCCTGGAGAAAACGCAGGAGTCATCGATGTCGGCGATGGGATCGCCATCGCTCTTCGAATAGAAAGTCATAATCACCCCAGTTATATAGAGCCATACCAAGGGGCCGCGACAGGCGTTGGAGGTATAATCCGCGATATCTTTACCATGGGCGCGCGGCCTCTAGCAATAATGGATCCCTTACGGTTCGGCCCTCTAGAAGACGCGAGAAGTAGATGGGTTGCCGAAGGCGTAGTGAGTGGAATTTCAGGATATGGGAATTCCGTAGGAGTACCGAACATAGGTGGTGAAATCGTCTTTGACCAGACCTACCTCGGTAACCCTTTGGTAAATGTGCTTTGTGTAGGGATAATGCCGAAAGAAAGACTGGTACTAGGACAGGCTTCTGGGGTAGGTAACCTAGCTGTTCTTCTTGGTTCTACTACAGGGAGAGACGGTATTGGAGGAGTGAGTGTCCTCGCGTCAGCTGGGTTTGGCGATGACGAAGAAGATGCAGAGAAACGACCAAGCGTGCAGGTAGGGGACCCATTCGAAGAAAAACGTCTGATCGAAGGATGCTTAGAGCTTCTAGATGAAGGCCTAGTCGTCGGGATCCAAGACTTAGGAGGAGCAGGACTGGCTTGTGCCGCATCGGAGACAGCGTCCAGAGGAGGCGTTGGCATGGATTTCAACATTTCAGCAGTTCCTCAACGAGAAACGGGCATGCAGCCGTTCGAAATAATGACAAGTGAATCCCAAGAACGCATGCTTGCAATAGTTACGCCAGAGAATCTAGAACAAGTTTTTTCAATATGCGAGAAGTGGGAAATCAGGTCAGCGGTAGTAGGAAAAGTAACTCCATCTGGGTCGCTCCGAATCGTGGAGGATTTCGATGGAGAAATCTTAGGTGAGGTTCCTGCGTCATCTCTACATGAAGATGCCCCGCTGTATGAACGACCCATGTCTGAACCAGAAGACATTGATGACGCAACTGCTGATCAAGCAACACAACTTCCAGAACCTGACGGAATTGTCGATGATCTTTTAGATTTGTTGATCAGCCCTGTATGGGCAACTTCCCAATACGATTCGCAACTCTTTCTTAATACTGTTGTCGGACCAGGTAGTGATGCCGCCGTTTTGCGATTGAAACATCCCACGTCAGGAACAGATACCGGCAGAGGTTTAGCCCTTACAACCGATGGCAACCACCGATGGTGCGCCGTGAACCCCCGCATAGGGGCAGCAATGACGGTGGCTGAATCAGTACTAAATTTAGCTTGTGTAGGAGCCGTGCCTCAGGCATTAGTCAACTGCTTGAATTTCGGAAATCCTGAAAATCCTGTTGTGATGTGGCAATTAAGTGAAGCGGTTGACGGTATGGCTGAAGCCTGTAAAGCGTTTGAACTTCCAGTGATCGGAGGGAACGTATCTTTGTACAACGAAAGCCAAGGTACAAACATCGACCCCACGCCAATTGTTGGTGTCATCGGTTTAATTGATGATTTAGTTGAAGCACCCCCTGGTCTCACTTGGAATGATGGTGATCGCATCATTCTCCTCGGACCAGAAGCCAGTGGTTTGTGCGGCAGCGCGTGGGCTTTTCAAAAGGGACATCGTCGGGGCTCACTTACTATGGTTGATCTAGAACTACACCAGAGAGTATGCGCGTTAACTCGACACCTCGTAACAAAGAGACTTGTAACAGGATTGCATGATATTTCGACCGGCGGATTGGGAGTCTGCGCCGCCGAGATGGCGATCCATTCTGGTATAGGTTGCACGCTAGCTCGAATCCCTGACCATATTTCATTTTTTTCTGAATCGCCTTCCCGAGTCCTACTGGCAGTAGACCCTGAAAAAATCCCCGAAGTAGAAGATCTCGCTGATCAATATGACGTTCCGCATGCTCGGATAGGTCTTGCTGACGGAGATACGTTTTCAATAAAAGACCTCCTTACAATTTCAGTCCAAGATCTACAACAAAAGTGGAATAACAGACTTGTCGATGCTTTAGATGGTGGGACAGCTCAGGGGTAACGTAACTTGACCCTTCCAGGTTCAATCAGGAAGGGTTTCCCTATTTTTTCTTTATCTCGAGGTGTAAGGCACTCAATCCTCGAAGAACATAGCTTGGTTCGTATTCAAAGGTATTCTTGGCACTAAAGCTTGGTAGTTCGATCCTCTTTCCAAGTTCTTCAAATGCTACCTTCCCCTCAAGGCGTGAAAGAGGAGCTCCGATGCAGAAATGATGTCCCTTACCAAATGCGAGATGTTTGTTTGCATTTCCCCGATCGGGTAAAAAGTCTTCTGGGTTTGCGAATTCCCGTTCATCCCTATTCGCAGCTGCAAACACCACCCAGATTCGCGAGCCTTTGGAAATCGTGACTCCTTCAATTTCTGTATTTCTTGTAACAGTTCTAAATAGACCTTGCGTAGGTGTTGAGGCTCGAAGCCCTTCCTCAACGATCCCATAGACAATCTCGTCAGGCTTCTGTTCAAGTAATTCCCACCACTTCGGATTCTCTATGAGAAGTCGCATCGTTTCATTCAAGAACTTTGTCGTCGTTTCGTTTCCTGCAACCATAAGTTGTCTCATAATTCCGTAAACTTCAGGAAAGTTCAGCTTTCTTGTAACACCTTCGGCAAGATCTGGGTCCTCGAAATCAGCATGAGTTAAGTCAGAGAGTATGTCTTCTTGAGGGTTGACACGTCGGTCCTCATACTCGGAGAACCAATATCTTTGACAATCAACAAGAGATTCCGCGGTTTCTATTCTTTTTTCTCTGGATGGGTTTGCGCCTAGCGTATTGATACTGGCATCAGACCACCATCGAATCTTATTCTCGACTTCTGGAGACATGTTCAACGCGTAATGGATGACCTTAACTGGAAGAGGTGTAGCAAATGCGTCGTTGAAATTGATCGGACCGCTTTTAGGGAATTTGTCAATTAGATCTATAGCGACTTCACGGATCTTGTCTTCGTATCCTCCAATTCTTCGAGCAGAAAAAGTACGAGAAACCAGTTTTCGATAACGCGTTTGATGTGGAGGGTCGATAGTGAGCATTGTTTCAGCACGTGGCCACCCTTTCTCTAAGATTGCGTCAACTTCTCTTTGGGTTTCAATATCGTCCGCAGGGACTTTCGCATTGGACTGTTTCGATGAAAAGGTTTCTGTATCTCTCAGTATTTGGTTCACGATACCCATCCGAGACGCAATGAAGGTCTTGGTTTGTTCATGGAAAAAAAGAGGCCCGTGTTCCCTAAGAGCAGCGTAATGATCAAATGGGCACTGTTGGATCTCTCGGTCCATAGGGTCATAGTTACCTAAATCAATTTTCGCTCTGGCCGCCATCACTTAGCCTTTAGCGTTTTTCAACTTTAAGTTCCAATGCTGCCAGGCCTCGAAGAACGAAACTAGGTTCATACTCGAATGTATTGTTCTCGGTGAATGAAGGTAGCTTTATTCGTTTGACCAATTCTTCAAAGGCGATCTTTCCTTCTAACCTCGACAATGGTGCTCCGATACAGAAATGATGCCCCTTCCCGAACGCGACATGCTCCTTCAGGTTCTCACGTGTTGGGTCGAATGATTCAGAATCTTCAAAAATTTCGTTGTCGCGATTCGCCGCTCCAAACATCACCCAGATTCTTGACCCCTCCGGTATTTTGACACCTTGGATTTCAGTATCTTTTGTAGCTATACGGAATAACCCTTGATTTGGTGAGGACATGCGGAGGCCTTCTTCAACTACCCCATGTATAAGCCCATCAGGGTCATTTTCTAACGCTTCCCACCAGTGTGGTTGTTCAATAAGGATCCGCATTGTTTCATTTAAAAATTTTGTCGTCGTTTCATTTCCTGCGACCATTAGTTGTTGAATAATGCTGTAGATCTCAGGGAATTCAAGCTTTCGAGTTTCTCCTTCGGGTAGGTCAGGATCCGGGAAGTCGGCATGAGTCAAGTCGGATATCACGTCCTCTTGTGGATTAGCCAGACGCTTCTCATACTCGGAATACCAGTATTTTTGGTTTTCCAATTGCCCAGTCACCGCTTTAATCCATTGTTCATGCGTTAACTTATTTCCAATAGCGGCAACGGCATCATCTGACCAACCCTTGATCTTCCCCTCGGCTTCTGGCGACATGTTAAGAGCGAAGTGGATGACTTGTACCGGAAAGGAAACAGCGAAATCAGCGTGAAAATCGATAGTTCCCTTTTCTGGAAACGCCTCAATTAAGTCAATAGCGATATCTCGAATTTTATCTTCTAAGGCGATGATCTTTCTTGCGGAGAACGTTCGAGAAACCAACTTGCGGTAGGCGGTATGGCGGGGAGGGTCGATCGTGAGCATGGTCTCCGCTCGTGGCCAACCCTCACTAAGGATCGCTGTCATCTCCTCCAAAGTTTCGGGATCTGGTCGCGTCGTCGTATTGGACATTTGTGATGAGAACGTTTCCGTATCACGAAGAACTTCATTCACGACATCCAGTCGAGAAGCAAAAAACATTCCCGTTTGCTCATGATGGAATATAGGACCATGAGCACGGAGTGCCTCATAATGGGCGAAAGGGCATTGTTGGACCTCGTAGTCCATCGGATCGTAATCGTTTAAGTCAATATCGTGTAGATCAGTCATATCCAAGTCCCTCTCAACTCCTACAGACGACTTTATAGCAAACATTACGATTCCGGCCATCTTGACGGAAGGAACGGAACTCTTTACTCAAGGTTTTCCCCCATAAGTATAAAAGATTCGCAGATCTTGAAGCAATACTCTGCACTTTATGCAATTGTCTGGCAGAATTCCAGAGTGGCGGAGGAACAAATTCATCTTGATGACGACTCGCCGCGCGAGGCATGTGGGGTAGTAGCTATATATGCTCCCGGCCATGCAGTAGCCCATCTCAGTTACTTATGTTTGTACGCCCTTCAGCACCGTGGACAGGAGTCTGCGGGAATCGCAACAAGTGATGGTGAGAGAATCACTGTCGTTAAAGATATGGGCCTAGTCTCAAATGTATTTAATGATCGGATTTTGGCAGGACTTGATGGTCATTTAGGGATTGGACAAACTCGATACAGTACTACGGGATCATCATCGTGGAGGAATGCCCAGCCCGTTTATCGAGGAGTTGCCGAACGTGAATTTGCTTTAGGGCATAACGGTAATTTGACCAACACTGAGATTCTTGCGAATGAAGCCGGCATGCTTCCGGGGACGATTTCAAGTGATAGTGACCTCATAGCCGAACTTGTCGCAACAAAGATAGAGCAAAATGCTGATCGCGTCTCTTCAGATGGACGTGAACTTGAACGGGCTCTCTCTGATGTCCTTCCCCGACTTGAAGGAGCATTCTCTCTTGTCCTAATGGATGAAGCAAATATCATCGGCGTACGCGACCCAAACGGGTTTCGACCCCTATGCCTCGGAAAATTAGAAAATGGTTGGGTGGTTGCATCTGAAACGCCCGCACTGGACATCATTGGGGCTCACTTTGTTCGTGAAATCGAACCAGGGGAGATGGTTATTGCTAGCGCGACAGGTGTTAGATCTCTTCATCCTTTTAATCCAGAGCGAGTTGATCCCAAGCTTTGTATCTTTGAATTTGTTTACTTTTCAAGACCTGATAGTCAACTTTACGCGCAGAATGTTCATCACGCGCGTGTACGGATGGGAGAACAACTGGCAACACAGGCACCAGTTGACGCAGACCTTGTTATGGGAGTCCCCGAATCCGGTATTCCCGCTGCCGAAGGGTATTCAAGGGAAAGCGGAATCCCATATGCGCAGGGTCTTGTAAAAAATAGGTACATTGGCCGGACGTTTATAGCTCCGAATCAAGAACTTCGTTCGCTCGGTGTTCGGATGAAGCTAAATCCCCTCCGCGACACTATCGAAGGGAACAGGCTAGTCGTCGTCGACGATTCAATCGTACGCGGAACCACGACACGAGCGATGGTGCGGATGTTAAGAGAAGCTGGCGCAGCAGAAATACACATGCGGATCTCGTCACCCCCGTACCGGTGGCCATGCTTTTACGGCATGGATACTGGGATGAAGTCAGAACTTCTTGCATCGGATCTAACCGTTCAGGAAATCAAAGAGTATCTCGATGTAGATTCTCTTTCCTACCTGACTTTAGACCGGCTCGTTGATGCCACCGGAACTCACAATTCTGGATTTTGTACTGCTTGTCTCACAGGGAAATACCCCGTCTCCATCCCCGAAAACTTAACCAAGGAAATACTTGAGGTACGAACTCATGAAACGAAAACAGGTGATGGCCGTACCAATGAGAAAGAACAAACACTCTTTTCCCAGCCAGCAATGAATAGGGAGACAAGTGAATTCTCCTGAATCTCATGACATGGAGTCAACATATAAGGCCGCAGGAGTAGATATCTCTGCGGGGGAAGAGGCAGTCAGGCGTATCAAAACTCACGTTCAATCAACCTACAGGAAAGAGGTAGTAGGTGATATTGGAGGTTTTGGCGGGTTGTACGATGTTTCAGGCCTGTCAGAGAGAACCCCGATCCTCGTTTCATCTACAGATGGCGTAGGGACAAAAGCGCTTGTTGCGACGATGGCAGACAAATATGACACTATAGGGATTGATTTGGTAGCCATGTGCGTTGATGATCTTGTATGTATCGGTGCCGAACCTCTCTTTTTCTTAGACTACATCTCAGTTGAGAGCCTTGATCCTAACCATGTTGAGACACTTGTTAAGGGGATTAGCTTGGGATGCGTTCAAGCCGGCTGTTCACTTATAGGAGGAGAAATGGCTGAACATCCTGGCACGATGGACAAAAACGCATTTGACCTCGTTGGCTTTAGTGTCGGAGTTGTTGATGCGTCCATGATGATCACCGGAGAGAAAACGAAGGCAGGGGACGGACTAATAGGGGTACGTTCTCCCGGTCTTCGAAGTAACGGTTATTCACTTGCGCGGCGGTTATTTTTTGATGTCGCTGGGAGGTCCCTTGATTCTCCAGCTTGGGACGGATCCGAGACAAGCCTATGTGATGAACTCCTTCTCCCTTCAGTAATATATGCACCGGCGGTCTTGAGCACGATAAAACGTGTCGAAGTCCATGGGATAGCGCACATTACCGGTGGTGGTATCCCTGGCAATTTAAATCGTGTACTTCCCGCGCATCTTGATGCAGTTATCGACCGTACTTCATGGGAGGTCCCACCAATTTTCCTCGAATTACAGGCCATAGGTGACGTAACTCAGTCAGAGATGGAAAATGTTTTCAACATGGGTATAGGCATGATCCTTGTTACAGCTCCTGAAAATATACCGACCGTGTTGGAATCCATGTTGGAGCATGGGCATGATGCGTCAGTGATTGGAACAGTGGTGGATTCTGGAACTGGTTCAGTCAGAATGTCGTAGAAGCTACATTGCTCCGGCACCATAGATAATGCGAAACTCTACTCCTATTACTGCAGTCACATACGACTACTGGAATACTCTCATTGGAGAGACAACTGATTCTCTTACCCGCAGGAAAACTCTTTGGACAGAAGTACTTCTTGATGCAGGCTATGAAGTCAGTGAAGAGAATCTAGATACTGCATTCACGAAAGGTTGGGAATTCTTCGACCAGCGTTGGAGGGAGAATATTCAGACTCGCCTAGAAGATGTAGTCTCGACAGCTATAGAGGAGCTGCCCTTCGTCGTTGCACCCATGCTTCATTCAGTACTCAGGGACACTTATCTTGAAGCCTCTCAACAAACGCCACGGAAGTTACTTCCTGAAGTTGAAGAAACTTTCGTGCGCCTGAAAGAACAAAAAGTCATGATCGGTGTCATTTGTGACGTCGGTACTATCCCCAGTCCCGTGCTAGAACAATGGTTGGCAGACCTAGGTGTGCATAGGTTCGTTGACTTCTTTGGATTCTCAGATCGCATCAATGTTTATAAGCCTCATCCGCGAATTTTTGAACAAACGCTAGAGCGGTTAGGTGTGAGAGAACCCTCATCCGCGGCACATATCGGAGATTTGAAAAGAACAGATGTAGCGGGTGCCCGCTCGATTGGTATGACGACAGTGAGATATACCGGAGGCAGGGTAGATGAGGAAAAAGGCGAGGAAGCTGACTACGTTTCCGATAGCCATCTTGCCATAATGCAATTTCTCGGATTGAAGAGTGGTTAACCCCTAAGACTTAACGGAAAGACGGAATCACGTATTCGCCGTATTGCCGGATAGTTTCCATGGCCACTTCATGGGGTATCCCGCCCATTTGCATAATACACATAATTTCGTCAGCTCCAGCTTCCTCTAAGGCAGTTACATAAGTGATAGCGTCATCGCGGTCACCATAGGCATGGTCAATGTTGAAAGGTCCAGTCGAAGCAACAACCGAAGGTACTGGGTGACCTCCTTCAACCATGAATGCCTCCACACGTTCTTTGGCATCCCGTACCGCGTCGCGTATATCCACATTGTCTGGGACAGGTTCTGGAAGAGGTGTGCCAATATTCCAATGCTGGATTGATTCGGCGAAAAACTTTTGACCCCTAGCTCCGATCTGAAACGCCTTTTCAGCATCGTCAAGAACGATCGTAGGGCAAAGTGCTGATAGAAAATTAGTCGGGACGGTAGATATACAGCGATCTATTTCTCTATCTGCGATTGCGTCATCATAAATCTTGCGCAATTCCCGAACTTGTGAAGGGCCTGAAAAACCCAGAACTAATGCCCCCACTCCATACTCCGCCGCTAATCGGACGGTTTCGTCTTTTGTGCAAGCCATGAAAAGTGGAGGGTGCGGAAGCTGGACGGGTTTTGGAATCACCGAACGTGGGGAAATTGAGATACTCCCATTCCATTCGAAAATATCATCCTGCCAGCATTGACTGAGTATCTGAAGTGATTCCTTCACTTGCGGATAGGTGTCTTCTCGGTCAACCCCGAATCCGGACATTTCCATCGCTGTTGCACCCCTCCCCGCACCGACATCCAGTCTCCCGCCGGAAAGGCTATCTAACATCCCGACCCGTTCAGCTACCCGTAACGGATGGTTATAACCAAATGGCATGCATACGACACCATGACCGATCCTGATCTTTGATGTTTTTGCCGCTACCCAAGTCAAGAAGATCTCCGGAGCGCTCATATGGGCGTAGTGCTTTAAACTGTGGTGTTCAACTGCCCAGATCCGGTCAAATCCCATTTCTTCTGCGAAGACAGCCTGGTCTACACAGTTCAGAAGCGTCTTTCTCTCACCTTCAGCCGTGACATCCGCACATTGGAATTCGAAAATAATTGAAAACTTCAAATCCCTATTTCCTCCGGTACCGAACGATCAACTGTTTCAATGATGGTACATTTTGCTGGAGTTGAAAGCGATTCCATCTTGAGATGCCTTAATCAAAGGTTACTCCCAGAGTAGAAATACGAATCTAGGAAGGTTCCTGTTCGGTATCAGGTACTTCTCCAGCATCGCCTGGAGCATCCTCGATCACCTCTTGATCTGAATCCTGCTTGTCCTCTTTGGCTGTTTCCTGCATATCTTCCAATGAAACTCCGCAACCAAGCACATCAGGTTCATCGATAATGTCTGGCGGGTCAGAATCTCCATCGCGTGCTTCAGTATCCGCCTCGTTTTCTCCTGCGAGAAGCTGTTTCAGGTTTTTGTCAGCTTCAATCCACTTATCCTTCGCAGCTTCCTTCTCTTCATCAGAGAGTTCCGGATTACTTTCCGCTTCTTTGAGTTCCTGTACAGCGGAAGCTTTCTCGCGTTCAGCTTTTCGGACAATGTCCTGAACCTTCTTCTCGTCTCTGAGTTTTTCCAATTCGCTATTGAATAATTCGATAGCGACATCTAACTCTTTGTTCTCTTTCTTCTGCACCTAAATCTCCACAATGCTACGCCCGCTGCTCTCCGAGGAAGTATACAAAAGTTGCATCAGACTCGAAGTGCCTCGTGTAATACAGTACTGGGCATCATAGCCATGTATGGTGTCGGTGATGGCATCAGAGACTTTTTTTGAAGGATTAAATCCAACACAGTTGGACGCTGTAACCCATAGTGAAGGCCCACTCCTGATTATTGCCGGTGCCGGATCAGGGAAAACACGGGTTTTAACTCATCGGATAGCGCACCTGATTACAAATCTTGGCGTTTCTCCCTATGAGATTCTTGCAATTACCTTCACCAATAAAGCAGCGACGGAAATGAAAGAACGTGTAGGAATTCTTGTCGGCCCAATCGTTGAGAAAATGTGGGTTTCCACGTTCCACTCGGCATGCGTGAAAATTCTTCGGCGGGAGGCCGAGCTATTAGGGTATCCCTCCTCGTTTACCATTTATGATCAAGCGGATGCCGTGAGACTGACAACCTATGTAATGCGGGATCTCAATATCGATACAAAGCAATATCCACCCCGTGGAATACATGCAGTGATTTCCAAAGCGAAGAATGAACTTATAAGCGCAAAAGCATTTCAAACTAACGCTGAAACCTATGCAGATGAACAGGTTGCAGAAATCTATCTTGAATATCAAAAAAGGCTTCTCAAATCGGCAGCCATGGACTTTGATGACCTTCTGGGCAACGCCGTCGCATTATTTCAAAAAACCCCGGAGGCTCTTGAACGGTATCAAAACAGATTCCAACACATACTTGTCGATGAGTACCAAGACACGAATCCCGTACAGAATGAGTTGGTCATCCAGCTCTCGAGCAAGAACAGAAATGTATGCGTTGTAGGAGACCAAGACCAATCAATTTACGCATTTCGTTCAGCAGATATTCGCAACATCGTAGAGTTTGAGTCAAATTTTCCAGATACCACAGTGATTTTGTTAGAGCAGAACTATCGCAGCACCCAAACAATTCTTGATGCCGCGAATGCGGTCATAGCAAACAATGTCAGCCGTAAGCCCAAGAAGCTGTGGACAGCAGGGGAGAAGGGAGAAAAAGTCGTCCGGTATAAAGCGGATGATGAAACCGATGAAGCAATGTGGATCACCACTGAGATGCAACGGCTACATGAGCTAGATGGCATTCGGTGGGAAGACATCGCAGTGTTCTACCGGACAAACGCTCAAAGCCGCGTTATCGAAGAACAATTAGTTCGTTCCCAAATTCCCTACAAAGTGATCGGGGGGACACGGTTTTTTGATCGAAAAGAAATTAAAGACGCCATGGCGTATTTAAAGGTAGTTAATAACCCTAACGATGAAGTTTCCCTAAAGCGCATCATTAACACTCCAAAACGCGGTGTTGGAGATAGCAGCATCGCAAAATTAGAAACATGGGCTGACCACAAAGGTGAAAGTCTTGCTGATGTGCTCGACAGGGCACCGGAAGCAGGCGTGACAGGGAAAGCCGTCAGGGGATTAGAACAATTTCGGAGGATCCTTGATCAGGCTCGAAGTTTTTATGATGAAGGTCCAGGGCCGATACTCCATGAAATCCTTGATGCTTCCGGATACATCACTGACCTTGAGGCACAACGGTCTGTTGATGCCGACAGCCGTATCGAAAATCTTGCTGAGCTAATCGGAATGGCTGAAGGATTTTCCGATACCAATAATTTTCTTGAAGAAGTTGGATTAGTCTCTGACACTGATGATCTCAATGATGACTCATCAGTGTCCTTAATGACACTACATTCCGCAAAAGGACTGGAATATCCCGTTGTTTTCATTGTTGGCCTTGAAGACGGAATTTTTCCCCATGTTCGTTCACTCGGAAATCAAAACGAACTAGAGGAAGAACGACGACTCGCCTACGTCGGGATTACAAGAGCCGAACAACGACTCTATTTGACACATGCATGGAGCAGAACCCTGTATGGGTCAACCCAATACAACCCAGCTAGTAGGTTCCTAGACGAAATCCCAGCAGAATTTATTTCCAAGGTCGAAGACGAAAAAGATACCAATGACCTTTCTCCTATTCGACCTCAGAAACCTCAATCGGCTTCACCTATCACCCGAGGGGCGAACCAACTGGGGCTTAAAGTTGGGGACGACGTACATCACCCAAAGTTTGGAGATGGGGTAATCATCGACATACGAGGTCGGGACGAGGATCAAGAAGCCACAATACACTTTGTGGAATCAGGCCAGAAAACACTGTTATTATCCTGGGCGCCAATAGAAAAAACATAAAACACCTAGTCGCTCAGGACTTCATTGAGATCAACCCTCAACGAACCCTTTTCCCCAATTGAAACTTCGTAACGAACTAGTCCATCTCCCGATGGCGGGAAAGTCGAAACAATGTCACACTCATCAAAAAAACGCTGATTTGTTGTATCCCATCCTAAATTGCAAACTTCAGGTGAAGATGGTGAACGGGCGTCTATTACAAACCAATTGATCGAATTATCATTTCCTAGATGTTGGACGTAGATCGGTCGAGCTTCGCCATTTAGCGACGGAAAGAGTAAAGGTGCTGCATCATCACGAATTCTTTCTGCCCGTTGTTGTGCATCACCCACATCGAAGATGTCATCTCCGAGTTTTATTTTGATATCTCCATCGCCGGCGAGTTTAATCACAGCGAAAAGTAGCGCAATCCCAATCCCAAGACTGATAACGGCGAAAAAAACCAAACGCGGCAGATTTAACTTTGATGGTTCGCTAATCGGCATACGTCAAGCGTATTCAATTCCAGCTATGGGAAGACTTTTTTTAAAGAAACAATTCTACAATGATGACCTTTCTCGATCTTCTCACTATTATCCCAACGGTGAAGTGTTCTCCGCGAAACGAACCCATAATGGCCAACAAGGGAAGTAGAGGATCCGATGGATCTATTTGAGTATCAGGGAAAACAGTTCTTCGAACGGTACGGGATGCCGGTTTCTCCAGGAAAAATCGCTTTCTCGGTAGAAGAAGCGGTTTCTGCCGCAGAAGAACTCGGAACTCCAGTGATGGTAAAAGCGCAGGTCCATACTGGGGGGAGAGGGAAGGCAGGAGGGGTGAAATTTGCCGCAGATATAGACGCGGTTCAACAGCATGCCTCCAACATCCTGGGATTGGACATCAAAGGTCACATCGTCGGAAGAGTGTGGATAGAGAAAGCTTCTGACATTCAAGAGGAATATTACGCGAGCTTCACACTAGACCGGTCGGCAAAAAAACATCTTGGAATGCTTTCCAAAGAAGGCGGAGTTGAGATTGAAGCCGTTGCGGAAAATAATCCGGATGCGATAGCGAAGATCTGGGTTGATCCAATTGATGGTCTAACGATGGAAGCATGCACGGAATGGGTTTCAGCGGCCTCCCTTCCGCCAGAGGCAGAAGAAGGAACGATTGATATTCTGATGAAGTTATACGAGGCGTACACGGACGGTGATGCAGACCTTGTAGAAATTAATCCCCTAATCCTTACTCCTGAGGGGAAAGTTCATGTCCTTGATGCGAAAGTTACTCTTGATGGGAACTCTCAATTTCGTCATGAAGATTATGCTCAATTCGACCAAACCCAAACCAGGGACGAGAGAGAAACGGCAGCTCACGCCAAAGGGCTTCAATACGTTGGACTAGATGGGTCTGTTGGAGTCATTGCGAACGGAGCCGGCTTGGCAATGAGTACCGTAGATGTCATAAATCAGGTTGGGGGTCAGCCTGCGAATTTCCTCGATATAGGTGGAGGAGCCAACGCTGATGTTATGGCGGGTGCTCTTGAAGTCATCAATAATGACCCAAACGTAAAGGCAATATTTATCAACATTTTTGGTGGGATTACTCGTGGAGAAGAAGTAGCGAATGGAATCCTAGAAGCAATGAAGCGGGTGGAGATCTCTTCTCCCATAGTGATCAGACTAGATGGGACTAACGCGGATGAAGGGCGGGCCATTCTCGAACCCAATCTTTCAGACAAGTTACTCATGGAATCCACAATGCTCGAGGCTGCACGCAAGGCGGTTGAGCTTGTTAGTTGAATTAGTAAATCTAAAGGAGAAAAACCTGTGAGTATTTTCGTCGATGAAAACACGAAAGTCATTTATCAAGGCCTTACGGGGTCACAGGGTAGTTACTACGGCAGACTCAATAGGGACTATGGAACCCAAGTTGTTGCTGGTACGCATCCTAAAAAGGGCGGAACAGAATTCGATGGTCTTCCTATTTTCGCGAATGTCTCTGAGGCCGTGAAAGAAACCGGCGCCACAGCAAGCTGTATCTTTATTCCTGCCGCAGGAGTTAAAGGCGCTGTTCTAGAAGCAGCAGAAGGTGGCGTAAAGTTTATTGTTGCCATTACTGAAGGGGTACCCGCGCATGATGAAGCCTTCTTCTTCAACCATCTCAAACGCGAATTTCCTGACGTGCAACTTTTAGGTCCCAACTGTCCGGGAATAATCAGTCCGGGGAAATGCAACATCGGTATCACAGCAGGCCATATAGCCCAGTCAGGTGGCCCCGTCGGTATCGTAAGCAGATCGGGAACGTTGACATACCAAGCGCTGTACGAGTTGAAACAAAAAAATATCGGTGTGACGACATGTGTAGGCATTGGAGGTGACCCTGTTCCAGGTACTAGTTTCATTGATTGCCTTCACGCCTTTGAAGCTGATCCTGAAACGAAAGCCGTCATGATGATTGGCGAAATCGGCGGATCCGCAGAAGAAGAAGCTGCTGAATTCATCCAAGAACACATGACGAAACCAGTAACCAGTTACATAGCTGGTGTTACCGCCCCACCTGGAAAAAAAATGGGACATGCTGGAGCAATCGTCTCAGGGGGAAAGGGAACGGCGCAAGCAAAGATGGAAGCATTGGAATCCGCCGGAGTCAAAGTTGGACAGAATCCGACTGAAGCCGGAGAACTAATGGCTGAGATAGTCGCTTCACTTTGACGAAGCATTGTCAAAGGAATTTTCTTCATCCATTTGCAGAATGGAGCTCATTTAAGTGGTAGGTTCACCGCGTGCGTGTAGCCGTTCTAGCATCCGGTAGTGGAACTATTCTTGAGGCAATGATCAAGGGCGATATCCCCATTGTGTTCGTACTTACTGACAGGGAATGTTTAGCTACTGGAATTGCCCTCCATCACGGAATTGACCATGCTTTAGTTGAACGTGAAAGTTTCGACAAAGATTTCGACCGAACGGGCTACACAAGAAAAATACGGGACACGCTAGTAGAACGAAATATCGACCTTGTAGTCATGGCAGGGTTCGGAACTATTTTGGAACAACCCATATATGAGACTTACGGCAACAATGTACTCAATACCCACCCTTCACTACTCCCCAGTTTTCCAGGATGGAATGCAGTAGAGGACGCAATGCGATATGGGGTAAGGGTCACTGGATGCACGGTTCATATCGCTACACAAGAAGTGGATGCAGGGCCAATACTGGCACAAGAAGCAGTCAAGATATCTCCAGACGACACTGTGAAGACATTACACGAGCGGATAAAGACCGTGGAACGACGACTATATTTAGAAACAGTCCGTAACATCATAAAAGAAGGGCGAGTAGTTATCCCCAATAGAGAAAAAAATCCCATATGAAACGAGACAGATGAAAGCATTACTATCAGTGTTCAATAAATCAGGAATTGTCGAATTTGCTGAGGGACTTCACGCTTTAGGTTGGGAACTAATTTCTAGCGGTGGAACAGCCAAAGTCATATCCGATGCCGGCATACCTGTTACCGACGTTGCTGACTACACCGGATCTCCAATAATGCTCGGCCATCGAGTAGTGACCCTTCATCCCAAAATTCATGGAGGGATACTTGCCGACAGAGAGAATCCCGAACACCAAAAGGATCTCAGAACCCATGACATTCAAACCATAGATCTGGTCGTAGGGAATTTATACCCTTTTCAAGCGGATCCCAGTATCGAAAACATTGATATTGGGGGACCAACAATGGTCAGAGCGGCAGCAAAAAACCATCAATACGTTGGAGTCGTAGTTGATCCAATCGATTACGACATTGTGCTCGCAGAGCTTCAGAATGCAGGTTCTTTATCTAATGGGACAAAAAAATCACTTGCCCGAAAAGCTTTTTCCCACACGGCCTCATATGACGCAGCAATTGTGAGCTGGTTTGATGAGACAGATCAAGAAAGTGATTCTTCGGACCCACTACCCGATTCAATCCACCTAGCGCTTGATCGGGTGCATGATTTACGTTACGGCGAAAATCCCCATCAATTAGGGGCGAGATATCGATTCACCTCAGGTTCAGGTTGGTGGGATAAGGCCATACAACACCACGGGAAGGAATTAAGCTACTTGAATGTTTTCGATACTGAAGCGGCTTGGCGGTTAGCGCACAGCATTGGAGAAGAACCAACTGTGGCAGTAATCAAGCATGCCAACCCGTGCGGGCTGGCATGCCACGAAGACATTACCGAAGCTTATAAGCGAGCGCACGCATGCGACCCAGTATCAGCATTCGGGGGGATTGTTGCTGTCAATAGAAATGTTCCGCTTGAACTTGCAGAAGAACTAGCAGACATCTTCACAGAAGTCGTCATCGCTCCAAGTTTCGACGATAACGCTATGGAAAAACTAATGGAGAAGAGAAATCTCCGGATTATTGAAGCCCCAGTTCCTGGATTCCCACTTCTCGACCTTCGAACAATCGATGGGGGAATTCTTGTCCAGACCACCGATAGGGTCACGCTTGATCGAAGCACATGGACAGTCGCCACCCAACGTGAACCAACTGAGTCCGAATGGATGGATTTAGAGTTTGCTTGGCAAGTCGCCGCCCGTGTCAGTTCCAATTGCATAGTGCTCGCTAAAGACCAGCAGGCATTTGGTATCGGAGCCGGTCAGCAAAACAGGAGAGATGCTGGTCAGATAGCAGCAGCCAAGGCAAATGGACGTGCTTTAGGTGGGGTTTGTGCGAGTGACGCTTTCTTTCCCTTTCGCGATGGATTAGATGCTGCTATTGAGGCAGGATGTAGCGCAGTGATTCAACCCGGTGGTTCAATACGAGATGAGGAAGTGATCGCTGCTGCGGATGAGTCAGATATTGCTATGGTTTTCACGGGAGAAAGGCATTTCAAACACTAAGAGATGCCATCGCTGTTCATAGAATTCTGCAATCTTCTAATTATATATAGACTAGATCTATGGACCCGATAGATTCCCCTCCACCAAATTGGCAAGGCATACATCACCTCGCCATGATCACACCAGACATGGATGAAACTGTCCGTTTCTACTGTGGTGTTCTGGGAATGCCACTAGTTGCTACTCTCAGGGCTGGTCCCATGCGCCACTATTTCTTTGAACTTGGCCCTGGTAACACAATTGCCTTTTTTGAAGATCACCGAGCCCAGACATTCAAAAAACCTGCAGGTTTCATGTCTCGTACAGATTTACAATTCGATCATCTCTCCTTCGCATTACCAACCGAAGAAGACCTTGTCGCTCTTATTCAAAGGCTGGAACAGGCACAATGCGATATAACAACAATCGTTGACCACAAGATAATCAGATCAGTGTATTTCCATGACAACAATGGCATTGCACTGGAGGCTTCATACTGGACTGTACCTATTGATCAACTAGGCTTTAAACCTGAAGATGAAGTACTTTTCGCAGATCCAAACCCAGTTCCAGCAGTAAGTGAAATAGCAAACGGAGCGTTATCAGATATACCACAGACGAAATTTCCTTCGCTCGATTAGAAGACGCGATAATCAACTAGCGAATGATGAGATTTCCGTCATTTTGCGTGCCATGATCGAACTATGTCTGCAATCAAACTTGACGGAGAATTACTAGCAGCAGAGATTAAGGAAGGCCTTATCCAGCGCATATCTGAACTTGCACACAATGAGGTCATCCCGGGCCTTGGAACCATACTCGTTGGAAATGACGGCCCTTCAGAAAATTATGTAGCTATGAAACATCGAGATTGTAAAGAATTAGGCATGCATTCTCGCGAAATAAAACTTCCTGCAACGACTGCTCAAGAAGACATCCTCGCCGCTATTGATTCAATGAACAACGACCCGAAGATTCATGCCTTCATCATTCAATACCCATTCCCAGAAGGACTCGACTACGAATCAGCACTTTTGCATGTCCATCCACACAAAGATGCTGATGGCCTTCATCCAGTCAATCTGGGTCGATTGGTGCAAGGGGTAGATGCGCCCATAGCGTGCACGCCAGCGGGAATACAATTACTCCTTGAACGTTTTGAGGTTCCGATCACCGGTAAACATGTAGTTATTATCGGTCGTGGTCTCACGATCGGAAGACCCTTAGCCAATCTTCTTTCTTTAAAGAAACCCAATGCCAATGCCGCGGTTACCGTTATCCATACTGGAGTGCACAATCTTGCTGACTATACACGACAAGCAGATATCCTCATTGCGGCGGCTGGTTCACCGGGGATGGTTACTGCCGACATGGTCAAATCCGGTGCCGCTGTGGTTGCAGCTGGCGTAAGTTTTGATGGAAAAAAATTACTGTCCGATGTTTCGGATGAGGTTGAAACTATTGCTGGGTGGCTCTCACCACGAATTGGGGGAGTAGGGCCAATGACACGGGCCTTATTGATGCAAAACACAGTATTCGCTGCAGAATTGTCACTCTTTTAGTTGAAAACCTTGTATATTTTTCTCCGTGTTTCTTTCTAGATTTCACGCATTTCGCCTATGATCGGAGTTATATGGCTGACAAAATAACAATTAACGAAGACCACTCACTAAACGTTTCGGATAATCCGATCATCCCCTTCATCGAAGGCGATGGAACAGGGGTGGATATCTGGCCTGCCGCGAAATTGGTTCTTGATGCGGCAGCGAAAAAATATGGGAGAACTATTGAATGGATCGAAGTCTTAGCAGGAGAAAAGGCTTTTAATGAAACAGGGGATTGGCTCCCTCAACAAACTGTGGACACATTTCAGGAGTACCTCATCGGGATTAAAGGTCCCCTGACTACACCAATCGGCGGCGGATTCAGAAGTCTAAATGTGGCCATCCGGCAACTACTTGACCTGTACGTTTGTCTTCGACCAGTGCGCTGGTTTGAGGGAGTGCCATCGCCGGTGAAACAGCCCCAACTCGTAGATATGGTCATATTTCGAGAGAACACAGAAGATATTTATGCGGGTATTGAAGCTGAGGCCGGTTCGCCGGAAGCACAAACCATTCGTGAAATGATCCGCGAAGTATTCGGACGAGAAATCTCAGAAGATTCGGGGATAGGGATAAAACCTGTTTCTCGAACTGGTTCACAACGTCTCCAAAGGGCAGCACTGAATTACGCTGTCGAACGTAATCGAAAGACAGTGCATTGGGTGCATAAAGGAAACATTATGAAATACACGGAGGGTGCTTTCCAGAAATGGGGGTATGAACTAGTCCGTGAAGAATTCTCCGATGTTGCAGTTGGGTGGGATGATTGTGGAGGTGATCCCGGAGACAAAATTCTTGTGCAGGATGCTATAGCTGATATTGCGCTCCAGCAGGTGTTAACAAGGCCAGCAGAGTTTGATGTCATCGCGACGATGAATCTAAATGGGGATTATCTTTCCGATGCCCTTGCTGCACAGGTAGGGGGAATTGGTATAGCTCCAGGAGCAAACATCAATTACGTCACCGGTCACGGTATCTTCGAAGCAACCCATGGCACCGCTCCAAAGTACGCGGGTCAGGACAAAGTAAATCCGTCATCCGTCCTGCTCTCAGGTGTGCTCATGTTTGAACATCTCGGGTGGAGAGAAGCCGCAGATGACATCATCAGAGCTGTGGAACAAACAATCGGTGACAAGATTGTGACTTACGATTTCGCACGTCTTATGGATGGAGCTACCCAAGTTAAATGTTCTGAATTCGCCTCAGCAATCGTCGACAGACTTTAAAACCTTTAGGTGTCCAAGATAAGGACCTAAATGGATTACCGGATCCATGCATTTATATTGATAATAAGACCTTTCATATAGAAACGTTCCGGTTTTAGATCGGAGATCTGACGGGGACACCTCAATGAAGTTTAAGAAAAAACAGAGAACACATCTTCGGAGAGGTCTCACTCTAATATGGCGTTCAATTCGTATCCGACCCGGTTCCCACGCCATAGCGATCACGGGAGCCTGTCTCTTCTCTCTTGCAGCTGTTGCCCTAACGCGTGTGCTTGGCTACGCAACTGATGACGTCATAATTCCTGCATTGGATGAAGATGCAGTGAGTAACAGGGCAATATGGATAGCTCTTTCCCTGATCGTCGGAGTGGGTTTAATTAGGGGACTTGGAGCATTTCTTCGAAGATATTTCCTAGCTGGAGCAAGATATGGAACCGAACTCGTATGGAGGCGACAACTATTTAACCAATATCTAAATCTTCCAATGACCTTTCACAGAAGCAGGTCTGCAGGAGAACTTTTAGCCCATGCTGACAATGATATGATGATCGCTTCCTTAGCTCTGATGCCCTTCGCTTTCACCGTTGGGACTTTTTTCTTAGCGATTATTGCACTTATTAACCTTCTATTAATTCACCCTCTGATTGCATTAATGGCCCTAGTTCTCTTTCCTCTACTTGCAGGAATGAATCAGGTTTATTCCCGGAAGATAGTTGCACCTGCTTCCGCCGTTCAGGAAGCGGTCGGAAACACTTCGGCACTAGTTCACGAAAGCTTCGATGGCATCATGGTGGTGAAGTCTTTAGGTCGAAGCGAACAAGAGATAGAACGTATACGAGAATCCGCAAATCAGATAAGAGATCACAGAATAGATGTTGGCAGGCTTCGGGCGATTTTCGAGCCAGCGATCTTTGCGCTACCAAATATCGGTGTAATCTTCCTGCTCATGGTCGGCACATGGCTGGTTGATCAAGGTTCATTATCGATAGGTGAGCTAGTCAGCGCAATTGCCTTATTCGGTATTCTTGCATTTCCGATGCGGATAGCGGGAATATTTTTCGAAGAATTACCAAGATCAGTAGTTGCTCTAGATCGAATCGACAGAATTCTCGAGCTGGAGTCTTCTCCACCCCAATCAGTAGGTGAAAACGTTATTGACACGTCATCTGTCAGTCTCTCCATCCAAGGATTACAAGTACATCATGATGATCACCTGATTCTCGACAGTGTGAATTTTGAAGTTGACCCCGGTGAAATCGTCGCAATAGTTGGACCCACAGGCGTTGGAAAGTCAACAATCGCAGACCTCATAGCAGGACTTCAAGAACCCACAAATGGCCGAATCCTCATCGATGGCGTTCCCTTAAATAGCTTGAATGCTCAAGCAAGAAAGAAATGCATAGCAGTTGCTTTTCAAGAGTCGTTTTTGTTTGCGGACACTATTCGTGAAAATATCGCACTTGGTAGATCGTATGATGATACTGAAGTAGTTGAAGCGTTGAAGGTCGCGCAAGCATTTGAATTCATTCAAGAGCTCCCTAACGGAATTCATTCTGTTTTAGGTGAACGAGGAGTGACGCTTTCCGGAGGCCAACGTCAACGCATCACTCTTGCCAGGGCTCTCGTAGGATCCCCGAAATTACTCTTTCTTGATGATTCAACCTCGTCGGTTGACCCTCTTATTGAAAAGAAAATACTTGGGAATCTTCGCCAAACAGCTAATGTCACATTACTGATTGTCGCTCACCGGTTATCCACCATAAAACTTGCCGACAGGATCGTATTCCTTAATGAAAGAAATGTTGAAGGAGTAGGAACCCATGAAGAGATGATGCATCTTCCCACATACGCATCTCTCGTTAAGGCCTATGACAATACTGGAAGCACCCTATGAAATCGGAACGCCCAGTACACCAGTCAACCCGTGGGGAGATAGGTCACGAACCTCCCGTAGTTGACCTCCTCGATGATGAAACTCAGGATCAAAGAACTGCCGCTTTAACTGTTCTTCGTCGCGGCCTCGAAGTTAGTCCAGAATTACGTTCAGGTGCTGCGATAACGGTGGCGATGGCACTTATCGTGGCATCAGGATCTTTGGCAATTCCTATACTAATTCAACAGATTCTCGATAAAGGATTGAATAGTAGCGGCGGACTAGATTCAGGCTTCATCTACTCCTCATGCATAATCGCACTTCTTATAATTTCTTTCGTCATTATCGCCCAACGAGCGACCTATAACCGGCTTGTCAAAGTCGCTGAAACAACAATTCTTGAACTCCGGATAAGAGTTTTCTCGCATCTCCAACGATTGAGTCTCGCAGATCACCTTGAAGCCCGCAAAGGAATTTTAACTGCGCGAGTAACAAGTGACATAGAAACCCTCTCCCAATTTGCACAGTGGGGTGCTATCGCGTGGGTAGTCGATTCTGTAATCATCGTCGGCACTCTCACTGTGATGGCTATCTACAGTTGGCAACTAACTCTCGTCGTGATCGCCATCTACATCCCGATCGTCCCCATCCTAAAAGCAATCCAACGGCAACAATTCTTAAAATATCGAGAGGTTCGAGACGCAGTTTCTGAAACGATGGGACAAGTATCTGAAGCCGTTATGGCAGCTCCTGTAATACGGTCATACGGATATCAGGAAACAGTGCGTGCAAAACTTGAAACCGCAAACCAAAATCAATTCACAAGACAGATTAAAGCCCACAAGTTCTTTGCCTTATTGGCCCCCGTGATGGACTTCTTCAGTGCTATGGCAATAGGTGGAGTAATTGTCGTCGGGTCACTGTTCGGTCCGGAAATGGGGCTGTCCTCTGGAGAAATGATTGCATTCGTCTTTCTAACCACGGTCCTTATTGCACCAATATGGGAATTGGGAGAAGTACTAGATCAAACGCAGACAGCCCTTGCAGGATGGTGGAAAGTGCTTTCGGTCCTAGATATACCAATCGAGATTGAGGAACCGCCAAACGGGGAGACGTTCCCAGATGGAGCACTAGATGTTGAAGTACAGGATCTCCAATTCAGCTATCGAACAGGTGGACCAGTCCTAAAGAATATAAATTGTGGAATACCTGCCGGAATCAATGTCGCAGTAGTAGGTGCGACAGGTTCAGGGAAGACAACCTTTGTAAAGCTTCTAACCCGTTTAGCCGACCCCACTGGGGGATCTATAGCGATTAGTGGGCTACGTCTCTCTGAGGTAGATACTGAGTCCAGACATAGATCAATTCAGATGGTTCCGCAGGATGGTTTCCTTTTCAATGAAACGATTGCGGAAAATGTTGCATTTGCTAAATCTGGATCAAGCCCCAGTGATGTTGAAGAAGCATTCCATGCTTTGGATCTTCGATGGTGGATTGAAACGCTTCCTGAAGGCATACAAACACAAGTAGGGCCACGAGGAGAACGACTTTCTGTTGGAGAACGCCAACTTGTAGCTCTAGCCCGTGCTCAATTAGCTAATCCTGGGCTGTTGATCCTTGACGAAGCGACGAGTGCGGTAGATCCAGAGACTGAAGTAGCGCTTGTTTCAGCTCTTGACCGTCTTTCAGAAGGACGTACAACTATTTCTGTGGCACATCGACTAAGCACTGCTGAGCGAGCAGATCTAGTACTCGTCTTTGACGGCGGTGAAATTGTCGAATCAGGCCATCATTTGCAACTTGTCGATAACGCAGGAGTCTATGCTGCTCTTTTCGAGAGCTGGGTAGGGAATACCCAATAGGAGAAGAAATAAGCAACTCTTTGCTTAATTGGTCAACATGTGTGCAGTCTTGGCTAGTCTCACAAGAGAACCAGGAGGACTCTGTGAATAACGAAGCGCTAAATGTAACGGTGACAGGTGCAGCAGGCCAAATTGGATATGCGTTACTCTTTCGGATCGCTAGTGGCCAGATGCTTGGCACTGATCAGCCGGTGAATTTGCGCTTACTTGAAATAACTCCAGCTTTAGGAGCATTGGATGGTGTGCATATGGAGCTTGATGATTGCGCATTTCCGCTACTGGGTTCAGTTACTAAAACCGATAACCCCGACGTCGCGTTCCAAGGCAGTGATTATGCTCTTCTCGTTGGGGCGATGCCCAGAAAAGAGGGAATGGAACGAGCAGATCTTTTAGAAGCAAATGGAGGTATTTTCGGACCCCAAGGAAAAGCGATTTTAGAAAACGCAAATTCAGACATAAAGGTACTTGTAGTTGGAAATCCTGCAAATACGAATGCTTTAATTGCTCAATCAGCAGCTGCCGGGATAGACCCCAGACAATTTACGGCAATGACACGTCTTGATCACAACCGAGCAAAAAGTCAAGTTGCTGAAAAACTAGGAGTCCCTGTCGAAGAAGTGAAGAAAATGACCATTTGGGGTAATCACTCAGCGACTCAATATCCCGATCTTTTTCACTGTGAAGTTGATGGAAGATCGGTTGCTGAAGCGATCGATGACCAAGAATGGCTTGAGAACCAATTTATTCCAACTGTTCAACAGCGAGGAGCAGCAATAATTAAAGCTCGCGGGGCATCCTCTGCAGCTTCTGCAGCAAATGCGGCAATTGATCATATGCGTGATTGGGAACAAGGAACCCCCGAAGGAGATTGGGTATCTATGGCCATCCCATCTGATGGAAGCTATGGCATTCCCGAAGGAGTTATCTCGTCTTTTCCTGTTACTTGTAGTGACGGTGTGTATGAGATTGTTCAGGGTCTAGATATCGATGAATTCAGTCGCCAAAAGATTGATGCTTCGGCGACAGAACTGGTAGCAGAGCGCGAAACAGTGAGCTCTCTTGGTTTGATCTAACGTCCAGCAACGAAACGATTTTATCGACCCGAATTTTCAATTTGACTATGGATATCTAGTAGAAGTTTGATATTTCCATCAACTTTTAAAAGACCCTTAAGGAAAGCTTCCTCTGTGCTAACCACCCCAGATTGAATTTGTGACGCCGTTGTTTCCTCCAAGGAGAACGTAATATCAACCTGATCTAACTTCCCTTCGTTGATTGACGCCTTACCGTCGAGAAGACTTAGATGGTAAAGATATTTCATACCATCCCCACCCATAACTACATATTGAACGATCAATGGATCAGTGATAACTCCGGAAAGCAGAGAAGATAAGTTAGCATTCAGTGAAGCTACCCATTCCTTTTGTGACGTTCCCATAATCGAAGCGTACACCTAACCCTTCGCAAGATGGAGCGCTTGAGGGACCAACTCAATTCCTATCGGCGACACGCCGATCAATTCTCCGTCACCCCAAATATCGAAACCTTCAGTGGTGATCTCAACTTTTTTCCCTTCCAAAGTCTGAACCTTCGGATGTCGCAAATGTGATCCATCAAACACCCGTCGAAAGAATCGGAGTAGTTCGATCTTCCCAATGCTCGTTACCAGAGTAAGATTCAAAATTCCATCCAATGGATCTGCATCTGGGGCAATTTTCATGCCCCCTCCGAAATCACTCGTATTTGCTACGGTTCCGAGTACCAGATCGAAATGGAAAGTCGTTCCATCCACCTGAATGTCCATATGCCTGCTCTGTAATTTGGGTAGACAAAGCAACGTCGCAAATGTATACCGACTCGGGCCCTTCGGGCGTTTCATCTGATTTGCACGGGTATTTACATCTGCAGAGAACCCAAATGTCAGTACAGATGCTACCCATCGGGTACCTACCCGTAGCAAATCTATTTGCGAAGACTGAGAGAATGCGATCCTTGAAGCCGCTTCGATTCCCGAAGGAAGACCGAGAGCTCGAGCAAAATCATTTCCAGATCCTGAGGGGATAATCCCTAGAACCGTTGAAGAACCTGCGATGGCCTGAAGAGCGAGATGGACGATTCCGTCGCCCCCTGCAACAATCAGTCTCTTAATACCACTCCTAACGGTCTCTTCAAGAAGCACCTTGGCTTCCTCAACTGCCGTTGCAGTAAGAACCTCCACATCACTGCAGTGAGACTGGACCTCCCGAACAATAGAATTGTTAAGCTTATGGCCTTTACCTCTGCCGGCCGAAGGGTTGATCAGTAGCTGAACGCTCATCCCTTTACCCCATCTGTTGGATTAACTCGAAAATCTTTTTGACTCCTTTGCTCGTACTGTAAAAGGATCGAGACGAGAATGAATCCCGCAAAGGCGAGAAGCGTAGGCCAAATAAAGTCGCTGACGTCAATTGGCCATCCAAGGGCAGTCCCCTTAACAATTTCATCTTCTCTCTCACTTATCACGCCAACACCATTCGGCCAAGGCCATAAAACTCTGAGGCTACCAACCATCAGCCCAACCAGGCACGCCAACAGACTGTCCCTATGATGATTTAAAATCCATCCGAGAATCCTTACTGAGATTCCCAGAGAAACAATAGCTCCAATGCCAAATACAGTTAGTTCACCCAGTTCCCTATCATTTATCATCTGGATTACCGGCGCATACATCCCTATCGTCAATAACAAAAATGACCCTGAAATGCCGGGAAGCACCATGGCACAAATCGCGACTAAACCTCCGAGAAAGAAATAAATCAACGACGGATTTCGAATTTGACCTGAGCTAAATGCCAAAAGGAAAAAAGTTACAGCAGCAACAAGGATCACATACCCGTATCGACGATAACTCCAAACCTCAACCATTCTTATTCCAGTGAGGATAGATACAGCTACCAACCCAAAGAACAGACCCGCCATCGGTTGGGGGTAATCTTCGAGAAGGCTTTCAATAAAATGAGCCAAAATCCCAAATGCTAGAAACACTCCCAAAAGCAGAGGAACTAGAAATCCCCATTCTATCGTTCGAATTCTTTCCCAGAATTGGCGGAATTCTCTTTTGATCAAATGGGTGACACACGTCGTGAGGATCCCTATATTTTCAATGAGGCGGTTGTAAACCCCCAGTAATAAAGCGATAGTACCTCCAGAAACACCGGGAACGGCATCTGCTAATCCCATAAAAACACCTCGGAGAAAATGAGCTATCTTCCCATCAGAGATATGTGTTTCTACTGGTTTGGTCATGCCACTGTATGATAGATCTAAATTGGACTATCCATCGACAGCAGAAAATGAATTGACCGGTACATGATTTCCACTAAAGAAGAGCAAAGAATCGGAGACGAATATCTACTGAATCTGTTTTTAACTCCTGAAGGAGTAGCAGATCCTGCCCCTTGGTACAAAAAACTTCGGGATGGTATGCCAATCTTTGAGAGCTCTAACGGAGCAATTTTCCTCTCCCGTTACGATGACTGCCATGGTGTCTTTCGTGACAATAGATTTGGCAAAGGAGACCAGTCAGGCCCAGGAGGATCGATGCTTCCCCGAGAAGAATCTCCGGAGATTGTAGCTTTCCGAGAAGAAGTAAATGAGACCCGCTCTAGAACCGCCCCTTCTCTACTTTTTCTTGATCCGCCCGAGCACACGAGGCTTCGCGGTTTAGTCAATCGTGTGTTCACCCCTCGACGGATAGAGGACATGCGTTCAAGCATTCGTGAATTAACGGAAGAATGCCTCGACCAGCTCGCACGGCAAGGTGGGGGCGATGCAATGGAAATTTTAGGTTTTCTTCCAGTAAATGTTATTGGTGAACTTGTTGGAGTCCCACGTTCGGATTGGAACTATTTCCGACCACTTGTTACGGATGGAGTAGCAAACCTTGAAGCTGGTCCCACTCTTGAAGAACTTCAAGCATCTCATGCTGCATTTACTGAAATGGGGGAATACTTTTGGGAGCTTTTAGATGAAAGGAAAAAAGAACCACAGGATGACCTAATATCTGCTCTCATTGCAGTAGAGGAAAGCGGTGACCGTATCTCAGAAGAAGAAGTCGTCAGTACAGTAATTCTCTTATTCGCGGCAGGGATGGAAACGACACAAAATCTTATAGGAAATGGCTTAGCTGCACTCTTTAAGTACCCTGATCAACACGATCTTCTTTGGGACAACCCCGACTTGGTTGAAAGCGCCGTCGAAGAAATGTTGCGTTGGGATAGCCCCGTTCAAATTGATGGGAGAACCGCCCTGAAGACAACAGAAGTTGCTGGAATAAAGATTGAAGAAGGAAGGTCCGTCGTTACGTTATTAGGAGCAGCGAATAGAGATCCAGAAAAATTTACTACTCCCGATGCTTTTTCAGTTCGCCGAGATGAAGGGCCGCCTCTTAGCTTTGCATCTGGAATCCACTATTGCCTCGGGGCGAATCTAGCAAGAGCAGAAGGTCAAGAGATGTTCGCAGGACTTATTCGCCGATTCGCTAAGATCGAGCAAGCCGGTGAACTTGAACAACGTGGCCGTATGACCCTACGGGGATTTAAAACTGTTCCCGTCTCCGTAACTACGCGCTGATAGTTTCTCAACATATGGCTGAATCCGAAACTCCAGAATTACTCTGGGACGACCGTTATAGGAAGAATTCAGCTCCCAAGGAACCTTCACTTTTTCTCGATGAAGTAAAAAAATTTCTGCCTGATTCTGGGAGCGTAGTAGATCTAGCTGGAGGCAATGGCCAAAATGCTATCTGGTTTGCGCAAAAAGGTTTTTCAACGACGCTAATCGATATCAGTTCAGTTGCCCTGAATCAAGCACAGGATCAAGCCGAACAAAAAAATGTTGCTCTGGAGTGTATTCAATATGACTTAGAGAAGTTTCGGATACCACCAGATAGACAATGGGACGTCGCCTTTTTGCACTTCTTCCTTGATCGTGAATTAATAAAGAGGATCCCCGACGCATTACATGTTGGGGGAGTGCTCCTATTTGCCCACCCCACGCGAGCGAACCTCAAAAGACATGAGCACCCCAGCATTCGTTTTCTCCTCGATGAGAATGAAATCTGTGAGATAGCTGAAGGACTTTGTTCAATGCGTACTCTGAAGGTTGATGAAGGTTGGAGAGCTTCTGGGCGGCATGAAGCATGGCTCGTCGCTCAGAAAATAACTTAACCTTTCAATAAAGTAGCTCTAACATTTGGTTCAAGAATTTCCCACGGCGTGCAATATCAGGTAATACTTTCTTCATGGGCTACCCCTGGGAGGAACAGCATGGAACCGCAGATGATTGAATTTCCGGTAAATGGAACAACCGCAGGAGGATATTTAGCTGCATCAAAATCAGGATCTGGTACTGGAGTTCTTGTACTGCAGGAATGGTGGGGTCTTGTCCCACAGATAAAAGGTGTCTGCAATAGATTAGCTGATGAGGGATTCACCGCTTTAGCCCCTGATCTCTATCATGGAGATTTCGCGAATCACACGGAAATGGATAAAGCCGGCGAGTTGATGACCTCTCTGCCGCCAGATAGGGCTGCCAGAGACATGGCTGGGGCCATAGATCACCTACTATCCCTCGACTCTTGTTCATCCTCACAGGTAGGAGTTGTAGGATTTTGTATGGGAGGGATGCTAACACTTATGGTCTCCGCGCTTGAATCAAGTCGTGTAGCAGTTGCTGCTCCGTTCTACGGAGCACCATTAGATGATGGGGCTCCTGACTGGAATGGATTGACGGCAAAAGTTGAAGGGCACTTCGCGGCGCATGATGACTTTTTCCCTCCGGAAGCTATCAAAGGGCTTGAAAGTCAACTTCAGGAACTAGGTAAGGACGTTAATTTCCATATCTACGAAGGGACGGGCCACGCGTTTGCGAACGAAGAAAATGCTCTAGGCACATACGATGCCGAAGCAGCGAATACGGCTTGGGAACGAACACTTAACTTGCTGAACGAGATTTAGTACTGTCCTGAAAGCTTTCGGTTTTTCCGCTTAGCATTGACATAATCTCGGTTTGTATACGCAATGAAATCTAAAGGAATTTCCTTAGGGCAAGCTTCGTGGCATTCTCCATGATTCGAACAAGACCCAAAATACTGTTCCATTGTTTCGACCATCTCCTCTGTTCTACTCCAACGTTCAGCTTGACCTTGGGGAAGTAAATTTAAATGTTGAACTTTCGCTGAGGTAAATAGCTGAGCAGCAGAATTCGGACAAGCGGCGACGCACGCTCCACAGCCAATGCATGCCGCAGCATCAAACGCACTGTCAGCTGCGTCTTTGGGAACGGGTATGAGATTTGCATCCGGTGCAGAACCAGTAGGAACAGTGATATACCCGCCGGATTCGATAATGCGATCTAGCGGAGAACGATCAACTACAAGATCCTTAATGACTGGGAATGATGCTGCTTGCCATGGCTCAACAACGATAGTGTCTCCATCACAAAATTTCCGCATATGCAATTGACAAGTTGCTGTAGCTTTCTCTGGCCCATGGGCTCTACCGTTTATCATGCATCCGCATGTTCCACAGATGCCCTCCCGACAGTCGCTCGCAATCTCGATAGGTTCTTCACCGTCATTGATTAAACTTTCGTTCAAAACATCAAACATCTCAAGAAATGACATATCCTCGCTGATGCCTTCTACCTGGTATGTTTCAAAACGCCCAGTTTCTTGCGGTCCAGCCTGTCTCCAGATTTTAAGAGTGAGCGAAAGTGAACCCGACATAGTTTCTCCTACTTGTATGATCTTTGGGTAAGTGGAACATATTCAAATTCCAGTTGTTCCTTATGCAGGATCGCAGAATTCGATGAACCGCCCCATTCCCAAGCGGCAACATGGGCGAAGTTTTCATCATCTCTGAGAGCCTCTCCTTCGGATGTTTGGCTTTCCATGCGGAAATGACCTCCACATGACTCTTCACGTTCAAGAGCGTCACGTGCCTTTAGCTCAGCAAGTTCAAAGAAATCAGCGACACGGCCGACCTTTTCGAGAGAGGAATTAAGGCTATCTCCAGACCCCAGAACGCGAACGTCTTTCTGGAATTCGTCACGCAACGCCGGAATTTCAGATAATGCTTTTTCAAGCCCATTCTTATCCCGTTCCATACCAATATAGTCCCAAACAAGTTTGCCAAGTTCGCGGTGAAACCAATCGACACTACGAGTCCCGTTTACCGAAAGCCACCGTTGCGTCTGTTCTGCTACTTCGCCAACAACGCCATTACATGCGGGATCATTTTCCGAAAGTGGGTTCTTCCCTAGAAGGGGAGCTAGGTAGTTCCCGATCGTATAGGGCAAAACAAAGTATCCATCTGCAAGTCCTTGCATCAAGGCAGATGCTCCTAGACGGTTTGCCCCATGATCTGAGAAATTTGCCTCCCCAACAACAAACAGGCCGGGGACATTGCTCATCAATTCGTAGTCGACCCAAAGACCTCCCATAGTGTAATGAGTCGCAGGGTAGATCCTCATGGGTGTTTTATATGGATCCTCTCCAGTTATCCGTTCATACATTTGAAAAAGATTTCCGTACCTGGAACGTATTGATTCTTCCCCATCACGGGCAATAGCATCAGCAAAATCTAAGTACACTCCATTCTTCAATACCCCTACCCCAAGTCCCTGATCAACGACAGTCTTTGCGTTTCGTGAAGCAACATCACGGGGAACCAGGTTTCCAAATGAGGGGTATTTCTCCTCAAGGTAATAGTAACGATCATCATTGGGAATGTCGGAAGCACTTCGCACTTCATCGTGCTCTCGTGGAACCCATATTCGACCGTCGTTGCGCAAAGATTCAGACATCAGAGTCAATTTTGACTGGAACTCGTCACTAGCAGGAATGCAGGTCGGGTGGATTTGGGTATAGCACGGATTCGCGAATAAGGCGCCTCTTCTATGCGCTCTCCAACCGGCAGTTACATTGCACATCATGGCGTTTGTAGATAAGTAATATACGTTCCCATATCCTCCGGTTGCTAGGACCACAGCGTGGGCGGTATGGCTGCGAATATCTCCTGTGATCAGATCACGCACTACTATCCCTTGAGCCGCTCCATCATGGACAATCAGGTCAAGCATTTCTGAACGTGTATGAAGCTCAACGGATCCTGCGCTGACCTGTCGCATAAGAGCGGAATACGCTCCAAGTAGAAGTTGTTGACCGGTTTGTCCCCGTGCATAGAAAGTTCGACTGACTTGAGCTCCTCCAAATGAACGATTATCCAAAAGGCCACCGTATTCCCGAGCGAATGGAACCCCCTGACCAACACATTGGTCGATGATGTTTAGAGAAACTTCGGATAAACGATGAACATTGGCCTCTCTACTTCGGTAATCCCCTCCCTTGACTGTGTCATAAAATAAGCGATAAACGGAGTCGCCGTCGTTCTGATAGTTCTTTGCACCGTTGATACCGCCCTGAGCTGCGATTGAGTGAGCACGCCGAGGACTGTCATGATAAGTAAAGGCCTTCACACGGTATCCGAGCTCTCCAAGAGTAGCGGCGGCTGATGCTCCTGCAAGGCCAGTCCCGACCACGATAATTTCAAATTTCCTCTTATTGGCGGGATTCACCAACTTCATATTGAATTTATGACTTTCCCACTTCTCATCGATAGGACCCTCAGGAATACGGGATTGTAGTTCTCCGATCATTCGTGCCCCTCCTCTGCTTCAACCGCTGTCAAGGCACAAGGAGCTTCACAATTATCTTGATCAATCAACCCTGCCTGAACAGCAATAGGGAAACTTAGATTCCCAACCAAGATAAGCCCTGCGAGGCTAGTTGCAAGTACCTTACGAGCTTGGTTAAATTTTGGACTGTTTATACCTAGACTCTGAAACAAACTCCATGTCCCATGAAAAATATGTATTGCGAGCGCTATATTAGCAACAATGTAAATTAAGGCGATGCCGATATTCCCCATTGAAACGACCACGTTGTTGTATGGATCCCCCAGATACCAATCATCATGCACCCAACCCCAAGTCAAATCAGCCAAATGGAAGAATAGATAGAGCAGGATGATCGGACCCGT
Organism: uncultured Candidatus Nemicrothrix sp.; assembly: GCA_964564495.1. GTDB lineage: Bacteria > Actinomycetota > Acidimicrobiia > Acidimicrobiales > UBA8592 > UBA8592. Next base: position 87,462 of record CAZMAW010000006.1, read on the forward strand.
CCAACGCATTGTCCGACTCGCATAATTTGCTGCGATGAAATCCTGGGAGGCCGCATATTTCTTATTCCCATCAGCGTAATTCGCACGCGTGTTTGCTTTCCTCCCCATTTCCTTCAAAGAGTAAGCAGAATGGATATGGACCACAAAAGACACAATGAGCAAGAGTCTTACCGCCCAGAGCAGCCATGTCCTAGGAACGATATCTGTTCCTAGATTCCGAAGTGTCTCCGCATATTCATGTATCTCTACAGGTCCTTCGTACAAATGAAGATTCCCGATCATATGTGTTATGACGAACCCAAGAAGAATGATTCCGCTCACAGCCATCACCCATTTTCTACCAACGGCACTTTGGTAGATATTCAGAGGGAAAGGGAGTTGTCGTGGTTTTTTACGAATTGGTTGCGGGGCGGATCGCATCATTGTCTGTGCCATTTCCTTCTATGCCTCCAGGCAAATTGACAGAGAGATAAATATTTCTGTCTCGTTATGAGATTAGTGTTTCCCACTCTTTAAACACTAACCGTCTACCTAATAACACCCCTGCATTTCTCGAAGTTCCTTCAAACTCTAGTGTTTTTTCAAAGTATTCTTCCGGTATGGAGATAACGCAGATAGAAATCATGAGTCAATGGTTTGAACTCTGTTATGACAATAACGTTGGCCTCAAATCAGCGAACGAAATGGGTCAAAGAATCGTTGAAGCGTACTCGGATTCCAGAAGGCACTATCACACTCTGGAACATATCAGCCACTGTCTTTCAGTCATAGATCAGGTTCCTCACCCAATCAAAGAAGACAATGATCTCAAATTCGCGATATGGTTCCATGATTTTGTGTACGACCCAAAACTAGAATCTAATGAACTTCAAAGTGCCGATATCGCATACCAATGGCTTCTCAATTTGGATATCGCCAACCCGATGCATGTCATGAAACTCATTCAGTCAACGGCAGATTATCATCAACCACCCAAAGAAGAATTTGGATATCGCATCCTCCATGACGCAGATTTAGCTATTCTCGCTAGCGAAGAAGAGATATATCGTAGTTACGAAAAAGGCATCCGGAATGAATACCAGCATCTAAGCGACGCCGAATTTTTCCCAGCACGTAAAAATTTTTTACGCGGTCTTTTAGCACAGCGGCCTCTCTTCGCATTAGAGGTCTTCAAGGACCAATGGGAAGAGAAAGCGCGCCAAAATATTCGAAGCGAGCTAAAAAGAATCGAAAAAGTTGAAATCCTTCCCCCTTCGATAGAGAAATAAGTGATTACTTCCGCTACGGTGCGAGCATGAGGAAATCACAAACCCTAGGCAAATTAAAAAAATCTGGTTGGCTCTCGCGGACAGTAAAACAAGAAATACGAGAAAATGCTATTCGGTTGATTCGAGAAGGAGAGGATATCTTTCCGACGGTGCTCGGATATGAAAACACAGTTATTCCACAAGTAGAAAATGCTGTACTTGCGGGTCATGATGTGATTTTTCTTGGCGAGCGTGGACAAGCCAAGACGCGAATGATCAGAGGCCTAGTAGACCTTCTCGATGAATGGATGCCAATCATCGCTGGATCTGAAATAAATGATGACCCATATCACCCAATTTCGAAGTATGCACGAGACCTGGTTGAAGAAAAAGGTGATGGTACCCCAGTTGAATGGGTTCACCGGAGTCAGCGATTCGGAGAAAAACTTGCTACACCAGATACGTCAATAGCAGACCTGATCGGAGAGGTAGACCCGATCAAGGTAGCGGAAGGCCGGTATCTCTCTGATGAATTGACCCTGCATTACGGACTTGTACCAAGAACCAATCGGGGGATTTTCGCTATTAATGAACTTCCAGACCTATCGGAAAGAATCCAAGTAGGACTCTTAAACATTCTTGAAGAGAGAGATGTCCAGATCAGGGGATATAAAGTTCGGTTGCCACTGGATGTAATCCTTGTTGCTTCAGCGAACCCTGAAGATTACACAAACAGAGGAAGAATCATCACCCCCTTGAAAGACCGTTTTGGAAGTCAAATTCGTACACATTATCCATTCGATATCGAACTGGAACGGAAGATAGCGGTACAGGAAGCAAACATTTTCCCCCATGAAGCCATCAATATCGATGTTCCTGACTTCATGGAAAAAATCATTGCGACTATCTCACACGTCGCTCGTGAAAATTCCAATATCAATCAGCGATCAGGGGTATCAGTCCGATTGACAGTCTCCAACTACGAGACCCTTGTAGCTGGATCGCTTCGTAGAGCTCTTCTTAATGAAGAGACCCATGCAGTCCCTCGCGTCAGTGACCTAAGTTCGATCATTGCCTCCACCTGCGGGAAAATTGAAGTGGAGACCTTGGAAGATGGAAGAGAAATTGAGATCATCCAACACCTCGTCAAGCAATCTATTCTCGAAGTCTTCCGAGCAACCGTTGATCATTCTTTATGCACTCCTTTGCTTGACGAATTTGAAAAAGGGGCGATTGTAAGTGCAGGCGATGACATCGTTTCTAAGGCGTATATTGACTGCTTGAATCAGATGGCATCGTTTAACCCAGTACTTGAAAGTATTGGATTAAACGCTGACCACCTTGCTGACCCAGCACATGTAGCGAGTGGCATAGAATTCATTCTTGAAGGCCTTCACTTGAGCAAGATGCTCAATAAAGATGCAGTTGGTGACGCAGGTGTTTACCGGGCACGAACCTAACAACACTGAAGAATAAAAAGATGACAAATGTTCTAGCGGTTGATGTTGGAGGGACAAAGGTAGCGACCGGCATCGTTGATGCAGCTGGGAAGCTCACACACAAAAGACAAATCCAAACTGGAAACTCAGTCAAAAATTCGCTATACCCTCGTTTGCTTCAATTAGTTCAGGAAACTTTGGCAGCCGCTTCAACCCCAATTGAAGCAATTGGAGTTGGTTGTGGGGGCCCAGCAAAAAACTCTTACCAACTCGTTTCTCCACTGAACATTCCTGAATGGAGAAACTTTCCGCTTCGCGAAAGGTTAGAAAATGATATACAAATCTCAACATATGTTGATAATGACGCAAAAGCACTAGCCCTTGCGGAAGGGTGGGTAGGTACAGCAAAAAATTGCGAAAATTTCCTAGCGATGGTTGTTTCAACCGGAGTTGGTGGAGGAATCGTACTTAACGGGACCTTGCTTGAAGGTGCAGACGGAAATGCCGGCCATATCGGCCACATCTTTGTGGACCCAGAAGGAGGGAAGGATGCCAATGGAGTCTCGGGCCTTTTGGAAGGGTCAGCGTCTGGATCATCACTCCACCGGTCCCTTGGGTTTCCAGCAATCAACGCAAACTATCAAACCCGAGAACATGTAGGGGAGTTAGTAGGAAGGGCTGTGGCTTCAGTAGCGAACCTCCTTGACCTCCAGTTAGCGATAGTCTCTGGTTCAGTTGCTTTAGGATTCGGCGATGTATTCTTTACAGCAGCTCAAAGAACAATTAACCAACTTTCCAAAATCGAACACGCGAAAGGGACGCAAATCATTCCTAGCGAACTGGCAGAAGACGGACCCTTGATAGGGGCCGGAGCTGTGGGTTGGCGGGCTCTCGGCAAGATCACCCTGTAAGCTCAGACCACTTTTGAATGCCCTCAATCTTCTCTTCTGTCCCGAAGAAATGCTTCAAGTTCCGCTGCTAAATCATCGCCGGTTGGTAAGATTTCGCTCTCATCTACGCGCTGTTCCAATTGCTGAACGTAATTTGCCATTTCATCATCATTTGAAACCGCAAGATCTATCCGCTTTCTCCAGTCGTTTGCAGCCTGATCCAATTCCCCATGAAGCGTCTGTACGCCGGTAACTAATTCCAATCGAGATAACAACGATCTTGTTGCCTCAGGGTTCGGTGGGTTGGGAACATAATGGGGTACAGAGACACGAAGAGATATGACTGGCATCCCTGCTTTATCAAGTTGGTCATGAAGAGCGCCAACAAGTCCCGTCGGCCCCTCATAGGTAGGACGTCCCAGACCTAGCCGGTCAGCAGTGGCGGGATCGGCGGCGCTTCCGACTACCCCCAAAGGGCGTGTGTGTGGGGCCATCCCAGCCATCGCCCCTAGTGTTATAACCATTTCGGCATTCGTTGATTGGGCGATTTCAAGAAGAGAATCAGCGAACGATCTCCATCTCAAGTGTGGTTCAACTCCGGATAGAAGAACTAGATCGTGATTTTCATTTGGGCATTTAGCTGCCCAAATTGAGTTTGTTGGCCAAACGATCTCACGGCCATGATCTGCAATCCTGACGATAGGCCGTTCCTCCTGGAAGTTAAAAAAGATCTCAGGATCTATGTGCGCTAAAGGTTTCGCATTATAAGTAGTAACTAGACGATCAACCGAGTTTGTTGCGGCACCTGCTGCATCGAAAAGGCCTTCAAGTGCGATCACAAATAAGGGACGATTTAGTTCTGCTTCCCCTTCCCAAACTAATTGACTCATTATTTGAGCCTTGCACAAAAACGAAGCGGAAAGAGAATCGAAATCAAAACTATTCGTGCTTAAGAAATTTTTGTTCTAGGGTGCTTGTCCTTTGAGGATTTTTTCAACAAGGATCAAATCCGTTGGGTATGTGACTTTAATATTTGTCACTTCTCCTTCCACAAATTCGACTGAATATCCCATTCGAAAAATGAGAGCGCTATCGTCGGTTGCCGTAAACTCTTCTAAAGAGGCTTGTTCATGAGCTTCAAAAAGTTTTTGTCTATCAAACGCCTGTGGTAGCTGAATATTATGCAATGAAGACCTATCTAGTTCCTGTTCCATATTCTTTCCCCCAATAGCAACTGTAAACGGAACGGGTAGTGTCGGAGAGACACATGTAGTGTCAGGGGAAAGCACCCTATCAATTAACGAAAGAGTGATTAGCGGTCTAGCTCCTTCATGTAGTAAAACACGTTCACTATCTACGGCGGCGAGACTATTGCGAACAGATTCTTGTCTTTCATCTCCGCCTAGGACGAATTCGCAGGATTGAATCAGATCAAATTCCCGAAAAACAGACTGAATATCATCCATACCCTCTGCACTGCCTACAACGACAAGACGGTCAATGTCGTTATGCGCGAGCAGTTGTTCCGCTGAATAGATAACTAATGGCTTGTTATCTATTCGATACAGCTGCTTATCGATACCCGATCCAAGACGGGTAGATCGTCCCGCAGCGAGCAGTATTGCATCCACCGTGTCCTCCTCAGAAGTAAAGGGTAGTTCTAGGGTACAACTCGAGAACTTGCTTTGAATCCTCTCCAGCGGGGAGCCGCACAATTTTGCCAAAAACGGAGGGGGCAGGCCTTCCAGCCTGCCCCCCAACAGCGGTGGCATTTTCCGGGATACGAACAAGCTAACTGTCGTCTGAAAAACACGTGAAGTGGTGGACCCTCACCATTTTTTTTATGTCCAATCGATTTCTGGCTGGAAAGAACTTGAAATTTGAGAAGTACACACATATGTCCTAAGAGTTTTCTATTCTTAACGAAAGGACAAGTTATGGAACTAAGAGATCTAGTGGACCCAAACCACACAGTGGTAATCACTATGGAAGTTCAACGCGGAGTTGTCGGCGACATGTCAAGTTTCCCTGAACTACAAAGCGCGGCAGAAGCTGCAGGTGTCCTTTTGAATGGGCCGAAAATATGCAACGCTGCACGTGAGGTGGGGGTCCGAGTCCTTCACGCAACAGCCATGAATCGAGCGGACCATGCTGGATCGATAGTCAATTGCAAGATGCTTGCCGCATCACAAAAAATAAACCAATCCGGGGCTGGACTAATCGAGAACACGGAAGGCGTAGAGATAATTTCATCCTTCGGCCCAGAACCCACAGATATCGTTGTCCCACGATTACACGGTCTAACTCCGTTCACTAGCACATCACTCGACCAAATAGTTCGTAACCTCGGTACTCGGACGATCGTAGCGCTCGGCGTGTCATTAAATATCGGCGTTCTCGGGCTAGTCATGTCCGCCGTTGATTTGGGATATCAGGTCATTATCCCCACAGATGCAGTAGCAGGTGTTCCTGTCGAATACGGCCAGAGTATTTTAGAGGGTTCATTGTCGTTATTGGCTACGCTCACGACAACAGAAGACCTCATTCGAGCATGGCAAACATCTCAAGCAAAGTGAAGTTGCCTTTCAGATTACTCAGCTTTACTTGCGCCGCAGTTTTGATTGGGTGCTCTTCGACCACACCCACCAGCGTCACTGATGCGGAAAACACTCCTACAGTAAATCCAACTAGCAAACCTGTTCCTGCTCTTTCACAACCAACTGATGAAGCAACCATCCTCACCATGTCGATCCATGTGGAAGGTTGGATAGGAGAAAATCGAAATTCGGAAAAATTTGATCGCCATGCAGCGATAGTTCTTGACGTCGCACGTGAAGCGGAACAAGCCGGCGCAATTTTTTCATTCGAGCTTTCTTCGCAATTTGCAAGATCGCCTGGCGCCAAAACTATTGTCGATGAACTACTAGCTCTTGGCCACGCCATCGAAGTTCATGCGGATGTTGGTGGCAAAGGGACTCCATCATTTGATGATCTGAAAGATCAATTATCGGTTAAATTCAGACAGGTCCAAGATCTTGGAATTGATCCCATCCTAGTTTCCGGTATTTGTAGCGAGGGTCCCTTCATAGAAGCTGCAATAGCAGCGGGCTTTAAGATCACTACGGGGGTGGTGGAATACTGCTTAACGTCTTTGGACGCGATGTATCATCCAGCAGGATGGAACATTGATGAGTGTCCGAGTCCGTCGGAATGCCATGGGGCTCCCGGATTCGATCTTTCGAAAAAAGCTACACCTTGGCGCACCTCATCCTCTGCGAACTGGACTGTTCCGGACTCAGATGGTGATTTTTTCATTGCCGTCGGAGAGTCTGGTTCCACCGTGAAATGCCTATCGGAAAATGACGTTGCAGCTACTGGGTGCCAGTATCAGAATGAGGATATAAGGGAATACGTCAACTTGGCGGAAAGTTATGTTCTCTATGATGAACAATCTGATGATGGCCGATGCTGTGTTTTTTCGACAACTATAAGTATCGGCCTTCCACCACCTGAAGGATTTATCTCTAACCTTGTCGATTCCCTATCTTCTCTAGTTGACGACGGACGAGCACAATGGTTAAGTCCTCGTCAGATTTACGAGAAAATGAACCAGATGTAATTTTCAAACATTGCAATGTTTGAACCAGTTTGAATGAAAAAGTAAAGAACCGGACCTAGCGGCCCGGTTCTTTAAACTTTATTCCCAGAAATATGGGAAAGTCTTTTAGGCTACAAATGCTCGACGGCGTGTCATACCGACTACCAATGCACCGGCAGCAAGTATTGCAATACCAATGGTGACAATCAGTCCTGATTCAGCACCCGTATTTGCTCCTGCGGGAGGAGGTACTGGAGCACCAATCCCGATACAGAAGGTACCTGCTTCGGTCTGGTCAAGAGTACCAGCACCGATACACATACCTGCAGCTGGCACATCATAGGTCACCTCTACTGAGAATGTACCGTCGCCAGCGTTAGGGACAATTGTCAATGACCCAAGGTCACAGGCATCCGCACCATTGGCTGCTGCTTCTTCGTAGTTAGTTGATCCAACACAAGGAAGCACAGCAATGCTAGCGCCAACCCAGCCAGATCCCGTAACGGTGAATGTTGCCTCTCCAGCTGCATCTACAAACATTGGATCAGCCAGAACCGACCTGATTTCAGCTTGTGCATTCGCTGCAGGAGCGAGAGCCAGTGAAGCCACCAAAGCTACTCCTAATGCTGCAATAAGCAGTTTTACTTTTTTCATGAAAAAATTCCCTCTCTATATGGCACCAACACGTTATTGGGCCTGAAAGTTCATGTGCCAAACGGCACACCTTGTTCAAGATAGTCGGTAAAGAGGGCGGTTGCCATGGTTCTGCGTTTTTTTTATTTAAAACCCTTGAAAAATAGGGCCTTTATCTCCACGCCCATACAGGTTCTTCGATTTCATCTGTCCGTATCAAATTCCCTTGAATCCCGATTTCACGGAATTGGTATATTAAGGCAGCCGTTGGTGCATGGATGAGCCGGTTTCGCAAAGGTAGCTGAAGCACGAGTTTTTTGCTTTCTGGAATCTTGACCCACCGTGGGCTATCTGGGCGGAAAAGCTCATCGAAGCCAATAATGAAAATCTCATCTACTTCACCTGGTTCAGGTTTCAGATTTTGCAGATCGGGGATCCAAAGGACGATTGGGGTGATGATAAACCCCGACCTAGTGACATAGTCGTCGAGGTAGCCAAGTATCACATTAGTTTCTGCGCGGATACCTATTTCTTCATGAACTTCCCGAAGGACTGTTTGTTCTTGGGTTTCGCCAACGTCGATCTTTCCTCCCGGTAAAGCGTATTGGTGGCTGTGAGTCTGCAGATTTCTGCTTCGCCGCGTGAGAATAAATCCGGATTGCCCATTTTCTTGTGGAGCAACGGCGACGGCAACAGTGGCTCTCCGTAAGTCAACTCTCTCATGGGTGACGGTCGGATGATTTTTAAGGTTGGAAGTTATTCTTTCCCGGAGGTCCTCTGAGAATGTGAGATCTGGGGTGTTGTCGTTCAGCGCGCTTTCCATTCTGGTGGTCGTTTCTCGACAAAGGCAAGCGGTCCTTCTTTGGCGTCTTCACTTGCAGCTACTGGGCGGAAAAGGTCAACGGCAATGCGAATCCCATCCTCATCAGGTACGAGTGTTCCCTCTAGAACCGCTTTTCGCGTTGCTCTGACCGCAAGAGGCGCGTTCGCGTTTACGCGTTCAGCAAGTCCTTTCGCTGTTTCAATTGCTTCCTCGGGTTCACAAAGAATGTTGACTAGCCCATATTGATATGCCCGCGTTGCATCAATTGTGTCTCCCGTTAACGCCATTTCCATTGCGATATTCGGTGGGAGGCGTTTAGGAAGCCTTGTTGTACCTCCTGCCATAGCAACTAGGCACCTTTTTACTTCTGGGAGGCCAAATGAAGCTGCAGTAGAAGCGACAACCATGTCACAAGCGAGAACGAGTTCACATCCGCCTGCGACGGCTGGTCCCTCAACAGCGGCAATGATAGGTTTTGTTCGTTCAAGAGTTACAAAACCTCCAAACCCACCTCGCTTTGTTCCAAGATTTGCATTTCCTGAAGCAACCGCTTTGAGATCAGCCCCTGCGCAAAAAACGGGACCGTTTCCAGCTAAAATACCAACCCATACTTCATCGTCGCCCTCCATCTGGTCTACAGCGGCTTCAAGCGCTTGAGCGAGCTCTCCAGATACGGCATTCCGAGCTTCTGGACGGTTTAATGTTATGACGGCAACCCGTCCTTCTGTTTTGTATTCAACAATCATGGAAATAACTCTATTCGAGACTGCCATGAAATCATCGGCCAGTACTCGTTAACTAACAGTTTTACTTCGCAGTAGGCGCGAAAGCGGAAGACTGGCTACTGTCTCGGTATGGTCTTAGGTAAGTGGCGAAAGAGGAAGAGACAAAATTTCAATTATGCCTATTCAGCATGGGATGGAACCCAGACGGGGTTCGACATTTCAGCTGAAGATCTTTTAGCTGAACTTGGTGATGACCTTCTATATGACGGTGACGTCAATTCTGCATTACGTCGAATGATGCAATCAGGTTTCAATGTTGATGGCGAACGAGTCCAAGGCCTCCAAGAAACACTTGACCGTATACGCCAAGAGCGCCAAGAGCGGTTGGAGAATTATGATCTTGGCGGCGTCTATGAGGAAGTAGCAAATGAACTTAGGGATGTTATTGGCAAAGAACGTGAATCTTTGGACCAACTTCTAGAAGAAGCCCGTAAATCAGGTGATACACGTCGTGAGGAAATAACCCAAGAAACAGTTACAAACCGGAACTTACAGCTTGACATGATCCCCCCCGACCTTGCCGGACAAGTCCGCGAGTTGCAGCAATATGACTTCACCTCTGCGGATGCCCGTCAACAATTTGAAGACCTTATGGAAAAACTCCGCGAACAACTCATGCAGCAATATCTTGATCAAATGTCGGATGAAATGCAGAATATGCAGCCAGAAGACATGCAGAGGCTCAAAGATATGATTGCGAATCTCAATGCAATGCTCGAACAACGTGCGAATGGGCAAGAGCCAGACTTCAAACAATTCATGGAAGAATTTGGCGATTTTTTTCCGGAAAATCCTTCAACTCTTGATGAACTTCTCGAGATCATGGCTCAACGGATGGCTGCTGCTCAGACAATGATGAACTCGATGACGCCACAGCAACAGCAGCAATTGCAAGAACTTTCTGACCAACTTCTGGAAGATATGGACTTGCAGTGGCAGATGGATCAACTCGCACAGAATCTTCAGGAAGCATTTCCAAATTCAGGTTGGGAGCAATCATATGAATTTTCTGGAGATGACCCAATGAATATGGCGCAGGCTCAGCAGATTTTTGAGGAACTCGGCGACCTCGATGCATTGGAACGCATGCTTTCTTCAGTTACAAACCCTGCTTCGTTGGCTGAAGTCGATATAGAAAGGGTGAAAGAATTACTCGATGAGCAAAGCGCTACGAGCCTGGAAAAAATCGCTGAGGCGGCGAAACAACTCGAAGATGCAGGGTATATCGATGCGAAAGAAGGTAGATACGAATTAACGCCAAAAGCTATCCGAAAGATCGGGCAACAGGCGTTAGCGGATCTCTTCCGCAAACTAAATACTGATCGGGTAGGCAAACATCACCTGGAACAGCAAGGTATTGGCCATGAAAGAGATTTCTCCACAAAGCCCTACGAGTTCGGTGATCCATTCAACCTAGATATCCAACGCACCGTACGAAATGCAATCCGTAGAGCGGGAGGTGGAACTCCTGTTGACCTTCTTCCAGAAGATTTTGAAATAGAACGGACAGAGTCCCTCGTCAGGTCGAGCACAGTGCTGATGCTCGACCTATCAAATTCGATGGCTTGGACAGGGCGTCTTCTTCCAGCGAAGAAAGTAGCGATGGCACTTCACTCTCTGATCACCATGCAATATCCCCGCGACTATATTGGCATCGTTGGATTCAATATCGTTGCCCGAGAAATCGAACCCCACCAACTTCCTGAGGTGTCAACGGGGTACATGCAAGGTACGAATATGCAGCATGCGCTTCTTTTGAGTCGACAGATGCTTGCAAAGCAGACCGGGACAAAGCAGATCATCATGGTGACTGACGGTGAACCCACAGCACACATAGACCAGTCCGGGAACCCATACTTTGATTATCCACCCACGCGCGAGACAGTGGAGAAGACACTGCAGGAAGTTATGGCATGCACCCGCGATGGAATTCGGATCAATACCTTCATGCTTGATCCGGAACCAGCTTTAAGTCGTTTCATAGAACGAATAACGGAAATGAATGGCGGTAGGGCATTCTTTACCAACCGGGATAATCTCGGCGATTATCTCTTAGTGGATTTCGTAGAACATCGCCGACGATTAGTTTCTTCCCGTCGATAGTTCGTGAAAAACGTAGTCAAAGCATCTTGAGGACCTTATTCGGCGCTTTTCTCAGTATTTGGGAGTTTTTTCCGCCTTTTTCAGGGTTTTTATGGCCTACACCTTGCTTTTTCCTATTCTGACCTGCTTAAATAACACTATTGTAATTACAATAATGAATTTGATACTGGTCGAGAGGCCAAAGATCAAAAAGCGTCCAAACTCTTTCGAGTGTCGACGCCTTTTCGAAAGAGCCGGAGGGTTAAACAACAGTGGTTTCTGATGAGTCTCTAGACAAGGATTGGCAGGATTTCGCTAACTGCCTCGGCGTTGACCCTGACCTGTTCTTTCCTGAGCGTGGAGCATCAACTCGTGAAGCAAAAGAGGTATGTCGTGGTTGCGTTGTTCGTGAAGACTGCTTGGAGTATGCGCTCAGGAATAGTGAAAAATTTGGTATCTGGGGTGGGATGAGCGAGCGGGAACGCCGTCGTATACGTCGCCAACGGGCTCTAGAACGCCAAGCAGCGCTTGAAGTAATAGCAGAATCACAGGCGATCAGCTAGCACAATACTCTTTCTAGTTGGGTATAGCTAAAGGCTCACTGCTGTTAGATGTTGTTCTTTCCGTAAGCGTCGTCGTTGGCGTTCAGATGTACCTCCCCAAACACCATGATCGATGCGGTTTTTCAAAGCGTGGTTCAGACACATGTCTTTGACTTTGCATGCCTCACAAACCTGTTTCGCGATTTCAACCCCTAACCCATCGCTGGGGAAAAATACCTCAGGCGGTTTATTTCTACAGTTTCCTTTAGCCATCCATTTAGTGTTCATGTATTCCTCCGTTATCTAATAGACGATTTACTGGAGGAAAAAGTTCCCGTGAACAAAAAAAATTTCTGTTGGGTAGACTCCTTCCTAGCGAATATGAGGAGCAACTTTATGAGTGACGTAGAGATCGGGAGTGAACCACCTAATGGCCATATCAAAATGGTTTACCTAGGCCCTATTGCACCCCACTGGGAAATGCGTTCAGATTTTGGAGATAAAGACATGATCGATGGATTTCGTACCCGAGTTCAAGCCCGGTTAGTCCTTCTTCCGCCTCATGATCCGCAGTTTCGACGTAACCGGGAGCGGGTGAACCGTGATGCCGAGCGCGAAAATATTCTCATCGAATGGGACCTCGGTTATGAAGAAGAGGAATAAATTTTTTCTCTAAGATCCTAAGAATCCTCCTTCAAAATTGAATTACCTGTTACCCTCCCTCCGGTGAATAAAGTACATCCAGAACTGGTTCTTGCTGCTGGCGGTTGTGTCTTTAATGATCTGGGAGAGGTTTTATTGGTGCATAGGCCAAGGTATGACGACTGGTCCTTCCCGAAAGGTAAATTGGACAGAGGAGAGTCCCTCGAGGAATGCGCCTTGAGAGAAGTCTTTGAGGAAACCGGCTTTGTTTGTGAATTGGGGGATTTCATCGGCAACGTAACGTATGTGGACCGTAAGGGGCGGCAGAAGGAAGTTCATTATTGGCGGATGAATATTTTAGATGGTTTATTTCAGGTTAATTCTGAGGTAGATCAGATATGTTGGTCGTCAGAATCGTCCGCTGCGGAACTAATGTCTTACTCCCATGATCGTGAATTATTGATTCAAACATTTCGCGCATAGATCGAGACACATCAGCGTTTACCAATCAAATTGTTAGGTTATGACAGATTTCACACAATAAACCGTCTACTTCGAGTGCGTTTAGTATATATTTCTCAGAAATGGCTTTAATACCTAACAGGGTTAAGAAGGAGATTCCGACACTCTTCAGAGCTTCATTTGTTTTCGGCCTAATCTATACCTTCTTAGTTGGAGTGTCTTCACTCGAATCAGGCATCAAAGTCATGGGCGCAGACACTCAGGAAAGTCTCTTTTCAAGTGTCAGTAACCCCATCGCTGGACTCTTTATCGGGATACTCGGTACCGTCCTTGTCCAATCATCCTCGGCTTCCACCTCAGTGATTGTCGGCCTCGTCGGTACTGGCGCTTTGGGTGTAGGTGATGCTGTTCCGATGGTTATGGGAGCGAATATTGGGACTACGGTAACCAATACCCTTGTAGCTCTAGCGCACATGCGACAGTCAGAAGAATTCAAACGTGCATTCGCTGCAGCGACAGTCCATGATTTCTTCAACTTGATGGCGGTCTGCATTCTTCTCCCCATAGAGATAGCCACCGGTGTACTGTCAAATCTTGCAGAGAAAATAAGCGGCAAGTTAGTTGGTTCAGCTGGTAGCGAATGGAAAAGCCCTATCAAAAAGTGGGTAAAGGAACCCGTTGGCTGGTTGAAAGATCTTGGAGACGCTATCGGGGCGAAAGGAAATGTCCTTGGAACATTTTTGGTTATCGCCGGACTAATCATTATCTTGCTATCCCTTGCCTATATAACGAGGAATATGCGACAACTTGTCGCCGATCGCATTGAAGCTTCTTTGAATAAAGTGCTTGGGACCGGTGCAGGAATAGTAGCGATGATTCTTGGCATACTGATTACAATCTCCGTGCAGTCGTCGAGCATTACAACTTCGATCATGATCCCCCTAGCAGCTGCAGGTGTCGTAACCCTTCGAAATATTTACCCTGTTACTCTGGGAGCCAATGTTGGGACAACGATCACCGCATTACTCGCAGCTTTGGCAGCTAGTAGGCCCGAAGCTCTTACCGTCGGTATAGTCCACACACTATTTAACGTTGGTGGCATAGCTTTACTTTATCCACTACCAGTAGTGCGTGAGATACCCATACGAGCGGCAGAAAAACTCGCTAGAATCGCAGTATCAAGGCGTGTTATCGCAATAGCCTACGTTGTTACTGCCTTTATTGTGATTCCTTTATTAGGTGTAGCTATCCTTCGATGAGAGGAAAAAACATATGGTGATGTCATTTTTTAAAAAAAGTGAAAGTGGTCTAGAGGTTATTGCCCACCGGACTATCGCGATGCTCGCAGATGCTCGGCATTCTTTTGATCTGGCATCGGCGGCTGTATTAAGCGGTGCCGATCCAGAATCCGTAGCACAAGATATACGCACTACGGATGAGCACATAAACAATGCAGAACAAGTATTGCGTGGCGAGCTGGTAACCCATGTTGCTGTTCACGGGACGACAGATATTGGTTCCGTCCTGAGTTATACCTTGTTAATCAAGAAAATTGAGAGAATAGGTGATCAAGCAAAAAATATCTTGGATCTAGCTGAAGAGGGTGTTTCGCTAGTTGGAGAGGAAGATATTTCCGAATTGATAGAGGTTCGTCGCGTGATTTCTTCAATGTTTGCGGAAGCAGCTGATCTGATGGCAGAGACAACTACCGAACAAGCTCGAGACTTCTACGATCGAGCTACTAAACTTCGACACTCCATCGAAAACAAGATTCGAGATTACATGCATTCTGAAGAACCTGGTTCTTACGCGGTTCCGAGAGCAGTTCTATATCGTTATTGGAAACGGATTGTTGCAAATTTGGCTGGAGTCGTTACCGGTGTTACGGAGCCCCTTCAGAATCAGGGTTATACCGATGATGGACAAACGGACCTAGACGATTAGTTTTATCGCCAACTGCAACATTCCGAAAGGATTGCTGGTTAAAAAACATAGAGAATTAAATCTTGTCTTTCACACGTCGATAAACACGAAGCACTTCTTCGATCAAGCTTCTAGAATTAGAATGTGAATGAACAGAATGATCAATGGAGTGCCGCATCGTCAGCTACTTCTGAAGATATGGAAGAACAAACAGCAGTAAAGAAACGAAAACGTAAGGTCAGTGTCTCCCCTTTCGTCCGATTAAGTCGTGTTCATGCTTTATCTGCTGCAGGCGACGCAATGGTTACCGTAGCACTTGCAGGATCGCTCTTTTTCAACATTGACCCAAGTGCTGCTCGTTGGAGAGTTGGCCTTTACCTTGCACTCACAATTGCCCCCTTTGCCGTGATAAGTCCACTCATCGGACCAATTATTGATAGGTATGCGGGTGGTAGAAAAATCATGATCTTCGGCATAAACCTTATTCGGGTGCTTATCGCTTCTTTGATGATTACGAATTTAGATTCCCTGTTTCTCTTCCCACTTGCCTTCGCAATACTTGTCCTACAGAAGAGTTATGCGATAGCGAAAGCAGCTGTTGTTCCAACTACAGTTTCTACTAATGAAGAGCTAGTTGAAAAGAATTCAAGACTTGCGTTACTCTCAGGGCTTGCCGGATTCGTAGGGGCGGCTCCGGCTGCATTACTCCAATGGATTGGGGGACCGGGTTGGTCTGTTTTTCTAGCTGCAATTGCTTTCTTTTCAGCAGCTGCGGCATCTTTGCGCCTTCCAAAAACCAAGATTGCTTCTGATCCAGAAAATGAGAAGGAACGTCAGGAGCTTCGTTCTAAAGGCATTGTGCAGGCGGCTTCAGGTATGGGCGTGCTTCGGGGGATCATCGGATTTTTCACTTTCCTAGTAGCGTTTGCATATCGCGGAGGAACAGATGACCTTGATCTTTCCGGAACAGGAACGGCTATAGGTGCAAAGCTCCATGAAGAGCTACTAGGAGTTGATCTGGGTGCTGATGGTGCATCTGCAATCAAACTAGGAGCAGTGATTGCCTTCGGAGTCCTTGGTGGACTAGCTGGATCGGTAATCTCCCCTCGCCTCCGTGCCCGAATAGATGAAGAGCGAATACTACTCGGGTCACTATTCACGACATTTATTGCTGCTCTTTTAGGTCTATGGAGCGGGGGAATCAGTGGTGCATTACTTGTCGGATTCGCTGTTGCTATTTCCGCCAATGCGGGGAAACTCGCATTTGATTCAATAGTTCAACGTGATGCTCCAGACGCGAACTATGGCCGCTCGTTTGCACGTTTCGAAACCCGCTTCCAATTACTGTGGGTAGTCGGAGCTTTGATCCCTGTTATCTTCACTATCCCTGCCCGACTTGGTTTTCTCTTGCTTTCTGTAGCCTCAGGGTTCGCCGGTTTTTCACTTATTTATGGCCCGAAAAATGGGAGAGGAGAATCGAGTTTCCCTCGTCGAAAGAAGAAATCTTTCTTAGAGGAGATCGGACTAGGAATGGAGAGAGAAAATACTCCACCCTCTCAAGAGATAAGGACTCCAGACACCAGAGATAATTCAGAACCTCGCAAACGACATGAATTCCTTCCTTTCCCAGAACCAGATGACCCGAACGGGCCACCTCGACTTTTTTAACAAACCAGTAATTTATTTAGAGTCGTCAGGAAGATCTATTCTCGCAAGCCATAAACCAGGAGCATCAACTTCATTAGGCGTAGGGAGATTCTGTTCTTTTTCCCATAACCTTGAAAGTTCAGACTCGCTGGATCGTTCTATCACACCTGAAATAAATGAGGCGCCGCGTTCATATTGAGACTGAGTTAGTTCAAGCCCGAACATTCGCTCAATAAAACGGTCAGATGGGTCTGCTTCGACACGCCGGCGGCGGAGAGCTTCCGTCAATTGGTCATATGACCCGATAAGACCATTACCCACCTTGTCCATAACGTAATCTACGTACCCCACTATCACGGCACTTAAGGCATGGAGTTCAGGAAGGAGAGATAATTGGGCTTCGCTTTGAATAACACCGAGCACTATTTCTGGGTCGCCTAATGAACGTTGAAGGTCATCGAAAGCGGATGGGGATTCCATATCAATTCCTTGAAGCATTTCCCCTAAACCTGCTGGATTGCTTTCAAAACCACCCGCATAGCTTTGTAGTAACATCTGGAGCCGTTTTTCTACATGGTTTACTTGCAAGACAGCGTGATGGCAAAGTTCATGAAGACAAACCCAAAGAAATAATTCCTGAGTTGGAAGGCTCCACTCCTCTCCAAAGGTTGCGATATTGCTCGAAATAATTTGAATTTCTGGTTCTTCCTCTCGCGGGAGAGGAAGGTCGTATTGGCCCAGGGATCGAGATGCTAAATGCCCAACCATTGATCCAGCTGTCATAGCTAACATGACTGGAGCCAAATGCTGCATCATTTGGCCAAACATCGCTGACATTGGGTCACCTTCTCCGGAAGCGTCCGAAGTTTTGCCCGTCAAAGACTCTGAAAGTTTCCGAAGCAGAGGCTCGTAGGCCTTTAATGCACTATCGATCCATTGGGAACGGGTCGAAGCTTTTAGTGATACATTTCCTATACTTAGACCTGTTGAATCTTGGATATGGAGTTGGGCGATTCGCGATAGTTCTTCAATTTCTATTCGGTGTGATGGGTCAACATTTGATTCAGACTCTCCGCCAGTCGCCAACTGAATCGCTATTTGTTTCGCTGCACCCCACTGGTCTTGACCAGAGTTCCCAAAAAGTTTTTCAAAGTCTCCAAAGAAAGGGAACCCCCCAAACGGATTTTCGTTCTCCAATATTCCTTACCTCTGTTGAGAAAATTATGAGCTTGAAACTCTATTCTACCAAATCAATGAGCGGTAAATTAGGCCACCTATCTTTGGTGGCATAATTCACGGGCCGTGGGAGGAAATGGTTTAGAGATACCTTTTAGTGTTCTATTGGTTCCACGGAAGTGCATGTTGAGATGAGTGGACTCTTTTTAGAAAGTCACATATGAATTACATGAATCTTAAGGTGAGGTTTCGACTCTTGAGCAAGAAACTTTAATACTTTCCTCGAAGACTCGAGTATCAGTGTGGTTTGGGCTATGGTTTGGGTTTCCTATCTAAGGCTTGCTAGCAAAAGTAATAATCCAGTTTTAAGAATTCGAGGAAGCTATGGAAACCCTTATAGTGACAGGTGCTGCTGGTTCTATTGGTACTCGCGTATGTAGATCCCTCGCAGAAACTGATGGGGTTGAGGCAATTCTTGCTTTAGATACGCGCCCAGAGATGCCAAACCATCGGCGTATTTATCACCATCAGATCGACCTCCGTTTCGAAGATTTAAAACCGATTTTCGAAGGCGCGACAACCCTTGTTCATCTAGCTACATCTTTTGGACCTAGTAGCGATGGTTTAGACGCAGGAGGTGCTGAAATTGATTCCACACGACGTGTTTTCGAAGCAGCAGAGGCAACTGGGGTCCAGCGTATAGTAATACTTTCGTCTGCAATGGTGTATGGAGCATGGCCCCACAACCCAATCCCACTTACTGAAGAAACTACAGTTGACCCAAACCCCGATTTCTCATTTGCTTCGGTCAAAGTAGAAATAGAGAACCTCGCCCAAGAATGGCATCAATCTCACCCAGTCTCAGAGGTCGTGATTCTTCGTCCAACTACCGCTCTTGCAAAAGGGCAAACCAGTTGGGTGGCGCGATCACTCAGAGCTTCAGCGGTTATTGACGCAGGAGATAACGACCCCCCAGTTCAGTTCTTACACCTCGATGACCTAGCGACAGCCGTGGTACATGCATCTAGAGGAGGGATGAGCGGGATTTACAACGTTGCCCCTGATGGGTACGTTGAGGCTGAAGTTTGTCGAGAACTTAGCGGAAGATTCCCTCGCTTACGAGTAAAGGAAGAAGTAGCGGATCGTCTTGGACGTTTCAGTTGGCGCCATCGTATTGCTCCGACACCTCCTGGACTGACGCCGTACACGATCCATCCTTGGATTGTTTCAAATGCTCGCCTCCGTGAAACCGGTTGGGCCCCTGAACATACCAACGCAGAAGCGTATGTCGATGGGACGCCCCCTAAACCTTGGTCCAATCTGAATGCAAAGCAACGTCAAAGAGCAGCGATGATCGGTGCAATTATTGCAGGAGCGATACTTTCGTACCTGCTGTCACGTCTTATACGTTATTTTCGGGAAGACTAACGAGGAAGGATTCAAAAGATTTCAGATCCAAGCAGGATCAATCCAACAACTATCGCCAACCATCCGAAGAATCTAACAATCTGCAAACGCCTATTTAATCGAGTGATTTGACCGATTTCAGCTGGATGGCGCCAAACTCGCTCCCTCTCGATAGGAAGTTCCGCAAATTCTTCTTCCTTTTCTCCCCCATTACCATTCACATAAAGACAATAGCGCGAACGAACGACCTATCATCCGCGGGTAGATCTTGACGGAAAGTTGAGTAGTCCCAATTCTCACCCCTAGCATGGGAAGGGTGAAACCTCCAGATAATTCCTTAGCTTGGCTCGGACTAAGCAATGACCCTCTTCCTGCAGAAGAAGCAAGACTCTGGGTAACAGAACCACATATCGGGGCCGTAGTAACATTTAGCGGGGTTGCGAGAAATCACTCCGAAGGCCGTGACAACGTTTCCCTCCTTGAATATGAAGCATACGAGGATCAGGTTGTTCCAAGAATGGAACGGATTGTAGAAGAAGCCAGGTCTAGATGGCCCACAATAAGCCGAATTGCCTTACTGCATAGAGTGGGTCCTGTGGAAATAGGGGAGGATGCGGTCATTGTTGCTGTAGGATCCCCACATCGGGATGATTCATTCCACGCTGCTCGTTTTTGCATTGATACCCTAAAATTCACAGTTCCTATTTGGAAACGTGAACAATGGGATGATGGGCAGAGTTGGGGACTAGAACCACAACATTTACGAGATATCGAAGAGTTGGAACAAAGATGAATACAACTTGTCAGAGAGAAGAAGTAAGGTGAATCCGCTCATTTTCCTTGCTGGTGCTCTAGCGATTTTTTTATTTGTTTCTTTTTTCCTTTGGGTTTTTCAACGAGAACGAAAGAAAACCTTTAATTCCTCGATCGAAGAATTTCGTTCGCATCTCGATGCCATAGCTCCTCGGCGAGATAACGAAGGAAATTAACTATGGCACGTGATTTAGCGATTGACCTTGGTACAGCAAATACTCTGGTTTACGCCCGAGGTAGGGGCATAGTCTTGAACGAACCATCGGTCATTGCACTGAACGAAAAAACGAATGAGGTGCTCGCCATGGGAGACGAAGCATGGCGGATGATCGGAAGAACACCTGGACACATTGTTGCCGTTCGACCTTTGAGACATGGAGCGATTACTGACTTTGAGGTTACGCAACGAATGATTCGTCTTCTTTTGCAGCGAGTAGGGGTAAGTCGGTTTAATCGCCCAAGGGTTGTAATCTGTGTCCCATCAGCAATTACTGCGGTTGAACGGCGAGCTGTAACTGAAGCAGCACGGCGAGCTGGAGCTGTCGATGCCAGATTGATTGAGCAACCTCTTGCCGCGGCGATAGGATCAGGCCTCCCAATTAATGAACCGATCGGGAATTTGATAGTTGATGTTGGGGGAGGGACAAGTGAAACGGCACTCATTTCTATGGGTGGGGTCGTTGCACTTGAAGCAGTTCGAGTTGGATCATTCGACCTTGACGTTGCTATTCAAAACTTTATAAAAAAAGAATTTGGTGTAGCTATCGGAGAACGAACGGCAGAGGAAATTAAACTGACAGTCGGATCGGCCAGTTCCTATGAGGGAGAGCTTCGGGCAGAAGTTCGCGGAAGGCATATTTCTAGCGGTTTACCTGAAGTCGTTGTTGTAAGTCCAGCGGAAATACGCGAAGCCATAGATGAACCGGTTTCAACAATGGTTGATTCGGTTACCTCATGCTTGTCCAAAGCCCCTCCAGAAATGGCACAGGACATCATTGTGCAAGGTATAAGTTTGGTAGGAGGTGGGTCCCTCCTCAAAGGATTCGATAAGCGGCTTTCCGAAGAAACTGATGTCCCAGTTCATGTTGTCTCAAACGCGCTTGAAGCAGTCGTGCTCGGCGCAGGTCGCTGCATTGAGTCTTTCGAATCAGTCCGAGCGATGTTTATGGAGGACCCAAACGCCCGCCATAGAAGGTAGCCTCCTTTAGCCAAACACCGTTCTCCGTTCAACCCAAATCTACTTCGCTATATCCTCCGCAGCTTGTCGAACTTGCCAATCTCGATCTTCCAACGCTTTTTTCACTGCCGCATCAACTGCTGGTCCATCAAATGGTGATAATGCTAGAACTGCGCGACGCCGAACTGTGGCAACGTCCTCGACTGCCTTGAGGATGCTACTGAGAGTGTCTCTTTTCCCTAACGCTCCGAGTGCAGCTACCGCGGACTCCCGACAAAGTGGATCATCATGTTCCTCGACAATTTTTTGTAGCATTCGGAGAGTCTTATCGCTCACTTCTCCTCGTTCGCCCGAAGCCCAGCACGCAATCTCAACAACGGCAGAATCCTCGTCAGTCAAAAACCGATCTATCGGTATCGCAGTGTCCTTCGAGGATAAATAGGCGAGCGCACTCCTGACTTGAAACGAAGAGTCATTCATGGCTATATATAGTGTTTCTTCATCAAGTGGAACTTCTCCCCCCAAAACTACCAATGCAGTCGCACGGACAGTTGGTTCAGGATGGCCAAGGTTCTGCCTAGCTTCAGAAAGGTCTTCGTTTAGTGACGCCTCTATAATCTTTTGACGCGTTCTGGAAACGGAGTGTTCATATGAGGTGTCTTCAGGTTGCGGGAAACGCATAGTAATCAACTAACAAGAACATCCAATAAAACTCGGCCACCTATAACAATAACACCGATACTTGCCGCCAAAAGAACGCCCATTATTCCAACAACGATGACAACACCAAAAAGGCTAGCCACTCGCTGCCACCATCGAATGCGAGCCCCCAACCCTGTAACGGCCCGATGGTTCGCTAAGGGATCGCGTTGAGAAAAGAGTCTAGAAATCGGCTTCCCAGATGTGATAGGCATGCTCACCTCATTAGTGTTTGACCAATATTCTAGTTGTGTGACTCTTTCTTTGATGGCACATGAAAGATAATCCGCCCCTGCTACCGAATGTAGCGCTCAACGTGGCAAAGTGTAATGCGTGAACCTATCAGGAGAAGTATGTGGATACTGACGACACAATAGAAGTTTCAAATTCTGAAGTTGAAGATAGCAAGGCTTCTCCACTGCCGAAAAAGAAGATTCGGCTGAGTTACGCGGTCATCACCCTTGGAATAGTTCTGCTCATTATAGCACCAGCACTATTCATATTTTTCGCTCCTGCTTCGTGGGTGAGTGATGACAGCTACATTCTGTCGCCAGGCAATGCGAACAATACTGCCCAGTCTATTATTGTTGACGGCACCGAGACTTTCCCTCCGGAAGGAGAGATAGCTTATACCACCGTTTCAATCAAGCGAAATGTTTCACTATGGGAGTGGATCCGGGCGAAACGAGATAAAACCAAGCAGGTAATAAGTCCAGCGGTCATAGATGGTGGAAGAACCGTTAACGAAACACGGAAAGTGACCCAGTTCCAGATGGAACAGTCCCAGAGTACGGCAGCACTGGTGGCGCTAAACTTTCTCGGATATGAAATAGTTCCAGAAATCGCTGGAGCATTCGTCATACAAATCGTTGATGGGAGCCCCGCAGAAGATTCACTGCAACTAGGCGATCTCATTTATGACGTAAATGGTGAACAAGTCCTAAACCCAGAAGATTTAGGAAATCTTATTCAAGCGAAAAGACCCGGAGACACGGTTGAAGTCACCTTCCTCCGTTCGTCATCTCCATTTGGAGGTTCAGGAGCAGACGAAGATGCAGTATCCATTACTGAGAGCATCACCCTTTCCGAACACCCGCACAAACAAGGAACTGGCTTTCTGGGTGTTGTGATTGAAACACCTGTACGCGCCGATGTCCCTTTTGAAATTACTATCGACGTGGGGAATGTCCGCGGTCCATCAGCTGGACTAGCGTTTTCATTATCAATCCTTGATGTCATCACGGAAGGAGAACTCACAGGAGGGTTGAGGATAGCAACGACGGGAACCATTGATAGATACGGAAATGTAGGCCCTGTCGGAGGAGTCCCACAAAAGACCGAAGCAGCTATTCGCGCCGGCATACAATTATTCCTCGTGCCCCCAGACGAATACCTAATCGCTACCGACATCTCCAATGGGAGAATGGAAGTTCGATGTGTCCAAACTTTCACGGACGCTATTCTGATTTTGGAAGAATTTGGTGGGAATGGGGTCGAAGTAGCACAAGAAAATGGTCCAAACATTCTAGAATTTTCAGATAGTCCGGTAGATGAAGAGGATGGTGTCTTGGGTTGCGCCGAAGCAGAATTAGCAAAGAATGAGTGAGCTGGACTGAAGAACCAATCATCACGGTAGGCTTACCTCATGACGCCTAAAGCGTTCGTATGGAGCCACAACAATAGGACAATAGGACTATCTCCAAAGCATGACTGATATAAGTGGGGTACCTTCGCCAAGGCCAAGGAGAAGATTTTCGCGCCGTTCTCGGGTGATTCTTGTTTTAAGTGTCGTTGCTCTTATTGTTTTGATTGTTTCCCTTCGCGGAATAGCGGCATTCTACACTGACTACCTTTGGTTCGATTCCCTCGGCTTTAGCTCCGTATGGAAAGGAGTTGTCTTAACAAAGGTCGGCCTGTCCGGCGTCTTTATGTTGTTTACCTTCATTCTCCTGTGGGTCAATTTATTTGTAGCAGATCGCATAGCTCCACAGAATAGACCCGAAGGTCCCGAAGAAGCATTCGTAAGTCGGTACCATGCGGCAATAGGGTCGCGAGTAGGTTTGATTCGGATCGCAGTCGCAGCCCTATTTGCTCTTTTCCTCGGGGTAGGTACGGGAGGCCGCTGGCAAGACTGGATTCTCTTCCGCAATCGGCAGGATTTCGGAATCAAAGATCCCCAGTTCAACATTGATATAGGCTTCTACGTTTTTCAACTTCCGTTCATCCAATTCATCATCAACTGGCTCTTTACAACGTTTATCGTTGTACTTGTCATCACGTCGATTGCCCATTATCTCAATGGCGGAATAAGGGTTAACACAGCTGGTCAACGAGTCACCGCTCCAGTGAAGGTGCACCTATCAGTGCTACTCGCGGTTCTCGCGCTCATTAAAGCGGCGGACTACTGGTATCAGAGGTACTCTTTGAATTTCTCTGGAAGAGGAATAGTCGATGGAGCGAGCTATACCGATGTCAATGCCAAACTCCCTGCTATTAAACTGCTCATTCTCATCTCTCTTGCTGCTGCGATTCTGCTAATAATCAATATCTGGCGAAGAGGTTGGGTACTCCCTGTAGTCTCAGTAGGCCTTTGGGCTTTCGTCGCTATAGCCATCGGAAGTATCTATCCGGCTATCTTCCAAAGATTTGTAGTTGAACCTTCAGAATCTTCGCGAGAAGCCCAGTACATAGAAAGAAACATTTCCGCAACTCGTGAAGCATATGGCCTCAAAGTTTCTGAAGGAGAAAATAATGATGCGGATATTGAAGAACGAACATTCACCCCAAACGTTGACGATGGACTAACCCTTGACATCTTGAAAAGGAACTCGGCGACACTAAATAATCTTCGACTCCTTGACCCTGGGATCGTCCCACCTACTTACCAAGCACTTGAGGTAGAACGTGAACAGTTCAGATTTTCGACTGATCTTGATGTAGACCGATATAAGGTTGATGGGGATACCCGAACTGTCGTTATCGCAGCACGAGAACTCAATCTTGATGGAGTCAATTCCGGATGGGAAAATCAACATGTCTCATTTACGCATGGATATGGTATTGCCCTTGCTCCTGCGAACACAGTTACCTCACAAGGCGAACCAGATTTCGTCATTGGCGGACTTCCCACAGAGGTAAACAGCGAAAGGATCGATGTAAGACTTGATCAGCCAAGAATTTATGTTGGAGAAGAACTGGAAAGTTATGCAATAGTAAATACAGATCGTTGCGAAATTGATTTCGCATTAACTGGTTCTGAGAGCCTCAATACTGTAATAGAAGAAACTGGAACAACCTGCGACGGAAGTGATGGATCAGGCGAAAATTTACTATTCCAATATGACGGTGACGACGGGGTTAAAGCAGGAGGATTTTTTCGCCGAATCGCTTTTGCCCTTCGGTTCGGTGATCTGAATCCCATCTTCTCTGGATTAATAAATAGCGACTCCAAGTTTCTCTACAACAGAGATGTATCGAATAGAGCGAAGGAGATAGCTCCATTTCTAGATTATGATTCCGATTCATATCCAGTCATTGTTGATGGTCGAATCAAATTTATTCTCGACGCGTACACAACTTCTGACAGATATCCCTATTCCCAATCGGCAGACAGGAATTCTATCCGCTCGAAAAGTGGGTTATCTGACCGATTCAATTATGTAAGAAATTCCGTAAAGGTAGTCATTGATGCTTATAACGGTGACGTGACATTCTACGTCATAGATGAACAGGATCCGATAATCAAAGCCTATATGCAGGCTTTCCCTGATCTTTTTACGTTGGGATTTCCCGATGAAGCCACGGAAGAGGGAATGCCAGAAGCTATAGCGGCACACCTCAGATATCCAGAAGACTTATTTAAAGTCCAGACAAATATGTGGGGGAGATACCACCTCGATGATGCGAACGACTTCTATGAAGCTGCGGGTGCATGGGTCGTATCCCTTGACCCAGGTGACGATTTAGACAATGCCCCTACAGCAATTATTTCCGAAACAGGGTTTGTTACTTTCGCTTCCGGAAACCGTATGGACCCCTACTACGTCCAAATGCAGCTTCCCGAAGAAACATCTCAAGAATTTGTTTTATTGCGTCCTTTTGTTCCACGTTCAAGTGACGACAGCCGGCAGCAACTCGAAGCCTTTATGGTCGCGCAAACAAATGACCAAGGAGAAAGTCGGATTGTCGCATATACCGTTCCTGGCTTGAAAGTTGATGGTCCCGTCATCGCGAATCGAAGTATGCTTGCCGACCCAGAAGTTGCCAAGACCACAACCCTACTTGGACAACGAGGCTCTGGAGTCAAACTCGGGAACATGCTTTTGGTTCCACTTGACGGTGGAGAGAGCCCCGACGCCTTACTTTACGTACGACCCATGTATGTCGAAGCAAGTGGGAGTCAGCCCGCCGTCCAGCAGGTGATAGCAGCATATGGAGAAAGCGTGAGAATCTGCGCAACTGTCGAACTTGTCCTCGGGGCGTTACTTGTTCCAGACAATGAGGTAGGGGAGAACTGCGAAAACGTAGATCCAGTGTCCCTCTCAGAAATATCTGTCTCGCCCTCCCCTCAACAAGAAGATGAAACGTCTTCCGGACCTGCTCCAACTCCCGAAGAATCCCCCAGCCAAGAAGAATCCTCCGAAACGTCTGTTACTGAACGGGTCCAACAACTGCTTTCCCAAGCTCAGGAGGCTTTTGAAGCTGCAAATGAAGCGTTAGAGCAGGGTAACCTTGGTGACTATCAGGATCTCATAAATCAAGGACAAAGTTACGTCGATCAAGCTAACGAGCTTCTTGAAGGTGAATAAAGACCCTACTTGTCAATAACCGTAGGTTTGCTTACTTAGTTTTTTGCGGTCCATCGGTGGCAGGTCCGGCAAACGCTTGAGCAATGGAAAGCCACTCAGTGGCTGCTTCTCCAGTCACCGAAAGACCGGTATCGCCAACGTGCCTTCTTTGTGTGACAACAAGACAGAAATCCAACGCGGTACCACTAATACTGCTCAGGTCTTTCTCAGATCCGAATTCCCACTTCGATCCAGACGGGCTAGTGAGGGAAACAAAAATAGATTCCTCAACGGGATTGAGTCCACGATTAATGTATGACCAACTTCGAGTAATGTAACCCAATTGGGCAATATGGCGTAAACGGTTAGATGGGATCCTTTCGGATCCGGTAGTATCGACTATGTCCTGGCCATGAGCCCAGACTTCCATCAAACGAGCTGTAAGAAATGATTTTGATCCCATTGACGGCCCGTACCAGATGACACGATCTTTATCCCCTAAATCTTCTGCGGCGGCAGCTAAACCTGCTCTTCCTTCTCTCCAGCTCGAAAGTAATTCCCGTGGATGCATTTCTCGGTACTTCTCTAAGCTGTAATCATCGGCGGCTAATCCATCATGGATTTCCAGAAGTTCGTTTACAAGAACTTGAAAGGCTTCAGGGTCAGTAATGGCAAGAGCGGCTGCTACATCGAAGTAAGTAAGATGGGCGATTTGGTCAGCGACGTTCCACCGAGGACTTGGAGTCGAAAGTTGCCATTGGTCATCAGATAAATCAGCAACAATTGCATCTAGGTCTAGTTGTTCTTGAAGGAGATCTTCCCGTATTTGGGAGATATGCATTCAAGGAGAATACCAGCTATAAGCTGGGCTCTAGAAACCTGTTCTCAAGTTTGTAGAAATGGCTTCACAATATTTCATGGTTTGAACAGCCGATTGAAATCGTGGAATCAGTCTCGCGCTGGTAATCTTGAACTATTCAGGATTCTCCTCGATTATTGAAGGGAACAGTGAGAGGAAGCTAATGGCAGAAGCATCTGTAATCCAGAGTCGGATTGACGTAACTTCCGAAGATTATCAGCGGAATCTTGCTGAGATGCAAGAACTATGGGATGAAGTTGCAGAGCAGATGTCAAGTGTCCCCACCATTGGGGGACAACGGTATGTTGACCGCCATAGGAGTCGAGGGAAAATGCTTGTTCGGGAACGAGTCGAAGCGCTCATTGATCCAAATTCAGCTTTATTGGAGTTGAGTCCTTTGGCAGGTTGGGGGACTCAAGATCCAATAGGCGTTGGAACCTTCAATGGGATTGGTGTTATTGAAGGTGTTGAATGTGGCATAGCCGGATCTGATATGACCGTCCGAGGAGGGGCGGGTAACCCGACGACTTGGAACAAACAGAAACGCTTCTTTGAAATTGTGCGAGAGAATAGGTTACCTCTGGTCATGCTAAATGAATCTGCCGGCGCTGACCTACCACGGCAAGCTGATATTTTTGTATACGGCGGTGAGCAATTTCGTGATATAACTCAATTATCAAAAATGGGCATTCCATCGATTTGCGTTGCATTTGGTCCTAATACAGCTGGGGGTGCATATATCCCTGGGATGAGTGACTACACCGTCTTTGTTAAAGAACGAGGGACCGCGTACCTTGGGGGGCCTCCACTCGTCAAAATGGCGATTAATGAGGAGGTAGATGAAGAGACACTGGGTGGAGCAGAAATGCATTCACGCACTAGCGGACTTTCTGACTATCTGGCAATGGATGAAATGGATGGATTACGCATAGCCCGTCAGATTGTGAGGCATCTTGGGTGGAAAAAACTTGGACCCGGCCCAACCGAACCAGCCGACGATCCACTCTATGACCCTGCAGAATTACTCGGTTGTGCAATGGCAAATGTGCGCATCCCATTTGATATCAAAGAAATTCATGCTCGTATTCTTGACGGAAGCCGATTTGAAGAATTCAAACCTCTCTACGGTGAAAAACTTGTCTGTGGATGGGGGTCTATTTGCGGATTTCCCGTAGGGATTCTAGGCAACAACGGTATTCTTTTCTCTGAGGAAGCTAGTAAAGGCGCCCAATTCATCCAACTATGCAACAAACTCGACCTTCCTCTTCTCTTCATGCATAACATCACTGGATTTATGGTTGGTTCCAAAGCGGAACAGGGCGGCATCATTCGCAACGGAGCGAAACTAGTCAATGCAGTCTCAAATTCGACGGTTCCTCATCTCAATTTAATGGTTGGGGCGAGCTACGGGGCTGGAAACTACGGAATGGCAGGAAAATCCTATAACCCACGCTTTATTTTTACTTGGCCAAATCATCGCATTGCTGTCATGGGGCCGGAACCCTTAGCAGGGGTTATGGATATTATCGCCCGAAATGCTGCAGCAGGTCGTGGACAAGACGTGGATGAAGCAGCCCTTGAAGAACGCAGAACAACTCTCGAAGCTCAAATTGATTATGAATCACGAGCACTTTTTTCAACAGGGAGGCTTTGGGATGATGGAATAATCCACCCATCTGACACGAGAACAGTTCTTGGGCTTGCCCTGTCTGCCATCCATAGCAATGAAATTAGTGGCGCTACTGAATATGGAGTCTGGAGGCATTAAATATGAGTGAAATTAGTCGCCTCCTCATCGCAAACCGTGGAGAGATCGCCGTACGAATAGCCCAGACTGCTCATCGGTTAGGAATTGAAACAGTCGGAATCTATTCCGATTCTGATAAGAATGCTCTGCATGCAGACACAGTGGATACAGCAATCTATTTACCTGGGGACATGTTAATCGAAACCTATCTTAACGCTGATGAAATTATCAAGGTCGCACACGAAAATGACTGCGATGCTATCCATCCTGGATATGGGTTTTTAGCTGAGAATTCACAATTCGCCCAAAGGGTTCTCGATGCGGATCTCGTATGGATTGGGCCAACACCCGAACAGATAGCTCTTCTTGGAGACAAAATGCTGGCCAAAGAGGCGGCGATCGCTGCTGGAGTTCCAACGGTAACGTCAACGGAACTACGACCTGGAGAGAAACCACCAAAACTTGACATGCCCGTCATGGTAAAGGCTGCGGCAGGCGGTGGAGGTCGAGGAATGCGCGTTGTGGAAAAGCGGTCAGAACTTGCAGATGCCATAGAATCAGCATCTCGAGAAGCAGAATCAGCCTTTGGCGACGGAAGAGTGTTCGTAGAGCCATACATTGCCTACGGGCGCCATATAGAAGTCCAAATCATCGGAGATTCACATGGAAACGTTCTCCATCTAGGAGAAAGAGAATGTTCAATTCAGAGAAGAAATCAGAAAATTTTTGAAGAAGCACCTTCAAGTGGGATCTCAGAAGATGTTCGGAAAGTAATCTGCGATGGGGCAGTGGCGCTAGCAAATCACGTCAAATATGTAAATGCGGGAACAGTTGAATTCCTTGTTAATGATAAAGAAGAAATCAACTTCCTAGAGGTCAACACTCGACTACAAGTCGAGCATCCAGTAACGGAAGCAATCACTGGTCTCGACCTCGTTGAATTACAAATCAGAGTTGCATCTGGTGAACAACTACCAATCAAACAAGAGGAAGTAACTTTCAACGGTCATGCTATTGAAGTGCGACTAGTTGCAGAAAATCCCGCAGAGAACTGGATGCCATCGATTGGAGAAATCGAAAGATTCCAGATCGGTGAAGGAGTCAGAGTTGACAGCGGGATACGTGAAGGTTCACAAATAACGACCGATTATGACTCCCTGATTGCCAAAATCATCGCAACTGGACAAGACCGACAACAAGCAATAAGGAAACTTTCCCGTTCACTTCGTTCAACACAAATCAGCGGCATTGACACAAACCTCTCCATGGTTCTTGCTGTATTAGCGGAACATGACTACCAACGAGCAAAAACTCCAATTACATACCTTCAAGAACACCCAGAAGTATTGCATGGCGAAGAACTTAATCCTGATGACCTCAATGCCCTTCTGCTCGGAGCTGTGTTTGCCCTAGAATTTACCGAACGTAACAATGCAAGGGTTACAAGATTTGCCCCATCTGGATGGCGGAACCTCAGAACTCAGGGTCAAAGACAAATATGGGGGAGTTCATCTGAAGATCATTGTGTCGAATACATAATAGAAAAAAACCAAGCGTCCGTTCTTTTAGGAGCGTGGCCAGAGCTAGAAGAAGATGGAAGTCTTACAGAAGACAATCGCAGCCAGTTCAATATTCGAATTTTAAAACGGTCTGAAAGACAACAAACAATTGAAATCAACAGCCGCCGACAAGTGATCAATACCTCTGTAATTGGGGAAACAGTGCACACCCAAAGCAGGTTTGGAACGGCGACATGGTCGCGGAAACCACGATTCGTACCCCGAGAATCTGAGCAGCTAGGGGCTGGCCCAACTAGTCCCCTTCCAGGAACTGTCATTGCTGTTAACGTCAGTGAGGGCCAAATGGTTGAAGAAGGGGATGTCCTTGTTGTAGTAGAAGCTATGAAAATGGAACACAAAATTCTCGCAACCGGATCTGCAACTGTTGTCAGTGTCCATTTTCAACCAGGAGAAAGTGTAGATACTGGCGATCTACTTGTTTCCCTCGAACAGGGTGACAACTCGTGACAGCTAGTCCGATAAGGATCGCTAACTGTTCAGGATTTTTTGGCGATAGGCCATCCGCTGCTGAAGAAATGGTTATGGGTGGACCCATCGATGTACTTACTGGAGACTGGCTTGCCGAGTTAACAATGCTCATCCTGAGCAGAATCCGCAATAAGAATCCAAATGGAGGTTATGCCCGAACCTTTGTCACTCAAATGGAGCAAGTCATGGGATCTTGCTTGGATAAAGGCGTTAAAGTGGTAAGCAACGCAGGTGGGCTAAATCCACGCGGATGCGCTGAAGCAGTCAATGACATTGCAGAAAAACTCGGACTTAACCCAACGATTGCTTACGTAGACGGAGATGACCTGATGGAAAGAATCCACGAGCTCTCTTCGAACGAAAGTCTTTTGCCATTTTTGCCTGATACTTCCCTTGGAGATTTAGACTCCTACCTCACCGCAAACGCCTACCTCGGCTGCTGGGGGATAGTTGAAGCCCTAAATCAACATGCAGACATCGTCATAACTGGGAGAGTAACGGATGCCGCTGTTGTCTGCGGGCCAGCCGCATGGCATCACGGATGGGAACGAAATGACTTCGATCAACTAGCTGGAGCTGTAGTTGCCGGCCACATCATCGAATGTGGAGCGCAAGCTACTGGGGGAAACTATTCCTTCTTCACAGATATACCCGACCGAAACGAGACCGGCAGTACAGCGCGTTTCGGATTCCCCTGGGCTGACATCGCATACGATGGATCTTCTATCATCGGGAAGCATGACGGGACCGGTGGCTTAATCAATACGGAAACAATAACAAGCCAGATACTTTACGAGATAGGAGGTCCCGAGTATCTGGGTCCAGATGTAACAGCGCGGTTTGACACAATAGAAATTGAAAATATAAGTCCTAATCGGGTAAAAGTTTCTGAGGTAAAGGGTCAAGCCCCTCCTTCTACTCTCAAGGTAGCGATGAACGAACTCGGTGGATACAGAAATTCTTTCTCCGTCGCCCTTACTGGATTAGATATCGATGAGAAAGCAGCATTTGCTCAAGCAGCGTTTTGGGACTCGTGCCCATACGAACCAGACGATTTCGAAACAATAAGCAGTGAAGTCATTCGAACCGACAAACAAGATCCTGACCAGCAAGAAAAAGCAACAGCTATATGGAAAGTCACCGTAAAAGACAAAGACGAGCGAAAAGTTGGAAGAACTTTTACCGATGCGATGATTCATACAGTTCTCGCTGGGATACCGGGAATGTACAGCCTTGGAAGTGGCCCGACAGCCGCTTCTCCATATGGGATTTACCGGCCGGCTCTTGTTCCGGCTGATCTCGTTCCCCAGTATGTTCATTTACTTGGCGGGGCAACAAGTCTTGTCGAATCTTCTAATCCGCAAGGAAAGCCGCTCGACTTCGAGAGTGAGGGATCGTTATCAGAGCCAGTTGGACCCAGCAATAGAGTAGCTATTGGCACTATTTGTGGAACACGTTCTGGAGACAAAGGTGGGGATGCGAATCTTGGTGTTTATGCTCGAAGTGATCAGGCATGGGCGTGGTTAGACCACACCCTAACCGTAGATAAACTCAAAGAACTTTTACCCGAAACCGCTGACCTAACGATTGAGCGTTACAGGTATCCGAAAATTCGGTCATTGAATTTTCTTGTTCGGGGACTCCTACAGGAAGGTGTAGCAGCTTCCACACGTCAAGACCCTCAGGCCAAAGCCCTTGGTGAATGGTTACGTAGTCGCTATATGGATATCCCTGTTAGCGTTCTCAAAGAAGCGAAAGGTTAAAAAATGAAAAACGACGTAACAGAGATGTTTCATATTGATCTACCAATTTTCGCCTTTAGTCATTGTAGAGACGTTGTTGCTGCCGTCTCGAAGGCAGGAGGATTCGGAGTACTCGGAGCTGTTGGACATTCACCTAAAGGCCTTGAAACAGACCTCCAGTGGATAGAAGATGAAATAGGTGACAGGCCTTATGGGGTTGATCTTATCGTTCCGGCAAAATATGCCGGATCAGATGACGGGGGGCTTACTGTCAAACAAATCGTTGAAATGATTCCAAAAGAACATATCGACTACGTAAATCAGATTCTAGAAAGCTACGACGTTCCACCTCTGGCAGATGCTTCGAAGGGGCAATTCGATGTTCGGAATGAAGGCGCCGCTCCTATGTCAGCATCTACCGCCGCTCCACAACTAGAAATAGCTTTGGCTTACAACCCTTCTCTAATTGTCAATGCCCTTGGCCCACCTCCACAATTTATGATTGAAAAAGCAAAGGATGCTGAGAAAAAAGTTGGAGCCCTAGCTGGAAAAGCTCAACATGCTCAACGCCATGTAAATGCCGGAGTCGATATCATCATCGCACAAGGATATGAGGCCGGAGGCCATACGGGTGAAATCGGCTCAATGGTCCTTATCCCTGAAATTGTTGATGCGGTTGGAGAAGTTCCGGTACTTGGAGCTGGAGGCATCGGCGGCGGACGACAAATGGCTGCTGCGATGGCTTTAGGTGCACAAGGGGTCTGGTGCGGTTCTGTATGGCTCACAACCGAGGAAGCCGAAACCCATCCGGTTGTCAAAGAAAAAATGCTGTCAGCTACTTCCTCGGACACCATCCGCTCCAGATCAAGAACAGGGAAACCTGCTCGACAACTCAAGTCATCATGGACAGATGAATGGGAAAACCCTGAGACCCCTATGCCGCTAGGAATGCCGCTGCAACCTATCCTCATAAACGAAGCAATAGCGAGGATAGATCGTGCCGCTTACCGCGAAGGTTCAGGTGCTGAAAAACTTGCAAATTACTTTGTCGGCCAGATAGTTGGAACTATGAACAAGACAAAGCCCACTTCGCAAGTGGTCTATGAGATGGTAGAAGAATTCATTGAAGCGACAGAGTCCATAGCTACTCAACTAGAAGAATAATTCGAAAATCTTGTATAGAATCAAGTTGTACGAACGATAGAAAAAACAAACCATCAAAGGACATCATGAGTTACTCACAAACCGCATATACTCCCGTCGCCTCATTGGAAGAATCTGACAGGGTGGCATTTATGGTGAAGGTGTATCAGCACCTTGGCTTAGCACTCGGTTCATTTATGGCATTCGAGTATTTAATGTTTGCTACAGGTATTGCAGAGAACTTGTGGGAAATGCTCGCTGGGAATGGTGGGGCCTGGCTTCTATTTCTTGGCTTGTTCATGCTCGGTACATGGATTTCTACACAAGCCAGTTATGATCTTGAAAACGTTGGTCGGCAGTACGGAGGGTTATTCGCCATCTCCGCTGTTGAAGCGCTAATATTTGCACCTTTTCTTTATTATGTTTTTAATATTCGCCAGGCTGCAGGTGATGTTTGGGTCGCTGCAATTATCACGGCGATGGGATTTGCTGGTCTTTCCTTCGTCGGGTGGGTAACACGACGGGACCTTTCCTTCTTAAGACCAATTCTTATTTGGGGTGGGGTGGCCGCAATGGTTCTCATTGTCGCAGCACTTTTGTTCGGGATGAACATCGGCACGTGGTTTTCGGTAGCAATGGTTGCATTAATGGGCGCTTCCATCCTCTACAACACGCAGAAAATTCTGCACTCTTATCCTGAACAGGCCTATGTTGGAGCTGCGGTAACCCTATTCGGGTCCCTCATGACAATGTTCTGGTACATTCTCCAGATAGTCATGGATCGATAACACCTCATCACAAATCAGGGTTATCCCTCCAACCATTAACAATATGCTCCAACCACCATTCCGGAGCCTGCTCCAAAAGATTACCCAGGTGGGAATAGTCATGCCATCGACTAATCATGCCATCTTCGTTGATTTCCATCACTGAAGTAAATGGATGATCAATGATTTCTCCAGTGTGGAACTTCCACTGCTCAACATGTTCAGTTACCACAAGGTTTCCTTCTCCGATCATGTTTTTAGGGAAATGGACATACCCTGAAAGAGGTTCAATCCCTAAACGCAATCGCAAGATAATTTCTTCAGGCCCAGTCGCTCCCACAGCGTCCAAGCCAACATCCGTGTAGTGTGCGTCTGTTGAAAAAAATGTTGCCATTTCATCCCAATCTCGTGCAAAGTGCACATCCCAGTAGCGTTCAACAATCTCTTTGTTCTTCATTCAAGAACCTCCAGTAGTTATACAAAAGTAGAGCGCACCAGAACAGTTGGCGCAAATAAGCCTTATCGCATATTGTGCAACAATGAAGATTGGGTCAGCGGTAATGGTTGATTTTGGTTTGGGCGAATACATAACCCAAAAACCTTCGAAACGCTATCCAATATATACCAGAGGAAACGCTGGAGAAGTGTGGCCAGAAGTTGCATACCCGCTAACGATTTCCCTTACCAACTTTGTCGGAGAAGAAGCATCAGCAAGGGCAGCTATCAACGCGGGGGTAATTTCCAGAAAGGATATTTTGGATGGGCCTTCATGTTTTGGGGGTGTTTTTGCTGGTTACATGTATTTGAACCTTTCCTTTGGAAGAATGATCGCGGTAAGGACACCAGGAACAACCATCGAAAAAAGCGATGCAACATATTACGGTTCTGAACAACAAGCCCCAAAATATATCCCCCATAAAGACGACAAAAACCTTTTAGCAAGCCTGAGGATCATCCGAACCGGATGGAAAATGCTGAACACCAGTGAAATACCATCCCTAGAGTCAGATAGAGAGTTAGTTAGGGAATGGCAACAACGACTTCCTGAAATTCTCCAGTCAACTGATCAGGAGATGGTCGCGGCGCTTCGAGAAATCATGCATCCAGCGATGGATCTATTTACTAACCATCTCGCTGTAACCGGTCAAGCTGGGGGAGCAGTCCAGTTGCTTTCAACAATCTGTGAGGAACGTCTTGACGATAGATCACTTGCGTTAACGCTCCTCGGGAATCTAGGGGATGTAGATAGTGCTGCGCCCTCGTTTGTCTTATGGGAACTAGGCCGTAAGGTCGCAAATGATCCTCGTCTTACCGACCTATTTGAAGAAGGTGTTATTGGTCTTGAACAACGAATACGTAACTCGTACCACACAAGCGGTTTCGTAGAAGAATTTGATTCATTTCTTCAGGAATTCGGTAGTCGAGGCCCGAATGAATGGGAAACCGCCTGTGAAACATGGGGCACCGAACCTTCCTCAGTCCTAGTTCTTATCGACAGGATGCGCCTCGCTGATCCGGATAAGTCACCGAGTTACAGAGCAGAAACACTTGCAAGGAATCGGGAAGAAGCCCTGTTGCGTTCAAGGTCCCAACTCAAAGGATTGGGATTGTGGTTGTTTAATAAAGCTTTCTATGCTTCTGTGCTCTTCTCAAAGGCAAGAGAGAGATCAAAAACGACGATAATTGATCTCATCCACATTGCCCGACTCATTTCTCGCGAACTTGCTGAAAGAACAGCTCAACAACGAGACAATGGGGAACTCATCGACTTATGGTTTGTGCTCGAAACTGAATTAGACGAGTACATAAAGAATCCTGAAGCTTTCGACAGATATATCTATGAAAGAAAGAAAGTAAGAAATGAACTGTCCAATCGGATTCCCCCTTTTATCTTTGAAGATCGCTTACCTGACCCTTCCACATGGCCGCTTCGAGAAGAAGCCGATCCAAGGGATTTTCCAACATTAAATGTCGGAGACTCCCTTGAAGGTTTTGGCGGATGCCCCGGCGTTGCTGAAGGAGTCGCAAGAGTTGTAACCGACCCCTCAAATCCAGGGTCTCTAGGTACAGGAGATATCTTGATCGCTCCACTAACCGACCCTTCGTGGACACCGTTATTTGTTCCTGCCGAAGCCGTTGTCGTTGATGTAGGTGGGCAGATGAGTCACGCTGTTATCGTCGCTCGAGAATTGGGGATGCCTTGCGTTGTTGCAGTAGCTGACGCAACTCTGAGAATCCCTGATGGTTCGCGTATCCGTGTCGATGGGTCATCAGGGACGGTGACTCTATTAGCTGTCCCTTAAGAATAAATTCTTCATGGATGGGTTCAGAAAGTTGCGGGTACGGGTTTCCGTCGGCATAATTAAACTTCCAGCGCGGGGTGGAGCAGTTTGGTAGCTCGTCGGGCTCATAACCCGAAGGTCGCAGGTTCAAATCCTGCCCCCGC
>CAZMAW010000007.1:0-31418 GCA_964564495.1 uncultured Candidatus Nemicrothrix sp.
GTGAAAATCACTTCAATATCACCCACTGGACGTCAATGCCTAGGGGTGGACATTTTGGCGCTTTTGAACAACCTGACCTGTATGTCGAAGACGTAAGAAGGTTCTTTGCAACAATCCGGTAGGCCCAGCTAAGAGAATGCGGCTTACGCTGTTTCTTTCAATCCCAGTAAGTCCATCATCTCACTTCTTTGAGGGCCCAACGGAGGAGGAATGGGACGCTCATTCCGGTTTTCCCACATCTCTAGCACGTCGGCCATTATTTCAGGTTCATTGAGGATTTTCGGCGGAGCAAGAAGGTTCACCATCCGCATAAAAGCTCGCCAAACCTTTGCAGAAGTTTGCGTTGCTGGCATCAAACCATCCTGAAGAATAGATTTACGTGTGGATCCTTCACCAAGAACTCCATTTTCGATCTCACGATTATTACGATCTGAATCCACTGACGCTTGATACCAAGGGATAATGTGCTCACCAATCTCAGAGTTAAAGACCTCTGCTTGCACAATAGAGTCATCACGATTTCGTTCAATCGCCTCCGCTAGAAGATGAGCTTGCCAAAATCCCGTTGCACAGCCTCGCCCATATAAGGGATTTGTACAGACCAATGCATCCCCAATCATATGAAAGCCCTTTACAATCACTCCATTAGCACCAACCAAAGATCTCCGTCGATTTAAAAGACCAGCCATAGAATGTACTTTGGTGATTGGCTCAGCACCGAGATTAAGCCATTCCGAAGCAGCCGGAATCTCCCCAATCACCTGATCAAATACTTTCGGATCACGAACACCCCAAAATGTTTTGTCCTTATCCGACGTAGCTAAGGTAATCGAAAAAGTTCTATTGTCCCCCCAGAAAACCCCATACTTCAAATACCCAAGATCCCCAGCTACAAGCCGATCACTAACCGGCAACTCCTGGCTCTCGTCGATTCTATAAAATCGTGAATAGTAAATTATGCCGGTATCTTCAACTTCCTCAGGAAGTTCAACCCCTATGGTTCTCAACCACTGAGGTGCTTGGGACCTCCGACCATTTGCAGCGACAACCAGATCAAAGAATTCAGAACCTCCATGGTCAAATACCACCCCCTGAACTTCAGGAAGATCACCCTGACTTGCTACGAGGCCGTCTATCCTCTCACCTGTCCTAATTACAACATCTGGATTACTCATAACGGTCTGTCGTAGCACCCATTCAAAAGTTGTACGCCGCGCTGCAATCATAAAGAGGTCTTTATCATCAGGGTGCGGGCTTAAGTCATCAAGAGTGTCCGGCATATGTTGCGCCAATTCAATTTCAGTAGCACCAACGTCAAGCAGCATTTTGAGAACTTCATGATGAAAGTCTCTGAGAAGATTATGAAGTCTTCCAAGAAGAGCATGCGAATGCCGGACCTGTGGAGCTCCTCGCCGATCCCACTTGAATGCATCGTCAGGCGATGAAGGCATCGGAGTCGCATCGCTTTCAAAGACAGTAACCCGAAATCCCCTTTTTGATAATGAGAGAGCGGAAGCAAGCCCAGTTACTCCTCCACCAATGATCCCTACATGGCTCATTTCGCGTTACTTCCCTCTAGCGAACTCGGACTTCCCTGCCATCATCCTATGCCTGATCATATTCAATAAGGACTTCTGTCGGTGAACGCGTTCCACTCTTCATAATAAAAGAAGTATCTGCACCGGGGGCTAAACGCGGGTTCTTCATTTTCTCGCACAACAAAACGGACCCCATCACAGCTTCAACTCGCGCCATCTCATACCCAAGGCAGAAATGTTTACCTAACCCAAAGCCAAGATGTCCGTAACGGCCTTCCTCACCATGGTGACCCACTTTTCGTTCCTTACTCAAATGAAGATCATCGCGGTCAATCTTGAAAGACCGCGGATCTTTAAATACAGTTTCATCATTATTTGCAGATGCGAGCTGAATATAGACCGCTGCACGAGGTGGGATAGTAACTCCGCTGAAGGTAACTTCGTTGAGAGAATACCGTAGTTGCCCCGGCACAGGAGGTGAATGCCTCATCATCTCCGAGAACGCAGCATCAAAAAGTTCATGATTCTCCAGCACTTCTCCAAGTTGGTCGGGATTCAACAGCAGCTGAGTCCACATGTTAGCGATTCCCTTGTCAGTCGTCTCACCTCCAGCCACAAGCAAAAGAGAAATGAACGCTTGGATTTCAGTTAAGGTCAATTTTTGCCCTTCAGCTTCTGCATGCACAATTTTCGAAATCAGATCATCTACGGGACAAGACTTCCTATCCTCAATAATCGGCTCAACGTATTCAGCCAACTCCTGATGAGCCAACACTCCAAGATTTTGTTTGTCAGAACTAAATTCATTTTCAAGTAAGTCCTTCACAGATAGACCAGCCATCATGGTGGTGTACCACTCGTGGAACCTATCGTGATCACTCTGATCCATTCCCAACATGTCAACAATCACATTCACAGGAAGACGAGTCGTGAATGCGTTAATTAAATCAATAACCCCATAGTCAGGAAATCTTTTAATCAGATCGCGGGCGTTTCGGTCAATCGCCTCGTAGTAGGGCTCAAATCGTTTCCCCACAAACTCTGGAGCAACGATCCTTCGCTGCACAACATGTTCATGCCCATCTTTATCGAGCATCGTAGGTCCAAAGACAACACCGAGAGTTTTCGAATACAACTGATTCGAGAAATCATTATGGTTGGCGAACGCTTCGACACAATCCTCATATCGGGTCAACAACCATGCGTTCAACTTTTCATCAAAAAAGACAGGAGCTTCATGGCGCATACGTTCCCACAACGGATACGGGTCAGCGTAATGCTCCTCACTATAAAGAAGCTCTTCAATGCGCTTTGAACCACCCATAAAAGAAACACTACCTTAAACTAAATTTTTCACGAATTTCTACAGATGTAAACTCAAGTTTCCGCAGGTCAGAAGACCTAACAGGAAGTTTTTTGATGATCAAGGCGAATAGTTATCGATCTATCGCCGAAACACAGTACCCTTACCACCAAGATGGCTGATTACACAATGGAACAACGAATCGAAGAACTTGAGCGCCGCAAACAGGAAGCTCTTCATGCTGGAACGGAACGATCTATCGAACGACAACATGAAAAAGGAAAACTCCTAGCCAGAGAACGGATAGATTACCTCCTTGACGCTGGGTCATTCCACGAACTTGACATGCTCGCACGCCACCGCGCACATGAAGCTGGACTCGACACACGGCCCTACACCGATGGTGTGATAACGGGTTGGGGGACAATCGATGGCCGACAAGTCTTTGTATTCAGCCAAGACTTCACAGTGATGGGTGGAGCGCTTGGTGAAGTCTTTGCAGAGAAGATCCACAAGGTAATGGATCTCGCTTTATCTACCGGCGCCCCTATGATCGGACTCAATGATGGGGCGGGTGCCCGGATCCAAGAAGGTGTGGTAAGTCTCGACAGCTATGGGGGTATTTTCCATAGAAACGTACAATCTTCAGGAGTTATTCCACAAATAAGTGTCGTTCTAGGACCCTGTGCCGGTGGAGCTGTCTATAGTCCGGCAATGACAGATTTTATTTTTATGGTTCGGGAAAAATCACACATGTTCATAACCGGACCTGATGTTGTGAAAACAGTTACCGGAGAAGAAGTAACGCTTGAAGAACTCGGTGGAGCTACAAGCCATGCAAGTAAATCAGGTGTGGCAACTTTTGTGAGCGAGACCGAGGAAGAAGTACTCGATTCAGTCAAAACCCTTTTATCATTCCTCCCCTCGAACAATATGGAAAATCCACCAGGTTTTGAACCCACGGATGATCCGGAAAGATTATGCCCAGAATTATCTGAGATCATGCCAGAAAGCCCAAATCAGCCATATGACATGAGAGAAATAATTGGATCGATTCTTGATGACGGGAACTTCATGGAATACTTCCCATCTTGGGCCCAAAGCATCGTTTGCGGCTTCGGCCATCTTGATGGAAAAGTTGTCGGAGTGGTTGGGAATCAACCGCTTGTCTTGGCAGGAGTGCTTGACATAGAGTCCTCATCAAAGGCTGCGCGTTTTGTCCGAACATGTGATGCTTTCAACGTTCCCCTTCTAACTCTTGTAGATGTCCCAGGGTTCCTACCAGGTGTTGACCAAGAATACGGCGGCATCATCCGACATGGGGCAAAGCTCCTCTACGCGTACTGTGAAGCTACAGTGCCCAGAATTCAAGTCATTACCCGAAAAGCATATGGAGGGGCTTACGTAGTCATGGACTCGAAATCAGTGGGGTCAGACATCT
Source organism: uncultured Candidatus Nemicrothrix sp. (assembly GCA_964564495.1). GTDB lineage: Bacteria > Actinomycetota > Acidimicrobiia > Acidimicrobiales > UBA8592 > UBA8592. Next base: position 4,283 of record CAZMAW010000007.1, read on the forward strand.
CATTCGCTTGGCCTACTGCTGAACTTGCTGTAATGGGACCACAAGGGGCGGTAGAGATAATCCATCGACGAGAGATCCAGTCCGCTGCCGACCCAGAGAAACGAAAAACTGAACTAGTTGATGATTACACTGAACGCTTCGCCAACCCGTACATCGCTGCAGAGCGAGGCTACATCGATGATGTCATAAACCCTGCAGACACCCGAAAAAAAATAATCGCAGGTTTCGCAGCACTTCAGAAAAAACGCGAGGAACTCCCACAGCGAAAACACGGAGTGATCCCACTTTAAGGTGACCATGTCTGACGATCCACAAGTACGAGTAGTTATTCGCCCCGAACCCACGGAGAGTGAAAGACAAGCAATCATTGCTGCCATGTATGAACTTTGGCCAACCGAATCTTCTAAGAAAATATCGACGAACTGGCGATTTAGCGGACGTAGGTGGGAAAAACAAACGGAGTGGGAGACTGATAAAAAGCGCTGGCAATGATGAGAACGTATCAGTCACATATCGACCAGACGATCGCAGCTATGAACGGCCGCTGTCTCTTATTAGGACCAAGGGAAAATATTGACAGAGAATTCCCCTCCTCTATTACATCCATCACAGAATGGCATAACTACCCTGACATCGAAGGAACGTTCGACACCATTCTCTCAATAGAGAATCTAGCTAGTTCACAAGACTTAAGCAGGAAACTGCAAACTCTGCTTAAGTTTACACATTCTGATTCCCTACTACTTTTTTGCGACCAAACCGCTACACCAAACAATAATCCGCACACTAGTCGTCAAGACATCACTGGCTCCTTATGGAATAATGGCTGGTCAGCCATAGAATACAGCCGAAACTCAATCGGGGAAAACAAGCGTGCCAGCAAATATGTACAGGGCAAGGCCCGCCCTAAGCGAAGCCCACAAGACCAAAATTAGCATCCCCGATTATTTCCCTTCATAAATATCACACCATTGGCACACGGCGCGACTACCGTAAAAAACTGTGAGTTTGATTGTTCAAAAATTTGGCGGCACTTCAGTTGCGAATCCTGACAGGATCCGTGAAGTTGCAGATCACGTGAAACGGACACGTGATCATGGTGATGATGTCGTTCTTGTTGTAAGTGCGATGGGAAAAGAAACAGATGAATTATTGCGCTTAGCGCGAGAAGTCTCGATGACTCGCCCAGCACGCGAGATGGATATGTTAATCACCGGAGGTGAGAGGAAAAGCATCGCACTCATGTGTATGGCTCTTCACGATATGGGAGTTCCAGCAGATTCTTTTACCGGTAGCCAAGCTGGATTTCTAACAGATACAAACCACCAGAATGCGAAAATACTGAACATAAATCCCGAACGAATTCATGAAACTATCGCTGCTGGAAGAGTCGCGGTAGTAGCTGGATCTCAAGGGGTATCGACTGATCGCAATGTTACTTTCCTAGGTCGCGGAGGGTCAGACACCACGGCAGTTGCGCTAGCACACGGCTTGGGCGCTGAAGCCTGCGAACTTTATACAGACGTGTCCGGAGTTTTTACCACGGACCCTCGCGTCTGCGAAAAGGCAAGGAAAATCCAACTTATGAGTTTCGACGAATTACTTGAAATGACCGCCGTCGGATGTCCTAAACCAGCAATGCGTTCTGTCGAAGTGGCAAGATCATTTGATGTTCCACTACATGTGCGATCAGCATTTACTTGGGAGCCAGGAACTTGGGTTTCAAAGGAGGAACCAAACATGGAAAAACCTATTATTTCGGCCGTAGTGCCTGATACCTCACAATCAAAGGTCACGGTCTCCGGAGTACCAGACAAACCTGGAGTCGCAGCGTTACTTTTCCGGTCATTGGCAGATCAAGATGTCAACGTGGACATGATTGTCCAAAACACATCTGAACAAGGAGTAACTGATATTTCATTTACCGTGCCCACTGAACAACTTGACGTAGGGAAAGAAATCACATCTGAAACAGCAAGTGCAATCGGAGCGCAAGGTATAGATACAGACAACACCATCGGGCGCGTTTCTGTCATCGGGGCAGGAATGGCAAGTAATCCAGGTGTAGCTGCAACCATCTTTGAAACCCTTTCCAACGAAAACATCAACATAGGCATGATCTCCACATCAGCAATACGGGTATCATGCGTGGTTGCAAAAGAGGATGTTGAACGGGCCACCATTGCACTTCATCAGGCATTCGAGTTACATAAAGGCTGAAGGCCTATCGTCGTTCAAACCACAACAGCTTCCCTACACGTCACATGGGTCGGAGCTAATGCAACCTTTTGGGGGTGGGAAGAAGATCATGCTCTACCCGGAAGCAGTCTGCGGCGTCTAGCAGGGTCATTTCTCGGGAATCAGTGGTCAACCCGTGATGCAAAGATCGAGTTCATTGATATAGGAATTCCCAGCCATGGAAACAATTCAGTTGGGGCTTTGATCGCAGATCCAACCGAAGTCGTGGAACTCCTCGCCAATAGACACTCAACTAGTCGATGGTCACCATCCCTACGATGGTTGCAATCAGCTGTAGAACTCAGCATCGATCTGATTGTCAATGGCTATGTCCTTCCTGAACTTGAGACAGACGGCCTCAACTGGAAAGCCTCATGGAAATTCATTACAGATCCTGTCGTTTCGGATCAAATCGAAAAACTAGAACGACTCAGACCGCCAGTCGTCATATCATCACAAGAAACCACCACGAAGATCATCGTCCAATATTTAGTAGATGCTGCGTGCAGAACCGCCCTAAAGCATTCTGGCTGGAAACCCACATTCCCAAGATCACGCAAATCGTCCGTGACAGCTTTTCGACGACTGATGGCAGGGTTATATGACCCAAACGGCCAAATCGAAGCTGACACTGAACAACATGACCTTACATTTCTTAAACTCAGTTCAGACTTAGGGCACACGAGGGCTCGTTTAGAAGGAACACCTGACATTTCAAGTAGAGGTCGGCTTGTTCCTCGAAACGATGAAGATCTCTGGGAGCTAGAGTTTGAAATCTATTCGATAGAAGATCCATCCCTAGTCGTGCCGTGGATCGAATGTTGGGATGAAACTCCACTAGCCCGTCAAATAGTTGATGGAGCACCATTGGAACCAATACAGAAATATATTCTCCAAACTTCCCGCCGGCTAGCAAATATTGTCCCAGGCTTAGACACGCTAGAAACAGAAGCTTCCAAAGGGAAGTTGCTGCTCAGCATTTCAGAAGTTTCCGTACTTTTACTTGATGGACTGAATTTATGTGAAGTCGCCGGAGTCCCTATTCTTGTACCCAAGGGGCTACTCAGACAACAATTCAAACTGCGGGCTGAAGCGTCACCTAGTGAACGGGGTGGAATCTCTGCAAATCTTGGCGTAGCCATGGTAGATGTTGACTGGAACATCATTTTTGGCGATGACCAGCTAAATGAGGAAGATTTACAAATTCTTGCGGAGGCTAAATCCGGACTGGTCCAGTTAAAAGGCCAGTGGGTGAATATCGACGCGAATCAGGCTCAAATGGCGTTGGAACTCCTCACACAAAGGAAAAAACAATCTAATCTACTCTCTCCAGCGGAGCTTCTTCGATTTAGTTCAGATGAAGCCCAAGGAGTTACCCAGAATGAAACACAGCAGGAGACACTAATAACGGAAACTACTGCTTCAGAAGAATGGATAGTTCAACTTCTTGAAGGACTCCCCGACGAAACCCTTCAGGAAGCTTTTGAGCCAGAGCTTTTCTCCGGAAGTCTTCGCCCGTATCAACGGCGTGGATTGGCATGGTTACAGTTCCTGAGCAAACTTGGCTTAGGAGGCTGCCTCGCTGACGATATGGGCCTAGGAAAAACACCAACGACACTGGCACATATCCTGTCCCGTAATGCATCTCAGCCAACTTTAGTAATTTGTCCGCTGTCAGTAGTTCACAATTGGGAGTCGGAAGCAAAGAAATTCACACCAGACCTTAAGGTATTCGTAGCCCATGGCAGCGGACGACCAACAGGGCAATCTCTAATTGAATCAGCTCAAGAATCTGACATCGTAGTGACGACCTATGCGACTGCGACAAGAGATATTGGCCATTTGACTCAGGTCAACTGGGATCTACTTATTTGCGATGAAGCTCAATTTATAAAAAATCACCACACAAACGCCGCGATGGCCGTTAGAGAGATACAAGCGAGCCAGAAAATAGCATTAACAGGGACCCCTGTGGAGAATCGGCTCTCAGAGCTATGGGCTATCCTCGACGCAGTTAACCCAGGGATGCTCGGAGGTATTTCATGGTTCCGAGAAAACTTCGCTACACCCATTGAAACACACAAAGACTCACAGGCGCTTGAACAAATGCGTCGTCTTACGGATCCATTTATTCTTCGAAGAACAAAGGACGATAAAAGCCTCGTCCCAGATCTACCTGAGAAAATTGAGCAGGTTGCGTGGGCGAAACTTACGCAAGAGCAAGCGGCGTTGTACAAGGCTGTTCTGGATGACTTCCTCAGCGAAGCTTCAAAAATTAAAGGCATGAAAAGAAAGGGTTTAATCCTCGCCACTTTGACAAAATTAAAGCAAATCTGTAACCACCCAGCACAGTTTCTCGCCGATGGAAGTTCCGTTGCAGGCCGATCTGGCAAGCTCTCAAGACTAGAGGAACTCATTGTCGACGTACTAAGAGCAGAACAACAACTCCTAATCTTTACCCAATACCGCGCTATGGGAGACCTTTTGGCCGAACACCTAGCCGGAATACTCGGTATCCAACCCCCTTTCCTACATGGTGGGGTGCCAAGAGCGAAACGGGAATCAATGATCAGATCATTTCAGAATGGTTCAGATAGTCCTATTCTTCTGATCTCACTTAAAGCAGGAGGAACAGGCTTAAATCTGACTGCAGCAAATCGGGTCGTACACTTTGATCGATGGTGGAATCCAGCTGTAGAGGATCAGGCAACAGATAGAGCATGGAGAATAGGACAGAATCAGACAGTCTTCGTCCACAAGCTTGTTTGCCAGGGGACGTTAGAAGAGAAAATAGATCAGCTCCTTACAGACAAAAAGGAACTCGCCAACAGAAGTGTAGGTACAGGAGATGATTGGTTTACAGATATGGATACTGAACAACTTCGTGAAGTATTGTCCCTCAATCTCGCAGAAGCAGTAGACGGATGATCCGGCCACAAACTCAAGCAGGGAAAGCAATGAAAAAACTTGTTTCTGCCCTTGCCGATTATCGTGACCCGCTCGGACCAGGCGTCGCCATTCAGAGAAAAGGGGCTGTGCATGACATGTTTGTTGAATCTGGAAGAGTATCTTTCGAAGTTGAAGATGGACGTGAGCGAGGATTCGATGTGACCATACATGTCAGTCCCGCTAATGAAAACATTCACCATGCAGTTCGGGAGGGGAACTTCCATGAAGCAGTACCGAAAGTAGGTGATGTACAAATTCACCACGTTTGTCCTGAATGGGCTTCACCGTGCAAACATGAAATAGCTGCCTTGCTCGAACTCACCAAAATTATCGATGACGATCATCATATTCTTCTAACTTGGCGCGGAATACAACTCCCACTATCTCAAAAATCAACAAATCACGATAGGGATTCTGAAGAACAATGGAGCACCATCCGGCGAACCGACACCGACAGAAAAAAAACAATTGAAGCAATCCGAGATCAACTACCACAGCAATTCGTTCAATTCGAAGAAACACCCAATACCAAACCAAAGCCAGCCATTCCAGAACTCCTAGAGTTTTTCTCCGGAAGAGATAAAGACCTTGAGGCATTCTCGATACCGAAAATCACTAAGACGATTCAGAATCCCTTACTCAATCTCCCAAAAGATTCGGAAACGAATATGAAACCAATCCTCGAAGAAGCATCCGAAACCATCGCAGAATACTGGCTAACACGATAACGAAGCCCGCCCGCCCGAATGATTGATAATTCCCCACCGTTCGCCACCTCTACTGTGTAGTCTCGTGAGTATGCATATTGGAGTTGTAGGAGCCACAGGGCAAGTTGGAACAGTAATGAGGGAGATACTCATTGAACGTAATTTCCCCATCTCGAGTATCCGTTTCTTCGCATCTGAAAGAAGCGCAGGAAAAACCATCACATTCAACGGCGAACAGATCACTGTCGAGAATGCAGCCACAGCGAGCTGGGAAGGTCTCGATATCGCACTTTTCTCCGCAGGGGGTGAACTATCAAAAACCTTAGCGCCTGTTGTCGCCTCCCATGGAGCAACAGTGATCGACAACTCTTCGGCGTGGAGAATGGATGAGAACGTTCCCTTAGTCGTTCCAGAAGTCAATCCACATGCCCTAGAACAAATACCCGCAGGAATCATAGCGAACCCTAATTGCACAACCATGGTTGCCATGCCCGTCCTAAAACCACTTGACACCGAAGCCGGATTAGAAAATATGATTGTCTCGACATACCAGGCGACATCCGGAGCCGGCCTAGGAGGAGTAGAAGAACTTCAACACCAGATCGAACATGCAGGGGATGGTGCAAAGAAATTAACACATGATGGGAACGCCTTGACATTTCCAGATGGCGAGAATTTTGCTGAAACGATCGCCTACAACGTTGTTCCCTTTTGTGGTTCCTTTGTAGACGATGGCTTACATGAAACGAATGAAGAGAAAAAACTTCGTGATGAAAGCAGAAAAATCCTTGAATTACCTGAATTGGTCGTCTCTGCGACCTGCGTACGGGTTCCGGTCTATACCGGACATTCGCTAGCTATCACCGCTGGTTTCAAGAGAAGTATGACTCCTGCTAGAGCTAAGGAAATCCTTCAAGAAAGTAGCGGCGTTGTCCTTGATGATATTCCCACTCCAATTAAATCGACCGGAACTGACGCAACACATGTCGGCCGGATACGACCAGATTCAGTATTCAAAAACGGTATAAGCCTCTTCCTTTCCGGAGACAATTTAAGAAAAGGCGCAGCGTTGAATGCTGTGCAGATAGCGGAAGCACTTCTATAGGGATCTCTCCATCCCCGTTATTAAGGGGGATTATCCACATAGCGTTGGATTGCTTCTTCCAAATCAACTCCTACCTGATTCGCAAGCGAGACGGTCCAGGCTAGAACGTCCCCGAATTCGTGAACTCTTTGTTCATGAGTGCCCTTACGGATCGCCTGAGCCAGCTCACCGATCTCTTCAGCCAGCCACGCCACACTCATAGCTACACCACGTTCTCGATCACGTTCTCCATAGGTCTCTTCTATATGATCCTGAAATTCTTTAAAATCCATATCACTCCAAGTCGAATGACCCAACACAACCTGCTGGGATTACCAGAGAACACAGTAACTCTGATTGAGGACTCTCGCTATGAGGAGTGTGGAATATTAGATGATTTCGTAATGGGGCCGTCAATAATGACATCAGGTGTCATGTAATCAACTTCAGAATTTATTTCGATGAGCTCTATGCCATGGTCTGCAACGAAATCCTTCGTCGTGACCGCTAATTTATAACAATCCAAAGAGTGAAAGTAAGTTCCGCATCTTCCGGTTTCAATAAAAAGAACCGCATCCGCGAATAACTCACCCAATATGTCCCTAGCATTCGTAGACTCATTCAAAAGAGAAGAGGAAAGTTGTTCTCGGACGAATGTTGAATAGAGTTTCTCTTTTAATGCTGTTTCCCATAGAAAATAGTTGTGCTTATCTGCGGCATGGGCTAACTCGTGGACAAGTGTGGTTGAATCTGCTGGACGTTCGATGATGATGATATCTTCCTGACCGAAATACACACCGGCAACTTGATTACTCCCTAAAAATACGTATTCAGCGACTACAAGTTCTGTCACTTCAGACATGTCTTCTAACCACAACGAATGACTTTTATGGTTTCCTTCATTCCCGGTGATCGCCTTGAAGGGGAGATAGACGGCTACTCCTAAGATAAGAAGAACAAAGAAGCCCGTTAAAAACATCTCCTTGAATGTTACTTTTTTTGGGAGTTTCGCCTCTAGAGCTTCTATTTCTCTTTCCCGGACCCATTCAAGATATTCGTAATCCTCCCATTCGCTGTTGGGTTCCTCAGGTGAAGATTGTCCTCTGTTGTCTTCCATAACTATTGCACTTTACTGCTCTGAAGCGGTATCTTCATTTTGTCCGGATTTGGGTATTATCGGATACCATCGACGCAGCAAACGGGTAGTGGCGCAGGTTGGTAGCGCGCCTCGTTCGGGACGAGGAGGTCGTGGGTTCAAATCCCGCCTACCCGACATAAGAACATGATGTATTCGCAGGAAATATCCTCAGGGGCCAAGCAATAAGTCGGCTGTTTTCCGAAGTTGCATCGCATCAAGAGGTTTGACAAGTTCTGCATCTACCTGTGCCTCGTTCGCGATCCAGATGTCCACTTCGCGATCTAGCAGGATCACTATCTTGACATCTTTCAAACGGCCCGCTTCAGCTTCATGACGAAGGTCAATACTTGTCGCGACACCACCCATATTTCCAATTTGTAGATCTAGAATCACCAGATCCGGTTCGAGTTCCTCCACTACAGGCCGCACATCCTGACCTTTCCTGACTCGGCTGACGGTGGTCCCAAAAGTAGCCAAAGCTGAGAATGTCTCCTCTGCTATCTCATCAGAATCTGTCGCGACCAAAATATGCGGCATCTCAGAAGCCTACTCGGGAAGAACCATCGTCTACATATTATCCCTCAACCTTTAGGGCGAACATATAATCTTACGTTTCTGGTGCGTTCTGACTTAAATGCGAGTACCATCCCCGCCTAAGAGATCTTTGTGGAGGTGCTGTGTTAGATATTCACGTTGAAGGCAATGAAAGTTTTAGCATTTGCCGCCCTATAGGGGAAATAGATTCATACACCGTTGATACATTCCGAGAAGCTTTAGGAAACCTCGTTTCTGTCCCACAGTTGCTGATTGACCTAAGCGAAGTTCCATTTATGGATTCGGCAGGACTTGGTGCTTTGATTGGAGCAATACGAAAGTCCGGAGATAATGATGGAGTAGTAGTTGTTTCCTGCGGAAGAGCGTCACTATTGGGGCTGCTACGGACAACTGGATTTGACCAAATTGTGACTGTGACGGAAACGTTTGAAGAGGGAATGGAAGCTCTAGGTCGGAACGAACAGGAATAAGTTCTTTCGTAATGGTCTATCACGAAGCTTTCGCTACAATTCGACGCCCCATGGTTTGGACAATAGCAACGTTAGTCTTTCTCACCTTTCTCGCTTATTGCCAAATTTCGCACGCAGAAGCTCAAGAATCTCAGCCTGAAAACCCAGGGTTTGTCGAAGTCTTTGAAGTAAACGGCCTACTGGATGAAGTCTTAGCTGACGCTATCTCTGAAGCACTTGACGAGGTTCAACAAAATGGTGCTAGGGCGTTAATACTTCAAGTCAACTCAAAACAGGCGGTGATTTCAGACGCAAAGCTGAATCAACTAGCAAAGCAAATTTTTACGTCTTCAGTACCTATCGAAGTATGGATTGGCCCGTCAGGCTCTTCAGCTCACGGGAAAATAGCTCAACTCATAAGCGTCGCAAATTCTCTTGGGGTTTCGATCGGGTCCAGTGTCGGTAACACGGGTGAACAGGTCCTCGACCCAGAAATTTTTGGTGAAGTTTGGGGAGCCAACCATGAAGTTCTCAAATCAACCAGTTTTAATTGGGAGCAGGCAATCGATAAAGGAATTGTGCAGTGTGAGAGGGTTGAAGTTGACGAACTAGGAAATACGCTCACCGAAAAACAACAAATTGCACGATGCGCGAATCCAACCCTCGGTGACTTTCTCGTTTCGAGAGATAGTTTCCTATCTGAGGTAATTTCAACGGAACAGGGACCCCGTCTCTCACCCTTAACTCAAACAAAGATACGCGGACTGTCCCTTCTCGACCAGCTAATGCATACGATCGCAAGCCCACCAGTTGCGTATCTCCTCCTAATTTCAGGACTCACCCTCCTGTTGTTCGAGTTTTTTTCCATAGGGATTGGTATTGCTGGAGCAATTGGTGCAGTCCTCGTAGCGCTAGGAAGTTATGGATTAGCGGCATTACCGATACGCCTGTGGTCTTTAGTATTAATCCTTGCCTCGATGATTGCTTTCGCAGTAGACGTGCAAACTGTTGTTCCACGTATCTGGACACTGATCGGACAGACAGCCTTTATTTTCGGAACGATTTTTCTGTATCCACAAGAGAATGTCCAAATGTCTTGGATCCCGATAGTGGTAGGGATTGTCGGGATATTTATCTTGATGTCACGTGGGATGCCGATCATGATCCGAGGTCGGTTCGCAACGACAAAAATATCATCGCTTTCCGACAGAGAACAGGCAAATTAGAATCAAACTCTGACCTCCATTAAAAGAATCTGCCCATACCAGACGGGTATTTCTTTCATATCGATACAACTTCTTTCTCTAATCTTTGAAGCACTCGCAAGTCATTTCCAGTCCAAGCATCCCGTTTCGAAGCTTATAGAGACGTACTTTTTGAAGAAAAACCCAATTTTTTCGATGAAATACATACTTTTTCTTGCCACAAGGTATTAACGCTGACTAGGTTCCGTTGGATGGGGGTAATGTGAGCGCATTATTAGATGATTTAGGCTGGCAGTTCAGAGCAGCATGCAGAGGCCCGCAAATCCACGTCTTCTTTCCCCCGCCACATTTTGAACGCAAAGATGCAAAGCGAAATCGAGAACGCCGGGCTAAAACGATATGTAGTTCGTGTAGCGTCAAACGAGACTGTCTTGCGTATGCCCTTCGTATCCGAGAACAACATGGGATCTGGGGTGGACTCAATGAAACCGAACGCAAATCCCTAATGCCAGGAAACCCCTTATCCTGAACAGCTAATTTGCTGTCCTGGAAGCTACACCGAGAGCGACTTGGACCATTTCATGAAATGTATTTTCTCTATCCATAGAGCTCATCACTTCGTTCCTGACAATATCATCACTTACAGTAAGAAGCGCCAACGCCTTAACACCCTCAACCGCTGCAATTGTGTATAAGCCAGCAACTTCCATCTCAACCCCAAGGATTCCTCTTCGCCCTAAATGTTCGAAGATCTTTGTGCTAGGGCCGTAAAAAAGATCAGAGGTAAAGACTGGTCCTGCGATTACATCTATCTCTTTCTGCTCAGCCACTTGCATAGCTGAAGCCAATAGTTCCCAACTAGGTATTGACGGTAGTTCTAAGCCACCATTTAAAGTAGTAATTGCAGCTGAATCGGTCCCAGCACCCGAAGCGCAGATGATATCTCCCAATCGAACGGATTCAGATAATCCGCCGCAACTTCCTACACGGATGAGAGTCTGAACACCATAAAAACGGATTAATTCTGTGTAGTAGATCGCAGCTGAAGGAACTCCCATCCCTACCGCTTGCACCGAAATCGGCAATCCATCAAATTTTCCTGTAAACCCATCAGCGCCACGAACACTATTCACTTGACGGACATCATCAAGATAACTATCTGCGATAAAACGGGCACGTTTTGGATCTCCGGGCACGAGAGTAATTGGAGCGTAATCGCCACGCTTCCCTTCTAGGTGAGGGGTAGGTCCATTGTCCATAGTTAATTCCTTAATTCAAGGTCGAAATGTCAAGATCATTCTATGGTAGGCCTAGTTCAGACCATGACCTCAATCTAGGTCTGGCATCCGTTTCCCAGCTAAACGGACATCGCCCCTTCGGATTGTTATTCCTGAACTATCCAGATAAGCCAAAAGCGGCAAAACATATTTTCGTGTCGTCCGCAATTCCTCTCTGATCTCCCCGACAGTGATCCCTTCTGGTTTTTCCTTCAGCATAGAAGCCAAGACCCGCGTTGCTTCTTCAGTAGCTTCAGGGGAGAAGAAAATCCCACCCTCCTCCACTACTAGCCCCCTTCTCACCAATTCTCGGAGCTCAGATTTATCTATAGAAATAGGATCGGGTGGTTTAAACAAATTCTTTTTCAGGTCTTGAAGAAAGGAATGCCCAGTAAGGTCCCCTTCACCTTCCTTCCGGAGGTAGTTTCCTTCAATAACAACGTCTTGAAGCAATTCAACGATGTCACGTTGACGCTGATTCAAATTAGACAGATTTACCCCCAAAGTCCCTCCTTCTTCGATTAGTCGGAGAACTTCTTTTGATAGTTCCTCTACAAGCGGGGGATTAACAACCCAATGCTTTACAGTTGGTTCCCACCGTTGCCCAGTCAATGCTTCCAAGTGATCTACAGTTATCCAGCCGTGTTCTGAGATGATTCGTTCAATACTTAAATCGGGACTCGCAGCGGATGACCGAAGCAAAGGTTGTGGATCAAGAATCGTACCCCCTCCTATGGTTTCGCCTCGCCCACTATCTCGTAGGATGAACCTATCTCCCATCATCAATGGGAGCTCCTCCTCAATGAAAATACGGACCTGACCTTGTTCCCCCGGAGCAATACTGTCAGGACCAAGAACCCGCAATTTGGCTGGAAACTCTCCGGAACCCAAGTAAACCAAATAAGCTCCCCTTCTTGAGACTTCATGAGGGATACTTTCAAGGACAAAAAGATTTCCATCGAACAGTGAAGTGAGATACCACTGTCCAGTCTTCGTCAGCACAGACCCTCTATCGAAATCAGTGTGGTCTACTCCCACCAAATTAGCTGCGATTCTCGATCCTTGACTCGCAGTCGTTAACTCTTGATGGTGGGATTGCAAAGCACGGACGCGTACCTGCTGCTTAGTAGGTGACAAGAATAGTTCGTCTCCGACTTGAAAGGTTCCCCCACTTAGAGTCCCAGTAACGACCGTTCCTGATCCCTTTGCGGCAAAGACACGGTCAATCCACATTCTCGGCCTTCCTTCATCAGGATTGGGAGGAGTATGTGCTAAAACCGAATCGATCTCAGTGATTAGAGACTCCATACCTATTCCAGAAAGTGCATCAACTCGAATAATTGGAGCCGCATTCAAAAAAGTACCATCCAGATGGTCCGTAATGTCTAGCTCAGCGATATCGCATAATTCAGGATCCGCAAGCCCCACTTTAGTAAGAACAACAATTCCTGATCGCACTCCTAATAGGTCAAGGATTTTAAGATGTTCTTCTGATTGGGGTTTCCAGCCTTCGTTTGCTGCAACTACAAAGATACAGGAATCAACAGCTCCGACTCCGGCCAACATATTGCGAATAAACCGTTCATGGCCGGGGACATCTATGAACGAAACAGTGTTGCCACTTGGGAGTTCAAACTGGGCAAACCCCAAATCAATTGTCAATCCCCGTTCTTTTTCCTCAGCCCAACGATCAGGATCAGTTCCAGTTAAAGCATGAACCAGTGTTGATTTCCCATGATCTACATGACCGGCCGTACACACAACATGGTTTACCACTGCTTAATCTAGACCTCCTAAAGCTGCAGCTACGATTTCATCATATGCGGGATCAATCGTACGGAAATCCAAGAACGTGTCTCCATCTTGAACGCGCGAAATTATTGGAAGGCCCCCATTAAATCCTCGACGAAGCTCCCAACTCCGGTCTCCGCCTAACCTAATACCAGCAGAAGGGATCACAGTTGAGGGTAAGGTCCCCCCACCCGGGACAGAATCTAGATTAACAACCTCACCAACCTTCATACGTTCAGCGCGTATTTTTAACTCTTCTAAATTTGCCGATGCCATCTTCCAAAAGGGGATCCGCTCCCCATCTCGGTGAAGATAGAGTAATGCCAATTCTTGGAGAGAAATCAAAGTAAGACTTCCAGGTCGAAGTACTCGGGCCAAAGGATGGCGAAGGCACTTCTCAATCAAATCAGATCTTCCGGCGATGATCCCAGCCTGAGGTCCCCCAAGAAGTTTGTCACATGAAAAAGTTACAAGATCGGCGCCACCAAGAAGGGTTTGTTTCGCTGCTGGTTCGCCAGATAACCAACTGGGCGGCCCAGAACGTAACCAAGGGCAACTCGAATCCAACAAGCCTGATCCGATATCAACCACTAGCGGAATCTCTAAAGAAGCAAGCTCTTCAACAGATGTCTCTTCGGTGAAACCCACAATTTTATAATTTGATTGGTGGACTTTAAGTGTCATTGCAACATCTCGGTGTGCGTCAATTGCCTTTTTGTAATCACGCAGACGTGTTTTGTTTGTGGTCCCAACTTCAACGAGGTAGGCGCTTGAAAGCTCAAGAATTTCTGGAACTCTGAATGCACCTCCAATTTCAACGAGCTCACTTCGAGAAATTGCCACTCCCTGATCAGGGGCAAGAGCGGACAGCACAAGTAATACTGCAGCAGAGCAGTTATTAACAACCATTGCAGATTCTGCTTCACAGAGTTGCGCAAAGAGATTTCCGGTACTTGTTTGTCGAGATCCTCTATTTCCACTTTCAAGGTCGAATTCAATGTTGGAAGAAAAATCAGATGCCGGCTTACCCCAAGGAGCCCGACCCAGATTCGTATGCAACAGCACTCCAGTAGCATTTACAACAGGTTGAACAAAAGAACGTCGAAGCCTTCGAACACGTTCACCCATATTTTCCCAATCACCTTCAGCAATCGCCAAACGGGCCTCTTTAACTAACAGTTCGTGTGGAATTCCTGAGTCTTCCATGGACAAAGCCAAGGCATTTACAGAAGGAGGTTTCTTTCCCATACCTTGACTCTAGAACTGATTACCCTCTGATCCATCAAGGAAAGCTTCAGGATTTAATTTTTTTTCCTCTTTTGTCCTTTCTTCAAAGGTCAAAGCTGGCAGTTCATCTCGTAGAATGAAAGAGATGTTTTTTCTCCTTCTTCTCTTGTTTCTCGCAATTCCTCTGGCAGAAATTTTAGTGATCGTCGAAGTCGCGCAAAAAACGGGAATATTGGAAACCATTGCCCTTTTATTGATCGTGAGCATTCTCGGAGCTTGGTTAGTGAAATCCGAAGGGATGGGAGTTATACGGAAAATTCAGTTTCAACTTGTTCAAGGGCAAATTCCAAGTAAGGAACTTTTAGATGGAGGACTGATTCTTATAGCCGGAGTTCTGATGCTCACTCCAGGATTCATCACCGATGCATTCGGGTTACTGCTCCTCTTTCCATTGACTCGCCCAATAATTCGGCGCCTGTTCTTTAAGCGGATTGTTAATCAGCCGTTCGGCTCAACTGGATCGAATCAGGACCAAAGCTCTACTCGCTTCGGAGATGGCTCATTCTTTTATACGCAAAGCAATGATATTGAAATCGTTGATTTAAGGCGGGAAGACGATATCCCCCGTGACCCCCCCTCACTGGAGAACTAGCTCATGGCGAAGAACGGCAGATCTACCCTCAATGAAGACGAAGAGCAAGAAGTAGGGCCAGAACCCATTGTCCCTGGTGTTGCCCGAGCTTTAAGTCCACTAGTCCGCCGAATTCTTGGTTTGAATCCAAGCCTCAGGACTTCCTACGGGACGAACACATATCTCATCGGAATTGATGAGATAGTCGTTATCGACCCCGGCCCTGAAAATAGTTCGCACTTAGATTCTGTTGTCGGTTGTGGCGGCGATCGGATTCGCTGGGTTACCACAACATGTTCCGACCCCGCTCTTGCCGGTGGAGTGGATGCAATGATTGAACGGACGGGAGCTGAATGGTTTGACCCTCAAGATGGGAATACGATTCTTGGGACAGAATTTCGCTTAACAGCCCATGGAATGACCGGCCCGACCGCTGATCACCGCACATTTCTTCTAGAAGAAGAACGAACACTAATCTGCGGCCAATTAATCGCTCAGGAGTGGGCCGTTCCGATGGTGGCAGGTGAGGCAGATCTTGCACAGGCATTAGAAAGCATCAACAAGGCCGCAAAGATGCGGCTACGTCGAATCGCCCCTGCATTTGGACACGTTGTTGAAGATCCCAAGGAAGCTATCGCGGCGATGATAGAGCGTTATTCGGCGACAGATGAACTTATTGTCAAGGCCCTGAAAGGCGGTGCTACATCTTCAGAAGAAGTAGTGGCGGCCCAGTATTCGGATGTAGATGATCGAGTCGAGGTAGATCTCTTGGTCAGCAACATCGAGGTGCATTTGGAAAAGCTTTCCTCTGAGAAAACAGTCAAACAGCTAAAATCCGGATGGAAAGTACGGTAAATTCTCTGAATTGGATAGATATCTAATTCAGAATTCGCAGAACCGATAGAAAGAATTCCGCGTTGAGAAATCGGCTCCGCTACTAGCCAGTTTCCAAGAACACTCAAAAAGATTTGCTTGTTTCGCGACCACCTAGTCGGACTTTATTTGTTCAGATCAACGGCGGTTTCCTGCTCTATATACGCAGAGCAGTCCGAAAGTTTATTCAGCGGCACAGCATCGTCAATGATCACATCCACGATGCTATTAAGAGCTTGAGAAGCTTGACCTTCACTGAGGATTACGGGCTTTCCTTGATCTGAGCCCTTACTAACATTCTCATCAATAGGTATCTCCCCTAGAAGAGGAACCCCGAGATCAGCCGCAAGCTTTCTCCCACCGCCCTCGCCGAAGATATGATATTTCTCCCCCTTTTCATTAATAAAGAAGGACATATTTTCAATGACGCCAGCGATACGCAAATAGTAGCTTCGTGCCATATTTGCGACTCTTGCGGCCACATTCTGAACCGTCTTCGATGGTGTGGTGACAACAATCATGTCTGAACGTGGAAGCATTTTTGCCAGCCCCATCTGAACATCGCCAGTACCAGGTGGCATGTCAATGATCAAGTAATCAAGATGCCCCCACTCAACATCTTCGAGAAAGTGACGAACCGCCCGATTAAGAATAAGGCCACGCCAGTTTAACGAAGACGATTCTTCATCAATGAGAAACCCCATGGAGACAATTTTGAGCATCCCTGCCCCTGCTTGTTTCTCAATAGGTTTAATTCTTCTCGTTCCTTGATCACCTTCTAAACGTCCTGAAAGGCCAAGCATTTGTGGGATAGAGAATCCCCAGATGTCTGCATCGAGTACTCCCACCGTAAAGCCTCGTGTGGCAATACCCGAGGCGATATTAGCGCTCACTGAAGACTTCCCTACACCCCCTTTCCCTGAAGCGATCATAATAGATTTAGCTGTTCTAGGGATCTGCGTCACTGTCTCTTCTAGAGAAATATTTAATCTGGCCCGAGCCATAACTTCAGACTTCTCTTCTTGCGATAATTCTGTCCAGTTGATCTTGACAGAGGTAATTTCTGTAATATGAGCAAGTTTGGAACGAATATCTCTTTGGATCTGCGCTCTCAGAGGACAACCAGAGGTCGTAAGTGCGACAGTAACTAGAACATGACCGTCATCATGAAGCTGAACCGCCTTTACCATCCCCAAATCTACAATGTCTGACCCAAGTTCAGGATCTACGACACCTTGGAGTTGGTTCAATACTTTCAACTCAACTTCAGAAAGAGCAGATCTATCCATATAGAAATAGTATCTGGAAAAATTTCAACCGTTCACCTTCTCTCGTAACCAAATCCGCAATATACTAGCCTTTATAGATTTCATTCAGGAGACCAACGATGATAACCCTTACTGATGCTGCTACAAGCAAAGTTGATGAGCTTATAAAAGATGAAGATGAAGTAGATCTTGCTTTACGGGTCGCTGTTCGACCTGGAGGTTGTTCAGGTTTCAGTTATGAGATGTTTTTTGATACTGATATAACTGATGATGACCAAACGATTACCTATGGAGATGTCAAAGTAGTCGTTGATCCATCTAGTTCGATGCTTCTTGAAGGGGCAACATTGGATTACAAAGACGGCCTAGACCAGTCAGGGTTCAGTATTGATAATCCAAATGCTCAAAAGACCTGCGGTTGCGGTCAAAGCTTCAGCTAAATCATTTCCCGATTTGATCTTCTAGATAACTGAACCTAACGACGCTTCGATCTCTTTTTTATCAAAGGCATAGTCGAGTCTCGCCGTCACCATATTCTTACTATCGGCGACAATTAAACACGGTTCAAAATCCATTCCATACGTTCGAACGACTGGTGCTATTAGCTCCTGAATATTTTTCCCTTCGGCAATTTCCCTCGGATGCGTATATACCTCAGCGTGGATTACATTCCAGTTCGGATCCCTTGGAAGCTCTATAAGGAGTTCAAGCACAGGGCCGCAGATACTTGTTTGGCAGAACCCAGGAGTGGAGATCATAAGGACAGTTGGACGATTATTTTCAAGCGCTTCGGAGAGATTCGTCTGGTGAAAGGGACAAGGTTCATAACGGGTACAAAGCGGATCAAAATCAGCTGGATCCGCGAAAGTAGGCGTATCAACACTTCGCATACTCTCTCCGATTTGAATTAAATCAGTTTCGTCTTTTCCAACTACTCGAAACTCAACGATTTGCTCAGCCCCGTTGATCTCAACTTTCAACTGGCATATACCTCTGTTGCCTTCAGTAAGCTCAAATTCCAGCAGGAAGTAAGGGGTTGGAATTCCTTCGCTGTATCGGAGAAGATTGACTGTTTGCGGAGAACCGGTAGGGGGTATCAGCTGACCTGCAAGCTCCGCTGGAAGACCATTTACTATCGGTAGCCCATTAGATCCATACAGAAAGAACGGCGCCCGCTGTGGTTTCCCAGCGACAAGTGTGGATGGCATTGTAAAGCCATCAGCAAAACCTGATTGCATGAACAAAGCTTCTTCGATGGGAGTTTCTTTCGAGGAGCTGACCTTCTGTTTTTTTGAACAAGAGGAAAGTAAAAAAATGCATCCGGCCCCAGCTAAAAAAGCCCTTCTAGGTATAGAACGCCTTTGAAGTGCGGAATGCATGTGAACCATGGAACTAAACGTAACTCCTCACCAGAGAACTGGCACAGTTATGTGGTGATATCCCTGACCTGATTTAACTTTCACGGGTACGCTATACCCATGCAAAGCACAGCCGGGCCATATACCCCGATAACGCGTTCAGGAGATTGGCTTGTTGTGTCTGGACAAGTTGGCCATCTTGATGGCGTCCTTGTCGAAGGAGGATTAGAAGCACAACTTAGGCAACTCTTCATCAATCTTCGACGTCTACTAGCTTCCGAAGATGCCAATTTACGCAATATCGTCAAGACAACTGTTTTTTTAACTGATATAGGTGACTATGACAAAATGAATGAAATCTACATCCAAGAATTCCAAGATCATCGTCCCTCAAGGTCAGCTGTAGCCGTCACCGCACTTCCTCTTGGAGCAGCGGTAGAAATTGAAGCATGGGCTCGAACCTGAATTAAGGTATACACTAAGGAGAAGTTATGACTGGGACCGCAATCATCATCGTTTTACTGCTAGTGATAGTCCCTGTCGCTATCATCATGAGCGGACTTCTAGCATCAGGGGTGTTGGGCCAAATTTTACAAAAAGACGTCGATAGTCGCCATGAGGGTTCAGAACTTTTTGAAATTAGCAGAAAAGATTTTTCTGAATAGTCCGAGATTTTGAACTATTGGATTTTCCAGCGGGACTGTCCGAAACTATACCCAACAGAACGCACCGTTTGGATAAGACCCGCATGTTCTTCACCTAGCTTTGACCGGAGTCTTCGAACATGAACATCAACTGTTCTCGCTCCGCCAAAATAGTCGTAACCCCACACACGCGACAACAAGATTTCTCTACTAAAGACTTTCCCAGGGTGAGCAACTAAAAACTTTAGCAACTCGTACTCCATGTATGTGAGGTCAAGTGGGCGTCCTTGGATTGCGGCCTGATAGGTCTCAACATTAAGAATTAGATCGCCGTATGAAATCGTATTCCCCCGTGTTCCTTGACCCCCCTTCCAGAAGAGATGATTCAGTCGGGCATGAAGCTCTTGAGGATGAAAGGGAGTAAGGCAGAAATCATCGTATAGTTCATCGCGAAGTTCCAATTGATTTATCTGCCCTCCATTGATGAGGATCAAAATGTTTTGAATTGGGTTCGAGCGTTTTTTCATAGCCCGAGCCAACGAAAAAGCTGTATCAGGGTCTTTATCAGCTACGAGAATAGCCCCGCCCCATTCATCCAGAATTTCGTACTCCTCAGCAACAAGGGCGTTAGCCACCGCTTTCCATGCATATCCTGCCATATCGAGAGACTGAACCAATTCGGGTGGCGGTGGATCTGGGAAGACAAGGATTGGAGCCATAGGACTTTCAGCTTAGGGCGGAGAAGATCTGAAAACCGACGTGATATCCCTCAATTCTCAGTCAGTAAATTACAAAAGTCTGAAAAATCTTCTACCAAATCGGCAAATACCGTTCTATTTCAAAGGGAGTGACATGACGCTGGTAGGTTTCCCATTCTTCACGTTTGTTTCGGAGGAACCATTCAAAAATATGTTCTCCGAGAACGTCTCGTACCAAATCCGATTCTTCCATCAAATCAAGAGCCTCCCGAAGATCTTGTGGCAGTCGTTGCAGACCCACCGCCTTTGCTTCTTCACGATTCAAGGACCACAAATTTTCGTCAGCCTCTGCCGGTAATTCATACCCTTCCTCTACTCCCTTTAACCCCGCAGCAAGAATGACAGAGTAGGCAAGATAAGGATTCGCAGCTGAGTCTAGAGCCCGATATTCAATCCTTGTAGAAGACGCCTTGCCAGCCTTATGGATAGGGACACGGATAAGAGCTGAACGGTTATTACGGGCCCAGCTTATATAAACCGGAGATTCATATCCTGACACCATTCTCTTGTAACTATTAATAAGTTGGTTTGTTACCGCGGTAAATTCTGGAGCATGAAAGAGAATCCCAGCCATAAACCTACGAGCTGTTTCAGATAACCCAAGTGCATCTCCAGGATCATGGAAAGCGTTAACATCTCCTTGGAAAAGAGACATGTGCGTATGCATGCCAGATCCCTGCCCTTCGTCTACGGGCTTCGGCATAAAGGTCGCGTGGACGCCTGAATCTAAGGCTATTTTCCGGACAACGAGCCTCAACGTCATAATATTGTCAGCCATATCAAGGGTTTCTGTATACCGGAGATCTATTTCATGCTGACTTGAGTTGTCTTCATGGAATGAGTATTCAACGGGAATCCCCATTGCTTCAAGCATATGGAGCGTGCGGCGCCTAAGACCACTACCAAGATCAAGCGTAGTTAAATCAAAGTATCCCGCATGATCCAACGGTTCTCTATCTGATGCGTTATTGAAGTAGAAAAATTCTATCTCCGGCGCAGTAAAGAATGTGAAACCTTTTTCATGTGCAGTTTTCAAGTTCCGACGGAGAACCTGACGGGGATCCCCCTGAAATGGGGAACCATCTAAGTTCTTAATATCACAAAAAATACGACCTGTCGGTTCTGTAGGATCCACCCATGGAAGTAACTCAAAGCTATTTGCATCAGGAACAGCCAAAACATCGCTCTCTTGAACTCTGCTATATCCATCGATCGCGGATCCATCAAATTGCAAACCTTCTTCGAAAGCTCCCTCAAGTTCCGCTGGCGAGATCGCGACAGACTTTAACTTGCCTAACACATCTGTGAACCAGAGACGAATAAGACGAACTCCACGTTCCTCCACCGTCTTCAAGACGTATTCTTTTTGTGGTTCCATACCTCATGTGTAACGATGAAATCATCAAATTGTTTCTATTTGAGTATCGAATTAACACTCTGTTAACATATCTCGGCACACCTGCAACTAGAGTTCAGATGCAGTAAATGAATGAAGTTGACGAGAAAAAGTTCCAGACTGGTCTGGTGACGGATCCTCGTCTCAAGACAATGGAGAATGTAGTGACATATAGGGCAGAGTATTTGTGGATTGATGGTACTGAACCGACAGCAGAGATTAGATCCAAAACGAAGATACTGGCTGACGGCGATGAACCAGGTATTTGGGGATATGACGGTTCCTCGACGAATCAGGCAACGGGTGACAATTCCGACGTTGTCTTAAAACCTGTCTTCCAATGTCCAGACCCGATACGCGGCGGTGACGATATTTTGGTTCTATGCGAAACCTATTTGACCGATCAAGAAACTCCTCACCCCACGAACACGCGGGCGCAGGCACGAGACGCAGAAGAACAGTTTGGTGATCAGGAGCCATGGTTTGGTCTGGAGCAAGAATATACGATGCTTGATCCGGAAACAGGTTGGCCAGCCGGATTCCCCTCAGGCGGCTTCCCAGAACCTCAGGGACCCTACTATTGCGGTGTAGGAGCTGAAAAAATATTCGGCCGTGAACTAGTGGAAGAACACACTTCACTTTGTATTTCGGCCGGCTTAAAAATTTCTGGAACAAATGCTGAGGTGATGCCTGGACAATGGGAATTCCAAATTGGGCCTGCCGGAACAGTCGAAGTAGGTGACCATCTTTGGATTGCCCGATACCTGCTCTATCGAGCCGGGGAGAACCATGGCACAACGATTAGCATTGAAGCCAAACCCATGAAGGGCGACTGGAATGGAGCAGGAATGCATACTAACTTCTCTACCAAGGCGATGAGGGAAGGTTACGACGCAATCACTGCGGCATGTGAGTCGCTAGGGGCTCCAGGAGTTCCTGAAAAGCACCTCACTGGCTATGGGGTAGGGATTGAAGAGCGCCTTACTGGAGAACATGAGACTCAACGATACGATCAGTTCAGCTATGGTGTATCGGACCGTGGTGCTTCGATCCGTATACCTTGGCAGGTCTCTCAAGACCAAAAAGGATATATAGAGGATCGTCGTCCAAATGCAAACGCGGACCCGTATGTCGTTGCTGCTCTTATGACTTCAACAGTTGGAGCTGCCTTAGCCTAGATTGGCTCTAACACTGAGAAGTTGAAACTTCTTTTTGAGTTAGATAAACCCGAGATCTTCGGTCGAAGTAATCTTTCGGTAATAACAGCTTGATCTCGTAGTGCCATCGTTATGTGTTGTATGACACGCTCCCTGCCCCTCTGGGCGAACAAGGTAGAGAAGAGAGTTCTGCTCACAATTTACCCGAACTTCTACAAGGGATAGAGTATCTCCAGACGTAGCTCCCTTATGCCAAATTTCATTTCTGGAGGTGCTATAGAATACTGCTTCTTTTCGTCGCAGAGTTTCCTGCAAAGCCTCTTCATTGGCGTAAGCGACGATCAAAACCTCGCCTGATTCGTTATCTTGAACGACAACGGGCACGACAGAATACCCAGCTTTTCCTATTTGGTTTAATTTGGAAAAATCTAAAGAAAGCAACGCCCCTTCCTCAAGATCATCATGATCATTCACCTACCCAGACTACCCAATTCGTAACAGCAGCGAAGAAAATTAATGCTGAATTCGCATGAAATGGATAAGAAAATCCACTTATTGTAGGAATTTCTTAGACTTCTCGGTATCCAAATTCTCAGGAAGCCCACAATCGCCCTAACCTGCTGTTATGGAATCTTTACGGATCGCTGCATGCCAGTTGAATTTACAGGTAGGTGATTTAGGCGGAAACACGGAAAAAATCATCGCTGCATACCGAGAAGCAGAGGCATCGTCGGCCGACATCGCAGTCTTTACAGAATTAGCGGTCTGTGGTTACCCCCCTGAAGACCTCCTTTTAAAATCGGCATTTGTGGAGGAAACGCAGGAAACTCTCAAATCAATAGCCGAAGAAGTCGGTTCATGTGTTGCAGTCATTGGCTTTGTCTCTGGCGAAGAGGCGGCAGCAGATCCAATCAGAAGAACTTCCAACGCTGCAGCAATCTGTGCAAATGGGAAAATCCTTGGGGTGTACCAAAAAAGGGCTCTTCCAGATTATGGGGTCTTTGATGAAGAAAGATATTTCGCTCCCGGAATCGGAGAAGCCCCGGTTTATGAAATTGGTGGAGTAAAGGTCGGAGTAACCATATGCGAAGATATTTGGCTGCCCCAAGGTATCATCACAGACTTAGCAGCGAATGGAGCTCAGTTAATCCTGAACCTCAATGCTTCTCCTTACGAAATAGGAAAAATAACAACACGTCAAGAAGTCCTTGAGGAACGCATTCGCGAATCTCAAATCCCCATCGTCTATGTAAATCAGGTTGGAGGACAAGACGAATTAATTTTTGATGGGGGATCAATGGCGATGGGTGTAGATAAAAAAATTGTCGCCAGAGCTCCACAGTTTGAAGAAACCATCATGACGTTCGATATAGAGCCAGCACCATCGCAAAAACGTGGCAGCCAAGCAGCCATTGAGATACCTGTGGATCAGAAAGAATACCTCCCCAAAAAAGGAGAGATCGCAACTGCCATTTCCCCACTTCATGAACCCCTGGAAGAAATCTGGCATGCCCTGTGTCTGGCAACCTACGACTATCTGAGTAAGAACAGGTTCTCTGATGTCGTGATCGGTCTTTCTGGAGGAATTGATTCAGCAATTGTTGCCGCCATTGCCTCCGATGCCTTAGGACCTGAACATGTACATACAGTTGCCCTTCCATCACGGTTTTCCAGCAGCCACTCCATAGAAGATGCTGCCCTACTAGCCGGAAATCTGGGATGTGACCATATGGTCATTCCGATAGAGCAAGCCCATGCCGCTTTTTTGGACACCCTTTCAGGACCTTTCCGTGATCTTCCCGAAGATACAACTGAAGAAAATCTCCAAGCACGAATACGAGGGACAATTCTTATGGCGCTCTCCAACAAGTTTTCGTGGCTGGTACTTACTACAGGTAACAAAAGTGAACTAGCTGTAGGGTATTCAACCTTGTATGGCGATACAGCAGGGGCCTTCGCGGTAATAAAGGACCTTTGGAAGACACAAGTCTACGATCTCGCCTTATGGAAAAATTCGACAATGGACAAGGAACTTATCCCCCTTTCGATCATCGAAAAATCTCCATCCGCTGAGCTACGGCCAGACCAACGTGATGAGGATTCCCTTCCTCCCTACGACGTTCTCGATAATTTATTGCGAGAGATTATTGAGAAAGACAAGGTAGTCAATCAACTAATCCAAGAAGGATATAACCCCGACATGGCAATGCACATCACCCGATTGGTAGATCTAGCCGAATACAAGAGAAGGCAAAATCCGATAGGACCAAAAATCTCACCCAAAGCTTTCGGACGAGATAGACGAATTCCAATTATTAATGCGTACAACAGAGATTTGAAATAACAAGAAACCAAACCGGAACTTCAGTATCAGAGAAAATTTAGATTTGGCACTTCCTAAATTTTTTTTACGAACAATTGAGATATCGCGAAAATTTGGTAGGCGCGATGCAATCATCTCGGTATGGTAAAGCATGCGGAGTGTGGTGTAGTTAAGTAGCACCACAACTATTGAAAAGAGCGTACCTTGCCTAAAGAGCGAGTAGAGCGAGATGAAGAAGACCTCGTACGGTTGTATCTCACTGATATCGGCCAATATCCGCTCCTGACAAAAGACGATGAAGTTCGCCTCGCCCAAGCTATCGAAAAGGGAGTGGAAGCTCGCCAGAAACTCGAATCATCAGATGACATCACAGCAGTTGAGAAGAGAGACCTCAAACGAAATTCACGAAATGGAGAAAAAGCCGAACGGCAATTCGTCCAATCAAACTTACGTTTGGTTGTGTCTATAGCAAAGAAGTATCAGGCTTCGGGATTACCTCTCTTGGACCTCATTCAAGAAGGAAACCTTGGCCTTATGCACGCAGTTGAGAAGTTCGACTGGCGCAAAGGGTTCAAATTCTCTACCTACGCAACATGGTGGATACGGCAAGCTATCACTCGAGGAATAGCTAATACAGGAAGAACCATCAGGCTTCCAGTCCACGCAGGTGACACCCTCGCTCGACTGCAAAAAGCAAGATCTAGACTCGAATTAAAATACGGCCGCCCTGCGACTTTGACTGAACTCGCGGCCGATGTCGAAATGCCGGAAGACAAAGTTATAGAAGCTTTACGTTTCGCTAGTGAGCCGATGAGCCTTTCTGAACCCCTTCGTGAAGATGGCGATGCTGAGTTGGGCGACGTTGTAGAAGATCGAGGAGCTGCTTCACCGTTTGAAGTTGCCGCAACATCTCTTCTCCCTGATGAGATTGCCCGCTTATTAGCACCCCTTGACGAACGCGAACGCGAAATTCTCAAATTACGGTTTGGTCTTGACCGAGGAGAACCTAGAACCCTTGAAGAAGTTGGTGAGCATTTCAATCTAACTCGTGAACGTATCCGCCAGATTGAAGCTCGGGCAATGTCGAAGCTTCGTCATCCAAGTAGCGATACCGGCGCCCGAGATCTTCTAGCGGTTTAAGCTTCCGTTACCTGATTGCGGAGGTGGACGGGAATCGAACCCGCCGGACGAGGATCACTCGTCCCACCCGCTTTGAAGGCGGGGGAGCCCACCAGGTACTCGGACACCTCCATGAATATCTCACCAAGTAGCTATTATTACCAAACTTTTAGAAGAAAGCGATTCTCAGTCGGTTGTCCTTGTCCCAACTGGAACATCATTCATACTGTTTCCAGAGAATAAAAGGCTTCGAGAAAAGGTCCCTGTGGCCCGATGGGAAGCATGAAGCATTAACCCTGCTTATTTATCTGTCACCTTTTTCACAATCATGTAGGTGACAGCGGCTGCTATAAGAAAGATCACGATAACCATTTCAGAATTATAGCCTTGTTTATGTTTCGTCTTGGTCCCAGTAGGAATTGGGATCTTCACTCATGATCTGTTCAATATATTCTTCATTTAGCTCAGATATTCCCCCATACTTTCCCAGATTGCTATAAACAGAATTCCAAACTTCATATAAGCATTGGAGTGCAGAGTTTACCCAACCTTTGTTTTGGCATTCGGATTTATAATTGCTGTAGTCAAGGGTATCGATCCGATGATTGATGAAGGACTTAAACTGTTCACGAGACACATACATACGGTACTCATAGTCGGTTACCGTACTTTGCTGTATGGGTATAGTGACGCCATGAAGTGCACTAATATGATCTTGCAATTCTTCCAGATCTCCCGACCTACGTGCTCTGGCACATAGGACATCAGAGTCTTTGGGAAGCTCAGGGTCAGACTTCTGAACTACCGATACGAAGCCCGTTGTATCAAATATCCACATTAGTCATCCCCATCGTATGAGGTATTGGCTCATGCGTTAGCACTTGATTCCCCGTCTTTGTCTCACGAGATCCACGAATTCTGTTAGCCATTAAAAAATTATAACATTCCTTCATCAGAAGGAAATTTGATCGCAACTCGCAAACTAACGA
>CAZMAW010000007.1:31518-118051 GCA_964564495.1 uncultured Candidatus Nemicrothrix sp.
AATTATAACATTCCTTCATCAGAAGGAAATTTGATCGCAACTCGCAAACTAACGATTGCCGGCTTAGTAGGAGGTTCAGAGAATCCCACGTTAATTGGCTGAGAGAATGGCGAAGGTAAACCTAAATCAGTTCCTTCCAACTCGGCGTTGCCAGATTCAACCCACCTCCACTGTTCTGCTTGATACCACTCAGAAATACCTCGGGAACTGGTACCAAAAGTTTCAACTCCCATCAGCCGCTTAGCGATAGGTCGTTCAATAAATTTTGTGAAGGCAAGAGGGCGGGGAAAAGGAATGTGACGTGCCCATCCGCCAGAGAAATACAGTTTGACTCCCAGACCTTCAGCAGAGGTTTCACGCCCATCAGATTTTATTTGGAGATCCCCAATACGTACTTCATCAAAATTATAAATCGATGTGACAAAATCAGCAGCCACCTGACTTCCGGCCAATAGAACTCTTCGCCCATCAGGTGTCCCCCACATAACATCACCAAACGATCCGATCGGTGAATGCTCCCAATGGCCAATGACAAATCTATGGCCTTGAAGGAATCCTGCGGAACTGATCGATCCTTTGATCCGAATAATCTTCACAAGGTATACGGTAGAGGTCAATCAATATCCACGCACACCCGGTTGCTGGTATTCTCAAAGACGATGTCGGATGAACTAGAACCCAAGCGCACTTCGAGTGATCTCAACGAAATACAAGAACGTTTAGCAAAATGGCTACAGAACGAAGTGGCAGACGCGGGAGCGTCTATCTCTAACCTTAGACGGCCTACAGGGTCTGGAATGTCGAGTGAAACCCTTCTCTTCACCGCTCATATAGATAACGACGGTGTTGGAGAAGATCATCAACTGGTTGCTCGTCTCGCACCATCTTTAGGAGATATTCCTGTATTCCCCGCATATGACCTCGATCTGCAAGTTAAAACAATGACACTCGTTAGAGAAATGACGAACATACCGGTTCCGCTGGTGCGCTGGCTGGAAACTAGCCACTCCACACTCGGAGTTCCCTTTTTTGTCATGGAACAAGTGGAGGGAAGGGTCCCACCTGACATTCCCCCCTATGTCTTTGGTGGCTGGCTGGTAGACGCATCCACCGAAGATAGACAGATGTTAGAAAAACATTCAGTTCGGGTAATTAGTGAACTTGCGAAAATAGATTTGAGCGGCGTTAATACTGATTATCTAGAAACCAATTCCACAGGAGAGACTCACTTGCGAAGGCATTTCGCTGCCCAACATGACTATTACCGTTGGGTCGTAGGTACTAGGCGGGAACATGCTGTCATCGAAGGGGCGTTCAGATGGCTCGAAGAGAACTGGCCAGAAGAGAGCCCGACCGTTTTAAGTTGGGGTGACGCAAGAATCGGCAACATTATGTTCAGCAATGATTCGTTCACTCCCGTTGCTGTCTTTGATTGGGAGATGGCGGGTCTTGCACCAGTTGAAGTAGATTTGGGCTGGCTAGTTTTTCTCCACAGTTTTTTTCAGGACATAGCTCAAACGTATGAGTTCCCAGGTTTGCTAGATTTCATGAGAGCTGAAACTGTAAAAGAACTCTTCGAAGAACAAACTGGTTATACACCGAATAACCTTCATTGGTTCATGGTTTACGCTGGATTACGTCATGCGATAATCATGAGTAGAATCAACGATCGGTCCGTCCATTTCGGTGAGGGAATATGGACGGAAGATGTTGATGATGCGATTCCACACAGAGCTTTACTCTGGTCAATGATGGAATAGGTTGATCCCGTCTGGATCGAAGAGTATGCGTATTTGGAACATGTTCTTTTCCATAAATTGATAAGATCCGAGTGTTCTTCTTCTACTCTCTGCGACCAGCTCCACAATCCCATAACCTATAGATATGATGCTAGCGATCTCACATTCCAACATAGGGCAGTGGATTGTCCTCCATGTTGTAGGTGAGGTTGATATGGCTACCGGTCCTCAACTTCGTCAAGAAATTGTTCGGCAAGTCAGTGAAGGGAACTCCCGTATAGTTATCGATTTAGAAAACGTTGATTTTATAGACTCGACAGGTTTGGGAATTCTGGTAGGAGGGGTTAAGAGGGCGAAAAGCAATGGAGGCGATCTTCGTTGTTCCGGATTGTCTGACAACCTCAAGGAAGTCTTCAATCTGACAGGGCTAGATAGTGTGCTTGTCGTCGTCGACCTCGACCAAGATCCAAGCACATGGGAAATATAATATGAATAAAGGGATCATTCTAGAAATTCCCTCACAAGTTGAATACCTGTCACTCGTTCGAGCTGTTGTAGCCTCAGCCGCCAGCCTAGATCAGACGTTAGGTGATCAACGTATCGAAAATCTCAGGCTTGCGGTTTCAGAGGCTACAACCAATGCAATTCGGGCCCATGCGAATCTTGGTTCAAATGAGCGAATAACAATCCGTTTCGGCTTAGAAGGTGGACGGATAGAGGTAGAAGTTCAGGATCATGGATCAGGATTCGACCCAGAAAATCTAAACCCCGTTGGTCCCCTCACAGAAACAGGACGTCTGGAATATGAGGGAGGATTTGGAATACCGTTGATGAAAATTCTCGCTGACGAAATAAAAATCGAATCAGCTGACGAAGGAACAACAGTTCAACTCGTGGTCTATGTCTCCCCACCTTCCGAAGATGAAGATATATCTGATAACTAGTATCTCCTTAAAGAAATAATCTTCAGGCAACTTTTTAGAAAGGTTTTTATTACTATCTGAGAATGGGAAACAGTGAAAGAGGGTCTGAGATCATCCCAAAACCTGATGAATTATTAGCTCTACATTCTATTTCCAAACGGCTGTTCGAAACCCTTAGAGAATGGTTTGCTATCGGTCGAGAAGTCACCATTGACTTACAAGAGATCGATTCAGCTGTGATTGAACTCAGTTCACCTGAGATGATCATGGCGATGGCAATGAGAAAGCTCCAGGCATTGCACCTGTTATCAACCCCGGGTGTCCTTACATCTACAGATGTCGTAATAGCGATTGTTAACGACCTCGACAGAGCACTACTACAAGCTCCAAGCATGTATTTGGAACGGGAAGCCGGTATGACTAATTGGGATTTAGCATTTGCAAAGATGGGAGACGATCAAACCCATCCTGAAGACATCCCAACAATCGCGTCCGAACCCGACCCCGTAATTGAAGAATTTCAAGTACATCATGAAGCTCTTCATCATGCTGTTCGTGCAGTCGTCGAAGCATCGGATGGAGAAATAAGATATTTTCAATGAACTGCATATTGAACCAAATCCCCTTTCTTTCTTGAGTTATTGAATGATCAGATAATTAGGGTTCTATGCCCTCTAGGATAAGAACCGGTAGTGCATCGGATTAAATGAAGAAATGGCAGAAAATACACCTTTACCTGATTTACCCAAGTGGACGTGGCTTGGCGGCGATAGCGGTCTAGCGCGCCGTGTCGGGAAACCGGTGCGGACTTTCCTAAACATTGAAGCAGCTGGAGGCCTATTACTTCTTGTCGCCACTGCGGTTGCACTTATTTGGGCAAATTCACCGTGGTCAGGAAGTTATGAGGATCTCTGGCATACCGATTTTGAGCTAGTTCTGGGCAGTTACCACATGGGTGGGTCAGGTCACCATCTGAACTTAGGAACTCTAGTAAATGATGCGCTGATGGTCATTTTCTTCTTTGTTGTGGGTCTCGAAATCAAACGAGAGCTGGTCACCGGACACCTCAAAGACCCTAAGGCGGCAGCCCTTCCAGTCATTGCCGCGATAGGTGGGATGGTCTTTCCAGCACTAATTTTTTTCGCCTTCAACCCATCGGGTGACCCATCTTCCGGTTGGGGTATCCCAATGGCAACTGATATTGCCTTTGCAGTCGGTGTTGTATCGCTTCTCGGAGACCGTGTCAGCCGGTCTCTGAAAGTATTTTTACTCAGTCTCGCCATTGTCGATGACATCGGCGCGATCCTAGTCATAGCCATTTTCTACACTTCAAGCCTTTCAGTGTCATGGTCCATAGCCGCCTTAGTTATCTTGGCAACAATTCTCTTCCTTAAATTCCTAAAGATCTGGTATATTCCGATCTACATCCTCTTGGGATTCGCCTTTTGGTTGGCAACCTTTGAATCCGGAATACACGCCACAATTGCTGGTGTACTTCTTGGTTTGATTGCTCCAGCGAAACCTCAGCAAACTAGAGAAGAAGGAATGCAGGCTCTTGAGTGGCTCCGTGACAAAGGAGAGAACATCTATCCCGTTGACGTCCGTATAACGGCGATGGAACTTAACGAGTCATCAACCTCGGTAGCTGAGCGAGTAGGTGCGGCACTCCACCCAATTTCGAGTTTTATCATCATCCCAATTTTTGCATTGGCGAATGCAGGAGTTGATTTAGGTGGCGGAGTCTTAGGTGATGCGGCAGGAAGCCCTATTACCTGGGGCGTAGCACTTGGTCTCGTGGTTGGAAAAACCGCAGGTATTTTCGCCACAACATGGGTAGGAATGAAGTTGCCATTTACATCTCGCCCGAAAGAATTGAACACTATGTCGCTCTTGGGGTTATCGGCTGCTGCCGGTATTGGGTTCACAGTCGCGCTCTTTATTTCCAACCTTGCATATGAGGAAAATGCGATATTTTCTGATGAGTCGAAAATAGGGATCCTATTCGCATCATTGGCAGCGGCAATTATCGGACTGTTATTCCTCCGTCTAGGTACCAAACTGAAGACAAAAAGCCCAGATGAGAGTCCCTAAGCGATCCTTCAAGTCCGCTGAACAGACACCCGCCAAATCTTTGCGGAAGTGGTCACTTGTAGCTTCAAAACCAATCTGAAAGCTATTCTACGAAAAATTATTTTTTTAGAGAATGCGTTGCAAACGTGAAATTTTAGGTTACTCTCACGCCCCGAAAGCAAACACAGTTTTTTTCCTGCTTTCAAAAACAGAAATGGACAGATTGTGCCTACAGCACTTGTGATAGTTGAATCACCAGCAAAAGCTAAAACCATCAAACGGTATCTTGGTTCCGATTACTCGGTTGAAGCTTCTGTTGGGCATATTCGAGACATCATCCAACCCAAAGATGTCAAAAATGACAAGCGGTACAACCAAAGTTTTCATTCCGAGAACAACGAGTTACAGTCCTTCGGTATAGACATATCTGGACAAGCAGATCCGGACAATGTCTGGGAACCCTGGTACGTCGTTAGTGGCAATAGCCGAAAGACAATAGCCAAATTACGCAAAGCTTTAAAAGCAGTTGACATTCTGTATTTAGCAACCGATGAAGATCGCGAAGGAGAAGCAATAGCTTGGCATTTAGTGGAAGTCCTCAAACCAAAGATCCCTTACTTTCGGATGGTCTTTCACGAAATCACGGAAAAAGCTATTGTCGCCGCTCTAGAGAATACCCGAGAGATTGATATGAATCTCGTAGCGGCGCAAGAAGCCCGAAGAATAATGGATCGAATGTCAGGATTCGGATGGTCAGGTATTATGCGGCAGGTGATAGGAGGGGGAGCAACTGGGGGAAGAGTACAAAGCCCAACAACCCGGAGACTTGTTGAACGTGAACGAGAACGTATCCGTTTCGTAAGCGCCGACTACTGCAGTCTTTCCGCAAATGTCCTATCAAATGAAGAGGCCGCGTTTACTGCCAAGCTCATAGAGATTGATGGGCGAAAAGTTGTGTCCGGCAAGAGTGACTTCGATGAGAATGGAGAGCTAAAGAAAAGCAACGAAGCGCTAGTTCTTAGAGAAGAACATGCGGGTTCCTTGAGTGACGCCTTATCAAAAGAAACACTTGTAGTTAGATCAATTGAACGGTCTCCATATCAAAGAAAACCAAAACCTCCGTTCACTACATCTACATTTCAGCAGGAAGTCATCAACAAACTCGGAGGGTCAGCCAGTGCTGCTATGGGAATAGCGCAAAGCCTCTACCAAAATGGGTTCATAACCTACCATCGGACTGATAGCACCGCACTTTCCGATCAAGCAATCGAAGCAGCCCGAGCAAGTATAGAAACAGTATGTGGTGCCGAATATCTTCCAGAGGAACCACGGACATACGAAAACAAGACAGCAAGCGCTCAGCTAGCCCATGAAGCGATAAGACCGGCGGGAGAAACATTTCGCCACCCAGACGAACTCAAAGGAGATCTCAATAAAGACCAACTCAACGTTTACGAAATCATCTGGAAAAGAACTGTTGCATCGCAAATGACCGACGAAAAAGGCGAAACGGCACGGATGTTGCTTTCAGGAACAGCATCTGAAGATGGTAGAGCGGAACCTCAAGCTCTCACATTTAGTGCAAGCGGTCGAGTTATCACCCATGCAGGATTCCGACATTTGTATGAAGAGACTGAAGAGAACAATGAAGACAATGAGGATGGAGGAGTACTCCCAGACCTTCCCGAAGGCGAGAACGTGACTGTCGAAGAAATTGAAGTGAAAAACCATTCGACGAAACCTCCGGCGCGATTCACCGAGTCTTCAATTGTGAAATGGATGGAAGAAGAGGGGATCGGGAGACCTTCGACGTTCTCCGCGACAATTGGAAAAATTCGGGCAAGAGAATACATCTTTAAAGAAGGCCGATCACTAATCCCAACCGTTAAAGGAATCGTAGGAACTAATTTCCTTGAAAAAGAATTCAATGAAGAAGTCCAATACCATTACACAGCAAATTTAGAACAGAGCCTCGATGAGATTGCAAATGGGAATAACAACAGAACCGAAATGCTTGATACCTGGTGGTTTGATGGACAAGTTGGTCTACGCGACCAGATTTCTGCTGTACAGGACAAGATCAAACTAGGAGATTTACCCGAACTCCGTCAACAAATAGCGCATCATATCGGCTTTGATATGGAGTCAAATCAAAATATCTTCGCGCGTTTCGCAAACCAGAAGCCATACGTTCAATATGACAAAGACGGTGAAACGGCATCTGTTCCAGAAAGCCTTCCCCCAGATCAACTGACAGTTTCAAAAGCGAAGGAATATTTGAATGCGGCAGCAGAGCCGGATCAAATACTCTGCGAAGATCCCGAGACCGGACTCGATGTCATCCTCAAGCAAGGAAGTTATGGTTGGTATGTCTCATTAGGGCATTTCCCGAAATGGCCAAGAGCCTCATCACCTGAAGGTGAACTTATGCGCCTTCCACATCACCTCAAGCCACTCAAGGTCGCTTCCGCCTACTTACGTGCAATCGTAGACCCGTCTGATGATGAAGCCGTTCTCTACATACTCAATTCTCCTAAACGCGGAATCGGCAAAAGGTCGATTGAGCACTTCCAGGAAGTTACTGAGCAGAAAAGGCGCAGCTTGTTCGAAGCATTACAAACAAAAGGCATACTTAAACCACAAAGCAAAGCAGAATCAGCCTTAGATCAGTTGACTAGTTTGGTACTTCAATATCAGACGAAACAGGAAGATGAACAGCCCAGCTCCCTTGTCCGCGAAGTACTCCATGAATCGGGATATTGGGATGAAGTCCTAATGCTTAAGGACCCTGAGTCAAAAATCAAAAACCTTGAACTATTACTATCGGCACTCTCAAATTTCGACAGTTGCCGAGATGTCGTTGACGTTCTACTTGAACGAGAAAGGCTTAAGAATGCGCCCAAACCAAAAACTGCATCACTGCTCGAAGGTATGGACCCTGAAACCCTGACAAAAGATCAAGCCTTACAGCTTCTTAGCTTTCCTAGACTCCTCGAACCAGATGACGATGGGCAAAGAATAGAAGCGGACTCCAACATAGAAACTGAAGACTCTTCAGAAGAAACATTAGATGCACTAGCTGAAATAACGGTCCATAATGGCCCATACGGGCCATACTTGCGCTCCGGAGATGATACAAGAAGTCTTGCCGAGGACGATGATCCCGTCACAATCAGCTATGCCCGCGCTCTAGAATTGTTCTCTCAGCCAAAACAATACCGGCGAAGACAATCGAAAGAAATTGCACTGAAAGATAATGAAGAGGGTCCCTGCGTCGATCCAGTATCAGAGAACCCCATAGTTCTTAAAGAAGGAAGGTTTGGACCATATGTTACAGATGGTGAAACAAATGCGAGCCTCCAACTTGGAGACTCTATTGAGGAAATGACCTGTGAACGCGCCAAAGAACTTCTTGCGGAACGTCGAGCTCAGGAGTAGAAAGACTTGTTCGATCATCCCCGCCGTTTTGAATTTTTTCCTGTGTTTATGCCTTTTAAGGGACTTCAAACTACCCTGATCGCGTGAGTTCAGAACAACCTTCATCATCGCATCATGGAGATCTCGTCGCCGGCCACCAAGGTTTGGCTGGAAGCCTCTGGGTCGAAAAAATATTCGGGAGCTATCAATATTTTCGTCTCTGGATTGTGCAAGCAATCGGATCTACAGGCGATTGGCTTGGTTTCCTTGCCATTGCTGCAGCTGCTACTGAACTTGGAGGTGGAACACCAGAAACGGCTGTAGGTTTCGTTTTTTCTGTCCGGATCATTCCTGGTCTTTTCCTCGCCCCATTAGCAGGAGTACTTGTTGACCGCTGGGATCGGAAAAAAGTGATGATCTACTGTGATCTAGCGCGGGTATTTGTCCTACTCCTACTTCCTTTCGCTACAGCTGTCTGGCATTTGGTATTAGCTTCGCTTGCTTTGGAGATTTTCACTCTTTTGTGGATACCGGCAAAAGATTCTGTGGTTCCTAGCATTGTTCCCAAGGAAAGCCTTACCACGGTAAATTCATTACAAATGGCTGCAACCTATGGGACCGTCCCCATAGCTGCCGCCATCTTTATTTTTCTCGGACGCTTCGCCGACAAAATATCTTCATGGCCTGGAGCGTCGTCGTTTAATGCCGATCAAATTGGGCTTGGTTTCTTTACCGACTCATTTACATTCCTCTTCTCGGCGGTAATGATTCTTTTCATTGCTATACCCCAACGTTCTCTGTCGGAAACGTCACCACGTAAGAAACCTCGTCTCGACCTATCTTCAACAATTGAAGAACTACGCGAAGGTTGGGAATTCATATTTGTCAACCCAGTTGTTCGAGCTGTTTGCGCTGCGCTAGGTGCTGGTCTCATCGGCGGAGGGATGCTCATACCACTTGGGCCAATTTTTGCTAAAGATGTGCTTGGCGAAAATCCGGCCGATGGTATGTCGGTGCTTCAGACAGCGTTAGGTGTCGGTGTCGGTGTCGGTGTCGCTTCTCTGGCGATGTCAAAGAACAGGATTGGCCAGATCAAACTTTTCGTCTTTTCAGTATTCGCGGCGGGCTTTAGTCTGCTGGTAGCGGCATCTATGTCTGGACTTTGGCCAGCCGCAGCCTTAATTGGCCTTCTTGGGGTATTTGCAGGTGCAATTTATGTTTTAGGATTTACACTCCTCCAGGTCAGCGTAGCTGAAGACCTTCGCGGTAGGATTTTCTCTGCTGTGTACACCATCGTTAGATTATCTTTGATAATCGCAATGTCTGTAGGGCCATTTGTTGCCGCTACCCTTAATGGGCTTTCTGAAGAATTTTTCGATAAACGGCCAAGTATTTTCGGCTGGGAAGTCTTTATTCCAGGTGTTCGAATAACGTTATGGATAGCAGCAATCATCATTATTATCGCAGGCTTTCTCACCTTTACTTCAGTGAGAAACTTACTAGAGGATGATCTACCCTTAGAAGAGGAGGAACAAGTTCAGTGACGGGACTGTTTATAACTTTCGAAGGTGGAGATGCCAGTGGGAAAACAACTCAAGCGCGCCGGGTATCGGAACTTCTTGGAGCTCTCTTTACTCGAGAACCCGGGGGTACGGAAGCGGGGGAGTCATTACGTGCACTTCTTCTTGACGCTGACACCCCACTTGCCTTTCGTACTGAAGCGCTTCTTATGGCCGCATCTCGAGCTCAGTTAGTCGATGAAATTATCCGACCGAATCTTGAGAACGGGTCCCATGTCGTTTCTGATAGATATTTGGCATCATCAATTGTCTATCAAGGTTATGCGACTGGGCTTCCCATAAATGAAGTTCGGGATTTATCAATCTTTGCTACAAACGGACTGCTTCCCGACCTCACCATACTTATTGATGTACCAGTGGATCAATCGATGCGTCGCCGTAAAGATACGCCTGACCGTTTCGAGAGCGAAACGATCGAATTCCACCAGAAAGTACGTGAAGGATATTTGACGCTAGCGGAAAATGCCTCCGAAAAGTGGGCCGTTATTGATGGTTCCGGCTCCATAGAACAAGTTAGCGACCTTGTCGATGATGCAATCAATAGCCAATTAGGGCTCTCTCTAGATAGTTCCACATCGTGACTTTAGAAGTAAAAACAACAGTCTTTGACCATGTACTGGAACAAGATGAGGTTGTTCGACAGTTGCAAATTTCAGCGCAGGACCCGCTGCACGCATATTTTTTTGTAGGTCCAAGAGGGTCATGCAGGTGGGAAGCTGCAAAAGGATTTGCAGCGTTAATTCTCACCTCAGGTTTAGATTCCGAGAATTCTGACAGGGCCATGAACTTGGTTCTGCGCGGCGAGCACCCTGACCTAATGCGTGTCGCACCTACGGGAAATCAATATCGGGATGAGGAAGTCCAGATACTTATAAATGAAGCCAGCCGAACTCCGGTAGAAAGCAAAAAGAAAATTATTGTTGCGGATCGGTTTCATACAGCGAACGCTACTTCCGTAGGCCGTCTCCTAAAAACTCTCGAAGAGCCTCCTCCATCGACGATCATTATTCTCTTAGGGGAGAATATCCCTGATGAACAAATCACTATCGCTTCGCGGTGCATGACATTAGAGTTTCAACCGATTTCCTCATCGGCAATATCCGCTTGGTTACTCGAACAGGGCTTCGACAACGAAAATACACAAACGGTGGCTCTGGCTTCAGGAGGGGACCTACACCGTGCAAAAGATCTGATGAATGACCCTCATGTCACCCAACGATTCACAATGTGGAAGACAATACCGAATCGTCTCAACGAGACAGGGCATGTCGTCGCTCAAATTGTCGATGAGATCCAAAATAGTATTGACGAGGCTCAAGCGATGATAGACGAACGCCACCGCCAAGAGATTGAAGCATTGCGTGAACACGAAGAGTCGTTTGGCATTCGCGGCTCAGGAAGGAAGGACCTTGAAACTAGTCACAAAAGAGAGATCAGGCGGTTTCGGGTAGATGAGATACAGTTTGGTTTAACAACACTAGCGAACGCTATTCGTGGGCAGTTGGACAGAAATCCTTCTGAGTCGTTAACGCGTTCCATTGAGTATGTTCGCAAATCAAACGCTGCGCTTCGAAGAAACCCCAATGAAAAGCTCTTACTTCAAGCTTTACTCATCGCCCTTTCAGATGAACAAGCGTGAGATGGGTGCCAACCAACGCTTGTGTTGCTACGGTAATGAGTTCTTGCCCGGGTAGCTCAGTTGGCAGAGCGATTCACTCGTAATGAATAGGTCAGGGGTTCAATTCCCCTCTCGGGCTCAAATTATGCGGGAAAGCCTCTAAACGAAGGAAATCCAGATCCGGGGAGTCCACTATTTCTTTCGTCGGTAGACTAGAAACATGGCAGATCAAGCCCTATTCGAATCAATGGCCTTGCCATTCATGGATCAGCTGTACTCGCATGCCCTTCGACTTACACAGAATGCATCGGATGCTGAAGATCTGGTACAAGAAACATATCTTAAGGGTTATCGGGCATTTTCAAGTTTTGAAGAAGGCACTAATCTTCGCGCTTGGTTGTTCCGGATTCTTACAAACAATTTCATCAATAATTATCGTAAGAAACAGCGGGGTTTTGAAGAAGAAGACCTTGATGAAGTTGAGGATATGTATCTCTATCGCCGTTTAGGAAGCCTTCATTCTGGTGGGTTGGGGATGAGCGCAGAAGACATGCTATTTGAGCGTTTGACTGCCGACGAGGTAAAAGATGCTGTTGAAGCACTTCCTACCCAGTACCGAGAAGTCGTACTGCTTGCAGATGTCCAAGGATTTTCCTACAAGGAAATCGCTGACATCCTTGGAGTTCCCAACGGAACCGTCATGTCGCGTCTACATCGTGGAAGAGCGAAACTCCAAAAAGACCTTTTAGAATTTGCCAGCAAAAGAGGACTGGTGACCGTACCTACTCGAACAGACAGCTTTCTTGACCGGCAACCCGAAACGGTTGGGGCAGGTGACAGAGTATGATTGATTTCCCCGACAATAACGATGCGTTGGACCAGAATCCTTCTGAAGCTCTTCATAGTGCTTCTTCAGATACCCATAAGTGTGAAGATTCCGCTGTTCTTATCACCCAAGCTCTTGAGGGTGTCCCGAATCCTCAGTTGATCCAGGCAGTGCGGAGCCATTTCGGTACTTGCGTGCAGTGCCTGAGTGCGCTTGACCTAGAAATACGTTTTAAATTAGCTATGGCACAACGGGCGACGGACAAAGCACCACCATCACTCCAACTTCGGATAAGTGAATCATTGCAGAGAATTGACCTAAAAGACATCACAATCTCTGATCTTTAACGTCGATTCGACAGCGCTTACGAATTTTGTAATTCCCTTCGTTAAGGTGTCAGACGACCCTATTTCGCGTCTACGATCGAACCATGGATATTCTCGCAGCAAACGAGTGGCACTGGTGGATAGCAGTTGTTCTTACTCCGGCTACCATCCTGATGGTTCTTGCCGTCATCGGAGGGTACCTCTTTAAGGTTATTAGGCCCAAATATCCTCCCCGCTATAAGAAACAAACGCCGGATATTTAACGGTGGAAGACAATTCGGTCGATTGGGATCTTGCTCGCCGAGTTGCTATTCGAATAAGCGAGCGCAAACCCTCAAGTTCCCCCTATCATTACGCCACTCTCGCTCCAGATTTTGAACGGTTCACCGCACAAGCGGAATATCTGGTAGCAGAGGAAACCGGTCTGTATTCACAAATGGGAGAAGCAAGAGGGCGAGTAGCCGACCGACCGATGTGGATAGAAGCAAATATCGACTCATTCCAACGGCTTCTTCGGCCCTTAGAAGGAAAACTTGCGAAAAAAGACAAATCTTTCCTGGGCGAATTCGGCATTAAAGCTAGTGGGGCTGAAATGGGCATGCTTCTCGGGTGGATGTCAGGTCGTGTCCTGGGTCAGTATGACCTGCTTATTGTCGAAGATGAAAATCCAGAAGATCAGGACATGGTTTACTATGTCGGGCCTAACGTCATAGCCTTGGAAAAAAAGTATGGGTTTCCCCCTGAAGAATTCCGCCTATGGTTGGCCCTTCATGAATGTACCCATCGAGCCCAATTCACCGGTGTCCCATGGCTTCGAGAACATTTTCTTGGCCTAGTAAATCAAACTCTCGACACGGTTGACCCTGACCCCGAAATGCTCCGAGAAGCAGTTAGGCGCATCGTAGAAGCTAAGAAAAACGGCGAAGACCCGTTCGCTGATGGTGGCATTCCGAACCTCCTCACTACCCCAAAGCAACGAGAGACAATCAACCAAATTTCAGGCATGATGAGCCTTCTCGAAGGACACGGGGATGTAACCATGGACCGTGCCGGAGTAGATCACATTCCCAGCGCGAGCTACTTTGCGAAAATCCTCCGCGATCGGCGGAACTCAGCGAAAGGCTTCAGTAGAATCTTCCAGAAAATCATCGGGTTGGAAGCAAAACTGAATCAATATCAGGCGGGTGAAGCCTTTATCTCTGCTGTTGAACAGGTCGGTGGCAAGGAATTACTGGATCGAGCATGGGAGAAACCTGACAACCTTCCCTCGATGGAAGAGATTCAACTACCGGAGCTTTGGATTAACCGGATGAATGGACAACTAATGAACAACAATCCCATTGAGTCTTAATTCAGGGACGAAAGTGATACAGAGGAACCCACGTAAGTGAAAGAAAAAATCAAAGCGCTTCTGGAACAATGTTCGTTTCCGGATAGACCGGTTGAATGCGCGGTCTCAGGAGGGCCAGATTCAATGGCCTTACTCGTCTTAGCTGCTTCTGCTGGGCTTGACGTTACAGCAATTCACGTAGATCACGGAATACGTGAAGGCTCAGAGAAAGAAGCGGAAACCGTCTCTGTTGCTGCTCAGCGCTTTGGCGCCCGATTTGAATCACGAACTGTACAAGTTGAAGCCGGTCCAAACTTGGAAGAACGCGCTCGGCAGGCTAGATACAAGATATTGCCAGCAAATGTTCTAACTGGGCATACGGCGGATGATCAAGCTGAAACCATCCTGCTTGCTCTGATTCGTGGAAGTGCTTGGCAAGGGATGAGCGGGATTACCCCATCAACTAACCGACCGATACTTCAGCTGCGACGATCGGAAACGGTTGACCTATGCTCTTCTTTAGATATTGATACGGTGGCTGACCCAAGCAATATGGATCCACAATTTCGTCGGAATCGGATCCGTCATGAGCTCCTCCCGCTACTCTGCGAGATCGCTGATCGGGATCTCGTCCCGATTCTTATTCGGCAAGCAGAACTTTTCCGTAGTGGGGGGAAGCTCCTTACCGAAGAAGCCCAAAAGATTGACCCCACTGATACTCGCGCCCTCGAAGAAGCCCCGCAAATCATTTCCCGAGAAGCGATACGAAATTGGATTTGGGAAACGAGGGGAGACGACCATCCACCAGACTTAGCAACAATAGATCGCGTTCTAGATGTTGCCTTTCTTAAGTCTCTCGCTACAGATATCGGCAGCGGCTGGAGGGTCTCACGAACAGATCGAGTACTACGAATTGAGAAACCTGAGGCAATATGAAACCATACACGCATGGAGACTCTATCTGCATTAGGGTTCCGACCTTATGACTGAATCCCTAAACCCCCCCGGAGAAGTCCTTCTCACCAGAGAAGAAATCCATGACCGGATCCAAGAACTAGGTAAGCAGATCACAGAAGACTATCAGGGGCGTTCTCCTCTCCTGATCTGCGTACTGAAAGGCGCCTTTATCTACATGGCTGATTTAGCCAGAGCGATCGACCTACCGGTCGAATTTGACTTCATGGCGGTCTCATCTTACGGGAATGCGACAAAGACAAGTGGCGTTGTTCGAATCGTGAAAGATCTCGATATCGAATTGACCGGACGTGATGTGATTGTCGTCGAAGACATTATCGATAGCGGACTGACATTGAATTATCTCCGTAAGATTCTAGAATCACGCAATCCCGGATCTCTTGAAGTGTGCGCGCTCCTGGTACGTTCAGGGAGACAAGCGGGAGATTTGGGTCTTCGGTACATCGGGTTTGAGATCCCACCGGATTTTGTCGTCGGGTACGGACTCGATGTGGCGCAACGATATCGAAACCTGTCAGATCTGTGGAGTTTTGATCAAAGCTGAGTCAATTTCAAGAGACAAAATCAAATTTTCTTAAAAATCTTCCGGAAACCTTCACATTGGAGCAAGGAACAACACTAAGCTCCGCCTAGTCGTAGTTAATCTTTTGATTTGGAGTTTTTTTGGCGTTAATGAATATGAGAGGGAAGTGGGCGGAAGGCATCATGCCCCGAAACCTCATATGGATTGTAAAGGACCGGTTAGCGGTCTGTGAGCGCCCAGGGGGATATGGCCCGCAACATCGGAAGGTGCGGCGTATAGAAGAGTTAATTTGGATACGGAGAAACGACTTCAAACGTGTCATTTCAATTATCCCTGCTCCTCACAATCTTCATAATTACGAAGAGTTTGATATCG
Source organism: uncultured Candidatus Nemicrothrix sp. (assembly GCA_964564495.1). Taxonomy (GTDB): domain Bacteria; phylum Actinomycetota; class Acidimicrobiia; order Acidimicrobiales; family UBA8592; genus UBA8592. The sequence continues at coordinate 47,221 of CAZMAW010000007.1, forward strand.
ACTATGTCCATCGACCTATTGCCATGGGAGACCACCTCCATGAGGTCCTAGGAGTTCTGTATGTTGACCTGAATAAGCTCATTGCCCACGGTGAGCGACTTCTAATGCACCATGAGGATGTTGGAGATGACATTGGGGGAACTATCGCGGGATATCTCGTGTGGAACGGTTTTGTAGATACTCCGCACAGAGCAGTGACAGTTATTGAACAGATGATCAACCGCGTCATTGGGTCCCATGGGCGAGAAATTGTTTCTGCAGCAATGGAACTTCCATCTCCAGAAGAGCTCACTCCTGATGAAGATTCAGAAACTCTTCTAGATGATGAAAACTCTCAAATTCTTGAGAGTCCAGATTTTGAAGAGATCATTACTGAATAGAGTTCTTTCATGCCGCAAGCATTTCTAGGATTGGGATCGAACCTTGGTGACCGGATGGAATACCTTCGGGATGCAGTGAACGGTATCCCTGACCTTGTCGGAGTTTCCGGAGTGTACGAGACTGACCCCATCGGCGGTCCTAACCAGAATAAATTTTTAAATATAGTCGCTGAACTTGACACAAATCTTTCCCCCCGAGATCTTCTTGATCTTGCACAAGTTTTGGAGTCAAATGCGAAGAGAACACGAGAGGTTCGCTGGGGTCCTCGCACCTTAGACGTAGATGTACTTTGGGTTGAAGGGCAAGAAGTCAACGAACCCGACCTTGAAGTCCCACATCCGCGGATGCGGGACAGAGCATTCGTTATGGTGCCTTTAGGAGAATTAGCTCCAGAATTTCTCGATGATTGGAGTGATCCTGACGAAGGTCAGGTTAAGCGAATAGCAGATTGGTAACTATGCGTAGCCAAATCATAGGGCCAGATAAGGCTGGTCCAAGTTTCTCAAAAACTTTCATGAGGATCGGGGCGATGTGGTAACAATTCGCTCAAGTATGGAAGCTCTCCCTGATTCTGAAAGAAATCTGTACCATTGTTTTGCAGAAGCTGCGCAAGAATTTGCAACGCAGCGAACCACCTCCCAAAATATGAACTCATGAGATTTATTTCACAAACGGCTGAAGTTCATGAATACCTTGATAAAGCCCGAGCACAAAACAAGTCAGTCGGCCTTGTCCCAACGATGGGGTATCTTCACGGGGGTCACGTCTCTCTCATACAACGTTCGGTCGAAGAGAACGATATAACTATGGCAACCATCTTCGTTAATCCGCTGCAATTTGGTAAAGGAGAAGATCTTTCGAGTTACCCCAGAGATCTCCAAAGCGATAGAGATCAGTGTGAAGCAGAAGAAGTTGATCTTCTTTTTGCGCCCTCTCTTGAAGAAATGTATTCGAAACCAGTTCTCACTGCGGTACACGTTGACAATTTAACTGCGACTCTGGAAGGTAGATCACGTCCGACACATTTTTCTGGTGTAGCTACAGTCGTAGCGAAACTCTTCAACATTACCGGACCATGCAATGCTTATTTTGGAGAAAAAGATTGGCAACAACTGCAGGTCATCACAACGATGGCGCGCGATTTATCATTTCGTGTCAACGTGATTGGATGTCCAACTATCCGCCATTCAGATGGGCTTGCCCTTTCAAGCCGAAACGCATATTTGACCTCAGAAGAACGCCAGTCCGCTTCAGTTCTTTCTCGTTCTTTACACAAAGCTTCAGAACTCTTCCAGTCAGGAGAAACAGTGTCTTCAATTGTTAAAGCTCGAATCACGGAGGAAATCGCTACCGAGCCTCTAGTGGAACTTGATTATGTCGAAGTGGTAGAAGGGAAGTCCTTAGATCCGGTTACTGAAATAGGCTCTGGTACAAGGATCCTCCTAGCTGCGAAATTAGGACAAGCCAGATTGATTGACAATGTTGACCCGCACTTCGGAATCCCATAAAACCCTGCCGGAGTTCGCGGCCCTCTAAGAGAATAAAGAGAATTCATGAATTCCAAGCAATAGACCCCAACGCCTGCGACACTTATTTCAGATGGAACTCCCGTATCGATTTAACGTAACTGCGACTACAAGGCAGATTCGCGACGAACATAGTTCGTTGGCGGAAGGAACTGGTTCCGAACAGACTGCCACAATCGCAGGAAGACTTATGTTACGACGTAGCCAAGGTAAGGTCGCGTTTGGTGTTCTTCAGGACATGACCGGACGTATTCAACTTTTTGCCCCAGCGAAGGTTACGCCCGACTATGACGCGTTTGTCAGTCTCAATATCGGGGATTGGGTAGGGGTCTCAGGGGAAATTATGAAGACGAAGAGAGGAGAATTGTCAGTCAAAGTTGAACAATGGTCGATTCTAGCTCCAGCCCAAAGACCATTCCCTGACAAGTGGCATGGAATTACTGATCCGGATACACGTTACCGCCAACGGTACGTGGACCTTTGGGTGACAGAAGATACTCGAGAAACTTTCCTTATGCGCAGTAATATGCTTTCTCTCACCCGCAGATGGTTAGAAAGCAAGGACTTTTTAGAGGTCGAAACTCCCGTCTTTCACCCCATCCCAGGGGGCGCATTAGCTCGTCCCTTCTCGACGCACCACAATGCGCTCGACACAGAACTGTATCTACGAATCGCCCCTGAACTGTATCTCAAAAGGTTAATTGTAGGAGGCTTCGACAAAGTCTTTGAAATAGCACGAGTTTTCAGAAATGAGGGTATCTCTTCCCGTCACAATCCAGAATTCACAATGCTCGAGCTCTATCAGGCATACGCAGATTGGCATGACATCATGGAACTAGCTGAGAACCTTATTGAATATCTTGCGAACGAACTTACAGGTTCTGCAGTTATATCGTATGACGGGAAAGAAATAGACTTAAAAGCACCATGGAGGAGAGCGACCCTTGTTGATTTGATAGAGGAACACACGGGGCTGAAAGTTTCCCTCGAAACGCCGTTAGATGATCTCCGTGACATATGTAATTCATTAGATATTGAAATCTTGCCAACATACGGTGCAGGAAAATTACTTTTAGAAATATATGAAAAAACGGTTGAACCAAACCTATTGGGCCCATGCTTTGTTACCGAATACCCACGCGAAGTATCACCACTTTCAAGAGAGCATCGTGAGAAAGCAGGGTATACAGAAAGATTTGAAGCGATCATTGCTGGGAGAGAAATACTCAATGGATTTTCTGAATTGGTAGATGCTCAAGAACAGCAAGAGCGATTTGAAGAGCAGTTAGCTCAAAATGAGGCCGGAGACGAAGAAGCGATGGTAGTCGATTCCGACTACATCCGTGCTTTAGAGTACGGACTTCCGCCAACAGGGGGAATCGGAATAGGTATCGACCGGTTAATTATGCTTTTGGCTGATGTCCAAACCATACGCGATGTGATTCTCTTCCCAACCTTGCGGCCAGAGCACCCAACTTCCGATCAGGGATAAGGAAGATAACTCCGAGAGAGAAAGTTAGACAGCTGAGTTTGCGCGTTCGAGAAGGTGACCCGTGGCTGCGAAGAGAGCATTTGTTGCCGGTGAAGAAGGAAGTGAATCCAATTCCAGTTCGGCTTGGTGCGCCCAATACTGTGCCCGTACAAGTGACATTCCCACAGCATCGGTTGACCGAATGAGGTCACGCGCGCGATCTCTTTCTTCTTCATTCAATTCCTTCCCGAGGATTTCACGAAGTTGACTACCAGCTTCCGATTCCAAGGCGAAGAGGACAGGGAGCGTGTACACCCCTTCGATTAGGTCGTTTCCAGCAGGTTTCCCCAATTGATCGTCTGTAGCAACCACATCAAGAATGTCGTCAACGATTTGGAAAGCCATACCGTATGCATGGCCGAAACTAGTGAGGTGTTCAATATTCTCCCTCTGCAACCCACCAGCAATCCCCCCTATCCGGCATGCAGTAGAGAGCAGGGAAGCTGTTTTCCCAGAGATTGACTGCTCGTAGCTCTCTTCTGTCCGGTCAGGTTTGTACGTTGACTGGAGTTCGAGTATTTGCCCTTCACATAATTCTCCGATAGTCCGTGCTAAAAGTGCCGCAATTTCTGTTCCAAGAGAAGCGGCGATTTCCGAAGCTCGAGCGAGAAGAAAGTCACCGGCCAAAATAGCGGTATGGTTTCCCCACACTGCGTTCACTGATGGAACATTTCTTCTTTTTTCAGCTTCGTCCATCACATCATCGTGGTAGAGCGATCCAAGGTGAACTAATTCCACAGCTACTCCGCCCATAAGAATATCTTCCGAAGCAGGTCTAGCATCTGAAAGTTCGACTCCGGAAGAAGCTATTGTGAAACCTGGCCGAACACGCTTCCCCCCAGCTGAAATTAAATGCTTTGCTATTTCCGTAAGGTAGGGGTCTTTCGCTAAAACTGAACTCTCCAATTTGGATTCAACAAGGCCAAGGTCGCCTTCTAGTGTCGGGAGAGCGGACAAATGTGATATCAGAGCCATATGTGGGCAGTGTATGACCAGTACACAAAGACGCCACTTTCTTCAGAGAATTGTTCAAAGAACCAAGATACGGATAACTGATACTTCCCCAACTTCACCCTTGTTCTTAAGAGTGGTTGCACGAAACCCCAACAATTTTTCAAAAACAACGAAGATATTTGGACTTTTGGGAAGAAATATCGTTGTTTTTGCGTTGTATATATGTGACATGGAAAAGTAGTGTCATTGAAGTACGTTTATCTTATTGCTACGCAAAGTACTAGAATAAAAAATAGCTTATGGAAGGTTGAGCTTTGTTCGAAAGGTTTACAGATAGGGCACGTCGGGTTGTAGTTCTTGCACAAGAAGAGGCGCGTCTACTCAACCACAACTACATCGGAACAGAGCACATCCTGCTCGGCCTCATTCACGAAGGTGAAGGTGTCGCTGCTAAAGCTCTCGAATCTTTAGGGATTTCACTTCAAGCCGTTCGTGATCAGGTTGAAGAAATCATCGGGCAAGGAGGTTCATCGCCTAGTGGACACATTCCCTTTACTCCTCGGGCCAAGAAAGTTTTAGAGCTCAGTCTCCGTGAAGCTCTTCAGCTAGGCCATAACTACATCGGAACAGAACACATCTTGCTCGGCCTCATCCGAGAAGGTGAAGGTGTCGCTGCTCAAGTACTGACGAAGCTAGGAGCTGATTTATCAAGAGTTCGTCAACAAGTCATCCAACTATTATCAGGATATTCCGGACCCGGAGTAGAAGGGTCAGAAGGGGGGCGGAAGGAAAGAGCTTCTGCCACAACGGGAGGCGGTAGCGGAGACTCAGCTTCTGGTTCGTTGGTCCTTGACCAGTTTGGAAGGAATCTTACACAATTAGCTCGTGAGAAAAAACTCGACCCCGTTATCGGAAGAATCCGAGAAGCCGAGCGGGTTATGCAAGTCCTGAGCCGACGGACTAAAAACAATCCAGTTCTTGTCGGTGAGCCCGGAGTCGGGAAGACGGCCATTGTTGAAGGGCTGGCTAGATCAATTGCAGCGGATGATGTTCCCGAACCCCTGAAAGACAAGCAGCTCTACACTCTAGATCTGGGTGCTCTTGTAGCTGGCTCCCGGTATAGAGGAGACTTCGAAGAGCGACTTAAAAAAGTTCTAAAAGAGATTAAGACGCGCGGAGACATTATCTTGTTTATCGATGAACTCCACACCCTTGTTGGGGCAGGCGCAGCGGAGGGAGCTATAGATGCTGCTTCTATCCTTAAACCGATGCTAGCCAGAGGTGAGTTGCAGACCATCGGTGCTACGACGCTAGATGAATATCGTAAACATTTAGAAAAGGACGCTGCCCTCGAACGGCGCTTTCAAAAAATAGTTGTGGATGAACCGTCTGTACCTCTCACCATAGAAATTCTGAAAGGGTTACGCGACCGATATGAGGAGCACCACAAAGTCACAATCACAGATCAAGCTTTAGTAGCAGCCGCGAATCTAGCTGATAGGTATATTTCAGATAGGCATCTTCCGGATAAAGCTATAGATCTTATCGATGAAGCAGGATCCCGTCTTCGCTTGAGAAGGATGGAAACCCCGCCTGATTTTAAAGAAGTCGAGAATGAACTCGCTCAGGTAACTCAAGAGAAGAAGACTGCGGTTGAGACACAAGACTTTGAAGAGGCCGGACGCCTTCGAGATAGAGAGAAAGACCTTTTGCAAAAAAAGGAAGATATCGAAACGGAAATGAAGGACTCAGGCGTTGATTTTTTTGATGAAGTTGATGAGGAAGCTATAGCTGAAGTCCTTTCTGTGTGGACTGGCATTCCTGTGTACAAATTGACGGAAGAAGAAACCGCAAAATTGCTGCGGATGGAAAAAGAACTGCATAAACGTGTCATTGGGCAAGAAGATAGTATCAAGGCAGTAAGTCAAGCGATCAGACGAACTCGAGCTGGGTTGAAAGACCCTAAACGCCCTTCAGGTTCTTTCATTTTCCTTGGACCATCGGGTGTTGGAAAAACTGAATTAGCAAAAACACTGGCAGAGTTCTTATTTGGAGATGAACAAGCGCTAATTAGTCTCGACATGTCTGAATATATGGAAAAGCATACTGTAAGTCGTCTCGTAGGTTCGCCGCCAGGCTATGTCGGCTACGAAGAGGGAGGGCAATTAACTGAAGCGGTCCGAAGAAAACCTTTTTCTGTTGTACTTTTCGACGAAATCGAGAAAGCTCATCCTGATGTCTTCAATACCCTTTTACAAATACTCGAAGAGGGACGACTTACGGATAGCCAAGGTCGGTCCGTCGATTTTCGCAACACGGTATTGATCATGACATCAAACCTCGGAACTCGTGATCTTCGCAAAGCGAATTTAGGATTCACCAAAAATGATGAATCAGTAACGTATCAGCGAATGAAGGAAAAGGTCACCGAATCGCTTAAAGAACACTTCCGGCCTGAGTTCCTCAATAGAGTTGATGAAGTCATTGTTTTCCATGAGTTGTCACGCGGTGAAGTAACCGAGATCGTAGATCTCATGGTTGCTCGGGTTGCTACCCAGCTTGAATCACAAGGTATGGGACTTGAGGTAACAGTTGATGCGAAAGGTTACCTAGCTGAGAAAGGCTATGACCCTGAACTTGGAGCCCGTCCTTTGCGCCGTGCGATCCAGCGTCTGGTTGAAGATCCGCTATCGGAGAGGCTCCTTCTCAAAGAATTCAAAGCAGGACAAATCATTGTCGTAGATGTTGAATCAGACCAAGATGATTCCAACCAAAAGTCGATTGTATTCAAAGCTGTTGAAGGGTTTGAACCACCCTCTGTCGAAGAATTTGTCGCGGCGGAATAAATATATCTGACTTTCAGGGCCAAGTTTGAAGAAACATTCGGAGTCTTTAACGGTTCGGGTTACCATGCAAGGGTGGCCTTCCCAAAAATCCGAATAGTTTGCCTCTCTCTCGTCTTAGTATTTTTGACTGCGGCATGCAATATTCAACTTCAGGTAACCATTGATCTTCAAGAAGATGGCTCTGGTTTAGTAACAGCTGGGATCGGCCTAGATCCTCTCGCTCAAGATCAGGACGTCTTCTCTGACCTTGAAACAATTCTTCGAACCTCTGACCTTTCCGCCAATGGTTGGGATTTTGAAATTGCTGGGAAAGCAGCAGATGGCAGCGTATGGTACGAAGCATCTAAAGCATTCCTAAGTCCCGATGACCTTCAAGGGATCCTAGGAGAGCTAACGAGTTCACAAACCGCCTTCACTGGTTGGGAGGTTTCAATAGAATCTTCCAAAAGTAAACGTGTCTATAGCGTTTTGGGGTGGGTAGACCTTCGCGAAGGGTTCACCATATTTACTGATACTGAACTTTCTGCTCTCCTAGAAGAACCGCCTTTAGGGATTTCCCTAGAAAAGCTCGAAGAAGACCTTGGGCAGAGTCCGGAAGACAGCGTAGCAATGAAAGTAACAATAAATCTCCCAGGTTCAGGTGAGCAGTCCTATGACATTCCCCTAGGACAAAAACGCGTTATCAGCGCTGAAGGAGAGAATCTCCATAGAGGGAATCAGATTTTAGGTTGGGCGATATGGGCGTTAATGGCGTTACTTGCGCTGGCGTTACTTATGACAGCCCTAAATTGGTTTCTAGATATTCGACACGCAAAAAAACAACCACCCCGACGTCCTTCCCCTATGGCCTCGGCGATCCCTGGTACTAGACAATCATCCCCCTCTTCGATGCAAGAACAGCCATCTTCCGTTCGGCTGCTTGTGATTGACCTGCATAAAGTCATCTTTCTCCAAAGTAATGACCCAACGGATCATCTCGTTACGTTCATTAGAGATAAGGGAGGGAATCTCGAAGAAGAAGAAATCATTGAGCTCCACCGCCAAGGGACATTAGGACGTCTGTCATCTTACGACTTTTGGAAACAAGTCGGGGTGGAAGGCGAGTCCAAAGAGATTGATATGGAGTACGTCCGCAGTTTCGATTTACGCCCTGGAGTGAAAGACTTCCTACAGACGATGCACAAGCGAGGAGTTCCGATAGGGGTGGTAACAAATGATTTCGCTGAATGGTCGTATGCCCTCCGGAAGCTCTATGGGCTTCAAGGGATGCAACCATGGGTAGTAAGCGCGGAATCAGGAGTTAGAAAACCCGACCCAGCGGCATTCGAAATCCTTCGCAAAGCTGCCAGTATTCCTTTCCAATCTTGTCTTGTAATTGATGGATCAGAGACCGTGTTGGATTCAGCGGCAAATCTTGGAATGAAAACTGTTTTTCTCAGCACTGAAGGAAAACCGACGCATTCCAGCGGTCACCCTGCTGTCCAGAAACTTTCAGAATTCACCCGCCGGTAGAAGAACCTCACAAATCAGGTCGAACGGATTTCAAGTTGCTTCCGGTCAAGGATGACGTATTTCTCACCATTTTGCGTAAGCCAACCGAGCTTGACAAATGACGCCAAAGACTTGTTTACTCGTTCTCTCGAAGCTCCGATCATCCCCGCGAGTTCCTCTTGAGTAACAGGAAGCTCAAATTCTTCGTCGTCTCCTGCAAGTTCCAGAAGACGTTTCGCTGTCCTGCCCGTCACATCTAGAAACATCGAATCTGCTAGGGCGACATCCATAATTTTTAACCGTTCGGCCAACATATCAACGATTTTCCACAGCATTTCCGGATGTCCGACATATAAAGCCTTCACTGGAGCATAGGGAATCACTACTACCGAAGAATTCTCAAGTACACGCGCATCCGCGGAACGGCCGTCTGGTCGGAAAAGCGGCATTTCCCCAAATAAATCCCCTGACTCCATAAGCGCGACTACAGACTCGCGGCCGTCAAACGATCTATTCGCTATCGCTACACGTCCATCCAAGACGATATAGAGATCATCTGCTGTATCCCCTTCACTAAACAAGAGATCTCCCCTCCGAAGCGCCGTAACACTGGACTGTTCGGCGATAGGTTTGAGCAGGTCTTGATCCACATCTGCGAACAGGTCAATTGAGGATAGAAAGTCAACGTCAATCATGGTGTCTTAGCCTAATACGTTGAAACAGTTCGATCACCTCAAATCGGACTAAGTTCAATCGTGTAAAACAAATTAATGTATTTGGCATAATGCCCCCCAAAAGTGAATACCGTACTAATTCGTATGATGCTGGTATGGTTCAGCCAAAGAGGGGAGCAGAAAAATGTTGAGAATCGGCCACGGATTCGATTCACATGCCTATATAAATGACCCTGATCGGCCTCTAGTTCTTGGTGGGGTGACTATTGAAGCGATGTTCGCGCTTGACGGGCACTCCGATTCAGATGTTGTGATCCATGCATGCATTGATTCGCTTCTCAGTCCAGCTGGACTCGGTGATATCGGGACGCTATTTCCAGATAGCAATCCCGCATATCGGGATGCTGACAGTCTAGAACTCCTTCGCCACACGGTAAAAGTATTAAAGAAGGATGGGTGGGACATCGTCAACATTGACTGTTCTGTCATTGCGAGACTGCCAAAAATCCAGCCGTATCGCGAACTCATGGAATCTAACATCTCTGAAGTAATCCAGGCACCAGTGACGGTCAAAGGGAAAAGCACTGAAGGTTTAGACAATGTTAAAGGAATAGCATGCTTTGCCGTAAGCCTACTAAGTAAGTCAGATGACTAAGAACTCCAAACAACGTAAGAATCAACGAAGCCGCGGCTCGCAACGACACAAACCTAAACAGACGAGGGGAAAAAACGTCGATGGGAGAAACAACCGTACCGGTGTGAATAAAGGAGTAGGTGGCGGAGTCATAGAAGGCAGGCAAGCAGTTCGAGAGCTTCTTGCCGCTGGAAAACGCCGAGTTAGAGAAGTGGTACTGGCTGAAGATCTAGACCCCTCACCTATTCTTTCCCAAATTAGAGAACTTGCCATGGAAAGAAGAGTCCCGATTTATGAGGTATCGCGATCGAAATTTGATTCCCATGCTGTCACAGAATCTCCTCAAGGCGTTGTTGCATTTGCCGAACCTCTCCCAAATCGAGAAATTGAAGACCTTCTTTCTTCTCAAGGAAAGCCATTCATACTGGTTCTGGACGGAATCTTGGATCCACGAAACTTAGGAGCGATGCTTCGAACAGCTGAATGCGCGGGAGTAACGGGGGTACTACTTCCTAAACATCGTGCCACCAGAATCACGCCCACCGTTGCGAAAACTGCCCAAGGAGCGATTGAACATCTTCCGATTGCTTCCGTAAGTGGAATACCAAAAGGGTTAAATTTATTGAAAGAAATGGGGGTCTGGACAGTTGGACTCGACTCAAACGCCGAAACGGACATCTATGAGATAAAAGTCGCCGACGAACCTCTCGCTCTTGTCTTGGGGAGTGAGGGCCAAGGTCTCGGCAGATTGAGTCGGGAAAGATGTGATCTCATCGCGAAGATTCCTATCGTTGGCGCAATCGAATCACTCAATGTTTCAGCAGCAGCAGCTATCGCTTGTTTCGAAATTGCTAAAAAACGCCGTGAATAAAACATGGTGATGGGAACATATTGTTCGTAAACTAAAGACACGCCGGGTTAGCTCAGTTGGCAGAGCACTTCTCTTGTAAAGAAGATGTCGTCGGTTCGATTCCGACACCCGGCTCATTTTACTTGTGGGCCAAAGCAGAGTTAAAGCCCGCTGAGAAGCTGGCAACCGTTTCTGACTCATGCCGTTTCAAAGATGAGCCTGAATCCCCGACTCTTCACCTCAAGGCGTCTACCATCAAATTCGTGGCACTTAGTAACAGAGAGATAGCAATTCTTGATTTTGAAAGGACGGCGTGGCGCCTAGAAGGCTCCAAAGTCGCCGCTATAAGACAAAGATTCGGTCTTTCTCCTTCTAGGTACTACCAGATAAGGAACGTCCTTATAGATATGGACGAAGCAATCGACTATGACCCTCTAGTGGTCCGCCGCTTACGCCGGTCCAGAACCAAACGGCGTTCCGTCCGATACGGTATACCTTTGATTCAATCGCCAATTCGCTAAAACTAACGGTAAGTTTTAGTATAGAAAACGCTATCGCCGACATCTCAGGAGACGTTTGACATGAATATCGCCGGAAAAGGGGTTTTACTTCTTGGGGTTTTTGTCGCCATCGGCATCATTGTTCTGAGTGAAGGTTTTAACGATACGTCAAACACGGCCGTTTCTCCTTCAGTGGTTCAGAGCTCAGAGGAAACAAATGAAGCACCTAGCACGAATGAAGAAGAAACCAATGAAGAAGCCACGACTTCAGAAGAAACTGAAACCCAAGAGAGCACCGGACCAGTACAAGCCGAACCTGTCTCGAGCGGGGAATCCGTGCTCCACCCTCCTGCTGAAGTAAGAGTCCTAGTTGCCAATGGTACGGATGTAGGCGGTGCAGCATCAGCTATCCGAGAAGTACTCATTTCTGACCAAGGGTACAACGGCCTTCCCCCCGTCAACGCCACAAGTGAAGAAGTACCTGAATTCTCTTTCGTCTACTATGCGAATGGATATGAGCTTGACGCCCGAAATGTAGGGCTAATCATCAATGTTGATTCTACAAACGTCATTCCCATGCCCGCCGCCCTTCCCGTTGCAGATCTGGCAGAAGCGAACATACTGGTGCTTTTAGGATCTGACCTTTACCCCCCTGAAGAATAATCTTCGAGGCCTCTGATGAGGATACTTGTAGCCCCGGACAAGTTTAAAGGGACCGCATCTGCTCGAACTGTAGCTGAATCCATACAAAATGCTCTAGGTAATGAGCACACGGTACAGCTACAGCCACTTGCCGATGGTGGCGAGGGCACTATTCAGGCATTTGGGGGGTCTAACCGGAGTGATACGGTAATGGGTCCTCTTAACACCCCCGTGGAAGCTCTTTGGAGACTTCATGGTAAATTTGCAGTTATCGAAATGGCGCAAGCTTCTGGATTGACTTTGGCGGGTGGTCCTGAGAAAAATGATCCTGTTGCCGCGACGACATTTGGTACCGGACAATTAATTGCAATAGCAATTGAAAGAGGCGCTCGAGAGATCCTTATAGGAGCGGGAGGATCCGCAACGACAGATGGTGGCCTAGGAGCCCTTGAAGCCTTGCGACCTCTCCAAAGACTCCGAGAGGTATCGGTAACCGTTGCGTGTGACGTAAATACCCGCTTCGACCAAGCTGCCGAAACCTTCGGACCACAAAAGGGAGCATCTCCCTCACAAGTACAGTTTCTTAAACGCCGGCTAGAGAGAGTTGCACAAATGTATCTCGAAGATCGAGGGGTCGATGTCTTAACTATGGAAAGGGCTGGAGCAGCTGGAGGGTTCGCTGGTGGTCTCGCATCCATAGGAGCATCTTTAATAAATGGTTTCGAAGCAGTCGCAGAGGCAGTGGAGCTTCTCGACTCGATAGAGAAAGCTGACCTTGTTATTACTGGTGAGGGATACGTCGATACATCAAGCTTCGAGGGGAAAGTCGTAGGCGGAGTATTAGAACTTGCTCGCGAAACAGGGACACCAGCGTTGGTCATAGCCGGAGGCTGGGAGAAGACTATTCCCTGTCCTGTGCCCATCTATGGATTGGAAGAAGAGTCGGGAAGAGAGAACGCCTATAGAAATACGCAACAATCCATCGAGCTAGTTGCGAAGAAGGCCCTCTTGAACTGGGAAAAAGAAAGGTAATATAGATAAAGACGAAAAGGTTTCTATGGTTGATCAAATCGAGGTAAAGGGTATAAAGGCTTTGGGCACGATAGGAGTCCTACCTGAAGAACAAGAACGAGCTCAACCATTTGAAGTTGATGTCACGCTTGAAAGTGACTTGTCCCAGTCTGGTCAAACCGACGAACTAAATGACACTGTCAATTACGCTGAAGTAGTGGAAACCGTCGTTAATGTCATTACAGGTGAGCAGCATCGTCTGCTTGAACGGGTTGCGCAACGATTAGCAGACGAAATTCTTGGCATCGATCAGGTCGAAGCGGTTACCGTCACCGTTCGGAAACTCCGTCCTCCAGTCCCACATCTACTTGACCATTCTGCGGTAAGTATTCGGCGGGAACGCAATCCTTCTCAGGACTGAAACGATTCATTAAGGTCGAGTCTCAAGAAACTTAGATTCCGCGCATTTCTTTTTTGGCTTCAAGTATCTGCTCTGGGATATGGGTGCGTCCGTAATCGAATCCGACCTCGAGAAGAATATCAAGTAATTCCCTCCTCCCGTCCTCCATTTTCCACGGCAGCGCGATATAGATCGGCAATTCAAAGATACGGAGCTGTTCAAGATTGTTGTAAATCCTTTCTTGAAATTTGTATCGGTCTTCCCATGCCCAATCTGCAGGCCCGAATCCTGTTCCTGGGTCCAGTATTAGCTGCTCTCGTTTGATTCCAGATTTGTCTAATTTTTCTAGTGCATCCTCAAACCACGACAGAATTGCCGTCAGAGGATCTCCGGAAACGAGCTCCAGACTTTTGGGGTCATTTCCATTAAGAAAGGGGAGAACGACTGGGACCCCGCGATCTGCTGCAAGGTCAACCATGATTGGGTTCTGAAGCCCATCCGATGCATTCATGAAATTTGCGCCAGCATTCAACGCACGTTCCATAATTTCTGGGTTCCATGTATCTATGGAAAGCTCAACGTTGAGTTCAGATAGCGCCTGTATTTTTCCTTCGAGGCGGTTCCATTCTTCCTCGGTGTTGACACGATCAGCATATTGGGTTGATCCAGCTGCTCCAAGGTCGATTCCTACACATCCGTTTTGCATTAATTCCTGTGCACGCGAAAGAGTTTCTTCGACTGTGGTGGCGATAGAGAAGTCGGCTAGAGAATCAAGAGAAGCGTTGATGACACCATGAAGTTTCACTCCGACCACGGTAGAGGCCGAACAAGCAAGTTGCACGCTAACTCTTCGCGCAGCATCGATATCGATTAACAAGGAAATTGAGAATTATTGGGAGTAAAGGGAATTAATCCCGATAAATTCACACTATGCCCGTAACGATCCGCATTCCGACTACCTTACGAGTCTTAACTTCCGGCGAAGCTGAGGTTAGTGCCGTGGAAGGGACCGTCGGAGAGGTCATTGAACAACTTTGCGGATCCTATCCTGATTTTCAGGGAAGGCTTGTTGATGACGAGGGGAACTTATTACGGTTTGTCAATATGTATGTCGAAGATGAGGATGTTCGATTTCTCCAAGGCATGGAGACTCTAGTAACGGATGGGCAAACAATATCAATTATTCCTGCTGTCGCAGGAGGGTAGGGCACGGCTTTACTGAGAAATAGAAGAACTTTGCTGTCTCAAGTCGGAATCATATGCACGTTTCTGTACCATTACTATCGCTGAAAAACTTTTCATTATTAATTACTACTAATAAAGATCAGAGTTGGAATAAATACGAAAATTGTTTTGTTCTTATAGATAGGAAGCCAAAGAGGAGATAGTTGAATGGCAAAAATCATTTCATTTGATGAAGAAGCTCGACGAGGGCTTGAAGCTGGCATGAATACTCTTGCGGATGCCGTCAGAGTAACCCTTGGACCCAAGGGACGTAACGTCGTGCTCGACAAAAAATGGGGAGCGCCCACAATCACAAATGATGGTGTCTCCATTGCGAAAGAGATTGATCTAGAAGATCCATATGAGCGAATTGGTGCTGAACTGGTAAAAGAGGTTGCGAAAAAAACCGATGACGTCGCTGGTGATGGTACGACAACCGCAACGGTTTTGGCTTGGTCTATGGTCCGCGAAGGACTTCGAAATGTTGCGGCCGGTGCGAACCCAATGTCACTCAAAAAAGGGATCGAAGCTGGGGTTGCTTCAGCGGTGGAGTCTATTCGCGGTCAATCTCAGGACGTTTCATCAGATAAAGATCAGATAGCAAATGTTGCGGCCATCTCTGCTGCAGATTCCGAAATCGGAGAAAAAATAAGTGAAGCAATAGACAAGGTCGGGAAAGATGGCGTGATCACCGTTGAGGAATCCCAAACCTTTGGTATGGATCTAGATTTTGTCGAAGGAATGCGCTTTGATAAAGGATACATCTCCCCGTATTTCGTTACTGACCCTGAACGGATGGAAGCGGTATTGGAAGAACCCTACCTTCTTCTCATAGGTTCAAAGGTTTCCGCGGTTCGTGATATTGTCCCTGTACTAGAAAAAATCATGCAGTCTGGTAAACCTCTCCTTATCATCGCAGAAGATGTGGAAGGAGAGGCTTTAGCAACACTTGTTGTCAATAAGATTCGTGGAACGTTTACCTCTGTGAGCGTCAAGGCTCCCGGATTTGGGGACCGCCGAAAAGCCATGCTTCAAGACATGGCTATTTTGACCGGTGGGCAGGTTATTAGTGAAGAAGTCGGACTCAAACTCGATTCTGTTTCTCTTGACTTACTTGGCCAAGCTCGGAAGGTTGTAATTTCGAAAGATGAAACCACTATCATCGAAGGCTCAGGAAATAGAGAAGATGTTGACGGCCGCATCGCCCAAATCAAAGCCGAAATCGAAAACACTGACTCTGACTATGACAGGGAAAAACTTCAAGAAAGACTAGCGAAACTTTCCGGTGGTGTAGCGATTCTGAAAGTTGGCGCCGCTACAGAAGTTGAACTCAAAGAGAAAAAACACCGAATCGAGGATGCAGTTTCAACAACCAAAGCCGCGATCGAAGAAGGTGTGGTCGCCGGTGGAGGTGTAACTCTCCTTCGTGCGCAGGAAGAAGTCCTCGAAACCATGAAGGGCCTAGATAACCCTGATGAAGCAACAGGTGCACGTCTGGTGGCAAAGTCCTTAGAAGCCCCCCTCAACCAGATAGCAGTTAATGCAGGGTTAGAAGGCGGAGTGATCGTAGAAAAAGTACGAAACCTAGAAGGAGCTCATGGACTTAATGCATCTAGCGGAGAATATGAAGACCTGGTAGATGCTGGAATTATTGACGCGGCAAAAGTGACTCGGTCAGCTCTGCAGAATGCAGGATCGATAGCTGCCCTGTTCTTAACCACAGAAGCGGTCATCGCTGATGCTCCCGAAGAGGCTGCAGGACCCCCTGGTATGCCAGATATGGACTTCTAACAAGCGCTTTTCTCGATAGGTCAAATGAACCGGTATGAATTTTCTACCCTAGACTTTAATCATGGAAAGTAACTCACTTCGAACCTCAGAAGGCTTGGGAGTTCTTCACCTTTTTTGTAAGACTCAGAAAGATCTCGATAAGCAAAAGGTTACTGAGACTGTCGAAACTGCGGTTGCTTCTTCGGCCCAAGTCGTCGGCGTCTCCATACTCGGCCATAAGGCAGACATTGCGTTCATGATATTGAGCGATGACTGGTTCCAATTGCGAGAATTCCAAACCGGCATTGACGAAGCTGGTTTGGCGATAGTTGATTCGTATGTGTCCTTAACTGAAATATCTGAATACGCCGATGGAGTTCCCGAGGAAATGCGGCAAGCACGCCTATACCCAGAACTTCCCCCTGAAGGGAAGCCCGCATGGTGCTTCTACCCTATGTCCAAAAGGAGAAACCCTGATCAGAACTGGTTCACATTACCCTTCGAGAGAAGAAAAGAGCTCATGTATGAGCATGGAGCCTCAGGTAGAAAGTTCGCTGGAAGGGTCCTACAGGTCATAACCGGTTCAACTGGTGTAGATAATTACGAATGGGGTGTCACTCTGTTCTGCGTGCATCCGGATGACCTCAAAGACGTAGTGTACACCATGCGATTTGACGAAGCTTCAGCAGAATATGCGGAATTCGGTCCTTTCTATTCTGGCTATGTGACTCCCATTGACGAGTTGCTTCGCTGAGCTTCCCAACCTTTGGCGCTCTCGAAGCTGACGCTTGGATCGTTTACGATTGAGCCAACGTCCCAAGGTAAAGCTGGACAACATTTGGATCATTTAGAAGATTTTCGCCTGTCCCATCGTATGCGTTCTTCCCTTGGTCAAGGACGTACCCTCGATCACTAATTTTTAGACACCTCGTAGCATTCTGCTCAACCATCACTATAGAAACTCCAGTTTGATTAATAGAAGTAACATTTTCAAAGACTTCTACCTGAAGTGACGGAGACAAACCCGCAGACGGTTCATCAAGAAGAAGTACGGCGGGTTCCATCATCAGAGCCCTTCCCATTGCGAGCATTTGACGTTCCCCACCTGAGAGAAGCCCAGCCCGTTGCCGTATTCGTTCTCCGAGCCTAGGGAAAAGATCAGTAATTTCTGATATCCGTTTCTCCACTTGCTGCTTCGGAAGTTGATATGCGCCCATTTCAAGATTTTCAGATACGGTCAGAGAAGGGAAAACGTTCTCGGTTTGTGGAACAAATCCGACCCCTTTCTCTACAAGCTCATGGGCCGGAAGATTCGTAATCTCCTCTCCCATGAGCTCTACGGTTCCGCTTCTTACTTCAACAAGTCCAAACATGCTTTTGACCAAAGTAGACTTTCCAGCTCCATTTGGTCCAATGATTCCCACTAACTCGCCTTTATGAAGTTCGAAGTTGCATCCCGTCAAAATATCGACTCCTGGAAGGTAGCCAGCAACCAGATCTTTGGACGAAAGCACCACTTCATTTGATTTCCGATCTCTATCAGACATCTTTCAGCTCCTCTGCGACTGAACTGCCAAGATAGGCATCTATAACAGCTGGGTTTTTAGACACTTCACTCGGTGTCCCCTCGGCAATGATCTTTCCCTCAGCGAGGACAACTATCCAATCAGAAATACCCATTATGACATCCATATCATGTTCTATGAAAAGGACGCTTACACCTTCGTCACGAAGATTCTCGATGTGCTGTAACAGGGACTCGACTAGTGCAGGATTCACCCCCGCCATAGGTTCATCGAGAAGAATCAGCCTTGGTTCGGACATTAGAGCTCGGGCCATTTCAAGAAGTTTCCGCTGGCCGCCTGAAAGCGTCGCAGCATATTCATCGTGCATGTGGGCGAGATTGAATCGTTCGAGAAGATCTTCTGCTTTCTCAAGCACCTTAGACTCTTGTTTCTTCCATTGGGTCGGAAGCAGTGCATACCGAAGAAGCTCCCCACGTTGCTCCGCTGCCCCGAGAAGCATATTGTCAAGAACAGTCATTTTCGCCAGCGATTTCGTTAGCTGGAATGTCCGTACCATCCCAGCCTGAGCAATCATATGCGGGGCCTTCCCCGCCAGAGACGTATCTCCAAAAACCCAAGATCCGCTGTTAGGTTTATCAAACCCGGTAATGAGGTTAAACAGAGTGGTTTTCCCCGCCCCGTTTGGGCCAATGAAAGCGGTTATTATGCCGCGCTGAATTTCAAGGTGATCGATATCTACTGCTCGTAAACCTCCAAAATCCCGAACCATACCGTCGACGGTCAGGATCGGGTCAGGTTTAGAAGATCCGATAGTCGCTTCGAATGCGTTACCTGACATCGATCTGCGCCTCCTCTTTTTTCCCGACGAGACCTTGAGGTCTCCAAATCATCAAAACAGCCAGCATGATACCCATCATGATCATTCTGACACTGGCAATATCGTTCGATTCAAGAACAGCGTTAGGAAGCCAACCAGAATCTACCATCTGTCGCAGAAGTTCTTCGACGAAAACGATTATGAACCAGAAAGTAATTGCTCCGATGACTGGACCCCAGACTGAAGCGGCTCCACCCAAGATCAAAACAGTCCAGATAAAGAACGTAGTTTGTGGTTTAAACTGCTGCGTTTCGACGAATCCAGTATTTAGTGAACGGGTGATTCCGGCAAGTGCCGCAATCATCCCGCCGATGATCAAGCTCTGTAGTTTATAGGAGAAGACATTTTTCCCCAGAGCCCGAGCCGCATCTTCATCTTCACGGATTGCTTTGATCACTCGGCCCCAAGGGGAACGCATCAACCCCCAAATCAGCAGGGTTGCGAGTAGAACCAATGTCCACCCAAGAATCATCACCCAGAGCGTCTGTTCGTCAAATCTCAAACGCCAGAATCCGTAGGTTCCATCGTTAATTGGATTCCAATCAATAGTGACGACATCAGCGAACGACACATTTGCATTACGGTCTTCAATACTTGGTAGCCCAAAAGGTCCTCCGGTTAAATCCAGCAGTCTTTGTGATCGGAAGGAGATTCGGAGTACCTCAGCAATAGCAATGGTAGTTATTGCGAGATAGTCTGCGCGTAAACGCAGAGACGGTAATCCGATACTCAAAGCGATACCGACAGCAAAGACCAAGCCCGCTGCTATCGCGAGTAGTAACGACCCTCCTAGCCACCCCTGAGTGAAGAAAATGGCCATTCCGTAGGCTCCTGCTGCCATGAAAGCGACAACGCCAAAGTTCAGCAACCCCGTATATCCGTAATGCAGATTCAGTCCCACAGCTGCCAAAGCGAATGTTGCTGCTTGGACACCGATGGAGGTCCGTATAGCCAACCCCAGTAGTTTACTTACGTCGATTCCGGCTAGAAGGTTCAAAATCATTCCATCACCCGAGCCTCTCGCGGACGCCAAGAATACCTTGTGGCCTGACAAGCAGAACGACGACAAGCACCACCAAAGCGATTAAGAATTTTAGGTCGTTGTCTAGCCAGAATGTTGAGGTTTCCGAAGCAAGACCAATAGCTAAACCACCAACCATAGCTCCGTATGCGGTGCCTAACCCTCCCAAAGTAACCGCAGCGAAAATTAGGAGAAGGATCTTCTCACCCATTTGCCATTCAACCACTTGTGTGAGTCCGATCATGATTCCCCCGAGGCTTGCCAATGCGCTGCCGAAAATCCACACCCACATAATCGTTTTGTTAACGTCAATTCCTGAAGATTCAGCTAATGCGGGATTATCAGAGACCGCTCGCATGGACGTGCCTAATTTTGTCCGTTGGAGCAAGACACCTACGGCTATGAGAGTCACGAAAGCAATTGCGATGATGTAGTAATCCTTAGGAGGGAGCTCGATTGGCCCGAAAGAAACACCACTTTGAATCTTGAATGATTCGTAAGTTTCTGGTTCGGCGCCATGGTATATCAGCATCAGGTATCTCATGAGAAATGCAAGTCCAATTGAAACAACCATAAGAGAGATGTTCGTCATTTTCCTCCGCCGAAGTGGCCCAAATACGCCCTTTTCTAAAAAGAGCCCGAGAAATGCGCCTATTAAGACAGCTAGAACAACCGCTATTGGAAATAATCCGCCAGTTAGACCTATGGATGATTCGAGTACGAGAGCCATAACCGCGCCAAAGGCCACCATCTCCGAATGTGCGAAATTGACGAGCCCGGTCACGCCGAAGATCAATGAGAGACCTATTGACGCTAGAGCTACAAGTAAACCCACTTTCAATCCACTGACCATTCGATTGAGTAGCCGCTCCCAGGTAGGTGGGATTTCGAGTATGGTTTTCTCATCTACTCCTGTGAGTTGAAATCCGACAGATTTCGTTCGCCATTCTTCAACAGTGACTATTACTTCAGATGAAGCGCCGTCTTTGACGGTAATCCCTTCTGGGAGTGGGCCGATAAGTTGTACAGTGAATTCACCGAGGGAAGGAATTGGAATGGTCCATTTCCCATCTTCGCCAGTTGCTACTGATCCAACTTCTTGGCCGGCTGCATCTACTACCGTGATCGTAACATCAGGAATTACTTCTCGACCTACTCTGACTGTGCCGCGAAAAACGACGTCGTCATCCAAAGCAGAAGCCACAAAAGGAAAGGCCAAGCTGGTGCAAAACGCAGCCAAGGCGAAAAGAAACATTCCTTTCATTCTTTTTGTCACAAAAGGACCTTAATCGTAAGAATCGGAACTTCCTAACCAAGAATTCAAAGATGCCGGCTCGTAAGTCCTAACGATTCCAGCCAGCATCCGAGATGTGCCGTTCTTCAAAGAAAAGACACCCGTCGGGGCAGCCGAAGGGCATCTCCTCGTTGCTTCCAATTCTGCAACGTTGCACTATTTCCCCAGAATGCACTGTCCTGCTGCTGTAATGTCTACAATCCTCACGTACGCCCATCTCCTTATCTTCACCCCTGTCGAAGCGACTTACAAGTAAATATGGGTAAGAGTTAACACTCTTGAAACAATTCAGAAATCAACGTCCGTTACTATGCAGAAAATTGCTTAATTTACATTCACTCGTTTAATGAATGTCGATAGAAGGGAACAGTATGGAAACAGGTGATTTTGCATGGATGCTGATTTCGACAGCGCTCGTCGTCTTTATGGTGCCGGGGCTGGCGTTGTTCTATGGGGGTATGGACAGATCAAAAAATGTCCTCAATATGTTGAACATGAACATGTACTGCATTGGGATTGTCCCGTTGCTTTGGGTCACGTTCTCATGGACCCTCGGGAACAGTTCGGATGGTTCAGGATTTTGGGGTGGTGATCTGATCGGGAATTGGGATCAGTTTGGTCTTAGTGGACTGAATTTAGATGCCGAATCTTTGATCTTCGTCGCTTTTCTAATGACGTTTGCTTCTATTACCCCTGCTTTGATATCTGGTGCTGTCGCCGACCGGATGAAATTCTCGGCCTGGGTACTATTTGTCCCTATTTGGGTACTACTTGTGTATACCCCCGTCACCTATTGGGTGTACAGCGGATGGCACTCCGAAATGGGAGCCATTGACTTTGCTGGTGGTACCGCCATTCACATCAACGCCGGAGTAGCAGCACTCGCTCTGGTGATGGTCCTTGGAAAACGTAAAGGCTGGCCAAGTGAGTCATCACCCCCGCATAACCTCCCCCTTGTCATGCTCGGAACTGGAATCCTTTGGTTCGGCTGGTTTGGATTTAACGCTGGTTCGGCTGGAGCAGCGGATGGTGCAGCTGTACAAGCGCTGCTGAATACATTTGTCGCCGCAGCTGCCGGAATGATCGGATGGATGCTGATCGAATGGTATCGAGATGGGAAAGCGACCACATTGGGTGCCTGTTCAGGCGTCGTTGCTGCGCTGGTTGCCATCACTCCAGCAGCCGGATATGTCGGTGGCCTGGCAAGTGTTGTCTTTGGGCTTGTAGCAGGGGTAGGTTGCTATTTCCTGATCGGGCTTAAAAACAAGTTCGGATACGACGACTCCCTTGATGTCGTCGGCGTGCACGGTGGCGGAGGCATTATCGGTGGACTCCTCCTCGGCTTATTCGCAGACAATTCTGCCATCAATAGTGAGCCCGGTGGATTCCAAGATGGCGTCTTCTTTGGCGGCGGTGAACTCTTTCTTGACCAACTAGCTGCCATGGGGTCGGTAATTGCCTTCTCATTCATCGTCACATTCGTTATTGCGAAAGGGCTTGATGCAACGATTGGCCTCCGCGTCTCAGAAGATGATGAAGAAGCGGGCCTTGATCAATCTCAACACGCAGAAACCGCCTACAACTTGTAAAAACCATTAAATAATCACCTAATCGGCGGGGGAATACACCCCCGCCGATTAAGAGTGTTCCCAAAATGGTTGAAGTGGAATACGGTGAGTATATGTCCATTGTTCTTGCAAGACAGAACCTTCTAGAAGATCGGACCATGCGCGGGTCCGAATTCACCCTTCAACTCAGCGATTCAGCAGATAACTGGCTGAAAGGTCTTTTCAGTAGTGTCGTTGGCGAGCGGTCAGACATCTCCTTACTAGCTGTTGGTGGTTATGGCCGACGAGATCTTTCACCCTTATCAGATCTCGATGTACTTTTGCTGCACCGGAAAGCCAAAGATATTGATGAAGTCGCTGAGGCGCTTTGGTATCCAATTTGGGATCAAGGGGAAAAATTAGGCCATTCAGTTCGAACCATAGAAGAGACACTAGACCTTGCTTCATCGGATCTCGATACCGCTACCGCCCTTTTGTCATGCCGGCAGATTGCAGGTTCGTCAAGATTAGCTGATGAACTCACTTCTCTCGCTCTTGCCCAGTGGCGGAACAATGCACGATCTTGGTTGCCGAAACTTGCTGCATCTATTCAAGAACGCCACCGGTCGAAGGGCGAAGTCGCATTTATGCTCGAACCAGAGCTCAAAGAAGGAAGAGGTGGCCTCAGAGATGTTCACACCATGGGCTGGGCGAATCAAACCGGACAGGGGCCCTTAGAAGTAGAGCATCATCAGTTATTGGAATGTTATGAAATTATCCTCAGGGCCAGAGTTGAACTTCACAGAAGTGCAAAGCGTTCAGGTGACAAGCTTCTTTTAGAGCAGCAAGACGCGGTGTCGGCGGCGTTAGGATACGACGACGCCGACTTCTTAATGGCAGATGTTGCGTCTGCTGCTAGACGAATCGCGTGGAATACTGATGAGCTCTGTTATGCGATACAGAACGCAGGCTTATTTCGGCTATGGAACTTTGGGAAAAAAGTTGGGGATACGATAACCGGAAGACGAAAATCTGTGTCTACTAGTTACGAATCCGATGCGGATTTCACTGCTGAAACAGTACTTCGCATCGCGGTTACTACAGCAAAGAATCAGGAAAGGTTCACCCCAGAGGTCATAAAACAACTTAGAAAAGTAGAGTTAGAGATACCTGACCCGTGGACCCGAGAAATACGCGATCTGTTTGTAGAGTTACTCCTTGCAGGCCATGATGCTATACCTGTATTTGAAACATTAGATGAACTTGACCTATTTGTCCCGTTCTTACCTGAATGGGAACCAGCGAGAAGCCGCCCCCAGCGGAATGCATATCACAGGTTCACAGTAGATCGTCACTTACTCGAAACAGCTGCCGAAGCTGCGAGACTTCAAGATCGTGTTGAGCGACCGGATCTTCTCGTAGTCGGCGCTCTTCTCCATGACATTGGGAAACCCTATCCTGGAGACCATACAGAAGTAGGCATAGAACTCATTAGCACTATCGGGCGTCGTATGGGCTTCCCCGACGTTGACGTTAACGCACTGATCCAAATGTGTGAACACCATCTTCTTCTCCCTGATATCGCAACACGTAGGGATCTTGATGATTTTGATACCATCCAAACGGTCGCGAATTCCTTACAGTCCATCCAAAAAGTTGAGTTGCTCCATGCTCTTACCGAAGCTGATTCGATAGCGACAGGACCAGCAGCGTGGAGCTCCTGGAAAGCAGGGTTAGTCCATGACCTCGCTACCCGAACCGCAGCGTATCTAAAAGGAGGAGAGGGCAGCATCATGGAGAGGACTTTCCCAACCAAGGATCAGATGCAAATGATGCGACGCGGAATGATTCGAGTCGAAGGCAGCGGAGATCGTCTCACAGTTATGGAGATAGACCGACCGGGCGTATTTGGTCGTGTAGCAGGAGCACTATCATTGTGTGGGCTTGACGTACTTGAGGCAGTCGCCCATACAGACTATGGGATGGTTCTCGCAGTGTTTCGGGTTGCACCCAGCACCACCAGAGAGATTGACTGGGATTCAGTCTGTGTCTTTGTACAAGACTCTGTTCGTGGTCGTGTCGCGATTGCAGCGCGGCTTTCAGACAGGATGAAGACATACCATTTGCAATCATCTTTAAAATTCCCTGACAGAGTAGTAGGGACTGATGTCAAAATAGATAACGAAACTTCCTCCACGGCGACTGTAGTGGAGGTATCTGCCCCAAATGGAATGGGTTTGTTGTACCAGATTACCCGCGCGCTTAGTTCTCTTGATCTGGATATCCTCAGTGCGAAAGTTCAGACACTCGGAGCAGATGTTGTGGACTCCTTTTATGTTTTAGATAATGAGGGGAAGAAAATAATTGACCCTACGCATGCTGAAGAGGTGAAAGAAGCACTTCGGCATGCGATAGAAATTTCAACAGTGATGCAAAGGAAATCAAATGACGGGTGATAAGGATCTAATCAGATGGAGTGAAGCTCTGGCTGGGCTAGCAAGGACAGGTCTAGCTTTCACTGAGAACCTTTTTGAGCGTGAACGATACGAAGAAGTCCTCAACATTGCCGCGGATATACAATCTCACCTTTCTGGTGCTGATGCCCCAGAGGAAAAAATAGACGAATGGATGCAATCAGTCGGGAAAGGTATCTCCGGTTATGTAACTCCAAAACTCACGGTAGGTGCAGTGGTAGGAAACGAAGATCAAGAACTTCTCCTTATTCAACGGGCGGATTCCGGAGTGTGGCTCTTCCCCACTGGTTTCGCCGACGTAGGATATTCAGCCGCCGAAATAGCGGAGAAAGAAGTCTTGGAGGAAACCGGCATGGAGGTTCAGGCTCTCCGGATTATTTCTATACTTGACGGTATTCGTGGTGGCTTTACGAGAATGCCCCTGTATTCCATTATTTTCCAGTGCAAAGTAATCGGAGGAACACTAAAGCCCCACCCTTTGGAATGTCTGGATGTTGGTTTTTTTGCGCAAGATGCTCTTCCGGAGCCTCTCGCTGGATCAGGAAACTGGGTAAATCAAGCATTTGCGGCTATTCGTGGAGAACCCATAGAAATACAATTTGATGAACCTCGCCGCCCCGCCTGGAAATCAGAAGATACCTAAATTTCCGCTGGTCTGAGTTCTCTACGCTTCATCGGGGTTCGCCCCGTCGTGGAGCCACTGTTCAACCCGATCGCCGAATCCGGATGCGGGATCGGCTTCAAATTCCCCTTGATCATATCGGTACTCCAAATCCGTGATGTATGCTTCCAGATCCTCGTCGTCTTCGATAAGTTTGTTGACCTGTCGTTCATAAGCCGCTGAAGCGATTTCGAGTTCAGTGGTGTTCGTCGGCGTGGGAAGTATTTCGTGCAAACGGTTAACAAGCGCCAAAGCCGCTTTGGGTGAAGAAGCTCCGGAGACATAATTCGGAACCGTAGCCCATAAGGAAATCGCTGGAATTTCAGCTTCTTGGATGGTTTGGTTGAGGACACCAATAATTCCGGTCGGTCCTTCATAAGTTGACTTTTGAAGATTGAGACGACTGCTGACTTCAACATCTTCACAGAATCCATAGACCATTACTGGCCGAGAATGGGGAACTTCTGTAAGTAGAGAACCAAGAGTTACAACCATGGAAACTTCCAGATTCGTTGCTACAGCAGTAATTTGTTCAACGAAAGTCCTCCATTGTAATTGGGGTTCGATACCTTCCACCAGAAGTACGTTCTGGTCAGAACTGGCGCTAAAAGTAGTTATCGGCCAATCTAGCTGACGCCCATTTTCGTCTAAGTGGACCAAAGGTCGAGTTGCTGAAAAATCATAGAAGTGCTCCGCTTGAATATGGGCAAATGGTTTAACCTGCAGATCTTCGAACAAATGTCGAAGCGCCCAACTAGAAGCGTTTCCAGCATCATTCCACCCCTTGAACGCGGCAATGAGTATCGCCCCCGTGCTTTCAGGCTGTTTTTCCCAGATTGTGAAGTTCTCTAACATTGGTCTGAGACTATCTTCAGTATGAAATGATTTCTATTCGTAGAGATCCTGCCAATGAAGAACATATCCTCTGGAACCTTTCTAATCCCCTGTACGGATACGATGAAGCCATGGTGACAATCCGTGAAGTGAAACAAGTCGATGCGAAGCTAGTAGAAGCATATGAAAAGCTGATCCCGCAACTTTCTTCATCGAGTCTGCCTCCAAGTGAAGCGGAGCTTAACAAAATTGTTGCGTCTGACTCTGCGACAATACTTGTAGCTGAGGAGGATGGAAACATTCTTGGTTCGATGACGCTGGTCATCTTTCGGATCCCAACCGGCGTGCGGGCATGGATAGAAGACGTTGTCGTAGATAGCGAAGCGCGAGGTAAGGGGGTAGGCCTGGCCTTGAATGAATACGCAATCCAGCTTGCAGGCAAAGCTGGCGCAAAAACGATTGATCTGACTTCACGCCCTAGTCGGGAGGCAGCGAACCGGCTATACCAACGTTTAGGGTTCTTACCCCGTGAGACTAACGTCTACCGATTTACTTCTGATTAAGAGCTCTTTCCGCGTCTGCCAAATAAATGTTTTTACCGATGTAGTCCCCCTCAGACACATAATCGCTGTCCTCACGTAGTCAGAGACCAAAGCTCTGAAATAATTCTTGTTTCTAGCTTTAAAGGTTCAAATGAGTATTGGAGGTAGGGTATAGCTGCTGTAGCACTCACAACCTATCCTTTACATAATGCTTGGTACTTTGTTTGACATAAAACATTTTCGCTATGTACTCGTTTCGTTAGTGAGCGTCATTATCGGGCAGTCTCTACTTTATTTCTTCTTTGAAATCTGCGGATGGGCAGCAACTCTCAGTAATTTTCTTTGTGTCGCTATCTCTACTGTTCCAAATTATGTCCTAAATCGTTTTTGGGTATGGGGGAAGTCCGGCCCTCACGACTTTAAGAGAGAAATTTTCCCGTATTGGGTTCTTGCCTTTTTGGGGTTAGGTCTTTCAACCCTATTTGTCTTTATCGCAAACCGGATGTGGGATGCTTGGTATGTCGTTAATACCGCAAATATCACAGCTTATGGCGTCCTATGGGTCGTAAAGTTCATCATTCTGGACCGGTACCTCTTCAATCCGAATTTTGGTAAAGGAAACTTAAATATTCGCAGTTGAATGAAATAACGCAATCTCCACTACTCTTGCTCATATGAAAGCTGACCGACTTGCTTATGCCCGGAAGGCGCGCGGATTCCTTCCCGCCGATGAAGGTGATGCTTTATACGATGCCGCGAACGATCTTGGCATTGATGGCCCGTTACTTGAAATAGGTAGCTACTGCGGAAAGTCTGCTATATATCTCGGCACTGCTGCGGAAGAGCAGGGGCGTGTACTGTATGCTCTCGACCACCATCGCGGTTCGGAAGAAAACCAATTGGGCTGGGACCATCATGAGCCAGATTTAGTTGATGAAGAAGTCGGGAAGTTAGACACGTTGCCGGCATTTCGAAGGGCTATTCATGATGTGGGGTTAGAGTCCGTGGTCGTAGCGATAGTAGGGGATTCCGTTCAGGTGGCACGCCACTGGGACACTCCCCTTGCGTTTCTATTTATTGACGGTGGGCATGGAGTCCAACCGGCTCAAGACGATTACACATGGTGGGTTCCAAAGGTACAGATCGGTGGACTACTTGCAATTCATGATGTTTTCCCCGATCCAGCAGATGGTGGGCGGCCACCGTATGAGTGCATTTATCTTCCCGCAGTAAAGAGCGGTGATTGGGTAGAGGAAAGCTCCCAGGGTTCTTTGCGTGTCCTTCGAAGAATTTCCTGAGATTTGAGTAATTGGTTATACTCCAATACAGGAATTGGAAAATCAATGGAATGAGGACATATGAAACAAGGGGATGTAGTTCCTGATTTCGAAGCGCTTGACCAGAACGGTATTTCCGTGACTCTGGCCTCTCTGATAGAGACGGGCCCGCTGGTTCTGTACTTCTACCCTAAAGCGATGACCCCCGGCTGAACAAAGGAAAGCTGTCATTTCCGTGACATGGCTTCGGAGTTTGAAGAACTTGGAGCCCAACGAGTGGGAATCAGCACCGATCCGGTGGATCGGCAAAAAGAATTCGACCGGCAGAACACATTGGGATTTACGTTGCTGTCAGACCCTGAGAAGAAAATAGCTTCTCTCCTTGGAGCAAAACGTCGAGGTCCGTTCCCCAATCAGCGTGTGACCTACGTTATTGGTCAGGACCGAACACTCTTGGGGGTCGTAAAGAGTGAGAAAAACATGTTTGTTCATGCTGAGAAAGCGCTCGAAACATTGAGAAGTCAGAAAAGCTAACCTTTAGGATCTTCGATCTGGAGGTAAATTTCACCGTCAAGCTCACCAACTGTATGTGTCTGACCACTGTGTCCGGTTGAAATAGCTATATGGTCACTCTCAAGGGAAATGATTTGTTCCGCACCTGACCGGTTGTATACGGCGTAGCCGTTGGTGAATTCCCGAATAAAAACTCCTTCAATGCCGTCGAAGACTCGACGTTTGTCACTGACTGGTTCGCCGAGGTTAGCATCCCAGAATTCGTACCAGTTGTGGTAATGGTCAGCGGTGGGTTCAGCGTTGTCATCGCCAAACACAACATGGCCGTCAGAGTGGGTCAAGGCGATTGTGGTAAAGACACGCATCCATCGCCGGTTCTCTTCTGAGTCCCGTTCTATTATTTGAGCTCTCTTGTTCCCATAGTCGTAGACAACCCGCCAGCCTTCTAAACAATTTATCCGTGGTTCTTGGAAGTTTTCGGATGACCAGTACAGTGTCTCTTCCACGTCAATCAGGTGTTCGACCGTGTATCCCTTCGAATAGTCGGGTTTGTACAATTCCATGAACGTGCCGTTTACAAAGGGTGCGGATAGGGGAGCTTTCCATTCATTCGTGTTCACAAGGACCAGGAACTCGTCTCCGACTAACTCTCGGATACGTTGAAGTATTGCTAATCGTGATTCGAGTTCTTCTTCTTGTGTCATGTAGAAGGTGGACCAGTCCATGAAAGAAGCAGCAGTCCTGTGGTGCTCGTTCCACCAGTCAAGAAAGATCCCATCTACAATGCCTGACTCTTTCAAAGCGAGAGCTTTTTGTGCGATTAGTTCAATGAGCTCGGGTTGGCTGAAGTCAACGAGTCCTGAAAGCGCCTCTTCAGCTTCGATGACACCGTCCTTATCAGCGTCTTCACCCCACCCGGGAACCGGATTTCCATTGGCGTCCCAAAACCAGAAAGGAGAGTCGGGCGGGTAGAAACCGTATTCCCACCATTCATCGTCATCCTCGTTGAGTTCAATGATCCCGTCCCTGTATTCCACAGATATTAATGTCTTGATGTTCGGATTGAGACGTAAAAGCTCTTCCTTTAATTTCTTCGCTTTCGTTAATGCGGGGTCATTATCGGTATCAACAAGAGTCGTAGAGAGCCCTCGGTACGGCTGGTCCTCAGATATTTCCCACGCGAGGCCGAGCGTCCATGGCCCATCCCAATAGAGGTCATGGCGTGCGATGTTCTCTAATACTGTAGATTCAGGACGATTCTGAATACCCATCCATGGTTGGCAGATTTTTGGATTCGATGGGGAGGAGAGAACAGTTGTTCCTACTGCTTCAACCTCGTTTTCTTGTGTAGGTTCTTGCCCTTCAATCTCGTCGGCTCGTTCGACTTCTTCATTGTCTTCCATGGTCGGCGTAACGGTCCCGTGTGTGTAAGGATTTCCCTTCGAACAACTGGAGGAAAGTACAAGCAGGCAAAGCGTAACAGTCGTGGTTCGTAGAATTTTGTTCACATTTCAATCGTAGAGAAAGAGCCAACAGTTGTTAAATGTTTAGCTATGAAACGCGATGGGTCCACTCGGCCCAGCAAAGGTCCGAAGGATCATGAGAACAAATATTGGATCTAGGGTGTCACGTCGAGCGAAGGCAGGAAAGCGTGATCCGCGAAGATTCCGTTCGCTTCTGTACGCCCTAGCAAGGCATCAGCTGTGAGAATTACTGCGGCAGCTGAGTACGTAGAGACCTCATCTTCTGGAAATGAGACTTTCTCGGGATAGACGACCCCCGTTAGATACCGACCATTGCCATCTCGAAAATCTTGAACTCTTGTAAAGAGTTCGGTGGCATGGCTTTTTTCACCAACTGCAAAGTATGCCATAGCGCTTTCACATGTTTCCGCCGTTGTAACCCAGGGTCGATCGGAGACACAGCGTATGCCTCTTTGTGGAATTTCGAACTCTGCGTTTTGTGCGGATAGGCGGTCTAATCCGGTACTGCCCTGAAGAACGCCAGTTAAGACGGGATAGTACCAATCCATAGCCCATCGTTTCTTGGGGGCAAACGCTTCAGGGTTATTTCTTATAACTTGAACGAGACGCTGGCCTTTCTCTCTCCATGCTGGACGTTCTATCCCGAGTTTCTCGGTAATTGCAAGCGCTGCCCGCATGGAGTGCGAAATACTTGATGAACCAGTTAGAAGTGCGTATGACCACGGAGTTCCATCTGAATGGCGGGCCCAAATGATTTCTCCTCTCGGGGTTTGGAGTTCAAGCACGAATTCAATTGCAGGTTCCACGACATCCCACATTGTTTCAAGAAATCCTTTATCTTTCGATATGAGGTAGTGGTGCAAAACACCTGTCGCTATGTAGGCGACGCAGTTCGAGTCTATTTTGTCCTGCTCTATCTTGTTATCAAGGTAGTAGTTGTGCCAGGACCCGTCCTTACGCTGGATGTCTGCTAGCCACTGATATGCGCGAACAGCTTCATCGTGGAGTCCGGAAACATCTAATGCCATTGCGGCTTCAATGTGATTCCACGGGTCGGCATGGCCATTTGGGAACCATGGAATCATCCCAGACGGGTGCTGCCATTCGGCAATTGATTCCCCGGTTTGGAGCAATTTTACGGAATCAATGATTTCGGATAGGTCGGTGGGAGGCAATATTTTTTCCTTGGGTTAAGCAGTCGCAGCCTTTTGAGCATAGATGATTGCACTCTTACCTAACACAGGTTGAAGGATTTTTTCTGCGTATCGGGTAATAGCGGGCTGCTTTACGATATCCCACGTGAGGAACCGCAGATACGCTTTCACTAGTGGATTTTCGTTATTTTTTGTACCTACGGCGCATTTCAGCCACCAGTAGGGTGAATGTAATGCGTGGGCCCGGTGGTAATCGACGGGTTTTAACCCAGCTTCATGAATTTTTAATTCCAATTCGCGCTTCTTGTAGATTCTCACGTGGCCACCTACTTCGACTGGTGCATGGTATTCATCTGATAACGCCCAGCAGACTTTCTCTGGGAAGTAAGCCGGAACTGTAACGGCGACGATACCTTGCGGTTTCAGTACTCGAAACAATTCTCGCAACGCTTGATCATCGTTGTGGATATGCTCGAGAACTTCACTCGCGATTATTCGGTCAAACGTAGCATCATGAAAGGGAAGGCAAGTAGCATCTCCCACAGATGTAAACGCAGCAGCTGTTTCTTCTAAGTCTCCAACCTCCGCCATAGCGGCATAGGTTGACCGCACTTCATGGAGTTCTGGCAAGGCCATATCGCATGCGACAACCTGTGCCCCTCTTCGAAGCGCTTCGAAGGCGTGTCGGCCGAATCCACAGCCGAGGTCAAGAACCATGTGTCCTTCTTGGAGTTCCAGCCGGTCAAAGTCAATTGTCAACATATCGAAAGGAGCTCTCGGCAATGCTCGGCAGTCGTGATAGCTGACTCTCTCCAGCTCCATTTCTCCATCACTCTCTGCCGTCCAGCTTCTCCAACCCGCTGACATATTTCTGGATTCTCGAAAGCGAATTCAATTTGTTTCGCTAGTGCATCACTGTCACCAGGAGGGACAGCCAGACATGTTTCCATATGTGGTCCCGCGACTTCAGGAAGAGCACCGCCGGTTGTCGCTATCAATGGTGCGGCACATGATAAGGCTTCGATCGCTGGGATTGAAAAACCCTCGTAAAGGGAGGGAACAACTGCGACGGAAGCCGAAGCAAGAAGTTCAACGAGTTCTTGATAGCTGATTCCCTGATTAAAATTTACGATGTCACTGAGCCCAAGTTGTTCGAGGGTTTCGGCAGTGGTGCTTCCTTCTCTCTGTTTCCCAACTAGCTCAAGGTGGACGTCGGGGTGGCTGTGGCGGACTTTCGCTAAAGCTTCTAGAAGGTACTTCTGCCCCTTCAACGGCACATCGGCGCTTGCAGTCGAGACGATTCTTCCCGAGATTCTTTCGATATGAGATTGGGGTGCAAAGAAATCCGTATCAATCCCTATAGGAACTACATGAACTCGATTTATATCAACCTTATGGTCGTTACTTATGTCTTCGCGCGAAGACTCAGAGACGGTAACGATTCGCTTGATATGTTTGCAGACCCGTGTTTGCATTCTTGTAAACGCATACCACCGCCGCTTGCCGAAGCGCTCAACGAACGTGCGAGCATTATCAAGTTCCAGCTGTCGGTCAACCGTAATAGGATGGTGGATCACTCCAAGTACGGGAAGGCGTAGTTTCCGCTGAATCAACAAGTTCCCGTAGGCTAATGATCCGTTATCTATGACGAGATCAAAATCTCCAGCGCGTTCCTTCAGCGCCCGATATGCCCGAAGTGAGAAAGAAAGAGGTTCAGAGAAGTTTCCAGTGAGATAAGAACACAATTCAACAAAATCAGGAAAGTCTTTGATTTCCCACATCCCTGGCATCCTCCCTGGAAAAAAATCATTGTAAATTTCTAAACTTGGAAATTCATGAAGTGGTACCTTCGCGTCAAGATCGGGATATGGCGGTCCTCCAAAAACTTCAACCGAATGACCGAGTTCGACAAGGGCTTTACTCATTTCTCGTACATAGACCCCCTGGCCTCCCACATGAGGTTTCCCCCGATATGCAAGCATGGCAATCCGGAGATGCCCAGGTGACTTCTCTGGGTATTTATGTGTCTCAGTTTTTTCTTCCATATGAAATCTTAAGGGTATGGACATTGCGGCTAAATTATGTTTCTTAAGCATGAAATGTTCTAGAAAGAACTTCCAAATATTATGGTGGCTAGGGTTCTTATGTCACGTGACATAAGAACCCCAAGGTTTCTAGCACCCACATGCTTTGAAATGGAGATTAAATGAGAGCCCTAGTTCAACGTGTTTCCAAGGCCAGCGTCGCAGTGGAGGGCACTACCGTTGGTTCGATAGGGGATGGTTTATGCGTTTTTGTCGGTGTTACCCACACCGACACTCAAGCGACCGCACAAAAATTAGCTCAGAAACTTCTTCACCTCAGGATCTTTGAAGATAACAGCGGAAAAATGAATCGTTCGATGGTCGATCTCCAGTCGGAAATACTGGTCGTGTCCCAATTTACTCTCTACGGTGATACGCGGAAGGGTCGTCGGCCTAGTTGGGTAGCATCAGCTCCCGCAGAGGTAGCAGAACCCCTTATCGAATTCTTCGTTGAGTGTCTTCAGGCGGAGGATATACATGTAGAGACCGGACAATTCCGTGAATTCATGCATGTAGAACTAGTCAACGAAGGCCCTGCAACGCTACTAATTGATGTCGATTAGCGCCTCTTCCTCGCTAGTGCATTTGCTCCGATCAGTGCGAACCCTGCGAGCAGGAGCATAGGTAGAGGGCCTGCCTTCGTTGCCAACGTGTTTCCACTGCGACGTTCCACGGTTGCGTGTAGAACCCGAGTTTCTGAAATAGACGAACGCTGAATAACATCACCATCGGGAGTCACTACAGCACTGAAACCTGTCGGCGCAGCTTGAAGAACCCATCTCCCCGTCTCCATAGCACGTAACCGTGAAGAAGCTACTTGTTGGGTTTGGAGGATCGTTAGCCAATAGCTCGAACCATTTGTTGGGTTGAGAAGTATTTCACCGCCGTTAGAGGTAGCCGATCGGGTTCTATCCTCGAAAAATATTTCCCAAGAAATCGCTATTCCTAGTTTTACAGTTTCACCATTGATTTCGAGAGTAAGATTCGGTTCCCCATTTCCCGATTTCGTATCACGAACTGGAAGATAGTTTGGGGCGAAATGTTTTATGAATCCTCGAAAGGGTACGTACTCGCCGAACGGAACCAGACGAACTTTGTCGTAACGATCTATTTCGATTCCCTCAGGGGAGAATGCGATTGAAGCGTTTGCGTTTGCTGTTGAACTCACGCGTTCAAAG
Organism: uncultured Candidatus Nemicrothrix sp.; assembly: GCA_964564495.1. Classification (GTDB taxonomy): domain Bacteria; phylum Actinomycetota; class Acidimicrobiia; order Acidimicrobiales; family UBA8592; genus UBA8592. Next base: position 82,121 of record CAZMAW010000007.1, read on the forward strand.
ATGCCGGCTATTAACCAACTATCGAGCTGGCGAGCAAGTTCCTGCAGTTCGGCATATTCAGGTGAATCTGAGAGCGGTTGGCGAACATTTACGACGTCCTCAGGCCACAAAACTACATCCACTGGAGTCTCGACCAGAGCGCTGGCATTTACGTGTCTTTCGAAAACCTCTCGTTCGTTAGTGTCGATAGCGCGTGTACCTTGTTCGCCGCCGCCTTGCACAATGGCGACTGTTGTTTGGCCGATCGATTTTCCGTTTGGGGCGATCAATCCAATTGCCCAGAGCGCTACAAGAGAGATTGTGGTTACCGTGACCACTTTCCATTTCCTTTCCCAAGCTGCGGATAGTGCGACTCCAGCGATTACGACCAAAGCGGATAGGAATAGTGGGCCGAGGATTCGCACAGTTTGCCCAAGTGGGGCGCTGCTTTGACTCATCGCCAATGTTGCCAAAGGAACACCACCAAACGGCCATCGGTATCGAAGAGCTTCGATCAGGACGAAAGCTGCCGGTAAAGCGAGCCACCGCCACGCCCCCCTCGGGACCATTAAAGTGGCAACGCCGGCGAAGGCGCTAAAGACCAAACCTTGAACGATGTAGCCGGGTACTGTCAACGCGATCATCCAGAATGTCCCAGGGAAAAGCCACCCGACCCCAAAAGCAAAACCGGTCCAAAATCTGTCACGTGATGCTGTGGATTGTTTTAGCAACTGATCAAGAGCGAAGAATGCGAGGAAAGCTAACGGCCACCAACCCCATGGGGGCATAGAGAAAGCTAGGCATATTCCCCCAGCTGCGGGTTTCAACAAACCAGACAATCTTTTGTTCATAGATGCTCCGGATGGCCCCATATCAGCTGATTTCTCTAAGGTATTCATGGACCTTTTGGGCATTATTTCTCCCATCCCGGATGCAAGCAGATAGGCCAAGGCCGTTAAAGGCAGCTCCTGCAACGTACATTCCCGGAGCCTCATGTTGAAGCAATCTGTAGATTTCTTCTACTTTGCTGGGATGTCCAAAATTGTATTGAGGAAAGGATTTAGGCCAGCGAACTACTTTACTTTCTATCGGGGCTACTTGAAGGCCGACCGTCAGAGATAGCTCTTCGAGCAGTTTTGAGACAAGTTCATCGTTACTGAGGTTGGAAGCTCGATCGTCGTCAACCCTGCCGGCAGAAACCCGAATGAATGTTTTCTTATCTATCCCAAGATGCCTCCATTTTGAAGAAGACCATGAGCAAGCCGTCATTAGAAGCCCCTCGGACTTCGCCACAAGAAATCCACTCCCGTCAAAAGGTTCTACCGCGTCTGATGGGAAAGCAAAAAGAACGAATGCCATAGAAGCATATTCAATACTCGAAAGCAACTCGGAGACCTGCTTGGAGGTGTTTGATAGAACGCCAGCTGAAACATATGCAGGTGTAGAAAGTATGACAGCATCTGCTTCGTATCGCTCTGTTCCTTCAACAACCCACTTCGACTTCTCGGAAACCACTGAAGAGATATTCTCATTCAGAATTATTTTCCCTGATAGTTCTTCTTCAAGGGCATCAATAATCTTCCCGAGCCCTTCAGGATGAGTTAGAAAGACAGGAGCTTTGGGGTCCCGATCAGAAGAACGCAAGAATTTTTGAATTGACCGAATAAGACTGGAGTCAAAACTGGCCGCAGTAGCTAAGTACGGGGCGCCAGCATGCAAACTGATCTTGTCAGGGTTTCCCGCGTTGATGCCACCTAGTAACGGGCCAACGAGCTTATCCATTACCTCATCCCCCAATCTCCCCCTAATCAGAGACCCTATAGATTCATCATCAGTTCTTTCGAGAGCTTCCTTGGTGAAATCGTTTCGAGCGATTTGAAGGCCTTCAGGGCTTATCAAGTCAAGAGACGCTAGTTCTTCCAAATCCAGAGGGATACCAAGAAATTGGCTTTTTGGCAAGGCGTGCATTGCCCTCTCAACCCAGATTTTTGCTGACCCTGAAATAGGAGCAACTAAGTCATTGCCTAGACCAAGGTCAGCACATAGTTCTTTCATCTCTGGGTCACGTACTAGAAAAGCGTCAGGCCCGGCATCGATATGTACACCGGAAAATTCTACGGTGGAGATCTTCCCCCCTACGCGGGGTGAAGCTTCGAGAACGGTGACGTCGTGTCCTTCTGCCAACAATCGCTGCGCTGCGGATAAGCCACTTATTCCACCTCCAACGACAACAATTTTCCTCATAGGGCCGCTCGGTATTGATGCACCAGATGAACGATTCGTTCAAGGACTTCGGGGTTCACATCGGGTGTAACGCCATGCCCAAGATTAAAGATATGCCCGGGGTGGCCATTGTTGAGATGGAGGATTTGAAGGACTTCTTCTTCGATGGAGGGCCATGGGGCGGCAAGTATCCCTGGATCTAAGTTCCCTTGAAGGGCTTTCCCATCTCCAACTCGATTTCGAGCTTGGTCAAGAGGCACTCTCCAGTCAACTCCAATAACATCAGCCCCTACTTCACTCATAAGGTGGAGCAGTTCACCCGTAGCAACCCCGAAATGGATTTTTGGAACACCGGTCTCTGCAACCTCTTCAAACATTCTTTTGACCCAAGGGAAAACGAACCGGATGTACTGGCCCGGCGATAATGCCCCCACCCATGAATCAAAGAGCTGAATTGCGCTCGCACCCGCTTGAATCTGTGAAAGCAGCGAACTTGTGCAGATCGCAGTCAACCGGTCCATTAGCTGTCCCCATAGCTCTGGATTTTCAAACATCAGCTTTTTTGTTTCTCTGTAGGTGCGGGATGGGCCACCTTCGATGAGATAGCTCGCGATTGTAAAGGGTCCGCCGGCGAATCCGATAAGAGGGATAGTTAGCTCATCCACACATATTTTTATGGTCTCAATGACGTAAGATGTGTCGTTAATTGGATCGAGATCCCTTAGTCTTTCTAGATCCCTAGCTGACCGGAAAGGACTTTCTGCTACTGGGCCAACACCGGGTTCAATGTCAATACCGAATCCGACCGCATGGACTGGGACAACAATGTCGGAGAATAGAATTGCGGCGTCAACGCCATACCTACGGATCGGTTGTAACGTAATTTCTGCCGCAACGTCCGGTTTCTTGATTGCATCTAAAATACTTCCGTCTTTCCTTAGGGCCCGATATTCAGGAAGAGAGCGGCCAGCTTGTCGCATGAACCATACCGGTACATGTTCTGCCGGCTGACAACGGCAGGCTTGAAGAAATGGAGAGTTAGTTAGGTCAATTGACGACACCCCTTTAATCTACTGGCGACGAGTACAAAGAATCGATTCCAAAGAGTAAAGAAAGTGTTTGTTAATCACCCCCTTCCGATTTTTTCTAGTTCTGGTCTCAGCGATGGGGATCCAGTCTTTTTCGCTAGAATGGTTAACTGTCAAAAATAGAGATTTTTGTAGATATCGAAGAAGAGGTTGCTGTTATTCACCCTGATTTTCAAGCAGAGCAGGACTATATTGCCAATGCCTATGAGGTCCTTGATCGCGCCCATTTACAGGCACAGAAATTACACACCATGGTGGAATCGGGTAGGGGCGGCACTCATCAAGCTCGGTTTGAACGTGATGTGATCTCGGATCAGGTAAACAAGCGCTTATCTCAACTCGAGATTGGCGATGCCTCACTTGTTTTCGGACGTATCGATCAAGGAGATCTGAACCAATCCGAGACCTTCTACATTGGTCGGATAGCGGTCTGGGATGAGCAGCAGGACCCGATCACTGTCGACTGGAGGGCACCAATTGCTGCAGGATTCTATCGGGCAACTGGAAAGCATCCAATGGGGCTTTCTCGGCGACGCCACTTCGCAACACGCAAAAATGTTCTTCTTGGTATCGAAGATGAATTTTTTGGGGAGGGTATCGTCGATGATTCTACGGGTCCCGTATTTAAAGGACGTATGACTCTTGCAGCGACTATGGAGGAGGCGAGAACAGGACGACTAGGGGATATCATTGCCACAATTCAAGGAGAGCAGGATGAAATCATCCGTTCGCCGTTGTCGGGGATGCTGATTGTCCAAGGTGGACCGGGGACAGGTAAGACGGTGGTAGCACTCCATCGGGCTGCGTATCTCCTGTATACCCACCGGTTCCCCCTTGAGGGACAAGGGGTTCTGGTCATTGGCCCGAACCGGGTCTTCCTCACATATATCGAACAGGTCTTACCCTCCCTAGGAGAAGCGGGTGTTCGTCTCGCTGTGCTTTCTGATTTGGTTCCCAGAGCAAAGGTCCGTGGATTTGACAACGAACTAATCGCCGCTATCAAAGGCAAGGAAGACATAAAACATGTCGTAAGGAACGCAATCCAAGACCGGCAACGGCCGATCCGAGAGAATCTTCGGATTGGTTATGGCTTGCAACGGTTAAGCCTAACAATTGCAGAATCTAAGGAAATTATTCGAGAAGCACAGCGACGGTATACGCGCCACAACAGTGCCCGAGCGTTTGTCCGCGATCAAGTATTCTTGAAGTTAGCGGATAGCTCTAAACATCAATTACTAGATCCAGAAAAATTAAAAAATGACCTTATGTCAGAACTTGAAATCCGAGAGGTTCTTGAATGGATGTGGCCGTCACTTACTGCCGAACATCTCATTCATGATCTCTTCGGAAGTCGGGCTTTGCTTCAGAGCGCCGCAGGTAGATACCTAACGCAAGAGGATATTGGGTCGCTCCATCGCCCTAGATCACCGCATGCGTCAGAAGTTGAATGGACAACCCACGATGTTCCGATTTTAGATGAGGCGCAAGCCCAGCTTGGCCCCCGAGCAGGATACAAAGAAGAGGAAACGATTCGAACCTATGGGCATATTGTAGTTGATGAGGCTCAAGATCTATCTCCGATGGAGCTTCGGATGTTGAGGCGCCGGTCCCTAAACGGTTCAATGACCCTTGTTGGCGACATAGCCCAAGCTACCGGAGCATGGGCACACGATAATTGGGAACGCATTGTAGAGGCGCTCTCACATAAATCCGGGACCCGATTCTCCCAACTTACGGTTGGGTATCGCCTTCCTCAGCCAACAATGGATGTCGCGAATCGTCTTCTACGCGATACCCAGTTTGGATTCAATCCTCCAATTGCTGTAAGAGAAACAGGGGAGAAACCACGATTCATCCACGTGGATGTTCCAGCCCGCCTTCCGGCAACAGTCGTTGCTGTTGTCAGATCAGAATTAGAACGTCTAGGACCCGGTTACCTAGCTGTCATAGTCCCAGACACCCATCTAGATACGATTTCTGCTTCCCTAAGCTCTTCAGATATAGCACACGGACTTGTCGATGCTGGAGCCTTGGAAGATCAGGTGACGTTAGTCCCAGTGAGTTTAGTTAAGGGCCTTGAAGTCGATGCAGCGGTTGTGGTGGAGCCTACAGAAATCATCAATGGGGAAAAAAATGGGCTTCGCGCTCTCTATGTGGCTTTAACTCGAGCCACGCAACGACTCACGATCATTCACACAAGCCCGCTGCCAGAGTCACTTACAACTTAAAATTGATTTTCCTGCGACGTCCTATTCGTGATTGATCGCATCAAGGACATTAAGTTTCGCCGCTCGGCGTGCGGGGAAGTAAGCGGCAAGGGAGCCAGCCACACCAGCGATTAGGAGATTAAGGAAAATATTCCTCCAGGGGATAGCTAGCTCAGAAACAAAATCATCAGGGATGATTTGCACGCACGCCATACCGAATATGAGACCTAGCCCCACTCCAAGAATCCCTCCGAATAGAGCTACAAGAATGCCCTCAACGCGTACCGTCCGTTTGATCTGTTTTCGAGTAGCGCCAACCGCTCTCGTCAGCCCGATTTCGCGCGTGCGTTCAAAGACGGATAACGCCAAGGTAATTGCTACTCCTAGGACCGCTAAGACTACCGATATGAACAACAGGACACTAACGACCGTCAACGCCAGATCAACTCGATCTCGGACTTGCTCTGCGAGTTCCTCTGGCGTCCGAGCTACTACCTGCTCATAATCTTCGATCACGGTTTCGATTGCTTCTCTTGCATCTTGTTCACTTACCCCATCCTCTACTAACACTCCGACAAAATCGTCAGCTTGCGGAACTAACTTCGCATTTGACGCATACACGCTTGAATCGATTAACCACCCAGAATCGATAACTGATTTCGATGTAAAGATGCCAGCAACATTGAGAGCCTTTTGACTTTGATCAACAAATTCGACTTGGAGAGTAGAGCCGACAGCCACTCCATATTTCTCTGCTTCATCTTCATGAAGATAGATGGCGTTCTTCCCGAACAAGGATTCGTCAACTTCGGCGATTCCTATATTGAAATATTTTGGGATAGAAGCGAGATCCGCCGAATAAACCCTTTTCACTTTCTGGTCAACTACTGTTCGCAATCCTTCGTCAGAGTATTGCATTGCAAGAACCTCCTCTACTTCGGGGAGCGCAGCAATCTCTGCCGTAATCGTCGGGCTGAATCCTATAGGATTTGGTCCGAGGTTCTCACCCTGCACCCACCAATCCGCGATGACGTCTTCCTCCAGGATCTCGCTCACCGTTGCTTTCAGAGATTCGGAGATTACTGATACCGTAGACACAAGAGCTAAACCAATCATCAGTGCAGACGCGGCGGCAGCGGTTCGCTCAGGGCTTCGACCGGCGTTTCTTCGCGCCATTTTGCTTGGAACACCAAGTTTTGCGGTAGGGAAACCTAGGACATGCGTAACCTTTCCGGCAAATAGAGGGCTCAAGAGATTGATCCCGAGGAAAGAATTGAGCGCAGCGGCGCCTAGAAGCGCCATAAGCATAGAAGTCGAGAGGCTTGCGGTAAGGGCCACCATCAGTAAACCCATGCCGAGAGATAAGAAGGATAACTTTCCTGCAATGTTACTTATCCTGCTCAAACCCAGATAGAGGAAGATACCTGCGAACACTCCAAGTGGTAGCATGACAAGCCATTCGTCTAGGACAAACCCGAGAATGATTGCGACCACTCCAAATGCTGTCAATACGAAACCCAGAAGGATATTTTTGGGAGTTGTGTAGGTCGTCGACACGTCGCTTCTGAGGGCGGCCATAGGGGAAATCGATCGGGCTCTGAGAGCAGGCCATACAGCTGCAGCTAACGTAAGTCCGATGCCGAGGATAGCTCCGACGATGACCGTGGTTGGTCTCAGGGGAAGAGAATTTTCGTCTGGGCCAAAGTTTAAGGCAGCTAGGAGCTCTTGCAAGCCGAACGCAATTGGGAACCCAAGGGCGATACCCGTAACTGTCGCGAAAACACCCACACATAAAGCTTCAGTAACAATCGAATTCGTTATTTGCTTCCCCGTTGCGCCGAGGGCGCGCAGTAGGCCAATTTCTTGAATTCTTTGGCCGACGATAATTGAAAAAACGTTGTAAATGATAAAAGCGGCAACAAATAGGATCACAAAGGCAAAAACCAAAAGGATTGTTCGGAAAATATTTATGAATTCGTTGAAAGTATCTGCTTGTTCCTCTACGAGATCGCTTCTAGTAAGGACTTCAAGCCCTTCCGGAAGAATCGCTTCGATCCTCTCGACGATGTCATCTTCCGCGTACGCTGCATCAACGGTGAGCGTAATATCGTCGTATCCGATGCCACCATTGAACAACTCCACAGCGGAGGAAGTATCCATGGCCACTAATTTCGCCCCAATGGAGGCGTTCTCTTCCGGACTTGCAAAAGTGAAGGTACCGGTCATCGTCAGGTTCTGTAAACCCTGAGGTGTCTGAAGGTCATATTGTTGCCCGACAACGAAATCATCGTCAGCTGCGGTGTCAACGTCGATAACGAATTCGGAGATAGAAGTCGGCGGTTGACCCTCGGCGATATAGAGACGTGGAGTAGGCGAACGATCTTCCCAATTGATTCCAATGTTCGGCCCTCTCGTCGCTAAGGCTGCAGAACCATCAGCTTTATTTGGGACAATTCCGAATTCAATAACCCGAGGTTGTACTGCTATCACACCTTCAACGCCAGATAGTTCCTCCGGAAGTTCTAAATCTATGGGGGCCGCATCTAGCCGGTTCCCGAAAGGTATTTCCGACCTTACCGCCAAGTCGTAACCCGATTCGATATCGTCACTTAGTCCCCCGAAAGTCTCACGTAGGCTGTCGGTGAAAACAAACACTGCGGTTGTTAAGGCAACGCCTATAAGCACAGCGAGCGATGTCAGCAGGAATCTTCCCGGTTTGGCGTAGGCGTTCTTCAGAGCGAGTTTAAATAGGGCCATGAAATTATTGTTAATTCCCGATGATGCGCATTTGATCAAGGACACTGTCTGCTGTTGGATTCACCAGTTCGTCGACCACTTGCCCATCTTCGAGGAAAATAACTCGGTCAGAGAAACTCGCCGCGACCGGATCATGGGTAACCATGACGATCGTCTGGTGGAGCTCTTGTGTCGCAAGTTGCATAAATTCGAGAATTTCTGTTCCTGTTTTTGAATCAAGATTTCCCGTGGGTTCATCGGCAAAAATTATTTCGGGTTTACTTGCTAGTGCTCGGGAAACAGCGACTCGTTGCTGTTGCCCTCCCGAAAGCTCATTAGGTCGGTGGCTAATGCGATCCTTCAAACTGACCACTTCGACAACTTGGTCAACCCAGGATACATCAGGTTTTTCTCCTGCAAGATCTAAAGGAAGAGTGATGTTTTCAATAGCGTTCAGAGTAGGGACCAGATTGTACGACTGAAAAATGAATCCGATTTGTGAACGTCGCAATAAGGTCAGTTCACGTTCACTGAGTTCAGTCAGGTCGGTCTCTCCGATGAAAACTTTCCCTCTCGTCAAATCATCTAACCCAGCCATACAGTGCATGAGCGTAGATTTACCGGATCCAGAAGGTCCCATAATGGCGGTAAATTGTTCTTTCGGAAATGCGACGTCGATACCATCTAATGCACGGACTTCTGTTTCTCCGGATCCATAAATCTTTGTTGCACCTAAACTTCGTGCAGCAGGTATCTCAAAGTTTTTGGTCAAGTCATCCATAGGTGTAATTCTCCTACCATTTTTTGAACTCTTATTGTTTCAGCTTAAACCCGACGGAGACGAATAATGCGATCAAGATCTTGTGGGAATTGACGCAGTCTTTGAAACCACATATCCCGGTATTCTCCGTACAAAGATCGTTGTTGGTGTGACAGGTCAGCATCACCACGGAGATAGGCGTGCAGGCTAGCGGATACGGTGGCGAGGACCGCTGAAAGTTCAGCCCCCATCTCTGGTGACGGATGTTCTGAGGCGGCCCGTTGAAATTGGGTCGTTTCCGAGGCTTTTAGCACATCAATCTCTTTCATTTCTTCAGCGGGTTTCCCTTCGTCAATGAATTCGATGAATCCATCAGCAAATTCTATGAAGTCCAAAACGGCACTTTCGAATGTTTCATGCCATGAAGTAAGGCCCTGATCGGTAGTTGCTTCAGGAGGGTCTGCGAAGAGGGGTTCGAAATCTGACGCCTCTTTGTGGCCGGATTGTGCTTCTGGTATTGAAATAGTTCTGGGTGAAGGTTTTGGCCGTGTTCGCAGATACACAAACACGATGATGATGAGGCAGCCGGCGCAAACCAGGAGAGGGAGTAAAAGGTCATTGGACATGAGAACTGAATTTCAGCCTAGGGGAAAATCGACTTAAAGAAATTTTAAAGTTTCACTTTTTCTCGATAATGGTTGGCTTAGGTCCTTATTGTGTGTACTGTGACGGATGACACATCTTTTTACTCCAGTGTGGCTGATTCGACCGGGGGGCAATCAGCCACCTTGGGGTTATAGGGTGGCTCAACAGTCGGTGATCATGGGGGTTTGATCATCGACTGGCCGCCTATGCCGTCTATTAGATCAAGAAACGACTTTGATTTGGGCTGGCGGTGCTTCCGTTGTTTCGATGCTTCCGCAGTTCCAACAAGAGTCTCCGGGCTTCCCTTTCCAGGTGACATCGCAAGATTGGCAAGTTACGGTAAGCCTTGCCGGACGGATCCTCCGAATTTTCCCAGTTCGTCTTTTTCCAACCACATTAGGACCCTAGGGTCTCTTACCTTGCGGTCCGGTGATGGTCTCAAGAAATATAAATGCTAAGGTAAGCACGCATCTCCTTAAGGAAAGGTAAACCTATGAGTACCCCTGAGTGTCCAGCACCTGATGGTTCGAGTCCACGTCAAACGTCGTTCACTGGTCCTCCTCCAATGTGCATTGATCCATCTAAGAGCTATACAGCAACTATGAATACTTCTCTAGGTTCAATGGTGATCCACCTTGATTCGGTTGGAGCGCCGAATACGGTTAACAACTTTGTCTTTCTAGCTAGGTATCACTACTACGACAGCCTCATTTTTCATAGGATTATCAATGGTTTCATGTGCCAAGGGGGTTGTCCGGAAGGTTCAGGGAGAGGTGGCCCCGGCTACCGGTTCGCTGATGAACTGCCCGCCCCAGGTCGGTATGAGATCGGTTCAATCGCTATGGCTAACGCGGGACCGGATACAAATGGCAGCCAGTTCTTCATCGTCACTGGTGCTAGTGGAGTAGGGCTTCCCCCTCAGTACTCACTATTTGGGAAAGTCATACAAGGTTTAGAAGTAGCAGAAGAGATGCAACGTGTTCCGACGGTTCCAGGCGACCGCCCGCAGACCGATGTGGTGATCGAATCAGTCACGGTGAAAGAAAGCTAAACGAAACAGTCCGAACCTTTCTCAGGGTACGGACACTACCCGAGTTCTTTATTTCGAAGGTAACTACTTGTGCCTAGTCCCACGAAGACAATAGCCATTCCAATGCCTTTGAGGGTCGAAATGGTTGCGTCCAAGAAAGCAACCGCTGCGACAGTCGCTGTAACCGGCACTAATAGTAAAAGGATCCCGATCAATCTAAGCGGTGCTTTCCCTTGGGAGAAGTTAAGTAGGACGTGGCCGATTCCAGGGATGGAAGCGACTGCTAGGATATGTGTTAGGTCGCGTTGATTTTGGGGCATGATTCCCGCTCCAGAAATAAGCATCATAGGAGTGAGTACCAGAGCTGACCATATGAAATAGCCAGTCATGAACTCAGCGACACCTAACTTCATTAGCGCTTTTCTCGCGAATGCGAAATAGTTAGCTCCGAAGGTTATAGCCAGTAACGCCATAAGGTCTCCACTGATTTTTCCGCTTCCGTCACTCGTGCCAGCAAGAACGATGATGATCGCTCCCCCAATTGAAAAAATAGATAACCCTACATCGCCTGAGGTCACCTTCTCTGAAAAGATGTAATAGCTCAAGAAAATTATGATCAATGGTTGCAAGGCGCTAATCAGGCTTGCATTAATCAGACTTGTAACTTGTGTCGACCAAAAAAATAAACCTATAGAAGCTCCAAAGCACACTCCTGCAGGTGCGCATAGGAAAAACTTCTTCCACGTGAAATTGTGTTTTTGTATTGCAAATGCATACGTGCCCAAAACGGGGACAGCTAACCATGAGCGCCACCATGCCATACTCAGCCCATGCACATCGGACTCTGAAGTAATCACCGAGGCGATTGCGATAAGGATGTAGCCGAAGCTGCATGACAGTATCCCGACCTGTAGCTCATTCTTAGATGAGGCTTTGCTTTGGCCAGTAGTAATAGTTCCCTCACTTGATCGAAATATCTGCCAGAAAAGACACCTATTTTAAGCAATAGATTCCCGCAGGACTTCTTCTACTCTTCTTCTTCTTCCTCTTCGATCTCAGGGATAATGAGTTCCTGTCCGACAACGATGAGGTTGTAATTCTCGATCCCATTTTCTGCCGCGAGTTCTTCAATCGAAACACCAAAACTCTCCGCGATGGCCCCTAAGGAATTCCCAGCTTGGACAGTGTAAATCAACGGAGCTTTCGGGGGAACGACGATAATGGCAGTTGGAGTGGGTTCCTCAACGACTTGGGTTTCAGCTTCAGCTGCCACGGCCGTCGGAGTTGCCTCAGCTTCTGGTGAGTCACTTGAACCGCCACCGCAAGCTCCAAAGAGTAAGGCGAACGCCACCATCGGTGCTATTAATCTATACATTTCCTCACCCCGATTCACTATACGGTTTGACGCTATCGCGTGCGAGACGAAAGGTCCAAATGATAAAGGTCAGATAGTCTCAGACGCAGTTACAAGCCGGCAGCGTTTCTTTCGTATGGATCAGGGCGAATGGTTCCACTCAAATTACCATCTTCGCAAACCAACTGGCTATCGAAGATAGCGGTCGCATTAGTTAACGTGAGCGTCATTGAGCTCCCGAGATGAATCGAACACCATCCCGCGCTATGGCACCCACGGCCGACCCCGAGGCGCTCATAGTCGAACGGATTCTCGTTCCCGATTCTACGAATTAAATTCAAACCCAAAGATATGCCTCGGATTTGATATGCGAGCTCAGCGCTATCCTCTGTCTCTAGTTGCGCGCGAATGAGATTTGCATCAACTGAACCTCCGAGGATCTCCACGAGGTTCCCATTCTCTATCTCTAGATGCACCGGAGCTGAGATGATCCGCTTCGCTTCAACGAAAATATCGCCTGGCATCAATACGATTTCCCCACGACCTAGACCTCCTTCAAAGATCATATGAAAGATCCCCGAAGGCCATTCCGCCGTCTGCCCCATCTGGGACGCTATCCCGATCTCCGCATCACACTGAACTGCTGAAAGCCCAATGGAGAACGCCGACCCTATGCCCGACTGGACTTTCAATTCTTGTGATGATGCCGCAAGCTGTGAAAGGACTTCTGCTCGTCTCGCGACGCCCGAACTCACAACAAGACGGTTCAGGTCGTGGACACTTTCACAATAAAGCACAAGAGTCCGAAGGTTTTTTTGGTACAGATCTACGGTCGGAGACGTAGAGAACCTTCTGGTTAAGTCAATAACGAAGCCGGCTTGTTCCAGCGCTTTAGCAACAGTTGGATGTTCCAGCATGTCTTTTGATTGGGAACATAAAGAAATATGAAAGACGTTGCATCCGATCCGTTCAAGTGCAGCCACTGAGATTGTTTGCAATTCCCCATTCACTTCTTCGGTCGCCAGAACAACCGCATTTTCGCCAGCTCGGACATCGCATAGTTCCAGCTGCTGTGTTAATAGATCAATCGCATGCCAAGAAATAATTGCCGGCTCCTATCGATATGTTCCTATCGAGGTTGATCCCAGCCTAGCCCTGCAAGAATCATAAGACCTAGGAAAGCGTGAAATTCACTTACGTCCGTTACGACGGAAATTCTGGTGATTCTCCTGTTTATGTGCGCGTAGCCTTCTGGTTTGATGTAGGTTCTTTGGGTGGTTTCATCACAACTCTGTAAACGAATTGGTTGCGGGCAGGAAGCAGAAGCTGTTTTGCTTATGGTCCCTCAAGAATGCCAGGCATGGCTTGTTTCAAATAACCACAATGCGGCAAAAGATGGGTCACCTCTCTGCACAGATCATGCTGACCGGATGACTGTTCCAGTCGGATGGGTGCTTAGCGATCTAAGAACCTCTCCGAAGAAACGCCGACGAAAAGGGGTAAAGCAAACGAAGGCAAAAAAGAAATTATCACGCCTCGAAACAAAACAAACTCCCACTCCGGACCAGGTGCCTGTCTCTGTTGTTGAGGAAATACCCATTGACGATGCTCCGCTTCCCGCTGATGTCAACGAAGTCGAGGAATTAATTTCCGAACCTTTTGAGGATTCCTATCTACAGGTAGTATCAGAAAGCCCTCTTCCAGAATCAGAGGTTAACGATCTTGTTCAAGGTTCTTTATGGGAAGATACGGCTCCTGTAGAAAAACTAGACCCAGGAGAAGAGACGCCTCTCCTGCAGCGAGCGTTCCGTGTTGTGAGCGACGAGTAAATCTCAAGAGTTGCAACGGAGTTGAAGACTTGTTGTGAACCGTGCACTATGGTCATGACCTATGGGAAACGATGAAGGTTCAATCAGCGTTGAGGTACGTGAACATATTCTCCTTATCGGGTTAAATCGTCCGGAGAAGTACAACGGGTATACCCCGACCATGGCAACTGAGCTGGTTTCCGCGTTTACACGTCTTGATGAGGACGACGCATTACGTGTTGGAGTCCTTTTCGGCCACGGTGACCATTTTACTGCAGGCCTTGATTTACCAAAATGGACTGAAAAAATGGGAAATAGCGACCGATCTCGATCAGCTCCGAGTTCAAAGGTCGATCCCGTGGGATTAGGGCGACGATGTAGAAAACCGATTGTCACCGCCGTCCAAGGGATTACTTATACCTTTGGGATAGAAGTTGCATTGGCTGGAGATATCATCGTGGCTGCAGATAACTGCCGGTTTTCTCAGTTAGAACCTGCTCGGGGTATTCATGCGACAGGTGGAGCTACATTCCGGTTTGTTGAACGAGGCGGCTGGGGAAATGCCATGTACCATCTTCTAACTTGTGACGAATTTGATGCTGCTGAGGCTTTAAGGGTGGGAATTGTCCAAGAAGTCGTTCCGGCAGGCCAACAACTTGGGCGGGCTATGGAAATAGCGCAACGGATATCTGAAATGGCTCCTTTAGCCATCCAAGAGACCAAAGCTTCGGCACGGCGTTGGCTCTATGAAGGTAGTGATGCGTGTATACAAGCCTTAGCCCCTACACAGGCAAAGTTGATGGCAACTGAAGATGCCAAAGAAGGGGTAGCCTCATTTGTCGAACGACGGTCAGCAGTTTTCAAAGGACGGTAAAAGAGCAGCTTTGAATTCCTACACACCCCGATATGCAAAACCTTCACGTTCTACAGGTAGCAACCTTCTCAGGGTGATTGCTATGTTTGCTGTCTTCTCTATCGGATTGACCGTAGGTGCATGGATTTGGATGGTTGCGCGCGACGATGCCATCGGCCCCGAAGACCTTGTTCTCCCTCCCCCAACATCTCCACCAGCACCGACTCCCACACCTGAACCCACACCGGTGCCGACACCTCAAGCTACACCTACTCCTGAAGTCCCACCATACTCAGGGTGGTCTGACCCTGCGGCTGTAGGGGAACCATGGGGAACGTCGGTGGATGGACTTTTGACGTTCCGCGGAAACCCAACGAGAACATATTACGGGAAAGGCCCTATCCCTCAGAATCCTTCGAAGAAGTGGTCGTATCCCCAGAACAGAAACATGTGTGGGTCGACAACATTGAACAATGTAGATGAGCAGTGGTGCGGGACCGGTTGGACTGGTCAGCCTGCTGTTTTGAGATTTGCTGACCGGACGTGGGTGATCTTTGGAGCTCTCGACGGGGCAGTGCACTTTGTTGATGCTGAAACAGGTCTTCCGATCTTGGACCCTTACCCTACAGAAGACATAATCAAAGGGTCGGTCACGATCGATCCGGATGGGTATCCGCTCGTATACATTGGCTCCCGCGACGATCAGCTTCGAGTTATTGCATTTGACCGTGAAGACCCCGTTGAGTTATGGGCCCTCGATGCTGATACGGTCCCTGACGGGCTATGGAACAATGACTGGGATGGTTCGCCAATCATCATTGATGATTACATGTTTGAAGGTGGCGAAAACTCGGTCTTTCACATTGTGAAGCTTAATCGTTCGTACGATGCTGACGGATTCGTTGACGTTGACCCAGAGTTGGTCTTTACCGCTCCTGGTTATGATGATGATTTGCTTTTCATGGTAGGAAGTAATGTTTCCATAGAGAACTCAGTGGCGATAAGTGAAAACACCGTGTACTTCGCCAATTCAGGGGGTCTTGTTCAAGGGTGGGACATCACGGACCTTGCGGCTGGAGTAGATCCGGTACGGACATTCCGCTACTGGGTGGGTGACGATGTTGATGCAACAATCGTGATCGACGAAGAAGGATACCTCTATGTCGGCGTCGAATATGAACGGGGTTTATCTCGATCACTTGAAGTCGGCCAGATAATCAAACTCGACCCCAAAAACCCTGAAGACCCTCTGGTCTGGTCAGTATTCGATACCGCCCAACTGCCAGATGGAGTATGGGCGACCCCAGCGTTATATAAGGATATTGTGATCGTTGCTACGGATTCGGCAAGAATGATCGGAATCGACAGAGAGACAGGGGACATCCGCTGGGAATTCTTCCTCCCTGGCCCCCTCTGGAGCTCTCCGGTGGTTGTCGATGATGTCCTTATCCAAGCGGACTGTTCAGGGGAAGTATCAGGGTTCGATGTGAGCGATACCACGGTGAAGCCCCCATTCCTCTGGGATGTCTACATCGGTGGTTGCCTAGAGTCGACACCGGCGGTTTGGGAAGGAAAGATCATCGTCGGATCCAGAGACGGGCAAGTCCATATGGCCGCCGACTAATGGCATAGGCCTACGGGCGGACGAATTTTTCCCTCAAACGTTCGATGTTTTCCCAGGCATGACAAATCTGAGAATGGTCATTGATCATCCCGACCGCCTGCATAAAGGAATACATTGTCGTTGGACCCACCCAAGACCACCCTCGTGACTTTAAATCTCTACTGAGAGCCTCGGATACATCGGAGAACGAAGGGGTATGGTCTTGCTTTCTTGTTATGGACTCAGGTTCCCATGCCCACAAATATCTGGAAAGGGACCCTTCTTCAGCAATGATCTCGATCGCCCTTTGGGCGTTGTTGATAGTCGCTAAGATTTTTCCTTTGTGACGAATGATGCCTGCATCATCCATGAGCCTCTCAAGGTCTTTGGGTCCGTAGCGAGCAACCCTCTCAATATTGAAATTCGCAAATGCTTGACGGAAGTTGTTTCTCTTTCGTAAAACAGTGATCCAAGAAAGCCCCGACTGGAAACCCTCCAAACAAATCCTTTCAAACAATCCATCGTCATCGGCGACAGGAACTCCCCATTCGTTGTCATGGTATTCCCTATAGTGTTCATCCATCCCGGGCCAAGGGCAGCGGGGCAACCCATCTTCTCCAATATCAACCAAATCGGTCATGCCAAAACATACCCCATTAATGAAAGTTATGATTTTGATGGTCACATGACGGAATTCTCCGAGTGGTTTGCGCCATGTCCCATCATCGAACTAGAGATATACCATGACTTTGAATATTCCTGAAACCTTGGAGGATTTCGATGCTGCTTGGGTTTCTCAGGCGCTCCACTCGTCAGGAGTTACCTCGTCAACTGTCATGAACGTCGCCACTGAACGCATCGCAATCGGTGAAGGCTTTCTTGGTGAACTCGCGCGGCTCCACTTAACATACGCCGTGGAAGGTGAAGGACCGGAAACAGCAATAGCGAAGATTCCAACAACCGATGGTTCTCTGAAGCCGTTGGGCATCATGCTCGGGGTTTATGAACGCGAATCCCTTTTCTATACCCATGTGGCACCTAAGGTTTCCATTCGCAAACCCGATGTCTACTTCAATGGAAGCGATCCCGAAGCGGAGAGATACGCCCTTCTACTAGAAGATGTCGGAGAATACCGGTCCGGAGATCACCTACAAGGGGCGACTCTTGAAGACGCTATGGCGGTCATCGATACAGCAGCACAAATTCACTCGCGTTGGTGGGACAGTCAAGAACTTATAGCGATGGAATGGGTTCCGCCCCTCGATAGTCCAATCAATATGGGTCTTCAGGGGCTGTACGAAGCTTCGTGGTCGACAGTGATGGACCGGTATGGCCACCTCTACCCCGAGTGGCTGCCTGAAAAACTCGAATCGTTTATCCCTGAAATCTCCCAGTGGCTGGTGAGTTGGGCGGAAAGGAGCAGAACATTAACCCATAATGACTTTCGGTTAGACAACCTGCTGTTTGATGATCAGACGGATGGTCTTCCTGAAGTGGTAGTACTTGATTTCCAACTCGTCGGGAGAGGAGATGGGTCGGGTGACCTGTCCCCATTTCTAGGCTGCAATCTCGACATTGATCTTCGCCGGCGTTCCGAAATGGACCTACTTTGCCGATATCAGGATGCCATGCACGACCGTGAAGCCGGCTTTGAAACGTTTGAAGAATTAGTAGAGCAAATCGACACCGCCCACCTGTTCTGGCTTGTTAACTGGGGAAACACCGCGGTCACGGCAGACCATCCCAATGAACGGGCGTCCAAACTCTTTACTGCGGTCCTAGAACGAAGTATCGCCGCGGTTGTGGACCGCGATAGCGTCCAATACATCGGTTCAATGGGCGACTAAGGCTAGGCTTAGAGAGGGCGAGTGGAGGATCAAATGGGCAGCTTGCAGCAGCAAGCAATCGAAATTATCAAGTCCAAAGGACTCAAAAGACTTGAAGAGCCGATCCAATTGGCCTCAGGTGCGATGAGTCAGGATTTCGTTGATGGGAAACTGGCGACAGCGCACTTTGATGATCTAGAACTAGCTAGTAGAGCGATAGTTGATGGAATTTTACTTCAGGGCGTTGAGTTTGATGTTGTTGGGGGTCCAACTCTTGGGGCGGATGCCTTGACTATAGGAATAGCCGGGATTCAACGCTGCCGGTGGTTCTTCGTACGTAAGGAACCAAAGGGGCGCGGAACAAACAAACTTCTTGAAGGTTCACCGATAGGGGACGGTGACCGCTGCTTGATCGTAGAAGATGCTATAACAACCGGAGGGTCACTCCTTAAAGCGGTTGACGCAGTTGAAGCGACTGGTGCAAAGGTTGTTGCAGTTTCAACGCTTGTCGATCGAGGGGAAATCGCCAGGCCGCTCATAGAAAATCGAGGAATTCTTTACTATCCAATCGCGACCTACCTCGATTTAGGGATAGACCCCGTAGAATCTCCTAGTTGACATTAACGGCACAGATGCTAACATAGTTAATGGAGGACATTAACTAGGGGGTGTTATGTCCAAGACGCTTCACCAAAAAGAAGAAGATATTGAGATTCTTGCTTCGAAGGACCCTGGTGTCGGATTGCCAGGGAAAGTAAAACTTCCCGGGTACTCACGGACCATGGGCCCGCAAACCCATCTCTACGCCGAGAGGGAACGACTACAGGGACTTACATGGCGAAACTTTCAAGTCCGTCAATTATCACCGACAATCGGAGCGGAATTAGAGGGGGTAGATCTAACGGATGAACTCCCACAAGAAACTATCGATGAAATACAGCAAGCACTATGGGACTACAAGGTTATTTTTTTCCGCAATCAGGATTTAACAACTGAACAACATATTGGATTTGCCAGTCGGTTTGGGGATTTAGAAATCCATCCATTCCTCCCCCCAAATACAGAAACACCAGAACTCGTTAAATTTGAAAAGGATGCAAATGCTTCAGGTTATGAAAATCAATGGCATCATGATGTGACTTGGAGAGAGGAACCATCTCAAGGAGCTATTCTCCGGGCAAGAGAAATCCCTCCAGTCGGAGGGGACACACTCTTTGTTGACGCAAACGCGGCCTATGAAGGACTCCCAGCACCTATTAAAGAAAAGATCGACTCACTTCAAGCGACCCATGACTTCCTCAAGGCCTTCGCTCGACAAGTACCAGATGAAAAACTGGACGAGATACGGGAGAAATATCCCATAGTGGAACATCCAGTTGTCATTAATCACCACAAAACAGGTATGCCGCTTCTTTATGTGAACAGAATCTTTGTCAGTGGAATCAAAGGGATGAGTGAAGAGGAAAGCTACGAATTAATTGACTTACTTTGCCGAGAGTTCGAAGTACTTGAATATTCCTGCCGGTTCAAGTGGGAACCTAATTCCATCGCATTCTGGGATAATCAAGCTGTCCAACACTATGCAAACAGTGATTATTCTCCGCATAGAAGAGTAATGGAACGGGCGAGTATCAAGGGAACCCGTCCCACTCGAACCCACAGATAAGGGAATACGAGGAATTTCCGGAGTTTCGAAAGCCAAATAATGCAGTTCATGTTTGGAAATACTCTCGTTGGTCGTATCGTTAAACACTGAGTTCAAGGGTTATAAGGTAACTCAGAACTCGGTTTACATAGGAAACTTTTGAGCGTGCGAGGAGTACGAAAAGATGAATTTGCACCCACGGGAAGATCGGATTGTTGTCCGACCGGGCGAATCCGAAGAAACTACGGCTAGTGGACTGGTCATTCCAGATACAGCCAAGGAAAAACCACAACAAGGAGAAGTTCTAGCTGTTGGACCTGGAAAACGTTCTGAACAAACAGGTGAACTTATCCCCGTTGACGTAGAGGTCGGAGACACGGTCGTCTACGCAAAATACGGCGGAACTGAAATAAGCAGTGGTGGAGAAGAACTATTAATTCTTTCGGCGCGAGATGTACTCGCCGTAGTCAAGTAGGTAGGTAACAATGTCAAAAATTCTTAAATTCGATGAAGATGCCCGACGTAAGCTTGAAGCCGGAGTGAATCACCTCGCTGATGCGGTAAAGGTCACGCTCGGACCCAAAGGACGTAATGTTGTCCTCGATAAGAAGTTCGGGGCTCCTACGATCACCAATGATGGCGTATCCATCGCACGTGAGGTTGAGCTTGAAGATCCATTCGAGAACATGGGTGCACAGTTGGTGAAAGAGGTCGCCACAAAGACCAATGATGTCGCTGGTGACGGAACCACAACAGCTACGGTTCTCGCGCAAGCCATGGTTAAAGAAGGCCTACGCAATGTTGCTGCGGGAGCTAACCCGATGGTGCTCAAGCGAGGAATTCAGGCGGCTGTAGACGCGGCGGTTGAATCAATTGGTGAGCAAGCTGAGCAGGTGGCTGATTCCAAAGATCAAATTGCGAATGTTGCATCAATCTCCGCAGCTGATGAAACCGTTGGGGAGATCATTGCAGAGGCCATTGACAAGGTTGGGAAAGATGGTGTTGTCACCGTTGAAGAATCCAATACGTTCGGCATGGATCTGGACTTTACTGAAGGTATGCAGTTCGATAAGGGATACCTTTCGCCATATTTTGTCACTGATCCTGAACGGCAAGAAGCTGTTCTCGAAGAGCCGTATATTCTTTTGACGCAGGGAAAAATTTCATCAGTGCAAGAAATGCTTCCTGTTCTAGAGAAAGTCATGCAATCAGGGAAACCCCTGTTGATCGTCGCTGAAGATGTCGAAGGTGAAGCGCTCGCTACTCTTGTCGTCAACAAGATCCGCGGTACTTTCAATTCTGTTGCTGTCAAAGCTCCAGGGTTTGGTGAACGCAGGAAGGCGATGCTACAAGACATGGCAATTCTTAGCGGTGGGCAAGTAATAGCTGAAGAAGTAGGTCTCAAGCTCGATGGTGTCACACTGGATCTCCTAGGGACTGCCCGCAAGGTTGTGATCACGAAAGATAACACCACCCTCATTGAAGGAGCTGGAACCCGAGACGATGTCGATGGCCGTATCGGTCAAATCAAAGCGGAGATTGACAACACAGATTCCGATTGGGATCGTGAAAAACTTCAAGAGCGTTTAGCGAAACTCAGCGGCGGAGTCGCTGTCGTACAAGTAGGCGCAGCTACTGAAGTTGAACTCAAAGAAAAGAAACATCGCATTGAAGATGCGCTTTCCGCTACTCGAGCAGCAATCGAAGAAGGGGTTGTTGCCGGAGGCGGCACCGCTCTGATACGAGCACGTTCCGCGGTTGATGCCGCAGAAGATGGGCTCGATGGAGACGAAGCTACCGGCGCTCGATTGGTCGCAACTGCTCTTGCTGCACCAGCAAAACTCATTGCTGAAAATGCAGGCTATGAAGGTTCCATCATTGTCCGAGAAATAGAAAACGCCAAAGGAAATGTTGGATTTAACGCAGCTAAAGGAGAGCATGAAGACCTTGTCAAAGCAGGCGTTATCGATCCTGCGAAGGTCACACGGGCAGCTTTACAAAACGCGGCTTCTATTGCAAGCCTGCTTCTAACCACCGAAGCACTTATAGCCGATAAGCCCGAGCCTGAACCACCAATGCCTGCCGGTGACCCCATGGGCGGCATGGGCGGCATGGGCGGCATGATGTAAGCCGTTTTCGACGGAAACGTTGAAGAGAGTCGGATTTTCCGGCTCTCTTTCGCTTTTTGGATAGTTACGCCCTGACACCACCTGTCGAGAAACACCGCAAATG
This sequence comes from uncultured Candidatus Nemicrothrix sp., assembly GCA_964564495.1. GTDB lineage: Bacteria > Actinomycetota > Acidimicrobiia > Acidimicrobiales > UBA8592 > UBA8592. Next base: position 104,110 of record CAZMAW010000007.1, read on the forward strand.
TCCAAAACATGGGTAGCCTCGCGACACATGGACAAGAAACCAAAACCCAACCCGCAGAAACTCCTAGACCAGTGGATGGAATGGGAGCGAGGAGAAACACCTCCAGGAAGAGTCATTAGTAACCTTAAAACCGGGGGACTACCTGAACTTCTCGAACAACTCATTGACGACGGGAATAATTAATTCAGTGGAAGAAGGAAGAGGCGGACCTCAGAAAATTCCTCGGCCGGAACAATGGAAACCTGGTGCCCCTGCGCCTTGGGCTGGCCAAAACCAACGATCCATAACATTGGAGAATATCGAAAGAGCTATTTCAACATTCGAACCAAGCGCCAATGCTGGTGAAACGAAAGACCGTCGCCGTTCCGCCGTCCTCGTCCCAATTTATTTCAGACCTCAGGATGGACTGCATGTGATTCTTACTCGCAGGTCCGCAATGATGAAACACCACACTCACGAAGTGAGTTTCCCCGGTGGCAATGAGGAACCAGAAGACAAAGATCTCTGGGAGACAGCTGTTCGAGAAGCCCACGAAGAAATCGGACTTGACCCTTCGTTACCGCGCCGGATCGGGTCCCTTGACAGTTTCGTCACTGTTGGAAGCAACTCCCACGTAACTCCCATCGTAGCGACCCTCGACACGGTCCCTGAGCTTGAAGCCAATCCCATAGAAGTTGAGGAAATCATTCACATTTCATTGACTGAGCTGTTTGACCCAGCCATTTTCCGAGAAGAGATATGGGAGTTGCGAGATGGACAAACACGTCCGGTGTTCTTCTTCGAGCTCATAGGCAACACCGTTTGGGGGGCCACAGCGGCGATGCTTCGACAGTTCCTCCTCATCTTGCACGCCAGTGACTAGCCGAATTGTCTCTGGCGACCTCACGATCCGATAAACAAACTACTGAGGTTCATTCTGTCTGTCATCGGGTTGGCTAAGATGGCATTACTCCCGATGGTAAGGAACTGATCTATGACTGAAATAGAGGTGGGTCTCGGCAAATCCGGTCGGAGGGCTTACGGGTTCGATGATATAGCGATCGTTCCTAGCAGGCGGACAAGAGACCCTGAGGATGTTGACATCCAATGGGAAATCGACGCGTTCACGTTGGGCCTTCCCGTCATGGGAGCAGCTATGGATGGCGTTATGAGCCCGGCAACCGCTATTGAAATGGGCCGCCTTGGAGGCATAGGGGTCCTGAACCTAGAAGGGTTATGGACTAGATACGAAGACCCCATGCATGTCCTCACAGAAATCGCTCAATTATCTCCAGAAAAAGCCACCACCCTGATGCAAGAGATATACCAAGAACCCATTAAACCTGAGCTCATACCTCAGCGGATCGCAGAAATTAACGAAAGTGGAGTAATCTCTTGCGCATCCGTGACCCCAGGGAACACAGAAGCCTTTACTCCCCATATTCTTACCAGTGAATTAGATCTTTTGGTGATTCAAGGGACCGTGGTAACAGCCGAACATGTCTCAAAAACAAAGGATCCGCTGAATCTCAAATCATTCGTACGTGAGCTTCCGATACCCGTCGTTGTCGGCGGTTGCGCTTCCTACGAAGCGGCTCTGCACCTCATGCGCACAGGAGCTGCAGGAATCCTAGTCGGAGTTGGCCCCGGCCACGCATGCACCACACGCGGAGTGCTCGGGATCGGTGTCCCCCAAGCGACAGCAATCGCTGACGCACGAGCTGCTCGTATACGTCACCTCGATGAAACCGGAGTCTATGTCCATGTCATCGCCGATGGAGGCATGGCAACAGGTGGAGACATCGCTAAAGCTATCGTGTGTGGTGCGGATGCCGTCATGATCGGATCCCCGTTAGCGGCCGCAAATGAAGCACCCGGACAAGGATTCCACTGGGGGATGGCGACTTTTCACCCTACCCTGCCCCGTGGAGCGCGCGTACAGACAGAGCAACGAGGAACTCTCGAAGAGATCCTGCTCGGACCTGCGAGCCAGAACGACGGCCGGATGAACCTCTTTGGAGCGCTCAAAAATTCAATGGCGACATGCGGATATCAAACGCTTAAAGAATTCCAGAAAGCGGAGATTATGGTAGCTCCCGCCCTCCAAACGGAAGGGAAATACCTCCAAAAACAACAAGGCGTAGGGATGGGCTGAGCGTTTTCAACGTTTCTGATTTAGAATCAAGTCCCTAGAAAGTAAAGGGTATTCCTGTGTCCGAAACCATTCCTACCGTTCTCGTTGTCGATTTCGGAGCCCAGTATGCCCAATTGATCGCAAGACGTGTCAGGGAAGCGAAAGTATACAGTGAGATTGTTTCCCACGACCTCACCGCAGCAGAAATTGCCGCGTTTCGTCCGGCAGGAATCATCCTCAGTGGCGGACCAAAATCAGTTCGTATCGACGGAGCTCCCCAAATTGATCCAGCCATCTATGAACTTGATATCCCGGTCCTCGGAATATGTTACGGGGCGCAACTCATAGCACAACAACTTGGAGGTACCGTCAGCCAATTCGAAGCAGGAGAATACGGAAGAACGTCTCTACAGGTCACCGGAGGTAATCTCCTTGACGGCCAGCCCGAAGATCAGGATGTCTGGATGAGCCATTTTGATTGCATAACTGAAGTACCGGAAGGTTTTACCGTTACCGCTTCAACAAAAAATGCCCCAGCTGCTTCCTTTGAAAACGATCGTATCTTCGCCGTCCAATACCACCCTGAAGTTTCACATACCCCATACGGTCAACAAACCATTGAAAGATGGTTGGATCTCGCCAGAATAGACCGGACATGGAACATGTCGAGCGTGATTGACGAACAAGTCGCAGCAATTCGGTCCCAAGTCGGCACGGGTCGTGCCATCTGTGGCTTGTCGGGAGGTGTGGATTCTGCAGTAGCTGCGGCACTGGTCCATAAGGCAATAGGGCATCAACTCACCTGCGTATTCGTTGACACAGGACTTATGCGTAAAAACGAAGGAGAGCAGGTCGTTGAAACCTTCCAAAAGACGCAGGGAATTGAACTCATCCACATAAAAGCAGCTGAAGAGTTCTTCGCGAAACTGGAAGGCATCACGGAACCAGAAACGAAGAGAAAAGCGATAGGCGAACTCTTTATTCGGATCTTCGAACGGGCATCTGGAGGTATTGAGGATGCCCGATTTCTGGTGCAAGGGACCCTGTACCCTGACATCATTGAATCCGGTAGTAAACATGCAGCAACCATCAAAAGCCACCATAATGTTGGAGGCTTGCCTGAAGATATGGACTTTGAACTAGTTGAACCTCTCCGAGATCTCTTCAAAGATGAAGTACGGAGTGTGGGAACCGAACTAGGTCTACCTGAGGAAATTGTCTGGCGCCAGCCTTTCCCTGGACCGGGTTTGGGGGTCCGAATAATTGGCGAAGTAACCCCAGAGAAAGTTTCGATCCTTCAAGAAGCTGATTTCATCGTCCGCGATGAATTAAAGAAGGCTGGATTAGAACGAGAAATTTGGCAGTCGTTCGCCGTGCTACCAGACATACGGTCTGTTGGGGTGATGGGGGATGAACGAACGTACGGATTTCCATGTGTAATTCGGGCAGTAACTAGCGAAGACGCAATGACCGCTGATTGGGCTCGGATCCCCTACGAGGTATTGGAATCAATGAGTAGTCGGATTATTAATGAAGTTGATGGGATAAACCGAGTTACATACGACATAACATCGAAACCACCAGGAACGATTGAGTGGGAATGAAGCCCGAGAATATCGTCGATTTGTACACCAGGTCTGTTGCAGCTTTTGGAGAGGTGCTCTCAAATGTTCCTATCGATGCATGGGAAACTCAAACCCCATGTACGGATTGGAATATACAAATGCTGGTTGTGCATGTCGTATCCGGTGAAGTGCAAGTAGCGAATTTATTAGAGAGTGAAATATTTGTAGATCTTGATCTAAGTGCAAATATTCTCGGCCCTGATCCCATGTCTACATGGCGTGGCTCAGCGCTGAAAGCCATAGGGCTAGTACAGCAGACACCATTGGATAAAGAGTTGCCTCATCCCACCATGGAACTTACTTTTGACCGACTTCTGGGAGCACGGATCACTGATAACGCGGTGCATGCATGGGATTTAGCTCAAGCGCTATCGATTCCCTATGTAGTGGAAGATCATATCGCTGAATGGTTACTAGATTATTGGCTGCCGTTGTATGACTTCCTCGCCGATTCTGAACATTTTTCAGATGCAGTTGAACCAGCCGATGACACATCCGGTGCGAGACTATTAGGTCTGCTCGGCCGGAATTGCAAAACCTAGATGGTCTAAGTCACCGGCCTCTAATCGGATCGTTGCCGTCCCAATCACCTGCTTCAGCCATACGGATCTCACGCCTCTTCCGGGCTTCTACAGGAAGATCCGCCATCTCAACGATACGTCTCTCCGGATCAACCAGATAGATAAACCGAATACCATGAATCGCACCCTCTTGAAGAATCTCATACCCTTGGTTAAGACGTGAAGTAAGGGCTAGGTCATAGTCCTGTGGAAAAAAACAGATATGGTGGACCCCCGTTTCGGATCGTTCCAAAGCAGCTGCGTAATCGGAGGGGGAGTCGTTATGCTGGACGATTAATTCGATTTCCAAGGAACCAGTAAAAGCAGTGGCAATACCGATGTCCACGTCACTATCTGCACCCCGATACCGAAAATAATCCAAAGGAACCTGTTCTGCGACATACCAAGGGCCGATACCGGTCCTATCGACCCATTCCAACGCCGCTACCTTGAGGTCAGGAACGACATACCCTATCTGCCCCAAAGGGCCCAGGTTTTTCCGCATACAGGCATCATAGGGTGATCGTGCCAATGTACGAACCTGATTGAACAATCAGTGATGCTCTTCCACAACTCGTAAAATCTTCTGAGCTGTGCCTACGATACATTCATGACAAAAGTATCGTTAATAGCAAAGTTACAAACTAATCCGGAGCAGGCAGACGAGGTAGAGGCTGCGTTGGAGAATACCTGTAAGGCAGCGGCTGAAGAAGCGGGATTGGAGATCTACTCCGCCCATAAGGATTCTGCTGAAGAAGGCGTCTACTGGTTCTTTGAACTCTACGAAGATGACGCAGCACTTGGTGTGCACGGGCAAGGAGATGGCATGAAAGCTGCGATGGCGGCGTTGGGATCCCTACTTACGGCACCCCCAACGATCAATATTGCTTCACCTGTCGCCGCCAAAGGCATCAACCTCTGAAAAGAAAGTTATTCCGGTAACTCAGCAATAGTTACGGTTCCTGTATTGCCATTGATACTTATGATCGCACCGTTGGGGATTTTTGATACCGCTTCGAAGATTCCGGTGACGCAGGGTATGCCGAATTCTCGACTGACGATCACTGAATGACTTAACGGGGCGCCAACCTCAACCACAACCCCTGCAGCGGGGATAAAGAGCGGAGTCCAAGACGGGTCGGTGATCGGGGCTACCAAAATCTCTCCTGGTTCAAGTCCACGCGGGTCACCTGGGTCGGTGATTACCCGTGCCCTTCCCGTTACCACCCCTGGGCTTCCAGGAATCCCGGCGAGTTCATCTCCTGCCTCGGCAGCCTCAACGGAACTTCCTCGTTGTGCCCATTCGCTCAACGGCGGCACCTCACCGTTAATGATGAAGGGGTCCTGCAAGTCGGATAAGGCTTCAAAATTCTCGCCACGTTCCCGAATCATTTCTGTCATGCTTTCAGGGTCAGCGATGAAGTCTTCAAGTTCGGCATCGCGAAGCAACCAAATATCTCGAGGGCTATCAATGGCTCCTCGTTCAGTCATTCGCCGCCCAAGCTCATATATGGGCAACCGGACTTCATGGATTGTCATCATCGCCGTGAGCTTCGTTCGTTCCCGACCTGGAACCAAGACCCGGGCGGTGCGTAGACCCAATTCAAGTGCCCCCAATGCCTCCTCGTTGCCATCAAAGATGGCACGGACCTCAGCCTCAGCTGCTTCTCTATCAGCCACCGCCGCTGCATGCCGGTTTGTCGGGGAGAGTGGTTCATCAGCATGACGCATGGCGTCAATAGCCGCGAGGACGCTTTCGGGTTTAACTTCCCATGTTTCTGATGCCGCATCCCACTCGTAGGGACCACGGGCACCGTGTTCGCTTACGAAACTTGAAAGGTTTGTGAGAAAGTCATCCCCATCAGCTGATCCAGCGAGTCGTTCTTGAAGCCCCGGCACTCCTTCATCGAAAGCATTCGTTAGTTCTGCAGAATCATTCACCTGACGAGACAGTTCCCACATGCCATATGATGGGGGAGCTGAGTCAACACCGCCGAGGCCAGATATCAGCCTGCCCGGAAGCGCGGGGTCGATCCCTCCGCAGAGTTCGCCAAGGATTGTAGGTCCAGTCGCGGATGCAGTTCCATAGACATAATAGGGTTCAAAAAATTCTCGTATCACAGGAGTCATAGAACGGGCACGTTCCACTAATTCCAGGTCAGAAAGCGCGTCTAACTCTGGCCTCTGGGCGCGGATAGAGAGAATCTTTTCTCGATCTTCTGTCAGCTCTTCCGGAAGTTCTTCCAACGACACGACCCACGCAGATGTCTCCTCTATCTTCACTGTCAAATCCGGACGTTCATCACCTTCTTGTGGAACATAAGGGGGCACATCGGGATGGTTTCCCAGAAAAGCCGCGTCCATTGCTTCAGCGGACATTCCAGGGCTACGGACCCCTTGGAGCCGAATCAGGCCCGCATTCAAATACACATAACCCCCGAAGCAGGAAACATAATCGGGTCGGACGGGATCCGTCTCATCTGGAGTAAATGTTCCCCAGCGGTGACAACCATCAGCCCACCCTCTTGAAACACCGGTTTCCCATATAAGGTCCCATCCCAGCGGGCTTATAGGGTTCGGGAGGATTTCCCCAGAGTTCGCTCTTGTATACAGCGGGAAACGTTTACTGGGTTCCCAATCCGTTATCCAACGATCTTCCATAATGTTCCTTCCAACGGTATTTGCAGGGCATCTCCAGAGAGTCCCATTTCGCAGTCACTAGGATTTCACACGAGATAGGGGCAAGCAAATAAAAGCCCGCAGATTTCACTCTTCCGGTATCCAACCGGCGTCTCTTCTCTCGAGAAAAGCCGCCATTCCCTCTGCGGCCTCATCAGAGGCGAAGAGATCAGCGGAGAACTCCGTAGCCCATTTGAACGCTTCCGTTGGAGTCATGCGGGGTATTTCATTAATAAGTTGTTTCGCAGCTGCAAGGGCCATGGGCCCGCCCCGAAGAAGATCACTAATGACTTCCTGCACCGTTTCGTCGATGTTTTCCTCCGGAACTGCTCGAGAAATGATTCCCAACTCTGCGGCTTCCTTTCCCGTGAAACGGTTACCACGAAGAAACGCTTCCATGGCCTCCCCGCGGCGCATTTTCGGGAGACACACGACAGAGATAATAGCTGGAGCGACGCCAAGCCGGACTTCAGTGAAACCAAACTTCGCGGTTTCTGTAGCGATTGAGATATCAGCTGCGGCCGCTAAGCCCACACCTCCGCCCATTGCAGCTCCAGTAATCCGAGCTACGACGGGTTTCGGCCCGGTCTGTATAAGCGACAGGGCCTTGTCAAAGCCGATCGATCCCATATTCGGGGCTCCGGTTCCAGAAGATCGTTCTTTGAGGTTTGCTCCAGCGCAAAAGACAGTCCCGGAATGGGTGAGGGTGATGACCCTAACCGCAGAATCTTCGTTCGCTGACGTCAAGCATTCGTAGAGTCCAGCAGTGAGGGATTGGCCGAGCGCATTTCGGTTTTCTTCGTCAGCAAGGGTGATCGTAGCGACGCCATTTTCAGCCTTATATTGGACGGGATTCATAGCCATTCTCCTACTCCCAAACTAACAGGGCATAGAGTCTTCTTGCTATTTCTTGCCACATGTTGAGTTCCCAAACCGCTGAGATAGCCGCTAGGCTGCGCACCACGGTACCCTGATCTGGGTCTTGCTTTACTCTGGAGTGACGAATGGATTTTGATTTCCCCCCTGATGATGACCCCCGTCGTCTCGAGGTGCGCGCTTGGATTGCAAAGAACCCGAAGCCTACAGCTAGGGACCTGGTTGAAGCGGGGTATGTTGTTCCTCACTGGCCTCGCCCCTACGGCTTGGAAGCAGAACCGATGCTTCAGATAATTATTGCTGATGAGTTACGGAAGGCAAATATAGGTCTTCCCCCGAACCCGATTGGAATCGGTTGGGCCGGACCCACGATCCTTGAAGCGGGAACCGATGAACAAAAACAAAAATATCTTCCAGGCCTGTTAACAGCGGAAGATATTTGGTGCCAGCTTTTCAGCGAACCCGACTCAGGGTCCGATTTAGCGAATCTATCAACACGCGCAATCAGGGACGGTGATGAATACGTCGTGAATGGTTCCAAAATCTGGTCCAGTGGAGCCCACCACTCCAAGTATGGAATCCTTATAGCCCGAACTGACCCTGATGTCTCCAAACATAAGGGCATATCCTATTTCATCTGTCCGATGGACCTTCCTGGGATCACAATGTCCCCGATCATTGATATGACGACAGCCCATAGCTTTAATCAGGTGTTCTTTGACGATGTTCGCCTTCCAGCTGATCTCCTTGTCGGGAATGAGGGGGATGGTTGGAGATTAGCGAAAGTAACTCTCGCAAATGAACGCGTGTCCCTCTCGTCTGCTGGTTCGCTCTGGGGCGCAGGACCTTCAGCCAAACTACTCATTGACCTTGTCAGAGAACAAGGCGGTTGCCAAGATCCTGTGATGCGTCAAAAACTTGCCGGACTACATTGCGAAGCGGAAGTACTACGTCTGAATCGCCTTCGGACCCTAACCGCCCGTCTAGCAGGAAAGCACCCAGGCCCGGAAGCGTCTATACAGAAACTGATGGCTGATGAACATGGACAAAACACCCTCGAGTTAGCCCAAGAACTCGTCGGACCGGCCACGTTGCTTGAAGGAGCAGGGCCGAGCGGGAAAGTCCCGAGGAAAATGCGAAGTAGCGTAACCCAAAACCATTTTTCAACCAAGCAATTCTCTAACGTAGACCCGATCTGGTACTACGGTTTTATTTTTTCTCCGGCGCTGACGATTGGGGGAGGGACATGGGCGGTGCAACGAAACATCGTCGCCGAACACGTGTTGGGCCTCCCACGTGACATCAATGTCGAGAAGGGGAAAACCTGGGCTGAAGCTCGAAGCCAGAATTAGGAATAATCTCCCACGGCAGAACGGATAGCTTGGTGAAGCTCATGAGGGTTATCTGATCCAATGAGAACTCTTTTCCCGTCATGCTTTTCTACCACCACGACTGTTTTCCCCCACGCACGCCACATTGAACCACCGCGGCCCTTTTTGACTCCGTATCCCCACCAATTCGTAATTTCCTGCAACTCGACTGACAGGATTTCACTTATTTGGATTTCCTTTTTTGGAAAGCCGAATATCCAAACGATGCGGATTTTTCCGTCGGTGATACTTGTTGACATCTTCGAAAACATGTAAATGAAAAAGAAAGTGGTCGAGGTCGCTACTGCAGGTCCTATGAAGGCAACTAGAGGTATATCCGCGATTTTGTAAAAAATTCGGATCATGGGTATGAATGTAATTACGGCAACTAGCAGAGGAATCCCTATCACGTAACGAATATCAGCTGTATTTGTGTCTTCAAATTCGCGCATACTGGCAATTTAGCGGGTTCGGGGGAGGCCGAGGAGTCCCTCGGCTATCAAGTTGCGGTTGATTTCACTTGTACCGCCGTAAATGGTCGTCACCGGTGCGTGACGGAAATGTTCGTCTATCACTCCACCTACAGGTGCACCTTCTTCTCCGAGGAACAAAAGTCCCTCGGTTCCGGCCATCTCGATGAACCACTTGGAATGTTTTTTGTATGATTCGCTTGCAAAGAGTTTTGTCATTGAACCTTCAACGCCGAACATCACGCCTTCAGATGCGAGGAATGCGGTGTTGTAGGCGAACCCTCGGCATACTTCAACATCGATCATGGCTCGCACGAGTCGTTCGCGAACTACCGGATCGTCAATGATGACTGACCCGTCAGGGCGTTCCACAGCTTGGGCATGCTCAATAAACGCGTCCACCAGAGGAGGGGAAGGAAATTGCCCCCCAGCTATTCCCCGTTCGTATTTCAGGGCTGCTTTCATGATTTCCCAACCACCATCGATTTCCCCGATCCGCCATTCGTCACCTATGCGTACATCGTCGTAGAAGGTGGCATTTGATCGTTCCGTTCCCATGGTGTGTACCGGTTGGATCTCAATACCCGCTGTGTCCAGCGGGACTATGAAGAAGGTCAAACCCTTGTGTTTTGGAACCTCTGTATTTGTTCTCGTGAGTAGCAGGACATAATCAGCGATGTGAGCCATTGTCGTCCACATTTTCTGCCCGTTAATTACCCATTCATCTCCGTCTTTTACTGCCCGAGTTTGGGCGGCAGCGACATCGGATCCAGAGTCAGGTTCTGTGTAACCGAAAGAAACAAGGGTTTCGCCAGACAGCAATTTCGGGACGATCGTTTCTTTCAGGTGGTCGTTTCCTAATTCAAGAACCACCGACGCAACGACAATAGCGACACCCATTCCATCAATAGGGGCGCCAGCAAGCTGCAATTCTTCTATCATGACGGCCATTTCTAATGCGCTTTTCCCACCGCCACCGAGTTCAGATGGGACAGCGCCGCCAAGCCAGCCCCGTTCAGCGATCTTCTTATGGAAATCCCAATTATGGATCGTCCCTTCATGGGTGGAGTTTATGACATCCTCGGTTAGGTGTTCGGCGATGAATGCTTTCACTTCTATTCGGAACTCTTCAGCTTCAGTAGGAAATGACCAGTCCATCAGGCAACCTTTCCTGAAGGTAGGCAGAGATCAGCGAGCCGTTGGTATTCAACTCCGGGGTCACCTAGTTGAAGTGGCCAGCCTTTCGCACGACGGTAGTAAAGCTGAATATCGTACTCTTCGGCGAATCCGTACCCGCCGTGGTACTGCAGGGAGGTCGATGAAGCATTGAGGGCGGCTTCTGAAGCAAAGAGGAAAGCCATTCCTGAAAGCCTATCTCCCAGCCCTTTGTTGTCTTCAAGAGATGAAATTGCCCTGTTGGACAGAAAATGCGACCCCTCTACGTCGGTTATCGCTGAAGCGAAACCGTGTTGAAGTCCCTGAAATGACCCAATGAGAACCCCGAATTGGTAACGTTCCTTTGCGTAGGAAACACCAATGTCAACGGCTTTCCTCCCCAATCCTGTTAACGCTACGGCCATGAGGGCTTGCCATTCGCTACGAGCGCGGTTGAAACCGTTCAGCGTTGCATCTCCTGAAGCTATCGTTTCCCCATCGGATATCAAACAGTTTGCTAACGGCAAGTCAGCGGTGTTACGTAAATGCGAAGCATGGTCTTTCCCAGTCGTAAGGACAAGGTCGTTTCCTTTGCATGCGATGATTGCGTCGGCGACTGCACCAGCTGGAACGAGCTTTGCAAGATTTTTGTTTGCGGGTTGCAGAGCTAAAGAAATAATTTTCTCTCCACTTATCAACGATGGGATCAGGTCATGGTCAGGAGCTAATGATGCGAGTAGTCGGGAAGCTACTAGATGTTCAATGAAGGGAAGTGGGGCGACGTATTCACCAACTAAGTCAGCAACAATTGCCCCAGTTGTTAAAGGTGCGCCACCGCCACCGATTTGTTCCGGCAGGCACATACCAGGTGCACCCGTCTCAATTAAGCGCTCCCAAGCCCCGGAGTCGAAACCCACATGCTGGGATGAGCGGACACGTTCAACTGAGCACTCGCTTTCAAAAAACGAGCGAAAAATATCTTTAATAGCTAATTCATCGGAATTTAATCGCAAATACATCTCAATCCGAGATTATCGGACCAGTCATCAGATGACAGCTTCCGACAACGAAACATTCCCGAATGAGCATTGATTCGTTAGGAAACCATGCAGAAGAAGGTCTTGACTTGCCGTAAATCAAAATGTCAGATATCATTATGATATCAAAATGATATAGGGAGAAATATGGAATTATATACTATAGACAATATAGGTGGCACTCCTTTGGGAATGGTCACAGGAAGCACTATCAAAACAAAGGACATTGTCAAAGATATCGGTGCCGGTTTAAAAAGCATAGTCGGAGGGAAACTCGGCAGTTACGAGAAACTGATGGAAGAAGCCCGGTCCGAAGCAATCGCTAAGATGGTCAATCAAGCGGAAGCTCTGGGAGCAAATGCTGTCGTCGGAGTTCGTTTCGAAAGCACAGAAGTTGCTGCAGGAGCTGCAGAGATCCTCGCCTACGGAACAGCTGTAAAGCGCTAAAAATAGAAACAAGGAGATTACGAAATGAGCGACATAGGAATAGAAGGGCTGACCCCTGACAAGGTTGGGAAAGTCCGCAATGGCATAACAATGATGATCATTTGGCTGGTCAATCTTCCAGTGATGGTTGTCCTCTGGTCCCTATCTGGAATTAGCAAAGGAGGCACAATACTGCCTGCCATCATCTTGTCAATATTCACACTGATCGCTCCCATGTGTCTTTACATGTTGCAACCAAATCAGGCAGCTGTCTTGACCCTTTTCGGAGCGTATCGGGGTAGTGATGACACTCAGGGATTGCGATTCACGAATCTTTTCTACAGAAACAAGAAAATATCTCTCCGAGTCAGGAATTTCACCACCCAGACAGCGAAGGTTAATGATGCGAACGGAAATCCGATTGAGATAGGAGCCGTTGTTGTTTGGCGCGTCGTCGATGTCGCGAAGGCAGTGTTCGGGGTGGAAAGTTTCACCAACTATGTGCACACCCAATCGGAATCAGCTGTCCGGAACCTCGCCAGATCATACCCTTACGACTCATTTGAAGATGGGGAGGATGAAATTACCCTGATCGGTGATGCCAGTGAAGTCAATGAAAATCTCCGTACTGAACTTCAAGAGCGTGCCACTGCGGCTGGAGTAGAGATTCTCGAAGCAAGGCTGAACGACCTGGCATACGCTCCAGAAATCGCTGAAGCTATGCTTCGGAGACAACAAGCTTCAGCAATCGTCGCCGCAAGAGCCAAAATCGTTGAAGGCGCCGTCCTTATGGTCCGCGAAGCAATAGATGCCCTCGAGGAAGGCACTGAAGGTAGCGACCCCATCCCACTTGACGCAGACCGTAAAGCAACCTTCGCCTCCAACCTAATGACCGTCATAGCAAGCGATGCCCCGACTGCTCCCGTGGTAAATGTCGGAACACTGAATAGGTGAAACCTTGGGAAGTTTAAGAAAACAGTTTCCGTTACGAATATCGGAAGAGTTATACCAAACCTATGAACGATGGGCATCGGATGAGTTCCGGTCAGTCAATGCGCAAATAGAAGCTGTCCTATCCGAAGCTGCTGCCAAGATGGGACGGCAAAGAAAGGTAAAAGAATGAAATTTTTGCAAATAATGGAATTCCAAGGAAGTCCTGAAGACGCCGAAAAGGCACTGCAACACTACATCGAAAAAGCAGGCGGACAGTCATACGCGAGGAGAGCAACAATCTGCGCTGACCGCGATAATCCGGGAACCGTGATTCAATTTATCGAATTTGACTCTTACGAAGAAGCGCAAAAAAACAATGAACTTGAGATCACTGAAGAAGACAATAAAGAAACAGAGGAAACATTTGGAGATATCGCATTCCGAAACCTTGACGTTTTCGGAGAGTACGAAGTATAAATCTTCGTAACTTTCAAGGAACCCTAGGACCCCACAATGGAACTCATCACTGTCTCAAACTTGACGATGCAATTCGGTGAGCAACGCGCCCTGGATAATATAGCATTCTCCGTGCAGCCTGGAGTGACTGGTCTAGTTGGGGCAAATGGGGCAGGAAAAACAACCTTCATGTCCCTAGCGCTTGGTTTGCGACGCCCAACGCAAGGTTCGGTTCGGGTGCT
>CAZMAW010000007.1:118151-120012 GCA_964564495.1 uncultured Candidatus Nemicrothrix sp.
TCATGTCCCTAGCGCTTGGTTTGCGACGCCCAACGCAAGGTTCGGTTCGGGTGCTTGGACTCGAACCTATCAGTGATGGAGCCAAGCTGCGTTCGTTAGTTTCATATGGGCCTGAACGCAATATCCTCCCTGATGAAATGCCGGCAGTGGATTTTGTCAAACACCTTGCTGAAGTTCGGGGAATGCCGCGCAAAGAGGCAAGAAACCGGGCAAGTGATGTTCTCTGGTTAGTGGGATTGGGCGAAGAACGTTTTCGGGCGATCGGAACCATGTCAACGGGGCAACGCCAACGAGTCAAATTGGCGCAAGCAATAGCGGCTGACCCAGAACTCGTTTTCCTCGATGAACCCACAGATGGGCTAGATCCACTAGCTCGCGACGAAGTATTGACGCTCATCCGACAGATCAGTGAAGAATATGGGATCCATGTCATGATCTCCTCCCACCTTTTGGAAGAAGTCGAACGGATATGTGACAACATCGTTGTCCTCAACGCGGGTCAACTCGTCGCAGCCGGACATCTCCACGGGCTTACCGGCCAAAGCGCTGGACTGGAAATCGAACTCTTTGAAACAGATGACCAACCCGGAAGCATCAATGAAGTGGAAAGATTGTTACGAAATGCAGGTGTCACCGTTAACCGGCAGTCAGACACCAGCATCCTCCACCTACCGGATGGAGAAGCTGTAGCCGATCTCGTCAGGGATGCGATAGCGGACGCAGGGGCACGCTTACAACGCATGGAACATCGCCGCCGAAGCCTCGAAGACCTCATCGTGGATTCATCAACATGAATTCCACAGACAACGCACGAATCCTCGACAGAGGCTACCGAAAGTTTGATGGGCAGCGACTCGGCGTTGGCAGCGCCATCCGCTCCACTGCGTGGCAGACGACACGAAGCATCTTCGGATTAGGGAGGAAAGCGCGCCACAAGGTTTTCCCAATGGCGGTCATTGGTGTCGTGTACCTCATCGTTGTCATACAACTCGCTGTTGTGTTCCTCTTTGGTGAAGAAACCGCTGACTTCTTAACAACGAATTCGTGGGAACAGGTCGCACCGGGAATAGTCATGATCCTCTTCACAGCGCTTGTCGCTCCTGACGCGATTGTCCGCGACCAGAAAAACGGGATGTTTTCCCTGTACATGTCAACCCCGCTGACAAAACCGACATACATAGCTGCGAAAACACTCTCCGTAGCTGGATCAATTCTGCTCATCACATTCGGCCCAGGACTTCTGTATCTCCTTGGGAAAACCGTGAAAGGAATGGGGCCTGATGGAATCGGTCAATGGTTCGAGACATTTGGACGCCTGCTTTTGGCCTGTGTCCTAGTTTCCCTTTTTCTCTGCATGTTCGGCCTAGCCTTCTCCTGTTTCACAAACCGGCGGGCAATCGCAAGCATCGTCGTCTTTCTCGCCTACATGGGTCCAATGATAGCCAGCGGAGTGCTCTACGATGAAACAAATATCGGGGAAAACATACTCCTTCTCAACCCTGTAGAAACCGCATACGAATTCGGTGCTCGTATCTGTAACGCTCAACCAGTAGTACAAGAATTCGGGGACATCAGCACATCGTTCATCACGTTGGGGTTCTTAGGCTGGTTAGTGATGTCATGTCTGATCACCTTCTTTTCTTACCAGAAAAGGGCATCGATCTAATGTCCATCCCGCCGCCAATAGTTCCCATGATTGATGTGACAAACGCCTCGAAGACATTCGGCAATGTCGTCGCTGTTTCCGACGTGACCTTCCAACTAGGCGCTGGAGTAACCGCCCTCCTGGGTCCGAACGGGGCAGGCAAGTCAACGCTTTTCCGTATGATGTGCGGTCTGACAACACCCACAACGGGAACTG
>CAZMAW010000007.1:120112-122235 GCA_964564495.1 uncultured Candidatus Nemicrothrix sp.
AAGTCAACGCTTTTCCGTATGATGTGCGGTCTGACAACACCCACAACGGGAACTGTGAAAGTGCTGGGTTATGACGCCCGAACACATACCCCTGTACGCGGAAAAATCGGCCTCTCTCCACAACAGGATGCGCTCTTTGACCGCCTCACCGCCCAGCAATTTGTGGAAATAGCCGCCAAAACCCATGGGGTTGCCGACCCGACGACTGCGGCAACAGGTGCGTTAGCAATCGTTGAGTTGGATACAGCAACTGGGAAACACGTCGGAGCGTTTTCTAAAGGCATGCGGCAACGTGTCAAACTTGCAGCAGCTCTGGTTCATGACCCTGAGATACTCATCCTCGATGAGCCCCTATCCGGTTTGGACCCTGTGCAAAGGAACCGGATGATCGAGCTATTCCACAATCTTGGAGATCAGGGTAAATGCGTTCTCATTTCAAGTCACATCCTCGATGAAGTCGCACGTATTGGATCACAAGTACTCGTCATCGCCCAGGGGCGACTGGCAGCTTCTGGTGATTACCGTGACCTACGGACGCTCATGGAAGACCAACCCCATGTGATTCAGGTCAATACCAATGGGCCAAGAGAACTTGGGGCTGCCCTGCTCAAAAAAGAAATCATTGATGGTGTCAGAGTCGAAGATGGAACACTCACCTTGACCACGTCAAAAATTGATTCATTCGGGCGATCAATTGCACCTATTGCCAGAGAGCTCGATGTCAGCCTCACGGAAGTAATTCCCTTGGATGACGATCTGGAATCTGTCTTCCGTTACCTGATAGAGGGTTCATGATGGCAGTTATATCACCTCTTCGAGCAGCAGCTGTGACCCACAACGTGCTACTTAAACAACTCATTTCCAGAGGACGACTGCTAGGAATTTCTATCATCGGTCTCCTTCCGGTGCTCCTCGGTTGGGTTATCGGACGGCAAAGCGACGACCCACTCGAAGCTGGAGTCGGCTTTGTCTCCTACATGGGGCTATCAATCCTTATCCCGATCGTGGCGCTCATTTTCGCATCAGCATCACTCGGAGATACACGTGAAGACGGGACCCTCGTTTATTTATGGTTACGACCGATACCCCGATGGTCAGTTATCACTGGGGCATGGACGGCTAGCGTTACCATCGCACTACCTCTTACCGTGATCCCGATGGCGGTTGCCGCCATTCTGTTAGATGCTGGAAACGCACTCATATCAACTACGATCCTCACATCAATCCTCGCCGTATGCGCCTACTGCGGGATCTTTCTCCTACTGGGCCTCTTGGTTAAGAATCCGGTTATGTGGGGGCTCGCCTACATTTTTGTCTGGGAAGCGACCATAGCCAGTTTCGCAAAACCCGCAGCAGCACTCGCTGTCTCAGGGTACAGCCGGGCAATCATGACCGGAAGAACCGGTGTTGACTTTGATTACCTATGGAGCCCATCACAGGGGACAAGCATCTTTATGCTGATTGTTATCATCGTTGCTGCCATCGGGCTAGCAACGGTTCGTCTCAACCGGTTAGAAGTCCCCTAAAACCTTTCATCCACCAGCCAGATAAGAATCGGCGATTTCCGTAAAGCGGTCAAGTTCAGTCAGGACGGCGTCAGGCTCTTGTGGCCAAATTGTGAAAACCACCCGACCAATACCCAACTCACCCAATTCTGCGAGTTCCTCAAGAGACTGCGGGGCATTCATCACCGTAATAGAAAACGATTCGGGATCACGACCAGCTTCCTCCGCCAACCTGCGGACCTTTACAACCTCATCAGTAAAAGAACTTTTGGGGCTCCTAATCGGCATCCACCCATCACCCCAGTCGAACAAATGGGAAAGCAACCTTGGACCGCTCCCGCCACCTAAAATCAGCGGAATATCACCCTGCGGTTTCGGCCAAGACCAAGACGACTCCAAACTCGCCATTTCACCAGAAAAAGACGCTTCATCCTGTGTCCACAAAGCCCGCATAATGCCAACATTGTCCTTCGTACGGGCATACCGGTCAGAGAAGTTATGGCCATGCGCCTCATATTCCTCCCGATTCCATCCAAAGCCAACACCAACCTCTAAACGTCCCGCACTATGAAAATCCAGTGTCGCCAACTGTTTCGCCAACCAAATAGGATCATGCTG
>CAZMAW010000008.1:0-116354 GCA_964564495.1 uncultured Candidatus Nemicrothrix sp.
CATTCAAGCTTTCAAGGAAATGATGGATATTTACGAAAGCGAACTTTCAGGGAAAGACGAAATTAGGTCAATGTCTTCCGATATTGACCTAGGTGACCTTGAAGCTCTCCAAGGGGTAGTCAAATATCCGGTCAGGATTAAATGCGCTACGCTTGCGTGGAATACACTCACCCAGTCATTTCAAGAAGCCGGATCTAAATAAAATACCCAATTCCAGAATTCTGCATTTCATCCTTTCCTTCAGGGTTCTACTAAAGCAGCAGTGATAAATGACTCTAAAGCTCCAAAAAATGAACTTAAAATCTCTGCGTCATCTTGGGTAGTAACAGATCCCTCTTCTATAGCTTCTTCCAAAGTTCTCTGCCCGCCGAGAATTAAAGCAACTGCTTTTCTTGTCGTCGTGATCTCCGCATCTGCTTCGCTATCTTTGGTGTGAGGATCGTGGTGAATCGTTGATCGCTGAATACCAAGTACATGGTCTTCCGCTAAATCTGTAAAATGCCAGTTGATACGGGCTGGCCCATGGTCAAATTTTTCAGGGTTGAACCGGACGCCAATCATGTCAAAAAGTTGTTCAATGGTGATTGCATGAGCGATTTGCCGTCCCATTGATGCAGGTATCCGAAGGGCCCCATATCTGAGTTCACGAGCTGCTGTGAGATACGCGTTTCTCCATGTTCCTGATTCAGATTGGTATCCGAGTTGTTCAAATGCATCCGCTTGAAGGTTTCTAACTTCAGTATTGGTTGGATCAGCAAAAACAGCGTGGTTCATGACTTGAACAACCCACCGGTAATCGCCTTCTTCAAATGCTTTAGTTGCCTTTTCAACTAGTTCTTCAGTGCCTCCCATGTACTCAACGTATTTTTGCCCAGATTCAACTGGTGGGAGGGGATTCAGATTCGCTGGGTTTCCGTCGTACCAGCCGAGGTATTTGGTGTAAACGGCTTTACTGTTGTGTGAAACCGTCCCGTAATAGCCCTGTACATGCGATTCACCTAAAAATTCTTTAGGGAGTTTAAGGGTTTCAGCTATCTCTGTAGGGACGTAACCCATGTTTGCGAGTCGCATTGTCTGATCATGTTGCCACCTGTAGACATCTCTCTGAAGACAGAGGAAATCTCGCACGTCTTGTTTGCCGAATCGTGGCCAATGGTGTGTAGCGAACATGGTGTCTGTGCGGTCACCCCATAGGAGAAGTGCTTCGTGAATGTATTTACTCCATGCCAGCGCGTCTCGAGTCTGTGCCCCTCGAATCGGGTATAGATTGTGCATGGTGTGAGTACAATTTTCAGCCATACAGAGCAAGTTTTTTTCTGGGAAGAAGAAATTCATTTCAGAAGGAGCTTCAGCATCGGGCGTGTTCTGAAAAATCACTCGTAACCCGTCGATATCTAACTCTGTTCCTGTTTCGTACACTGTCTCAGTTGGAGGAATGAGATATGAGGCTCCAAGGGGAAGAGATTGGCCAAGCCCTATATCAACCTGCCCCTTTGGTCCCGGTGGTAACAATGGCCCGAATTGGTAATGAGCTCGGCGACTCATCATGGGGCCAGCAATGATGTTCTCTCTGACCACTTCCTCTAGAAAACCATCTGGAGCAATAATGCGGACATTCCCTGCGTCAACTTCTTCTTCGGATGTCACACCGAGTATGCCACCAAAGTGATCTAAGTGGCTGTGGGTATAAATGATGGCATGTACAGGTTTTTCACCCAGTGTTTTATTTGCTAGTTGTAGGCATGCTCGTGCAGTGGAGCTGGTCGTAAGAGGATCAATGATTAGCCATCCATTTGGAGTTTCAAGAAACGTAATGTTTGAAATGTCATAGCCTCTCGCTTGCCAAACCCCATCTGCGACTTCAAATAATCCATGAACAGCATTCAAGCCTCCTTGCCGCCATAGCCCAGGGTGAACGGTTTCAGGGGCTTTAGTTCCTTTTCTGAGAAAGTCATGAGATCCTGTGTCCCAGACTGCTCTTCCATCAAGTTCTATCCGTCCGGTTTTGTGAGTAACTATCAGCCCTCGCTTAGCACGTTCGAAATCGTTGACGTCATCGAAATTTATCAGCGCACCTGCATGTTGATTAGCTGCGACAGTATGATGGGTCGCTGGCTTCGCTAGTGGGTCGTCCATCTATTTGGTATAGCCTGAGGTAGTTCACTCTCCAAATTCAATGGCTATTCGGGTTGGGTGAGGATGAGGCCACTAGTTGGTACGGCTGTACCTGCAGTGACGAGTACATTCTCTACTTCTGGGACCTGGTTGACTGATGTCCCTCTTATTTGACGAACAGCTTCAGCTACTCCATTCATCCCATGGATGTAGGCTTCTCCAAGTTGACCACCATTCGTATTGATAGGAAGTTGGCCTCCAATTTCAATATTCCCATCCTTTATGAAATCTTTAGCTTCTCCTCGTGCGCAGAACCCAAACTCTTCAAATTGTGGGAGTGCTAAAGGTGTGAAGTGGTCGTAGATGATCGCTGTTTGAATGTCTTTAGGGCCCAGGCCTGTTGATTCCCATAGTTGGCGTGCCACCACTCCCATTTCGGGTATGCCAGCGATGTCTTCGCGATAGTAAGACTTCATCATGTGCTGATCTTTTGCAACACCTTGAGCTGCCGCCGCTATCACTGCCGGTTTTCGCTTGAGGTCTTTTGCCTTTTCGAGTGTTGTAATGATAAGAGCCTGCCCGCCATCGCTCTCCTGGCAGCAATCTAGAAGATGAAGCGGCTCAACAATAAAGCGGCTGTTTTGGTGATCTTCAATCGTTATAGGTTTTTGATAAAAGAATGCGGCAGGGTTCGTAGCTGCATGTTTCCTGTCGGTAACAGCAATAATTCCGAAATCTTCACTAGTGGCGCCATATTGGTGCATGTACCTCCTCGCATACATTGCTACCCAAGAGGCGGGAGTGAGCAGGCCGAATGGCGAGCTCCAACTAAAACTGATATCGAAAGCCTCAGGGCTTTGGTGACGTCCTTGGACTCCTCCTCCGAAACGGTGCCATGATCTTTCGTTGAATGCTCTGTAGACCAGAACGTAGTCTGCGACTCCGGAATGCACTGCCATTGCTGCTTGTTGCATTACACCACCGGGCGCCCCCCCACCATGGTGAATCATTGAAAAGAAGGTGAGCTCAGGGATACCCAAGTTTCTTGCAACTTCAATTTCAGTATTTTTCTCGGCACTGAAGACGGAGATACCATCTATCTGAGATGGAGAAATTCCGGCATCTTCACAGGCCAACAAACTGCACTCTGTAGCCAACTGCATTGGGGTGCGTCCAGAATTTTTCGAAAATTCTGTTGCCCCTATCCCAACGATTGCTGTCTGTCGTGCAAAGTTCATAGTTTGTGGTTCCTGTAAATCATGATGGGAATCCTTCAATAGGGGTAAAGGAGAACCTTTGACGGATTGGCGAATGACCAGCTCTAACTGTATACGCCTGTCCAGTCTGTCCCTCCATAGATGTTTCATACATCGCATCGGCAACCTCTACCGGATCAAGAAGGTTGGTATCTGATGAGGCAAGTCGATCGACACCAACAAGGGGAGTTGCTACGCCACCGGGGCATATCGCATTGATTGACACCCCTTGATTCTTGAGACCTGGAGCTGATCCGCGTACCCAACCTACGACGGCGTGCTTGGTAGCGGTGTAGAAAGGATCGCGATGCCATGCTACTAATCCGGCTACAGAGGCCGTGGCCACGATAGAGCCTCCGCCTACCTGTTCCATAATTGGAGCTACGGCGAGAGTTCCAAAAACGACCGAATCAAAATTAACTGCTCTCACTCTAGTGAAATGTTCTGGCTCTAGATCGGCTGATGTAAATGTATCCATCTGATCTTCTATTCTTCTTCCCAAAATCCCAGCATTAAGGAAGGCGTAATCCAAACGACCGTATTGGCTAAAGGCCGTCATTGCCGCATCAACATTGTTGTCGTTCTGAGAGACATCAGCCTGGAAAATTTCACAGTCTGTTTCAGATCTGATCAACTCAAGGCCATCTTGGTCTAAGTCCACACCCAAAACTTCGATATTTACTGACCGCAGTTTTCTAACTAGTGCAGCACCTATTCCGGATGCCGCCCCAGTTACTAATGCAACCTTTATATCATTCCCATCTGTCATAGTGCGACCAGTCCATTGATCCTCTCACATAGTACAAAGTCTATTTCAGTAATGCCACCGGCTTGATGGTTAGTAATGGTGATGTCAACTTTGTTCCAACTATTTGACCAGTCAGGGTGATGGTTAAGTTCTTCTGAAATATCCGCGATTCTAGTCATGAAACTGAATGCCTCAACGAAATCGTCGAATTCGAAAACTCTATGGAGGTGGTCTTTTTCCATTACCCATCCGGGGGTACGTTCCATGTATGCCTCCAATTGATGAGGTTGCAGAACATGAGATCTATCCCATTTCCCCATTAATCAATCCCTCCAAGAGTCACTGAAGTTTCTATTGACGGCGTCCATTTTTCGTAACCTTCCTTTTCTAATTCATCAGATAACGAAGAGTCGCCAGATGCAACTATTTGTCCTTCAACGAATACATGGACTTTGTCAGGCTGTAGCTCTTCGAGGAGACGGTTGTAGTGAGTTATTACTAATACACCTAACCCATCTTCCTTTGTTAGCCGTTCGATACGACTGCTGACCACCTTTAAACCATCAATATCTAACCCAGAGTCGAGTTCATCGAGAATCGCTATTGATGGCTTTAGTGCAACTAGTTGCAATGTTTCTAGACGTTTTCTTTCTCCTCCTGACATATCAAGGTTAACGCCTCTCGAAAGATGGTCTTCGGGGATACCGAGGTATTCGGCTTCTTGCCTTACATGCCGTAGCGTTTCTTCGAAGTCCTTGATCGAGGAAAGTCGTGAAGTTTTGAAGATGTTAGATGCTGTTACCCCTTCGATCTCTACTGGGTACTGCAGAACAAGAAATAAGCCAAGCTGTGCCCGTTCCCAAGTTTGAAGCCCTACAAGATCCTTTCCATCTAAGGTGATCTCACCTTGGGTAATGCTGTACCCTGGACGACCCATTAGAACGTGTGAGAGTGTTGATTTTCCTGAGCCATTTGGGCCCATTAGTGCGTGGACTTCTCCTGAGCGGACTGTTAAGTTCACACCATTGAGAATCTGCGCTGTGGGTGTTCGAACATGCAGGTCTTTGATCTGAAGTTCAGTCACGAGCTTCTGCTTTCAGGTAACAAGACGTAAATATCATTTTTGTCGATTTCAACTTTAAAGACAGGCACAGGTTGGGTCGCTGGTAAGGACACGGGATTACCATCGCAAAGTGAGAACTGGGCTCCATGTTTCCAGCACTCGATAGTAATTTCTTCTGGATCTACGGCCCCTTCGGATAGCGAATAGTTGGCGTGGCTACACATATCCCCTATCGCATATAGTGTTTCCCCGATGCGGACTATGGCGACCTTCTGGCCTTCAATGTCAACTCGGTGCGCTTCCCCATCTTCAACTTCATCTAGTGATAGCACCTTCACCTTTCTTTCCGGAGGGCATCCTTCTGTCTCACTTCCCATAAATCATCCTCGTGCTAAGTTTCTGATCATAAAGATCAGCGATCCAACCGTTTATTTCATCTACTGGTAAGGAGGAAACTACTTCTTGGAGAAAGCCATGGACGATAAGCTTCTCTGCTTCAAGAGTAGGGACACCTCTACTTTCCAAGTAGAAGCGCTGATCCTCATCGATAGGACTGACGGTTGAAGCATGACTACATTTCACGTCATTGTTTTCTATTTCAAGATTTGGAACCGACTCTGCCCAAGCACGGTCACATAGTTTAAGAGTCCGGTTTGTCTGAAATGCATTAGTCCCTGACGCTTTCTTATGGACATTGATCAAGCCGGTGTATATCGAGGTTGACCCATCATCGAGGACTCCTTTAAACAGAAGCTCGCTTTGTGTGTTACGGTCAACGTGCTCTTGAGTTGTTCGAAAATCCAGGACTTGATCCTCATTCCCATGGTATATCGCCGAGACTTTTCCTGAAGCTCCACGCCCATTAAGGGAACAACTTGTTTTCAAACGAGCATATGATCCACCAATTGCGGCAATTGCGCCATGGAAGTTCGCTTGTTGACCTACAGAGATATCTAACGCTCCCAGTTGCCACACGTTCGGGCCAAGATTCTGGACCTGCTGATAGTTAACGTTTGAACCATTTCCAATGCCAATCTTCGTCTTGGGGACTACCAGAGAATCAATTGCAGCATGGTGGAAGATCTCGACTACTTCGATCTCTGCATTTTCCTCAATTTCGATAAGGAGCATGGGGAAACAAGCAGCGTTGTCTTTCTCCCATCGATGATCTATCACTAAAGGTCGTTCGACTCTTGAACCTCGTGGCACCCTTATGAGAATAGGGTCCGGAGAGAAAGCTAAATTCATAGAGCTCAGCATGTCGATTGGAGTGTCAAAGGAAATTGGCTCCTCAAGATCTGAGGCTGAGTGGACTTCATACGTGGGTAGGTCATCGTGGGAAAGTAGAAACCCATCCACAGTAGAAATAGTGTGAAACTCATCCGTTTTTCTCTCGATGCCGTTGGGCTTTGTCAGTGGTTTTGACAACACTGGAGTAAACCGATCAAGTTCTAATTTATCTATTGGGCTATACCGCCATTCCTCCTCTTCATGGGAGGGGTAAGTGAACCCATTCACGCTAGCAGCCGCATCTGCTCGAAGTTTTCGTAGCCACTCATGGCCTTCGAGCTTTTGGACTAATTCGGGGGTATACACAATTGTTCCTTAGTTGTCATGATACTTGACGACTGTGGGCGTTCATGATGCTTTTATACTATCGGTGTAGTGGTAAACCCCCTTCATCCGCCTCGAGCTATTGGGCCTCTACCTCATACATTTGAACGACTTGTCTACTTTGGTCCGCTATTCTAGAGAGGGTGCTGCCCATAGTTTGTGTCGATGTGGATGGAACTCTAGTCGGGTCTTCTGGATCTCCAACAAAAAGAGTCTTGGCCGCTATTAATGAATCTGTCGCTAGAGGCCAAAGACTTGTCTTGACAACAGCTCGTGGTGCTATGGGGCCGACAATCGAATACGCAAAAACTCTGAACGATAACGGATGGCATATTTTTCACGCAGGAGCAGCGCTAGTAAACACTGGGGGTGAGCCAACCCGGGAGTATCCTATTCCAAGTGACGTCCTTAAAACATGTATAAGGGTGGCAACGGAGCGCAATTGGGCACTTGAGCTCTATTGGGAGAGCAATTACCGCGCTTTTCGTCATAGTGATTTCACTAGGCATCATGCTAAGATGCTCGGAATCGAGCTACGAGTAGGGGGTCCAACTGACGTTGAAGGACATATTGTCCGTCTTCAGTTTGTTGTTCCGGAAACCTCTCTCTCTGATGTGAAAGAAGCCTTGGATGGCACAGGAACTCTCAGGTCGGCAACTTCTCCAGCTATGCCTGGAGCTTGTTTTGTCTCCATAACCCAATCGGGAGTTACCAAGGGGAAAGCGATTACGGAAATATCTTCAATGCTGGGTGTTCATCTTTCGGATGTCATGATGGTTGGCGATGGCCACAACGATCTTGATGCGCTCCGCGTGGTGGGTCATGGAGTCGCTATGGGGAACGCTGAACAAGAGGTGATTGATGAGGCGAGGTACATTGTTGATCCAGTTGACAGCGACGGCCTTGCGGAAGCCTTAGAAATTTCGTGGGATTTGTAACCCCTGAACTCCTATGGGGTAGCTAACCTACCGAACCTTCCATTTGAAGCTCAATAAGCCGACTCCATTCAACTGCATATTCCATTGGGAGCGTCCGAGTCACTGGTTCGATGAAACCGTTTACGATCATGCCCGTTGCCTGCTCCTCCGTAAGGCCTCGACTCGTTAGGTAGAAAAGTTGCTCATCTGCGACTTTTGAAACGGTTGCTTCATGTCCGATCACCGCGTCTTCTGAACCTATCTCCATATATGGGTATGTATCACTTACAGAATCTTCGTCGAGGATAAGTGCATCGCATTGCACATGGCTTTTGCATCCATACGCTCCTTCTTCAACCCTGACGAGACCACGATAGCTAGACCGTCCTCCATTTTTTGAAATAGATTTTGAGACAACTTTTGAAGTGGTCTCTGGAGCAGCATGGGTCATTTTTGCTCCAGCATCCTGGTGCTGTCCTGCACCGGCATAAGCCACAGACAGCACTTCGCCTGAGGCTTTCGGGCCGACCATGACAACAGCGGGGTATTTCATGGTTAGGCGACTTCCGATATTCCCATCAATCCATTCCATATGGCCCTCCGCTTCCACACGAGCGCGTTTGGTAACAAGATTAAATACGTTGTTGGACCAGTTCTGAATCGTTGTGTACGTCACGCGTGCAGATTCTTTAACTACTATCTCTACGACTGCGGAATGAAGGGAATCGGTACTGTAGACAGGTGCTGAACAGCCCTCAATGTAATGAACTTTTGATCCCTTGTCAGCAATGATGAGAGTTCTCTCAAACTGCCCCATATTCTCAGCATTAATTCGGAAGTACGCTTGTAACGGCATTTCGACTTCAACACCCTCTGGAACATAAATGAACGAACCTCCAGACCAGACTGCAGAATTAAGGGCTGAGAACTTGTTATCGTTTGGTGGAATAATTTTTCCGAAGTAGGCCCGGACGATTTCAGGGTATTCACGTAAAGCCGTATCCATATCACAGAAAATGACGCCTTGCGCTTCTAAGTCTTCACGGTTTTTGTGGTAAACAACTTCTGATTCATATTGTGCAGTGACTCCAGCAAGGTACTTTCTTTCTGCTTCGGGTATGCCAAGTTTTTCATATGTGTCTTTGATAGCTTGAGGAACGTCTTCCCATTCGTCAACTACGTTCTCGCTGGGCTTAATGTAGTAATAGATGTCATCGAAGTAGATTTCTGACATGTCTCCACCCCAATGGGGCATCGGTCGGCTCTGAAAGCGTCGAAAAGATTTCAGGCGAAAATCGCGCATCCAATTGGGTTCACCTTTCATCCACGAAATTTCTTTTACAAGATCTTCTGTTAACCCTTTTTGGGGCTTGAAAACATAATCCTCAGCATCGCTCCAGCCCAGCTGGTATTTGCTCAGATCTATTCCTGTATTGGTTGCTGACATTAGACTGACTTACTTTCGAGAATTTCCACTATATAGATAGTAACAAATGTCGTACCTAATTCGCACGAAAAGGAACAAAATCAAACCTTCAAGGCCTCATCTAATCGATCCGGCGTAAATCTTTCCGGAACCATTTCCCTCGGTTCACATAGGACTCAACGCCCAGAGATATCTCTTCTTGATTTGCCATATTTTCACGGATCTTCGCAGGGATACCTAATGCCATTGCTCCTGGCGGAACAATGGTTCCCCCAGTTACTACTGCATTTGCTCCAACAAGCGCCCCTTGCTGAACTTCAGCATCATGGAGGACAACTGAAGCCGTTCCAATAAGTGCTCCATCAAGGATCCGGCAACCTTCTAGGTGGGCTAAATGACCAATCGTGCAATCATCCCCAACAATAGTTGGGTAGATCAACGTCGTATGGAGCACGGCCCCGTCTTGAATGTTGCTTCGCTCTCCGATGACGATTTCCCCGTCATCCCCTCGAAGGACGGCGCATGGCCATACAGATGACTCAGACCCAATTGATACCGCTCCGATAACCACCGCATCTGGATGGATATAGGCGTCACTTGCTATATCAGGTTCTTTATCTCCCAGAGCATATATCGGCATACTATTTCTCCGGAAATGAATTGTAAGACCCATAGGACCCACCAAGGAAAAGAAGAGGCTGTGCCTCGGAATCCCCTACACCCATGCCCTCAACTGCTCCAACAACAATGTAATGATCGCCCGCCTCATGCATCGCGTGGATCGAGCAATCAATCCATGCTAAACAACCAGCGATCATAGGGGAACCTGTTGGGCCTGGGCTCCATTCAATGGTGTCAAAGGGGTCGATTTCTTTGTTGAAGAAACTATTGCTTAAGTCGAGTTGATCTTCGCCTAAGACATTCACACAGTAGTTTCCTGTTGAGCTAATCCGCTTCCAAGTCCCTGATTCCCTGCCGGGAAGAAACTGGACTAAGGGGGGGTCAAGAGATACGGATCCAAAGGAGCCTATGACCATTGCAAATGGCCCATCGTGATCTATTGCGCTAACAAGGGTAACCCCTGTGGGATATCGCCCTAGTATGTTGCGAAAGTCAGTCCCGTCAATCTGTTTATCACCCATTCTTCCTCCTGCCAGACCAGAACTCTTCACAATTAACGATACTCCTTTCACCGCCACCTTTGATGTTAGGAGAGCATTTAGTGCGAGATTTACCTTTTTCTTAAAGGTTGTCGTAGAAATTCCGAAAAGTGAACTAGAAACTCCATAGTTTCTTGTGAATTCTTCAACAGAGTTACTCAGTGATAGTGTCACGAGAATGACAGACAACCGCCCCAACCTCCCTGATGGTTTCGTCGTATTTGTTAAGCGGGATTGCCCTACGTGCGAACTTATCGTACCTGTTTTGGAAGTACTCTTTTTGGAAGAGTCGCTAAGCGCTATCTTCACACAGGATGACGTTTCATTCCCAGATTTGCCTATCACTTCAGATGACACATCGCTGGAATTGAGTTTTCTTCACGAAATCGAGACAGTACCTACGCTGATAAAAGTTGAAGAAGGTCAGGAGGTAGCTCGAATTGTCGGGTGGTCCCGAGAAGAATGGAGTTCATTCCTATCTGTTGAGGATCTGGAGCCGAAGGATATCCGCCCCTATAGTCCTGGATGTGGTTCTCTAAGCGTTGATCCAGATCTACAAGGCGAATTACAACAGAAGTATGGCTCAGGAGCATCTAGCCGGATCATCAAATTCGCTTCAGCTGAAGATGAGTTTGAGGCTATGTATGACCGCGGCTGGTCTGATGGTTTACCCATAGTCCCTCCCACAATTGAGCGGGTTTTCGCGATGCTAGCGGGCACGACACGGGAGCCGGATGAAATCATTGCTCTTGTACCACCGAACCTAGTAGATCTCACTGTTGAAAAAATTGCAATTAACGCTGTGATGGCGGGTTGCAAGCCTGAATACTTGCCTGTGGTTATCGCCGCTCTGGAAACTGCTTGCAATGACGAGTTCAATATGCACGGCTTACTTGCTACGACAATGCCGGTTGGTCCAATTATTTTTGTGAATGGACCCGTTGGAAAGTCAATTGGAATGAACTCTGGGATGAATCTCCTTGGCCAAGGCAATAGGGCGAACAGCACGATTGGGCGAGCCGTCCAACTTGCAATTCGTAATGTTGGGGGTGGTCGCCCCGGTGGAGTCGATCGAGCCACGCATGGAAGCCCAGCGAAATATGGGTTGTGTTTCGCTGAAGACGAAGAGGGATCCCCTTGGTCCTCTTATGCGGAGGATCTTGGTTTTTCTTCAGAGCAGAGCACAGTTACTCTTTTCCCCGGTGAAAGCCCACGAGTAATAGTTGACCAACTCTCCCGATCTCCTGATGAACTTGCGAGAAGCCTTGCTAGTGGAATATTAGGCAATACCCACCCAAAGTTGGTCATGGGGTTTGATGCCATACTGATTGTTGGACCTGAGCATGCTTCCCGTTTCGCAGAAGCAGGGTGGTCTAAGGAAAAAGTAAACGAGGAAATCATTAACCACACCATCAGAGAAACTGATCACTTGATTCGAGGAGCAGATGGTATCGGCGAAGGGCTCCCAGAAGTTTTCGCCGGAGCTACTATCCCGAAATTACGGCCAAATGGTGGACTAATTATTCTCCATGGTGGTGGAGAAGCAGGTCTTTTCTCTGCCATTATAGGAGGGTGGATTTCGGGAGATAAGGGAAGCCAATACCAAACAAGGGAGATATCTTTATGACGATCAGCGTTCTAGACCCTACTGACGAACAAACCCCTAGCCACCGAACGAGGGCACAAAGAATCACAAGTCTTGAAGGAACAACGATAGGGCTGCTAGACATTAGCAAACCACGCGGGGATATTTTTCTTGATACTGTGCAATCTTTACTTGAAAAAAAGGGGGCGAATGTACTCAGATTCACCAAACCTACCTTTACAAAACCAGCTCCTGTAGATCTTCGCCACGAAATTGCTACGACTTGTGACGCTGTTATAGAGGCACTAGCGGATTGAGGAAGCTGTACGACATGCAGTGTGCATGACATAAGTGATCTTGAACGGCGAGGAACCCCTGGTGTGTTTGTTGCCTCTATGCCCTTTGTTTCTGCTGCGGAAGCCCAATCTGTAGCACTTGGGTTTCCCCCTGCTGGCCTATTTACGGATCACCCCATACAGGACAGAACTGATGAAGAAATGAAGGTCTTAGCTGAGAAGATTTTTGATGACCTTGTTAGTGAGCTGCTTCAATAGGCAATCTATTTATCTTGCGAAGTTGCATCGCGAAATTACCTTTCCGGTCTATCCGGATTTTTTCAGCGCCGAGGAAAAGAGCAAGATTAGTTAATTCCTGAAGTGCTTTTGGAGCTATTTTCTCTTTGTCTGCGCCTTTCTCGAGATAGGAAGCTTTCACATGGAGAGTTTTTTGTTCTCGGATGTTTTTGATATCAAAACGCCCAACGAAACGCTCATCGACCAGCAGGGGCAGAACATAGTATCCGAATTGCCGTTTCGATTCTGGCACGTAAATTTCAATTTTGTATTGAAAGTCAAAGAGCCGATGAGTCCGGTTTCGATTCCAAACGAGTGGATCAAATGGAGAAAGAAGGGCACATGCGTGAATAGCTGAGGGAATAGCTGTGTGTTGAAGGATGTAAGCTTGTTCTTTCCAAGATTCAACTTGTACCTCTTCTAATTGGCCATTTTCTTCGAGGTCCATGAGTGCCGATTTGGCCTCCTTGGTTGGGAGCCGGAAATAGTCGATCAAATCTCGCGATGTCGCGACACCATATGCTTTCACTGATCGAAGTAGCAAGTTCCGGAGAGATTCTTGGTAGTTGGGGGTGGGGAGATTCAGTACCTTCGATGGAACTATTCGTTCTAGCAGGTCGAATCTCTTTTCGAAGTTGGGTCCCCGGCGAATCCCTATTTCTCCGATGCGGTATAACCAATTCAAGGCTAGTTGGCCTTTGGACCCATGGCCCCACCCTGCTACTTTCCTTGGCTGCGGGTCGGAAAGGTCTTTCGCCTCTAACGGCCCGTTGAGGGAAACCTCGCGTAGGACTTTCTTTACGTATGAAGGCTCTTGTGATGCCAGACGGTACAAGCCTTTCCATGTGGCACCTTCGGCAGCCCGAACCTTATCAAACCGGAAGTATGGTTCAATTTCTACTGGAGCTATAGAGGCTTCGTGAGCCCAAAGTTCATACCATTCATCGTCTCGATACGCTATTTCATCAAACAGTGTTCGCCGATATGGGCCAAGACGGGAAAAAAAGGGTATGTATTGAGTACGAATAATCACAGGGACAGCGTCTAATTGAACTAGTTCCATGGTGTTCATGCATTGGCGCATGTGGCGGCGGTCTATTCGTCCGGCTGGACGACCCTTGGTAAACCCTTGAGCTGTTAGAGCAATTCGGCGCGCTTGGTGAATCGAGAGAGACGTCATTCGAGGAGAATTTTCAGCGTTACGTCAGGTTGGGAGTGAGTATTCTTTTTTGCCATTGCACTCAACTAAACCATCTTTGACGAGGCCCTGGAGAACCCTTTGACATCTTTCAAGGTCTCCTGTCCAGCCCATCACTTGTTCGAGTTCGGACAGAGCTACGCTCCTTTTTCGTAGCGTGTTGATCAACTTCCCTCGTCCTTGCCGGTCTGACCCTTCGAATTTTCTAGCTTTCTGACTGGATGGGATTTTTCGTTTCCCCGGATCAGGCCCCTCCCCTTTCCATTGGCAAAAGTTTTCTAGCGGGCAATTGGAACAATCAACAGTTCGAGATCTACAAACGCCTGATCCAAGATCCATCAACGCCTGATTCCAAGTCCACCCCTGCCCTCTTGGCACAAAGCTGTCCGCTCTTTCCTGTAATGCTTGTGGCGGCAGTACCTCACCTGTGATTCGCGCTATGACCCTACTTGTGTTGACATCGACGACTCCGAGGTCTTCTTCGAATGCAAAGCAGAGAATTGCACGTGCCGTATAGGGCCCTATCCCCGGTAACTCTAATAGTGGAGGTAAGGAGTTGGGAACTTTACCACTGTGCTTTTCTACTAGAACTTGGGACGCCCGATGAAGGTTGATTGCTCTCCGGTTATATCCAAGCCCCTCCCATTCTTCGATGATTGCCGAAACTGGAGCCTGAGAACACTCTTGGGGAGTTGGGAACTTCGTCATGAAATGCAGGTACTTGGGCACCACCCTCGAAACCTGTGTCTGTTGAAGCATCAGTTCCGAGACCATAACCGACCATGGATCACGGGTTCGTCTCCACGGCAGGTCTCGGTGGCTGGTATTCCACCATTCCAACAATGCTTTTTGTTGTTCGGTGTGTATCACAATACCAACGTACCCCTAGAATCGAAGAGCAGGCTAATGCTATACACCTATTGGAATTAGGGCCTAGATGCATCGTTCCCCAAAATATGTTTTAGCGGTATCTTTTGCTTTGATTGCATCTCTTGTTTTCGCTACGCCCGCCTTTAGCGATGAAACTCCAAGTTCCTCTGACGGCGTCGAAATAATCAAAGTGGATGATGGCTCTGGCATAATTCCTAAGCCTGGCTCTGGGGCTCCTCCATCAAGTCCCACTGATAGGGGTGGCGCCTTACAATTGGGCCTACTGGGGCTTCTGATACTGTTTCCAGTTGTAGCAATTGTGAGCATTCGCCGGCAGGGGAAAAGGAATAAATTATCTGAGGGGACCTAACCGGTGCCTTCCGACTCTCTAATTTGGTAATTGCCCCCTAGTTGATTGATCACAGAAGAAGTATCATCTATAACTTCCTGATAGAAACTTCGAAGGGCCTGATCGAGGTCTTCATTTCTTACGGCTCGAGAGAGGGGAACGATTGTGTAGTCAGAGCGGTCAACGCGAGTTGGTTCAAAAGTAAGATTTTGGACTTGAAACCCATCTTCCTCTGTCCCAATGATGTCGACAAACACCATCACACCGTTCTGGGAAGCTGCTGGACAACAATTTGCTGACTGATTTGAGAGAAAATTTCCAAGACCGTAGATCACATACTTTTCATTGAACTTTCCAATTGGCTGGACAACATGAACATGCGACCCGACAATTAAATCAATGGATGAAGAGCCAAGCAATGACTCAGCTAATTCTTTTTGAGCTGCACTTGGATTAACTTGATACTCGTTCCCCCATTGAACGCTAAGTATTACAAAGTCGACACCAGCAGAACGCATCCTTCTAGCCTCGTCTAGTATCTTGTCTTCATCGATTACATTTACGAGGTACGGTTCGCCTGAAGGAAGCACGAATCCGTTAAGCCCATACGTGTAGGACATATGGCCGATGAGTATTCCATTTGAACTGTACAACGTAGGTGTTCTCTGTTCGGAAACGCTCCTTGCCATACCAGACCAGACAAGCCCCGCTTTTTGGAGCTGGGTGATTGTCGAACGAACTCCGTTAGCTCCTTTGTCCATGGAGTGGTTGGAAGCTGTGGAACAACCGTCATACCCGACTGTTTTCAAATTAGCGGGCAGCTCTTGGGGGGCATTGAATATGGGGTATCCGGATAGGGAAAGATTGTCTGATGAAACAGGAGTCTCCAAATGGCAGATGGCAAGGTCAACTTGTTCGAGCAACGGACGGACTTGGGAGAACATGGGAATGTAATCATGAGCGGCCGAAGCTCCCCCATTGTACGCTGCCCTTTGAATCACTGGCCCATGGCTTAAAATATCGCCTGTAAATACAAGGGTGGCTTTTTGTGGCATTGGGGGACTAGGGGTCGGCGTCGGTTCGGGAGTCGGAACTGGGGTGGCTTCGGGAGTCGGAACTGGGGTGGCTTCGGGAGTCGGAACTGGGGTGGCTTCGGGGTTCGTTTTCTTCCCCACTTCCACAGCTTCGGAAGACTCCCCAGTTATTTCCGATTCACTTGGAAGGTTATCTACATCATCATTACCCCTTCTGGAATCTTGCACTAAGACAAGTAGCAGTACGCCGGCAGCCAAAGTGAGAGATGTGGCGATTAGGGTCTTTTTCTTCATTTATAGTCTCTCTCTTCTGAGCTAAAGGGGTTAATCTGCCTTGCTCCATGGAACCACAGTTTGGGTAGCTTGCAAATATATCGACCTAATCTACGTATAGTTCCTCAGCACATAGCACTCTGCGCTAGTTTGTTATCCGTGACTACTTCCCCCAGCGCAACAATCCCATTAGTGAGCATCGACGGCTCGTCGCGACCATTAAGAGATTGGGTGACCACCTTCCACCTGCTTCTTGTGGTTGTTGATCCATACACGCACGAAAGCTCTTGGATTGTTGAAACAGCTGGGAGGATCTTACGGTCCTTTAAAGGCGCTGACTGTCGGAGCGGGTGGCTGGTTACAGGAACCATAGATCATTCCAAGGAGTTCCTAGGCCCATGGTCATCAGAAATCATGACCTTCATAGATCCTGAACTAGCATTTGTTAAGGGAATAGAGTTAGGTGAGACTCCGGCGATACTCCACTTCGACCAGAGCCCACAAATTGTTGGGAGCGCTGAAGGTTGGGAACCGAGTCAGTGGAAAGACGTCGTCAATAATCTCGCTGAAGCTATGAGCTGGTCGAAGCCCATACTCCCAGATAGTGGGGATCCCAGCCCCTACTCGGGTGTGCCGGTTTTGTCCTAAGACGTTCCGAACTCTAGATTTTGTCAAACTCTATATGTAGTTCTTTCATGGGACGAAGGAAGAAACTGAATTTGTGTGGCTGATCATCTAGCGGCCTTGCCAGCCGGAGGTTCTCCATACGATCGAGAATCGCCGTAAAGGCTGACATCAGTTCTGCTCTCGCAAGCGATGCCCCAAGACAAAAATGGTTCCCCAATCCGAACGCCACATGTTTGTGAAGGTCCTCTCGAGTGATATCGAATTCGTCGGGATGCTCGAAGACTTCTGCATCTCTATTCGCAGCAGCAAATCTTGGCATGACTGCTGCCCCTTCAGGAATAGAAGCACCCCCTATCTCGGCGGGACAAGCTGCGGTTCTCCACAACCCCGCGACCGGACTATCAAATCTCAGACTTTCTTCAATGAAATTTTTCTGAAGGGATCGGTCATCTCTTAATTTCTGCATCTGATCGGGGTATCGCAATAGAAGCCACATTGAAGTGCTCAAGGCCGCAGTGGTGGTCTCAAAGCCCCCTGTGACCAGTTGATGCATTAGGTCTTGGAGTTCTTCCATCGTGAACGGTTCATCTTCTTGGTGCGCATGAACCAGCGCTGAGATTAAATCATTCGTTGGTTCTTCTCTACGTTTCTCAAATTCGCTAGCTAGGTGATGTTGTGCTTCAACTTCATATTCTGCTTGAACCACTGCCTCATCTGGGGAAAGTGGGCGTTGAGACATTGCTAGCATCGCATCTGCCCATTTCTTGAATGTCTCATACTCTTCAGCAGGAAGACCTAGTTGTTCGCAGATAAAGATCCCGGGCAAGGGTAAGGCGAATTCAGAAACAAATTCGCAATGCCCCCTATCAATAAATTGATCGATCAAGCTGTGGGTGATTTCATCGATTCGAGGAATCATCCCTTCGACTGCTCGATTCGTGAATACTCGGCCGAGTATCTTTCTGTAGTGACTGTGTTCCGGCGGATCAGTCCGTTGGAGCGTTCGGCCTTTCACCCAGCCTTTTTCTTTGAAAACCTCCGCATGCGCTTTTGTCGCCTCATTGATACCTCCGGCCCCTGTACCCGGTCTACTTGAATACACGGATGGTGTCGTTAAGACCTCTCTGACATCTTCATATTTTGTTACCATGTACAACCCATTTTCTGGGACTTTATACACTGGGCATTTCTCATGGAGAGCGGCATAAGTGCCAAAAGGGTCATCTTGAACAACTGGATCTAGAAAGCTCTCATCCAATTCAAACGAATCATCAGGCATAGATTTCACAATAGCATTTTTTGTCTTTCTTGCCCTATCCGTCCTCGGCCAACAAGAATACGACCTCCCATTTGATCTATGCTTTCAGTGAGGAATTGGAGCGAAGATGAAAATACGGATCGGATTTGGCTTAGGAACTAGGTCAAAGGTGAATGACTCCGAAACTCTCGGTGGCCTAGCACAAGAACTAGAGCAACTTGGCTTTGACTCGCTCTGGTTTTCTGAACGTGTCTCGGGAACAGGACTGGATCCGATAGTTGCGATGAGTTGGATAGCGGCCAGAACTGAAAGGTTAAAGTTTGGACCTTCAGTTATGGTCGTCCCCGGACGCAATCCTGTCCTTATTGCAAAGTCAATTGCTAGCCTTGATCGGATCTCCAATGGTCGAGTCCTTCCAGCATTTGGTCTAGGTGCTGTAAATTTAGGGGAGCATCAGGCCTTTGGGGTAGATAGGGAGGACCGTTCACCGTGGTTTAATGAGGCTTTACCACTTATCCGTCGTTTGTGGGAAGAAGAAATTGTAAGCCATGAAGGCCCCCGATTCCAACTTGATAATGTTCGGGTTAAGCCGAAACCTCTTCAACAGCCAATAGATGTTTGGCTTGGTGGCATAGCTCCTTCTGAACTACGTCGTGTAGGGAATTTGGGAGATGGGTGGTTACCGAGCTTCTGCACCCCCAGCGATGTGGCAGCCGCTATCCCAATCATCGATGAACACTCCATGCACGCTGGACGACAAGTAATTGACCGAGAGCACTTTGGAGCTTTACTCGTCTATACGGTCGATGGAAGCCTACCTGAACAGATAGTTCGTGCTGTCCAAAGCCGGAGGCCGAGCATTAAAGCCGAAGAGATAATCGTACAGGGCCGCAAAAACTTGGTATCGAGAATAAATGAGTTCGTAGATGCCGGCGCTAGCAAGTTTGTCCTTATGCCGTATGTTGAGCCAGATAACTGGGAGTTAGAACTCAATTGTCTTGCTGAAGAGACACTACATCTCCAGAACTAAGAAAACCTTTTTTAAGCGAGAGCGTGATCGAGATCTGTTATCAAGTCGTCTACCGTCTCAATTCCGACCGATAGTCGGATAAGTGAATCATCAACTTCAAGTGGAGATCCTTCGGCTGAAAGGTGGGTCATTGCAGCAGGAATTTCGATCAATGATTCTACAGCTCCGAGCGATTCTGCAAGAGTGAAGATCTTCGTCTTAGCAACAACTTTTCGGGCTGCTTCGGCTCCCCCACGAACTGTGAACGAGATGATTCCACCAAATCTCTTCATCTGATTCTTGGCGACCTCATGGGTTGGGTGGTTGGTGAGCCCAGGGTACAAAACGTCGGCTACGTTAGGGTGGCTCTGAAGAAACTCGGCGATTCCCTCGGCATTTTCACAGTGGCGATCCATTCGCACGGGAAGAGTTTTAATACCCCTAAGAAGTAAATAGCAGTCCCACGGTGCAGGAACGGCTCCAACGGCATTCTGCAAAAAGCTAATCTCTTGATCAAGTTCTGGCGAGTTCATCGCGATGAAACCGCCAACAACATCTGAGTGCCCACCCAAATATTTTGTTGTTGAATGCACTACGAAATCAACTCCATGTGCCAGCGGTTGTTGGAGGTATGGCGTGGCAAATGTATTGTCTACAACACACATCGCCCCATTTGCGTGAGCAATATCTGATAGAAGTTTTATATCAACAGAGGCTAACAAGGGGTTCGAGGGAGTCTCCGCCCACACGATTCGAGTATTTCCGTTGATGTTTTTTTCGATATTTTCTCGGCGAGATAAATCAACTGCAGACCAAGTAACTCCCATTCGATTTAGGACCTTGGAAATGAGGCGGAATGTTCCACCGTATGCATCATTTCCCATGACTATATGATCACCGGGGTTCAATAGCCTAAGGATTGTGTCTTCTGCCGCCATTCCGCTTGCAAATGCTCTTCCGAATTTCGCTCCTTCTAGCGCTGCAATGCTTATTTCTAAAGCGGTTCTCGTTGGATTCCCTGTTCTGGAGTATTCGTAGCCACGATCCTTTCCTACGGCGTCTTGTTCATATGTTGTCGTCTGATATACGGGGACAGTGACAGCTCCGGTCTGCGGGTCAGGTTTCTGACCTGCGTGTATCGCTGTTGTTTCAAACCCCCAGTGCTCATCTATGTTTTCGTTAGCCATTTTTGTTTTCTCCCGATCGCTGTAGGAATGACAATATGTCGGATGCTGAGATTACAGCAGAGGGGCGTCCCTTATCCATAACGATTAATGTCTGGTCCTGTTCAAGTTTAAATAAGACAGATTTTATCGACTCACCTGATCCTATGAAGTTCAATCGGGGACCCATAACATCAGAGCACTGCATCTCCAAAAATCCATCTTCGAACGACCGGATTTGCAACTGGGTTTCATCAATTGTCCCCTTTATTTCAGCTGCTGAAAGAGGGAGATCGCCTTGGGCAACAATAATTCTTGACAAACTATATTCCTGAAGGAGTTCAATGGCTTTCGTGACCGTATCATCAGGCTGAACATAGACAAGGTCAGGCACCTCAGATCCCTTGCTTTTTATGACTTCTTCGATGTGTGGTCCTTCTTCAGAAATGAACCCGAACTTTGTCATCCACTGGTCATTAAAAATCTTTGAAAGGTACCCGCGGCCCGAATCAGGGAGTAGAACTACCACTAGGTCATCTTTGGTGAGGCCTCTGGCGACAGTCAAAGCCGCATCAACAGCGGTCCCGCAAGAACCACCGATTAGGAGGCCTTCTTTCCTCGAAACTTCCCGTGCTCGATGAAAAGATTGCGCGTCAGTGACGGCGATTACTTCATCTACCAGAGAGGGGTCATAAGTCTCTGGCCAAAAATCTTCTCCAACTCCTTCAACAAGGTAGGGGCGACCATCTCCCCCGCTATAAACGGAACCCTCTGGGTCGGCGGCGATAATTCGAACGTTTGGATTTTGTTCTTTTAGGTACTTCCCCACTCCGCATAAAGTTCCCCCCGTGCCCGCTCCAGCAACAAAATGAGTAACCCTGCCCTCTGTCTGTTCCCAGATTTCCGGTCCTGTCGTGAGATAGTGAGACAAGGGGTTTACAGGATTACTGTACTGGTCGGGCCTAAAGGCATCTGGACGCTCATTCACAAGCCTCTCAGCTGTAGAATAGTACGATCTTGGGTCTTCAGGAGCTACATCAACGGGGCAGACAATAACCTCAGCTCCATAGGCCTTAAGAAGGTCGACTTTCTCTGGGCTCACTTTGTCAGTCATGACAAAAATACATTCGTAACCTCTTTGAGCTGCAACAATTGCAAGTCCCACTCCGGTATTCCCCGAAGTGGGTTCAATAATCGTTGATCCTGTGCCGAGAAGACCTTCTCTTTCCGCAGCATCAATCATTGCAAGCGCAGGTCGATCCTTCACACTTCCCCCAGGATTCGTTGTCTCAACTTTCGCTACGACAGGACATGAAATACCCTCTGTGACACGGGTCAAACGCACCATGGGGGTTCTGCCGATAAGGTCAAGTACTGAATCTGCAATTTCCATACATTTGACCATAGTGCCCAACCTCTTATCTCCCACCCAAGCAAATAACTTCAGGAAATGAACAACTCAAAAATACCCGATCAAACAAGCAGTCAAGTAGTGCGAATTGCTGTCGAGCCAGAGAATTGGCGTCGCGAAATGCTCGTGGAAGCGGTAGGCCGAGCAGGTGGCATTGTATGTGAAATTGAAGAAGCCACTGCTCTGGTATGGGCTGACCCCGACCGGCCTGAGTTACTCCCAACGCTGCTCAGTCCAACATTGGAATGGGTGCAGCTTCCATTTGCCGGAATCGAGCCTTTTCTTACGATGTTGGATGACAAGAGAACATGGACATGTGGAAAGGGCGTTTATTCTCAGCCTGTCGCGGAACATGTTTTAGGATCTATTCTGGCCCTTAAGCGCGGTCTTGTGAACTACGCTAGGCAGCGCGAGTGGAGCGGCCCGGTTGGCGAAACACTATTCGGATCTCATGTCGTCATTCTTGGCGGAGGCGGTATCGCTAACGATTTACTTCCTTTGTTGTCAGCGTTTGCGTGCGAGACGACGGTAGTTCGGAAGTCCGATGAAATACATCATGGTGCTACACGAACTGCCAAGCTGGAGGACCTACCCAAGATTCTTCCGACAGCTGATGTTGTGGTCCTCGCACTCTCCTTAACATCCGAAACCTTCGGCGTTGTGAATTCCTCTTTCTTGGAGTCAATGCCGCCGAATGGAATCCTAGTGAATGTGGCAAGGGGCCAACATGTCGTAACAGCAGATCTAGTTAACGCCCTCCAATCAGGTCTAATTTCCGGGGCTGTACTTGATGTAACTGACCCAGAACCGCTACCAGATAATCATATTTTGTGGAGTCTAGAGAATTGTCTCATTACTCCCCATATCGGGAATACTCCTGAAATGGGTATCCAGCTTTTGGCAGTTCGGGTCGAAGAGAACGTCCGAAGATATATCGCCGGTGATCCACTACTCGGGCTTATCGATTTAGAACTAGGTTACTGAGTGTCTGGCTCTATAAGTGAATCAAAAATCATGTACCCGCCTGTGTGTCTCAGCATCCGTAAAGTTCGCTTGGTGACTGCTTGTGTTCCTTCAAAACTTATAGTTCCTGAAGGAACCTCTACGGATTCAAATGACTTGATCGCCTCTGCTACTACTCTGCTATCTGCTGTGCCGGCTGTATTGACAGCCTGTATCCATAGCTCTGCAAGATCAGCGCCCAAAACGAACCGCCCGCTGGCCGGTGGGATACCATCAACTGTCTCGAAGTAGTTTGCTGCTTGGTTGACAGCTGAATATGGATCATCCCCATTATCTGCTGCAAATGAGACCATTCGAAAGTCACCCAACCCAGGAACATCAGATGGGAAAAAGGAAGCACTATCCAATGAGGGGCCCGCAACAATGGGAGTAAGCCAACCTGCTCCCCGAATCAACTGCAACGTAAGAATACCTACCCGATTCGTTGCACAAACAGCAACGACGTCCACATCCAGAGACTTGTACCGATCTGCTGGGCCGATTACGGATGGCGCTGTCACCATATTTATAGCCGACTCAACCGTAGAGACCCCACCCAAGCTTCCCCACCGGTCTCTGAATGCTAGGCATTCTTGGATTGTTTCCGGGACGGTATCATCCCAAAAAATTGCAGTGGTTCGGTTCCCCTGATCCCAAAGGAAGTCCGCTAATTGTGCTCCATAGACCTTCGGGCGAGTCACCATAGAGAAGGCCAGAGTATCTACATCCCCTAATCCCCAATTCTCCTCTGATGCACAAGGGGAAATCAGTAAAACTTCTGCTTCCTTCGCTCGTTTAACCGCTGGAGCAGCGTAATCCAATTCACAGGTGACAACGAGCAGCTGGGCGCCGGCTTCAATGAGCTTTTCCGCAGCCCGATCGATTACCGAAAGACGAGATTCGCTATTTTCCCGAAGAACCTCGACCCGTTGCCCGAGCAATCCACCTTGCCGGTTGATTTCTTCGATCATTCCTATAAATGCAACACCGGGCTGGCGGTCATACGCGGACATGATGTTCTCTTCGTCAACGATTACTCCAACTCGGATAACATCAGTCCCTTGAGTTTCCTCAACTGCCACTACTTGACTTTCGGGTTCTGAGTTCACTGAATCTGAAACTGGAGTTTCTGTTTCTGTTGCACTTTCGGCCACAGCAGAGGTTTCGTTATCTGCGTTTGAACACGCAATCAAACACAACACTAAAAGGCTTGGAACAACACGGCGAAGCAAGTAACGCATTGGATAGATATTAGCTAGGTTCTAAGAAAACACATGGCGGGAACCCTCAAGAAAGTTAAATCGCTTGTAAGTCACGAAGCTCCCCAATCTGCTCCCACGTATACCCAAGCTCGATAAGAATTTCTTCTGTATGTTGACCGAGTTCCGGCGCGGAAACAGATGGCGTAGTTGGCGTTTCTGACATTCTGATCGGGGACCCAACAACCTTTTTTGTTTCGCCATTAGAATCTTCCAATTCTACGATGTAGTTATTGGTCGTCACTAGCGGGTCTGCAACAGCTTGGGCATAATCATTAACTGGGGCGTAGCGAACTTCCATCTGGTCAAGAATTTGAGCCCACTCATCTGTGGTTCTGCTTTTGAATCCATCAGCTAAAAGACCGAATAGTTCCTGTCTTATCTCATTCGTATAAATAATAGGAGCAAAACGCTCATCATCAATTAATTCTGGTATTCCTGCCGCTTGGTAGAGCGCCTCTCTTTTGTCAGGGAGAACTCCCACCAGCGCTATGTAGCCATCAGCGGTTTCAAGGATCCCATAGGCCATTGGCAACAGTGGGTGTCCTCCATTGCTGCGGCCCGGAACTTCTCCGGTCATAAGATAAGCGGTGTATTCAGATGCTTGTGCATATATTTGTCCTCCAAGTAGCGAAACATCTATCCTCTGCCCTTTGCCAGTAATATTTCGGGAAAAGAGTGCCGCGAGGATACCGACAGTCATGTTCATACTCCCAATGTGATCAGCTACCGTCGCACCCACAGGGGTGGGAGGTTCACCGTCAGAACCGGTGGTACTGATGAGTCCTCCCGCTGCTTGTCCAGCGAGATCGGCTCCCTCACGGTCGGCACCTTTCCCTTCAGGCCCAAATGTTGAGCCCATTGCGTAAACAAGACCCGGGTTAGTTTGGCTTAGTATCTCGTAACCCAAACCCCACGCTTCGAGGGTTCCCGGTTTGAAATTAGCCAATAGAACGTCGGCAGAATCAACTAATTTCCGAAAAATGTCTGCACCTTCAGTGACTCTAAGGTCGATAGTTATACTTCTTTTTCCTCGGTTGCAAGCTTCAAAATACGGGGTTCGCAAATCTTCCATGGAAATAGGTATCCACCTCGCCATGTCGCCCATCCCAGGTAGTTCCACCTT
Organism: uncultured Candidatus Nemicrothrix sp.; assembly: GCA_964564495.1. Taxonomy (GTDB): domain Bacteria; phylum Actinomycetota; class Acidimicrobiia; order Acidimicrobiales; family UBA8592; genus UBA8592. The sequence goes on from CAZMAW010000008.1 coordinate 25,036, forward strand.
TATGACCTCTGCCCCGAGGTCTCTGAGAGTTTGACCTGCTTGTGGACCCTGCACAAGCAAACCCACATCTACAACTCTCACACCGTCTAACGCTGCCATTGGTTACCCCTTTACATGATCGGCAAACAGAACTACTAGGAACTTACTTCACATCTTAAAAGAAGAAGAATTAGAGTTAATATTTGCTGGGAATCACGGGAATATTCTTGTTGGGTCGCATATAGGCCTCTACTTTGAGTATTCTCGCCCCAGAGGGATCGCAATATTTATGAAAGAGGAATCATGAGCAAACTAGTTGAAGGAAAGGTTGCCTTAGTCACAGGAGCGGCTGGAGGTATAGGACGAGAACATGCCTTGATGCTCGCTTCACATGGAGCAAAGGTCATTGTCAATGATCTTGGCGGGGATCGACACGGAGTAGGCGAAGACCTTTCAGCAGCTCAAAAAGTCGTCGAGGAAATCAAGTCATTTGGTGGCGAAGCGGTCGTGAATGGTGGGAATGTCGCAGACTTTGGTGCAGCAAAAGAAATGATTGATCAAGCTATAGACACCTATGGTGACATCAATATTGTTATCAATAACGCTGGAATTCTTCGCGATCGTATGCTTTTTTCTCTAAGTGAAGAGGATTGGGATGCGATTATGAGCGTGCACTTGAAAGGAACCTTCGGACCTTCACATCACGCAGCTGTTTATTGGAGAAATAGAGCGAAGGCAGGAGAAGAAACCTACGGCAGGATTATCAACACTTCCTCGCCATCTGGCATTTACGGGAATATAGGACAAAGCAATTACGGAGCAGCAAAAGCAGGCATCGCTGCTTTTACTGTCATAACAGCAATGGAACTAGCAAAATACAACGTAACGGTAAATGCCCTTGTGCCTTCAGCCTTGTCGAGAATGACCGCAGACTTGGTTGGTATGGATGGTCTAACTGATGAACAGAAGGAAGGGATGTCTCCGAGATGGCAAGCGGTTACTGCGACATGGTTATGCAGTGAAGAGGCGAGTTCTGTCACGGGTAGGTTATTTGATATTCGCGGGAGCCAATTGGGAATCGCTGAAGGCTGGACGCTTGGGCCCGTTGGGACACAACCTGATGACCCGACCGAACTTGGACCTCTAATGGCGGAACTGATGTCCAAAGCAACCTTGAGCGCCAACATGGGTGGAAGACCCCAAGGTGGGACCGGTCGGCCAGAGAACGAGATCTAGGCCTGTTATTGCTCTAGCGACAATACAGTTAAAAGTCCACGAGTGATTTGGACTCAATCCCCTTATTCTATAACTCCCACTTAGAACAATGCCTTTGGCATTTCAGGGTCGTTGAGTCTTCCACAGGATTTCTTTTGCCAAATGTTGACGTGCTTTTCGAACTGTTAAGATTGTAGAAAAGTTACTTGTGTAGTCTCTACATGAACTCCCGCAGCTATGCGTTCAGCGGTGAATTCCTCATCAGCCATAAATGCTCCAACTGTTTCCTGGTCGGGCGCCTCCATAACTAGGTGTAACATGTTTTCATTGTCCAGCTCAACGCCTTGTACAAGCACTCTTCCGCCTGCTGCTTCAATTTTTGGAACTGCTTCAGTGTTAAACCACTCGCTAAATCTTTCGAAGTTATCTATTTCTTCTTGTAAAAGAAAAATCACTGTGATGCCTTTCTGGTAATTTCCTATTCTTTAGACCATAGAGTGTGGCTAGGTTGGTGTAAACCACTGTAAGACGGCGTATGGACTTCTAGCTATCTATTGCTCTAGTGGAGTTAGGAGTTCAAATCCGAGTTCGGCGGCTGTTGGTATCTGCCGATGGTCTAGTGTGAGGTATTTTATCGGACGGGGTAGTCGGTCCAGAGCTGCGAAATGAAGAGCATCGGCAATTCTTAGACCGAATCGGGAACCCAATTCAGTAGCGTTACTGACACAAAGTCCATCCAAAGGAACTACATGAAAGGCATCCCAATCTCCATCAAATTGGTGAGATAATTCCGAGTGTTGTGAAGGTGAAATCGATGCTCGGTGCAAGGTCAGAAGTACTTCCGTTCGGACTAATTCGGATGCGCACCAGACATCAATTTCCGCCATTTCAGCAAGGACCATTTCTCTGTGTCGCCCCGGAAGGTAACGAAGGACGAGAGCAGAAGTGTCAACGGCTAGAATCATTGCCCACGTAATTCTTGAAGGATCCGGTCTATGGAAAGATCTACAGGTATTCCTGCAGGTTTTGTGTCTAAGGGTTTGATATCTTTTCGGGGGCCCTTCACGTATCCGGTTGCTATGAGATCATCTAAATTCGGCTTACCCTTGGGTTGAAGGGGTCCAAGCTGAGCGGTCGGGCGACCATCAATCGTTACGATAATCCGGTCGCCAGCCTCTGCCCTCTTGATGAATGTAGCTAAGCCAGCTCGTAGTTCCCTGACTCCGATGAGGTTTCCAATAGCCATATCAACATAATAACCTATTGTGTACATAGATGTACACAATAGGATGTGACAAATTCCTGTTGTCCGCGTATCCTTCAAGAAGACGAAAGTTGTACCTAACCAATTAGCAGAAGCCAGGAGAGACACATGAACTTTGCCTTTTCAGAAGAACAAGAAACACTTCGGGAGTTCGTTCGAAACTTCCTAGAAGAAAAATCACCCGAAGCAGATGTCCGCGAGCAGATGGACACGGAAAATGGCTTCGACTCCGACGTTTGGCAACAGATGAGCGAACAAATGGGACTCCAAAGCCTTATCGTTCCAGAAGAATTCGGCGGACAGGGCTTCGGGTATGTTGAGTTAATAGTCGTCCTAGAAGAAATGGGGAGAGCCCTTCTTTGCGCCCCCTTCTTCTCAAGCGTCGTCCTTGCTGCAAACACTCTTATCCACTGCGGCGATGATACCGCCAAAGCTGAACTCCTTCCTCAAATCGCTAGCGGGACAATAGCAACACTTGCTTTTACTGAAGAGAACGGGAAATGGGATGAAAGCGGAATCACAATGCAGGCAAGTGAATCTGACAGTGGCTATTCGCTTGATGGTTCAAAAATGTACGTGCTTGATGGAAGCACTGCTGAGATCATCCTTGTCGCTGCTCGAACCGCTAACGGCGTCAGCCTCTTCCATGTTGATGCAGGGGCCGATGGGCTAACCAGAACCTCACTTGCAACAATGGATCAGACAAGAAAGCAATCAAAGCTTGATTTCTCCGGCACGCCCGCCACTCTTATTGGTGAAGAGGGCAAAGGCTGGGACACGCTATGCACTGTTTTGGACCTTGCCGCAGTCGGCCTAGCGGCAGAACAAGTAGGCGGTGCTCAAATGTGTTTAGATATGGCAGTCGAATACGCCAAAGTAAGGGTGCAATTCGGCCGCCCGATTGGTTCCTTCCAAGCAATTAAACACAAATGCGCAGACATGCTGCTTGAAGTAGAATCAGCTAAATCCGCTGCATACTATGCGGGCTGGTGTGCCGCAGAAATGAACGATGAACTCCCTTCAACCGCAAGTCTTGCAAAGGCTTATTGCTCTGAAGCGTACTTTCATGCTGCTGCAGAGAATATCCAAATTCATGGTGGTATTGGATTCACTTGGGAGCATCCTGCCCATCTCTATTTCAAGCGAGCTAAGAGCTCTGAACTCCTCTTCGGCGATCCGACGTACCATCGGGAATTACTCGCTCAAAGAATAGGCATCTAGCAGATAGAAAATACATACAACGGCAATATATTTCGATGGTCCTAGAGGTGGCACGCTAGCCTATTAGAGATGAGAGTAGCTGTTACTGGGGGAACTGGCTTTACAGGTGGCCACACCTTGAAGAAATTAATTGATGCTGGGCATGAGCCGGTGGCCCTAGTTCGGAGCGCTGACAAACTTGCCCGCGTCGTCGACCTCCATGAATTGCATTCGGTGAAGCATGTTCTCGGTGACGTTTCAGACCCTGTAGCTGTCTCGTCCCTTATGGATGGATGCGATGCTGCTATGCACATCGCAGCGGTGACTGGGACACAAATCAAAAAGATCCCTTCACTTAAATCAACGAACATTGACGGTACACAAATCGTCCTTGAAGAGGCCGTCAAGAGAGAAATGGACCCTATAATCTACGTCTCTTCCCAGAGCACCCTTCACCCACCGCGGGAGGAGAAATATACAGCTAATGGACCACTCTCAGATGAGCCTTTTGGAGTTTACGCTCAATCAAAGATTGAAGGAGAACGACACGCCAGAAGATTACAGGACGAGGGCCACCCGATCGTAATCGTTTGGCCTTCTGGAATCGTTGGCCCACAAGACGTTGGCATAAGTGTCGCAGCTAGTGGTATAGCGCGACTTCTAAGCGTGCCTGTTCTCCCTCTCCCGAAAACGGGTGGGATTCTAATGCACGATGTCAGAGATCTCTCTGAAGTTTTAGCTCGATGTGTTGTCAGGGACCAAGGGCCTCGTCATTACGGAGTTTTTGGCCACTTCTACGACTGGGATGAAACAAGAACTCTCCTACGCGACGTAACTGGGCGGAATATCAGATCTATACAGTTTCCCGATAATCTTTTTCTCGGCTTGGGGCATCTAGGTGATCTTTTCGATCTCCTTCATTTGCCTTTCCCTCTCGACTACTCGACAGCGCAGTTTATGACGAGCCTGAGGCCGGGAGATGATCTCCACACCCGCCGAGAGTTCAATCTAGAGTGGAGGCCACTGGAAGAAAGTTTCTTCGATACCCTGCAATGGCTTGTCGAGGAGGGTCACCTAAAATCGAGGAAAGTCCCCTCGTTGTTTATGTGAAGCGGGAATTTACGAATTATCAGTTTCGACAATCTTCTGTATTCTGTCAAACACGTCGGGTTTCGCATCCAAAGTAACCGCCCAGGACGGAATTAGCGGTAACTCCATAGGGCGAGAAAGGTATTGTTCTCCAGCAGTAGTGATGGTTTGGGCGAACATTTCTACCAATCGTTCTTCCTTGTGGCGATCCACCGGAAAACCATTCATTTCCGCGTCATGCGTGTAATGATCTACAAAATCCAATGCACTGCGGTAGTAGGTAGCTTTGAGTGTCCTAAACACCCCTTGAGAAAACACTTGTCCGCGGATAGCTAACTTCCTGTATATGGACTTAGTAATATCCGTCGCCATTCGATGAAGACCTTGGCTAGGGTCTTGCTCCGATACATGCTGATGTTTATGGTCGTAAGCGTCTGCTAGATCAACTTGGCACACTCTTCCACTGGTATAACGGCGGTACACCTCTGAAAGCACACCAATTTCTAAGCCCCAATCAAATGGAATTCTCAAACCAAGGACCACGTCAGCGTTCATGGCGCACTCTCCTGCCAATGGGTATCGAAAACTATCGAGATAACTGAGATACTCATCTGGTCCCAGAGTGTGCTGCAGCGCGCGAATCAATGGAGTAACTAAAAGCCTTGATACACGTCCATTGAAGCCTTGGTCATCAGCTCTGAAATAAAAACCTTTCGAGAATACATAGCCGAAAGTTGGGTTGGCCACAGGGTACATTAACTTCGCAAGTAAGTCTCTCGAATACGTGACGATATCAGCATCGTGCATTCCAAGAACCGCCCCTCTTCCAGAGGCAAGAAAATACCCCATCGAATACCAAACATTTGCCCCTTTCCCACGCTCTAAGGGACCAAGCTTCTGTTGAGCCAATTCCTTCTGAAGTTCACGCATATCAGGACCATCGTTCCAAACAATTCGACATCGTGCGTCTAAGCCCTGGAACGCTTTTTTCGCTTTCGTAAATTGTCTTTGATCAGCATTATCTAGCCCAACAATAACTTCGTCTAGATAAGTTACTTTTCTTAACTCAGAAATGATTTTTGGGATCGCTTCGCCTTCAAACTCCGAGTACAGCGCTGGTATCAGCAAAGATATCGGTCTGGTTTTCGACCAATCAAGAAGATTTGACTCAAGTTCATCGATTGACCGATTCGACAGATCATGGAATGTGGTTATGACACCATTCTGAAAAAAGTCGCCCACTGTTTCCCTTTCGTTCCGTCTTAAAAAGGATAAACCTATTTTAATGATTTCCTACAAGGAGCAAATCTATTGACCTCCTACAACTCCCAGTTGATCGGCGCCCTACCTGATTCTTCCAAAAAAGAGTTAGCGGTCGAAAAGGGCCTGCTACCCAAGAAACCTCTGTGGGCGCTTAAAGGCGAAGGATGTGGGGATTCGAGGACATGATGATGGCCCTGATCAATGAGGGCTTTCTTCTTTCTAGCGAATGCCCCCCAGAGAAGAAAGACAACCTTCTCATCTTTCTCATTCACCTTTCGGATTACTTGATCGGTAAAGGTCTCCCAGCCCTTTCCTTGATGAGATCCGGCCCGATGAGCTCTCACAGTTAACGTAGAATTTAAAAGTAGAACTCCTTGTCGGGCCCACGACTCTAGATTCCCATGATCCGGGATTGCGACACCCTCATCTGCGTTGAGTTCTTTAAAGATGTTCCGCAAAGATGGGGGAATGGCGACACCTTCTTTAACTGAAAAACACAAACCGTGGGCTTGTCCTTCGCCATGATACGGATCTTGTCCGAGAATTAGAATCTTGACATCACTATAGGGAGTGAGATGAAGAGCAGCGAAGACCTCTTCATTAGGCGGAAAGATATTGTGGTTTGTCCGTTCTTCGAAGATGTACTGCTGAAGTTCCTTCCAATAAGGTTTCTCAAATTCTTGTTTCAAAAGCGGATTCCAATCAGTTTTCATGACAATGCAATCTAGTGCAGTTAGATTCGGCGTACCTATCTAAATGACTTTGACAGAAAGTAGACCCATTTCCGTTAATCTATTTGAGACCTTGCGAACCCATGGGTAGCATGCCGAAATGGACACAGATCTGAATTCATTAACGCAAGGAATGGCAATCCCCTACGGAGGAAACAAAGTTGCTTACGTCACAGATAGGCTCGCTGAAGATTTTGCTCCTGGCGACCGTCTCATTGTGGTCCAAACCACTGGAGATCTTTTGCATATTCCGAAAGAAATTTGGGATCTTTCTCGAGAGGCGGTCGGAAATGCTTCTTCAGCTTTTACACAAATGGGCACAGTTTCCGATGAAGCTATAACAGCTTTCTACAAGTCTTTCGCTAACCAACTCGAACGTCAGAGTTCCTTCGACTTAATTGCTGAAGCAAATTCGTTGGACGTACAGGAAGCAAAATCAAAGGAACGATCCACAACACGATTGGAACTATCTCCGACAATGCGCACAAACATGATAGAAGGACTTCGCATGTGGAGTTCAACTTCATCTAGTCGCGGAGAATCCACAGAAGCCATCCATCATGAAGGATGGGTAGTAAATCAGATCACCGCAGGACTTGGAGTCGTTGGTTTTGTCTTTGAAGGCCGTCCAAATGTCTTCGCCGACGCCACGGGAGTACTTCGATCAGGAAACACCGTTGTATTCCGAATTGGGTCGGACGCCCTTCGAACAGCAAACGCTATTGTTGAACATGCACTGACTCCTGCCCTGATTGAGTCCGGATTGCCTCTTGGCGCCGTGTCGCTTGTAAATAGCCCCGCACGATCAGCCGGACATGCGATGTTTTCTGATGAACGCTTATCTCTAGCTGTGGCTAGAGGGTCAGGCCCAGCTGTTGCCCAACTTGGCGCCGTGGCGAGACAAGCTGGCACTCCGGTCAGTTTACATGGCACAGGAGGAGCATGGATCATGGCAGGTCAGAGTGCGGATACAGATCGATTTAAAAGTGCTGTATTCCACTCACTAGATAGAAAAGTCTGCAACACCCTCAATACATGCTGTATTCCAGAATCCCGAGCCAACGAACTCGTCCCGGTTTTTCTTGAAGCTTTAGTGCAAGCCGGACAACGGCGAAACGCAAAGAGCAAACTTCATGTCGTTGAATCTTCAGCAGAGTATATTCCAGAAGAATGGTTCCAAGAAGTGTCAATCGATCGTGCCGAAGGATCAGTTACTGAACCACAAGCGGAGTTAATCCAATTTGATGACCTTGCTCAAGAGTGGGAATGGGAAAACTCGCCTGAAGTCTCTCTTGTCATCGTTGAATCAACGGACCAGTCGGTGGCGCTATTCAATGACCACTCTCCACAATTCGTTGCTAGTTTGATCTCCGAAGATGAAACGGAACATACTGATTTCTATAAGTCTATAAACGCCCCGTTTGTCGGTAATGGCTTTACCCGCTGGGTTGATGGCCAATACGCTCTTGGCCGCCCAGAGTTAGGTTTATCCAATTGGCAATTCGGCCGTCTTTTCGGTCGAGGGGGTGTACTCTCTGGTGATTCAGTCTTCACAATCAGAACGACGGCACAGCAAACTGACCCAGATGTCACCAGACTCAAGCAATAGCTTTAGTAAGAATTTCGTAAGAATCGACATGGCAGCCCATACATTTATCGAATAGGGTCTAAGCTTGTCAAAGTTATCGACTAAGGGGCAGTATGAAACACAAATCGATCCTTGTGTGCTTGACATTAATTCTGCTAATTCCGTTAGCGTGTGGCGGAGGGGGCTCCGGAGATACTGATGAAGGCACTGTGGTTGTTGGAGGTCAAGGTGGTCAGCAAGTAGTAGATTCTGACGTGATTGCGGATGCTCAAGAACAAAGAGCCAGTAACGAAGAAGGTGAAAGTCAAGCAGAAACGCTTTCTGTTGAAGATGTAGAGGTTGAAGAACTCAACGAAACACCTGCTGAAGAGACTGAAGAAGACGATATCGAAGTCTCAGAATCTGAAGAAGACCCTTTAGATAACCTGCTGAACGCCGTTTCTATTTTCCAAAGTTGCCTCGATGACGAAGGATTTGAATTCATCGGAGCCCCTGGGCAACCTGGTCCGGATGGCGAAACAGTTGACCCAAGTGAATTTGATCAAGGTTACCTTCAGGCGCTCCAGAAATGTGCCGTTGAAAGCAACATTCTTGAATCATTTACAAGCTTCTCAGAGGCTCAAGCGAACTTAACGCCTGAAGATATCGCCCAACTCAACTTTGGTATTCCTGTTTTCAAAGAGTGCATGGAACGATTGGGCTGGGAAGTCGATGACCTCGTTCCAGATGAAAGAGGGCAACTTGGATTTGGCACTACAGGAACTGGGCTTACCCCTCCTGAAGGCACTGAAGGTCTCCTCAACACTGATGACATCAATGAGTGCCGGCAAGAAGCCACAACATACACTCAAGAAAATTATGTAGCTGAAGAGGAAAGTTAAAGGCTAAAGCATGAACTATAAATGGGGAGTCGGCGGAGCTGTCGTTGTGGCTCTGGTTCTAGTAGGAACGTTGGTCTGGCCCGGTGTTGATAGTGGTGGGGGCTCTTCTAGTTCCCCCAATGATGGGCCCACCTTTGTCGTCGCTCCAGTAGAACGAAGAACACTCGTTGACGAGATAACCGTTCGTGGGGAAATCCGAAGAGATCAGCTACAGAGGATAACTTCAGGAGTCGATGGACAAGTCAGTTCTGTTCTGGTTGACGATGGGGATACCATCAATGCCGGCGATATTCTCTATGCAATAGATGGTCGGGCTGCTGTAGCGGTCGACGGCGAATTCTCTTTCTTTCGACGGTTAGATGTCGGATCTGATGGCCCCGATGTGCTCCAACTGGAAACCATTCTCTCAAACGACGGATTTAACGTTGGTGTGGTGGACCAACTCTTTACTGAGGAGACACGAGCAGGGCTACGAGAATGGCAGATAAATCGGGGATATGGAGGGGCGACTCCTGAACCGAACGAAAATATTGTTGTTTCCCTGCGTACAAATAGTGCCGGTTACACCGTGGGAGCTAGAAACACTATCAGCTTCGAACTGGAACCTAGCGTTCCCAACCAACCAGTGACCTTTGATAGTCCCCCATCTGAAACGAACAACCATACCCTGCTCTACTCTCATAATGAAAACTCTGGCGGCTACAGTAATATCCTTTTTCAAGAAGACAATCGTCCGCGAATAGAAGTTGCCGTAAACCCAGGGACTGTCGTTGAAGGAAATTCAGCTACGTTTACCTTTACCTCAAATATCGCTATCGCTTCCGATACCGTTATTGACTACACGGTTTCGGGTTCTGCAACCGCTGAGGATGATTACAATGATGACCCACTAGTTGGATCATTTGTTTTCCCTGCCGGTACCCAATCGTTCGATTTAGTCGTACAAACATTGACTGATGACGAAATTGAGAGCGATGAGGAAATCGTCATTGAGGTTGGAGATGGTTTCGGTATAGGCGAGAACCTCCCCTACGTGCCTGGGGCACTACGAGAAGCCAGATTAGCGATCACCAGCCCACCAGGTGATATCCAAACCATCCAAGTCCGTGCTTTAAGTGTGACTGCGAATGAGGGATCTGACGTCTCGTTTGAATTTGAAACCGACCTTGTCAGCAACGAAGACACGACGATCACATTTACTGTTGGGGGAACGGCAAACCCAGGATCGGATTACTTTCAAAAGGATTTAGAAGTTGAACTCCCAGCGGATGCTGAGACAGTAACCGTTACTTTCGAAACACGAGATGACGCTACAGTAGAAAACGATGAGACGATATCGATTTCGGTAACCCAAAATGCTAATGAAACTTACGCTGTTGGGAGTCCTTCGTATGCTGTCACTACTATTGAATCTAACGATCTTCCTGAACTCGTCATCGAAGGTGGAGGCACGATAGCTGAAGGTTCCTCAGGGGAATTTATTATCCGCGCCGACCAGCCTGTGGTTGAGGACACTTCAATCAATTACAGCCTTAGTGGAAGTGCCACACCAGGTAAAGACTTTAATGAACTTTCCGGTACTGTGATAATGCCAGCTGGACAAAGCGAAGTCCGAGTCCCCATTGAAACAATCGACGATGATGTCGTATTCCTCCCTGGCGACATGGTCGTAGCGTCATGGCCTGCCAGAATAGGCACCGTTTCAGTAGATGATGGAGAATTCATCCTACTCGGTCAAGAGGTTCTTACCCTGACAGAACCTGATTTCACAATTACCTTGACGCTCAACCCAACCGATCGCGGAAATCTCGAAGTGGGGATGGCGGTGGAGGTAGAAATACAGGCAAGCGATGAAGAAGCAGTCCCAGGTGTGATCATGGAACTTGACGAAACAGCAACAGTGACCGGTGATGGTTCAGAAAGATACGAGGGGGTTATCGAAACCTTCGAAGTCCTTGATGCCGTCGATGGAGCCAGTGTAAATGTTGATGTTACCCGCGAAGAGAAGATAGACGTAATAACTGTTCCTGTTGCTGCCGTTCTCCAAGACGGGCAAGGGAATGATGTAGTCCGAGTTGTACTTATTGACGGAACCACATCTCAAGTACAAATTCAGACAGGATTGTCTGAAGGGGCATACGTAGAAGTAACTGAAGGATTGACCGGAGACGAACTTGTACTGGTGGAAACCTAATGACTACGGAAGGGGCAGTAGGAACAATCGCCTCCTCTTCTCCAACAAGCTATCTCTTTAGTCTCACTGATGTATACCGGATCTACGGTGAAGAACCGGTTGCGGTCCATGCCTTAGACGGGGTTTCGGTGGATATCGAAGCAGGAGATTTCATGGGAATTATCGGCCCGTCAGGATCTGGGAAATCCACCCTTCTAGGTCTTTTGGGATGCTTGGACCTCCCTACAAGAGGTTCTATCAAGGTGTCTGGAACTGAAGTGACAGAACTCGATGACGCAGATAGGTCCAAACTCAGAGGAAACGCCATCGGCTTTGTCTTTCAACAATTCCACCTTATCCCTCACCTCACCGCCCTCGGTAATGTCTCCACAGCCCTTTTGTATCGGAATATGACAAAACAAGAACGTAACGACAAGGCCATGGAAGCACTTAAAAAGGTAGGGCTTGGCGAACGCCACGACCATAGACCAGTGCAAATGTCTGGTGGAGAACAGCAGCGAGTAGCTCTTGCCCGGGCTATCGTTACCGATCCTCTAATGATTCTCGCTGATGAACCGACAGGTGCGCTTGACACAAAGAACGCGGCGATGGTGATGGAAATATTCCAGAACTTACAAAGTGAGGACAGAGCTGTCGTGGTCGTTACCCACGATCTTGAAATTGCTGAGCAGATGGACCGTGTTGTATCGATGCGAGACGGAAAGATTATTGCCGATAACTTGAAACAAGAAAGAACCGAATCCCTTCAAGATCAATTCTGGGAATCAGGTGGCGGCACCAAACTAGAATAGTATGAGCTGGTTACGTGAACTTCTCTCAGTTGCTCTAAGAGGTCTAGCGGCGCGGAAAATCAGGACAATCCTGATTATGCTCGGCCCTATTCTAGGCGCAGCAGGTATTGTCGCTGCCGTCGGCCTGAATGAATCAGCTAAGGGAGACGTGAGAAAAACACTCGAGAAACTGGGAACTAATTTAATTGTTGCGTCTGCTGATGGGACATTCAGTGGTGGGGAAGCTCCCAAACTGCCTGAGGATGCAGTCGCTAGAGCAAAAAATGTTTCTACTGTTGATCGCGTAGCAGGTATCACCGAAATCGGTAGCCTTACTGTCCTTCCGTCTCAAGGTGGAAGAGATTTTTTCCGAACGATTCCTGTACCTGTGTTGACGAGTGATCAGAATTTGCTCGAAGTTTTAGATGGACAGATGCTGTCCGGAAGATTCATTAACGGTGCTGATGAAGCGAATGGATTTAGATCTGTCGTTATAGGTGAGGACTTAGCCAATGACTACCAATATCTCCCTGGGGAAGTGAGAACGTTGAATATTGACGGGCAGATATACGGCGTAGTTGGAGTTTTGGAGAATGTCGACCTTGTCCCGAAGCTCGATACTGCTGTGATTGTTCCAAAAGCAGCTGCAGAAGAAGACTTCGATATCGAACCGAATCCAACAACGCTCTATGTCCGTGCTGTAGATGGAGCTGTGGACTCTACGGCCGACGCACTTCCTATAGCAATCAATCTGGGCGGCAATGAGGGTGTTACCGTGGCTGTTCCCTCTGACCTCCTTGAGGCTCAAGGAGCTGTAGATACAACATTGAGAAATGTGCTGTTCCTTATGGGTGGTCTGGCTTTACTTGTCGGTGGCGTTGGAATCGCAAATGTTATGTCCATCTCGGTAATTCAACGATCGGGGGAAATCGGTATCCGTCGAGCATTGGGACACACAAAAGGAACCATAGCTTTCCAATTTGTCCTTGAAGCACTATTTGTCGGCGTCCTAGGTGGAATCGTGGGTGTAGTTACAGGAATAGGAGTAATTTATCTAGTCTCAGCGATTCTTGATTGGATCGCTACGCTCAATATTCCTCTCTTCCTCGTCGCTGGTGGCATGGCACTAATCGTTTCAGTAGTTGCCGGCCTTTACCCTGCATGGAAGGCAGCAAAACTGGAGCCTCTGGAGACTCTACGCCTAGGGTGAGCAGGAATCATTCAAATTTTGTTCCTTCAGATCGAAGGACATCTAACCATTTTGACCCGGCGAAATCAGTTAATTCACCCGGAAGGTAACGAACCTCCTCTATCGCCCCATCGAATGGGAAAGGCCCATACGTTTCAAAAAGCCGCCAATTAACGGGAGACTTCCTATCGATTCCGATATCTATTCCTTGGAACGGAGCCATAGCCAACAACGCCAGTAATTTTTCCCGTTCAGCAACAAGGTCTCCGTTGATATAAATCCGAATATCCCAATGGAGGAAATCTGGCGGCGAGACTTTTAGCAGGATCGAACAATTTCCTTTAGGAACTTCTCCACACTCGATTTCTGTGATTTCCCCATATCCATTATGGCTAAAGAGAAGCTGCCCATCTTCAATCACCAGAGAATAACCTCCTCCTTGATCGCCATGAGCGAATAGAGTCCCAGTGTTACCATCTCTATAGTTCAAAGAAGTCGCTACTTCCCACCTTCGGAAACTTATGAGTTGCTGGGACTTCCACCGTTCAATTGTTGGCGTCCCCGGATAGAGAACTGTCTCTTGGACTAGCTCCATTTCCCATGGCGGGCGCAGAATATTTTTAACATTGTTTCCTTCATCTAATGGAAAGACTTGGTTATCCCATGCTGCTTTATTCCATTTTTCTTTAAGGTCTTTGACTTTCTCCGGATACTCTTCAGAAAGGTCATGGCGTTCAGTCGGGTCCTCGATGAGATTATGGAGTTCCCATTTCTCTTCAGAGAACGGAGTTTGGGGCTTCCGGATTGTCACCGCAGACCAACCATCTTCATAGAACCCTCGATGCCCAATCATTTCGAAATATTGCTCGGTATGGGTCGACTTGATGTCAGGATCTTCGAGAGATTCACAAAAACTGTTGCCGGCAGGAGGGGGGAGTTCTTCTCCATCCTTCATAATTGGTATTTCTATATCTACTAGTTCACAGATAGTTGGCAAGAGGTCAGTAACATGTTGGTATTGCGTTCTGAGGGGATTGTGAGGATGTAATTTCTCTGGCCATGAAATTATCAGCGGAACTTGTTGCCCCCCTTGGTGAGTATTGGTCTTGTACAAGCGAAATGGTGTATTTGATGCCATCGCCCATCCCATCGGATAATGGGCCAAAGCTCTTGGGCCTCCTAGGAGATCCAGTCGTTCATAGTCTGCATCTACACTCTCCAGTTCTGTATGCCCTGTAAAAGCGAGCAAGGTGCGGAAGTAGGCCGAAGTACCCAATTCTTGGCCTTCACGAGAACCCCCATTATCTGAAGTGAAAACAATAATTGTGTTTTCCCACTCACCCATTTCTTCGAGAGCGAGGCGCAATCTTTGAAAGTTCTGATCGACATTATCGACCATCGCAGCAAAAATCTCTTGATATCTAGCAAATAGCTCTTTTTCTTTCTCTGAAAGTTCATCCCAGGCCTTTACAGCGTGATCGTCTTCCGTGTTTCGGGCGGGGAGTTCTGCATGAGGTGGAACAACTCCGAGTTGCTTTTGTTTTTGAAATCTTCTTTCTCGAATTTCGTCCCATCCTGATTCATATTTCCCGCGGTATTTTTCTATGTCTTCTTTCTTAGCTTGAAGCGGTGCGTGAACAGCACCGTGCGAAAAAAACATGAACCATGGTTTTGTAGGATTGGAAGTTCTAAGCTCCCTAACCATCTTTATCCCTTGATCCGTCAAGTCATCTGTAAAGTAATAATCATCAGGGTATGTATCGATATCTAATGCATGGTTATCTTCACATAGCCGGTGTGGGTGATGGAAATTGGTAAAACCTCCTAAGATCCCATAGAAACGTTCAAAACCTTTTTGCAGGGGCCAACTGTGCTTAGGCCCCGCTTCAGAAAGTTGTGAATCTTTGCACAGGTGCCATTTCCCAACCATAAGACTCGACCACCCGTTCGCTTTAAACAAGTCCCCCATGGTTATTGCATTTTCTCGAAGTTCCATTGCATAGCCTGGGAATCCTGGGTCGAAATGAGCTACATGTCCCATACCTGCCATATGTGAATTAAGGCCCGTCAGTAATGAGGCTCGAGTAGGTGAGCACATTGGGTTGACGTGAAAATTCGTATACCGGATTCCCTCTGCAGCAAGTGCATCAATGTTGGGTGTTTCAATTTCTGATCCGAAACACCCAAGGTCAGAAAACCCGAGATCGTCAACAAGCATAACCAGAACATTTGGCGATCCCGGAGGCGCTGTCGGAGGTTGTGGCCAATCTGGTTCAGACGTCGAGAATATTTTCCCGATTTTCCCTTTGAAACCGCTATACGCCTCTTTCACATTCTCCTCATTTGTTCTAATGGCTTAACAAATTCGCTGCATCTTTTTTCTGACACTGACAGCTACCCAGATTAGTATCTATTGGTAATTCCTAGCTAACGAAAGGAGGTTTTATAGTTATGAGTGATTTAAAATCACAGAACAGCTACCAGGACCTTCTCACTACTTTAAAAGAAATTGATGAAAGGTTTCTTAGCGATGAATGGGCAATCACTTCTGAACAAGACCGATCCCTTGGCTACCGGTATGTAATGCACGTCTTACAAAGCGCCCTTTTAACCCATTTTGAAGGAGATCCTGAGCGCCCACATTGGGAACGAATAGTTTCCCCTACTAGGAAGTTCTTTGGAGACAACTCTGATGCAATTTATTACGAAACTCCAATCCGCGGTGACCGTGCTTACCGAATCACGGGAAATTTGGCGGGAGCTATTTATACTTCTTTCACAATTGAAGCAAATGCTGAGGACGGTAAGCACCCCTCATACAATGGTGGCGTTTTCAATGATGAAGACCTAGATATTGATGCGGATGGAAATTACGAATTTATCCTTGGCGGGCCGGACACAGGCCGAAACTGGATGCCTTTGCCTGAGAATGCAGGAAGGATAACGACTCGTCACTACTTTGAATGGCCGGTTCCCTGTGCTTCGGATCAGTCACTTCATATCCCCCTGACTATTGAACCGTTGGAGAACCCTGGCCCTCTTCCTCCATGGGATGATGGAACCGTTGAAAAAGCTATAAATCGAGTTATTAACCACATCAAAGGAACCACTCTCGAGAGGACAAAGCCAGGTGATGCCGTTGCTGCTTCTTGGATAGGAACAGAACCCAACGTGTTCCCTTTACCTCAAATGCCTGGGGATATGGCTTTGGCTGCAGTTGACGCAGCATATTCTTTGGGTAGATTCTTTTTGGAGCCGGGGAAAGCTCTTGTGATGACGGGACGATGGCCTGATTGTCGGTTTGGGAATGTGTGTATCTGGAATCGGTTTGGCCAAACTCTGGATTACCGATACAGAAATGTTTCTTTGAATCGTTCAAATACTGTTTTGCAGGGAGATGGGACTTTCAGGATCATCGTTTCGGCCCAAGACCCTTTAGAACCAAATTGGATCGATACTGAAGGTTTAGTTTATGGAACTATCTTCTGGAGATTTTTTCTCCCAAAAGGAGACCTGCACCCTATCTCTACCGAAGTCATTGATGTGTAGGCACTACAAATGAGTGTTCTGAACAAATCTGAACTATCGTTTCTTCCATGAGTTCTTCATCCGATGCAATTGTCCGATCTTTTTGTGAAGCATGGTCCGATGGAGACCTTGACAAGATTATGGAATTTTTTGATGAGTCAGCGATCTACCACAATATCCCAATGGAGCCCGCAGAAGGTATAGAGAATATTCGAGGATTCATAGAGGGGTTTTTTGCTATGGCTACCTCGATTCAATTCGAAATCCTTCACCAAGTAGCTGAAGGGGATGTCGTCATGAACGAGCGAATAGATACGCTCGTTATGGGAGAAACCACTACCGAATTACCAGTAGTAGGAATCTTTGAGTTAGCAAATGGAAAAATTGTAAAGTGGCGGGACTATTTTGACATGGGACAGTTCACCGGCCAATAACAGAGCTAGCTTCTGACTAAACGCCCTGGCCTCTCGCCTGTGTCTTCATCGTTGTGTCGGGTTACAGCCCCAGCGCATACCGTCGCTATGTATCCTTGCACTGGTTGCATTAGCCGTTTTCCTCCTTCTGGAAGGTCATGGTGAGGAACTGGAGGTGATACCGTCAAATTGTGATAGTCAATGACGTTGACGTCGGCCTTCTTTCCTACTTCGAGGGTTCCTCGATCATCAAAACCATAGAGCGATGCATTTCGGGCACTTTGTTTATGGACGACGAATTCGATCGGTAGTTGCTCACCTTTTTTCCTGTCTCTTGTCCAGTACGTTAACTGCGTGGTTGGCATAGTCCCATCACATATCAAAGTTACATGAGCACCTGCATCACTTAATCCGGTAACTGTGTCCTGATGGGTGAGCATTTCCCGAAGGACTTCCATTCGTGCCGGCGGATCAATTCCGCTTATCGAAGCGAATCGGGTACCACCTTCTTCAAGGAGGAAATCATACATGTACTCGATAGGGGTTACTCCTGATTTTGCTGCTAGAGCCCCTAGGCATTCACTCATATCTGGCTCGTAGTCAACTGGATCTTCAAGAGGAAATAGGATTGGTGCTGCTTGACTGAAAAGCATGGCGACACCCTCCATCGATCCGGGCTGGTCAGGTGGAATATCAGTTTCAGACAAGAGGGTTTCACGTATCTCCTGCCGCTGCATCATTCTGACTTTTTCGTCCAAAGGTAGCTTTGCGATCTCCCTTAGGTAAGTTGGGCGCCGCATGAATGCGTGATATCCGGTAAGGCCGGTAACAAACCCTATTGGCCGTGATGAGACCTGCGGGAACATCTGCGCTCCTTGTTCGTTAGCCTCTTCGGTCATTTTGAGGATTTTTTTCCAGAGGTCCTGATCGTAGTCAGGGGACTGCACCAGAGTGAAAGTTACGGGCCTGCCGCTGGCAAGCGAGAATTTTCTCATAAGGTCATGTTCGGCTTCCTGCGTAGTTCTCTCCCCACCCAGTCCTTCCAACTTCCCTACGGTTCCGGCTGGGATCATTTCAAATACACCTTTTTTCGTTTCACCCATAGCGGAAGCGATAGCGAGTAACTCTTCTTCGGGGGCGAATGTTCCTGGGACTGGCTCCCCTCCCATAGCTCTATGCCCGATAGTTCTTGATGTGCTAAATCCCACAGCTCCAGCTTCGATGGCTTCGGTGACAAGCGTTCCCATCATCTCGAGGTCAGCTTGGTTAGCGTCCTCATTTAGCCTTCCACGTTCACCCATGGCGTAATAACGAACAGCTCCATGGGCTATCTGTGCCCCGACATCAAGGGAGAATTGCCTTGCAGAAAGGTAGTCGAGGTATTCAGGGAAGGTTTCCCATTGGCCCCATTCCATCCCTTCATGGAGCGCTGACCCTGGGATATCCTCAACGCCTTCCATGAGTTCAATAAGTTCTTTCTCTTGTCCTTTGCGAACGGGAGCGAAACCAACACCGCAGTTTCCCATTACCACGGTTGTAACTCCGTTATGCGACGATGGCGCTATTTCTGTATCCCAGCTGACTTGTCCGTCATAGTGAGTGTGTAGATCAACCCAACCTGGTGTTACGAGGGCCCCGTCAGCATCAATGGTTCTTTTACTGCTACCACTGATGCGGCCTCCAACTTCGACAATCACTCCGTCAGCGATGGCAATGTCGCCGGTTTCACCCTCTTTTCCTGTCCCGTCGACGAGAGTTCCGCCTTTAATTAAGCAATCAAACATTGATCCTCCTTTGTAGAAGTTTACTGAAAACTAAACCCAACGCTATTTTTCTCCTTATTGTGCCCGAGGTGGGACTCGAACCCACATGCCCCTATTAGGAGCCGGGGGGTTTAAGCCCCCTGCGTCTGCCTATTCCGCCACTCGGG
Source organism: uncultured Candidatus Nemicrothrix sp. (assembly GCA_964564495.1). Taxonomy (GTDB): domain Bacteria; phylum Actinomycetota; class Acidimicrobiia; order Acidimicrobiales; family UBA8592; genus UBA8592. The sequence continues at coordinate 44,270 of CAZMAW010000008.1, forward strand.
CTAGTTATTTAGACTACCTGACGACTTATTTGCTCGCTCTACTCTAGAACGATTTCATTTTCTTGCAACTGCGGTTAGGAAGAAGAACCTCTCTGGTCTAATCTTCGTGTTACCGGAAGGAGAAAAAATGGGGAAACTTGATGAGAAAACGATCATCATCACCGGCGGGGGGAAAGGCCAAGGTGCTGCCGAGGTCAGATTGGCTACAGATCTTGGTGCGAAAGTTGTAGTAACCGACGTTCTAGATGATGAAGGCAACCGAATCGCAGAAGAAACAGGGAGCGTATACAGGAGTTTGGATGTCACATCTCCCGAACAATGGGCTGACGTAGTGAATTTCACGGTAAGTGAATTTGGAAGGATTGATGGGCTTGTTAACAACGCTGGAATTTTCGGACATGGCGGCATACTTGATAGTTCTGTTGAGCAATTCAAAAAAATCGTAGAAGTGAACCAAGTTGGAACTTTTCTGGGAATGTCTGCTGTAGCACCAACAATGGTTTCACAGAAGTCTGGAAGCATCGTAAATATTTCTTCCATTGCTGGAATGCGAGGACATCGCGCAATTGCCTATGGAGCAAGTAAGTGGGCTGTACGAGGAATGACAAAAATCGCAGCGAAGGAACTAGGTAGTTTAAATATTAGGGTTAACTCTATTCATCCTGGAGCTATAGAAACTGACATGCTTTTTGATCTAGGTGACGCTAACGTCAACAGGTTAGTAGCTAACGTCCCCATGCAACGGTCAGGTACTCCTGATGAAGTCGGGGCAACGGTGATGTTTCTACTTAGCGACGAGGCAAGTTACGTTTCCGGTGCAGAAATCGTGGTTGATGGAGCGCTTATAGCTTAAGCAGCGGAGCTCAGGGATTGATGGAGGGGACGCAATCCGGCTGTCTCTGCTTTCGATAATTCTTTTTCTTCGATAACTGACCAAAGTAAATCACGGAGTTGATGAGCTTTGTCAAGGTGGCTATTTGCGACGACGAACCCTTCGACTATGTCCGAGAGCGCAGAAAGCCAAGCTCTCCCTCGAAAAACAACCGAAATGGTTATTGACCCGTCTCTGTTTCTTCTAAGAGTTCTCGAGTGTTCTCCCAAATTCGGTGGGCCTCTAAACGCAGGGACGTTGTAACCTCTTTCTCGGGCTACTGTGCTTAATGTTCTGACCGTATTTGCAAATAGAAATGATAATGATTCCGCCATATATTCATTGTGGCTTTCGGGTATGACATTTTGTGAAGTTACCCGGATTGAACCGATGCCTTGAGAAAATCCGAGCTAACTTTGACGTATGGAAAACGTGGATCCTCCCCTTTCGATATCTTTGAATCCCGCTCAGGAAAACGTGCTATCCCAACTTGGTGCGAAACCAGACGAGCGGCCGGAATTCACTGCCGATCTTCAGAGAACTTTAAAACAAAACCTTGAAGAAGTTGCACAGAATTTTGTTCAAGACATCCCCGACAACGAATCACTCTTTATCAACAAACATCTTTTAACCCAGATTATGGGTTGCGAGAAGCGGTATTTAGCTGAAAGTGAAGAAAGGTTTGAATGGAGCATCCCTACTGCTAGAGGAACTCTCTCCCACAAGGCAATTGAGCTTTCTATATTTTGGCAAGGGCCTAAAGACCCTTTGACCCTTACTGATGAAGCGCTTTCTAGGGCAGGGCAAGGGAACGACAATCTGGCAGCTTGGATCAAGGGGCTAAGCCAAGGCGATCGGGCGCAACTGTGCGGTGACGTGAATACTAGAGTTGGTTCTTTCCTCGAAACATGGCCACCTCTTGAGAAACGCTGGAAACCGATGCTTGAAACCCCAATAAGGGTTGAACTGGCTCATGGAAAAGTTATTCTGTCTGGGAAAGTAGATCTAACTCTTGGTTCGGCAGGAGGAAACACTGCAGGAAAGGTGATCGTTGATTTCAAAACAGGGAAATTCTCCCCATCTCATCGAGATGATTTACGTTTCTATGCATTATTGGACACGATCAGAGTAGGCACTCCTCCGCGATTGGTGGCGAGCTACTACCTAGACCAAGGGGAATTCAGCCCAGAAGATATCTCCGTCGATGTTCTTGAGTCTTCCGTAGCTCGTGTATCTGACGGAATGACGCGTCTTTCCCAGATTCGCTTCAAAAGGAGATCCCCTACAACACAAACAGGACCCCCTTGTAGGTGGTGTCCCATTTCGGAGGAATGTGAGGCTGGGCAGGAATACCTTGTTTTCGAGGATCACTGAGCGTTCTGAGAAAACTAGCGGATATTGGGCATAAAGACTTCTGTTACGCCACAATTAGGGTATGGAATTTATTACAGTTGAAGAATCCGACGGTGTAGCCATATTGACTTTGGACGACCCCGATAAGCGAAACGCTATCAATCTCACGATGAACGATGAAATTTGCGAAGTTCTCGATGGCTTAGAGGAATCAAAGGATATTGGAGCATTGATAGTCACTGGTGCAGGAAAGGGCTTCTGCGCAGGCGCGGATCTCAGTGATCTGCTTGCTGCACGCGAAAGAGACAATATTCAAGACATTTACCGCGGCTTTCTTCGTATTGCTGATTCCACGCTCCCAACTGTCGCCGCTGTCAATGGTGCAGCAGTTGGGGCGGGGATGAATATGGCATTGGCATGCGATGTTATCGTCGCCGCTGACTCTGCAAAGTTTGATAGTCGCTTTCTTCAAATAGGGATCCATCCTGGAGGCGGTCACACTTGGCGCCTACTGGCTCGCACTAATTTCCAAACCCTTCGAGCCATGGTTCTCTTCGGGGAAGTGCTCCGAGGGCCAGACGCCTACAGAACTGGCCTAGCTTGGACGTGTGTTCCAGATGAAAATCTTATGGAGGAAGCTTTAACCATTGCACAACGGGCAGCCACGTACTCAAAAGATCTCACGAAGATGACAAAAATCGCTTTCGGGGAATTGCCGTCCATAGATTCTTCAGAAGACGCGGTCCAACATGAAGTGGTTCCCCAAGTAAAATCAATGGAATCTGAAGAATTTACTCGACTGGTTCAAAGCCTGCAGCAGAAAATTTCTTCTAAATCTTCTTCAAAGGATTGACGGGAATCTATCCAATCCATCTTTCGATGATTTCTCCTTTGCGTTGATCCCATTCCTCTGCCGTGAATGCGAAGCGAATATGATCTTCCCATTCTCCGTTAATTTCAAGGTAGCGTTCGGCAATTCCTTCGTCACGCAACGATAACTTCTCTACCACTCGTCGACTTGAGGTATTTCTTGGGATTATCGCTACTTGCACTCTATGGAGGCTCAATTCTTCGAAGGCGTACTTCAAAACAACAGCTAGAGCTTCTGGCGTATAACTGTTTCCAGCATGCCCTTCATCAATCCAATACCCGACATAACAACTTTGAAATGGGCCCCGTTGAACAGAGGAGATGTTGATTTCGCCGCAAAATTTCTCTTCCACAAAAATGCCGAAACCATAGCCGGATCCTAAATGTCGCTCTCTGTCTCTGGCATTGCAACGTGCCGCAAATGCATTCCGGTCGTTTATGACATCAGGCATACCTGCTGGGCGTGTAGGTTCCCATTTCGTGAGCCATTCAGCATTATCCAGTCGAACTTTTTTCCATTCTTCAAAATCTGACATTTGTAAAGCGCGTAGCATCACACGCTGCCCATGAAGGCAGTCTTTGGCATGGCGGGATTTTGTAACCCTCATATCTATCTCTTAGCCAGAGATCTTCTATCTTTCATGAGGAGGACCCTAGTCGGGAATGGTAATCTCCGGCGACCTGAGATGAAGAAACTCTCGTCTAATCCAATTGTTCGATAACTAAACCGTCAAGAATGTCTTTTTCTGAGACAAGGCATTCAGTGAAATGAAAATAGCGCATAATTTTCATCAGAATACAAAGTCCTCCGACAATCACATCTACCCGGCCCTCTTCCATCCCGGGGTTCATTAACCGATTTTCCCGGTCATCCGTAACGATTATCCGGAATACTTCCTCCATATCTTGATGCGTCATTGAGTAATCATGGATTTCATCGTAAGAATATTCCTGTAACCCCTTTTCAATCATCGCTGTCGCGGCCACAGTTCCAGCCAGACCAACTAGGGTCTTTGCTTTATGGATGCTCTGGATTTTTTTCTCGGCGTCAATAAGGTGCAGCTCTATCAAAGAAAGAGCTGCTGAAAGTTCTTCCGGCAATGGGGGGTCAGAATGAATGAACTTTTCCGTGATCCTCACACAACCGATGTCTGCTGAGAAGAACTGCTCGCACGCCCTGCCCCCATATGCGAATTCAGTTGAGCCACCTCCCAAGTCGAATACCAGATACGGTGCTTCTCCACCTATTTCATAAGTTGCCCCGAGGAAAGAAAGTTCCGCTTCTCTTTGACCCGTAAGAAGTTGAACTTCTGACCCAAGAATCCCTTGTGCTGCTTCGAGGAACACATTCTTGTTCGCTGCGTCTCGTACCGCAGAAGTCGCGATTGAGCGAAACTGCTGAACATCTGCTTCATCTATGTCTTCTTTAAATGACAAGAGGGTCGCGAGCACGCGGTCTATTGCCTCGTTTCTAAGTTGTCGTGAGGTATCTACCCCTTCTCCGAGTCGGGTTATCTCCTGACGACGGTGCAATACCTCATAGCGATTACCTTCAACTTGTTGTGCAATGAGTAACCGTGTGCTGTTCGTTCCACAATCTATTGCAGCAACACGCCTGAGAGTGGGAGCCACATTTCCCCCTTTACAGAATCCTCATAGCGACCCAGGCCCCAACTGGGTCATCACCACCGGCAAGGTGAAAGGCATAGTGTGCGTGGAGACACTTGATACCTTGTCTTGTCCCGCCTACTCCACCGGCTGGTTTCGGCCCAGAGTACTCGTCGGGCATATAACGATCTCTTTGAACGGAATACTGGGAGTGTGTTTCCGCTATCGCATCTAAGCCAAGTAGTGCTTCTACTTCTTTGATGGCTCCTTGTGATTCTAGTTTGCTTACCAAGCGTCTTTCTTCAGGGTCTACCAGCCAGAAGAGAGTTGGCATCGGCGTACCATCATAAAGCAACGGATCATTCCGTATAACTCTTGCTTTCCCATTCTCATTTCTGAGTACCACTTCAAACCGGCCTTGCGGTGTTCGTCCCAACATCTGCTCGACCTCTTTATAATCAGCGGAATTAGCCATGTTCAATTTTTCCTAAGTAGTCAAGAGACTGAAAACCAGATTATGAGAAACAGAGCGGCTCCGAAAACGAGAAGTGGGAGTCCAAAGCGCTTTAGAAGCGGGAGAGTAACAACCCCTAAGAGGTTAAGGGCTTCATCGTCTTTTTGAGTAGGTGGGGCCGTAGTCGCTTCGGTAGAAACGTTATTCTCATCCGGTTCAAGAAGTTCCTCAAGGTTTTTTGCGAATTGGGTCATGAGTTTGGCACTCACATCACTTATCGCCCCACGGCCAAATTGCGCTACTTTCCCAGTGATGGTGAGTTCAGTTTTCACATTGACCTGAGTGGTAGTAGGTGAAGTTTCTTCAAGGGTGGCTGTTATAAGGGCACTAGCATTGCCTGCTCCTCGAACATCACGGCCATCACCTTTGATGACTACTTTTTTGTCTCCTACTTCCCTTTCTAAGTAAGTGGCCGTTCCTTTGTACTGAGCAGTGATAGGGCCGACTTTGATTTTGACAATCCCATGGAATTCTTCTCCTTCATTCTTTTGGAGTTCTGCCCCTGGTAAACATGGTGCGATTTTTTCTGGGGTGTTGAAAGCTTCCCAGACTTCATCCATTGGCGCATTCACTTCTATTTCGTTATTTAATTCCATCGCTCAAGGTCACCTCTTGTATCTATATCGATTGGATTACCATCACATGGTATCTCATTAACCAAATCTGGTCGTATACGAAGAAGCGATCGTGCCCCTTCGTCGCCAGAAATCGGGATCAGTGGCCAAAGTTCATGATCGATCTTTACTGGCGGCCTTCGATTGCCTGAAAAAGTCGCTACTCCTAACCGTGTATCCGTTTCAGCTATAGAACGCCAAGCAGAAGATGGCACCAAAGGCATATCCCCCAGGCCAACAACGATGGCCCCATGTTTGTCATATTCTGCTACAGCAATAGCTGAGCGTAATGAAGTTGCTTGACCATCTTCAAAACTATGGTTTTCGACGATAGTGACCCCATGCTGATCTAGATTCAAACTCTTTTCTTTACTGAAGTCCACCGCACCGGACACGAGGTAAATGTCGTCAAAATGGGCTTCGCTTACAGCCTCAATCACCCACTGCAGTACTGGCTTCCCCCTAAATGGTGCGAGTAGTTTGTGGGTGCCTCCTTCGAACCGTTCACCTAACCCCGCGGCGAGAATAACCGCTGCCACCGTGTCATTCCTAGTCTGTCTATTTTCTATAGTGCTTTCCACTCCCCCATTGTAGGGAATCGATGGAACTCCCAATGGTTTAAAGCTTGGTTATCTTTACTCCGCGCTTAGTTCATGGATCGGCCCCGATGTTTCTTTGAGGCTATGGGCCTGACGACCAGTTCTTAGTGCAATAATTTCAGCACAAATTGAAATAGCGGTCTCCTCTGGTGTTCTTGCTCCTATGTCCGAACCGATGGGGGACATAATACGTTTAAATTCTTCTTCGGTAACACCAGCTTCGATGAGTCGTGCTGTCCGATTTTCATGAGTCTTCCTACTACCCATCACCCCGATGTAACCAACATTGGTCTTAAGTGAAGCGGTAATAGCCGGCACATCAAATTTGTTGTCGTGCGTTAAGACACAAACGGCATCGCGCACCCCTAATGAAGACCCAACAGTGTGAAGTAACTTGTCAGGCCATTGCGTTTCGATCACATCAGCTTGTGGAAACCTCTTCGTAGTAGCAAAGACAGCTCTTGCATCGCAGACCGTGACATGATACCCCAGCACTTTTGCGACTCGAACGAGAGCCGCTGTGAAATCTACGGCTCCAAATATCAGCATTTGGGGGGGAGGAGCGAATGATTCAATAAAGATGGTTAGGTCTTCTTCTCTCGCCTCTCCAGTAGGCCCATAATGTCGTGTTCCTGTTCTACCAGCTTCAAGCTCTCCGGACATGTCTCGAATAACTACACGGTCGAGTGCTTCATTCCCGAGTGTCCCTGTTGCCTCCCTTTCGGAATGGAGAACTAGTTTCTTCCCTGTCCCATCTCCTTCTATTACCGTTGCCAGCGCAACAGGGTTTCCTTCACTGATCTCTTTTCGAAGTATTTCAAAAACAGGGCCCTCCATGATTTACCAATCCAGAGGTTCAATGTAGAGATGTATGGTCCCGCCGCATGTTAGCCCGACGGCATAGGCTTCGTCATCGCTGTATCCGAAGGTGACAACTTTTCTTTCACCTGTTTGGAGAATGTCTAGAGCTTCGGAAACTACTGCCCCTTCTACACAGCCACCCGATACTGACCCAGCAACCTCTCCATCCTCGTTAACGGCCATAGTTGCTCCAGGGTCGCGTGGTCCTGACCCTTCCACTTTCACAACCCGTGCTAGAGCGACCCTTTTGTTAGATTTCTTCCATTTCTCTATATCACTAAGAATTTCTTTCAAAATAATTCTCCCTTTATTCGGAAAGTACCGAAGCTAGGTTCATCAAGGAATCCAAGCTATGCCCTTCAATAAAACGATCAAGGTATGGCAACGCAGCTGCCATACCTTGTGCAAGGGGTTCATATCCAGGTGAAGCCTTTAACGGATTTACCCAAATAATTTGATGCGAAACGTTTTGGAGCCGTTGCATTTGTTCAGACATCACTGATGCGTCACCTCTATCCCACCCGTCAGAAAGGACAACAATCACTGATCCTCTGGCGACACCCCTTTGGCCCCATTCGTTGTTGAATGTTCGAAGTGTCTCCCCTAATTTAGTCCCCCCAGACCAGTCCTGTACGGCACTAGATGTCGCAGCAATTGCTCGATCAAGGTCCCGCGAAGATAATTCTCGCGTGATGCGTGTGAGTCTGGTACCTAAGGTAAATACTTCGACTTGTCTTCGACCTACTACAGCAGCCTGAACGAATCGAAGAAGAGCTTTCGCATAAGTTTCCATTGAACCTGAAACATCGAGGAGGAACACGACTCTTCGGAGACGATGTCCTTTCTCAAAGAATTGCTGGCGAATTGGTTCCCCATCGGTCCTCAGGGAGTTTTTTATAGTTCGTCGAATATCTGGCTGTTGACTCTTTTTCCTTGAGGAGATTTTCCGCCTTGATATCCGAAGCCCCCCGATGAGTCTCATTTCCTTCATGAGCACATAGGCTTCATCAAGTTCTTCAGAAGTGTAGAGAGCGAAATCTTTCTCACGAAGGGTTTCTGACGGTGAATACCTCAGGTTGATGACTTCCCCTTCGATCTGGGTATCTGCGTCTGAGTCCTCATCTCTGCCTGATTCACCATCTGTCACTAACGTAATGTTTTGAATGGATGGAAGATCGGCTTGATCTACACCAATTACCCCTTCCCAAAACGTTTGAAAGGCGTAGTCGTAAACTGGGATGTCCTCTGGATTGTTAATGAGGGTTGTCCTCCCAGCCCAATAGACGTGTTCCCTTTCATCAACCCCAACTTTCCCAAGTGCTTGCTGGAAAGTAATAACCGATCCTATGGGTATGTTCAATCCTAGAGAACGAAGAAGCGAAACAAAGCCTACAGGAAGCAATTCAGGGACTTCAGTTGCTTTTTCTCTAGTGCTAACCGGCACGTGCAAATGCTTTCTCTAGCAATGCAGGTATGCCGTGGTCTTGAACTCGCATTTGATCTTCTCTGTATTTAACCAAAGCCCCCATAGTTGATAGAACCGTCTTTTCATCAAGGGTCATAGATCCAAGACGCCCTAGAGCGATAGCCCAATCAATGCTCTCTGCGACACCGGGAGGCTTATACAAGTCTAATTGACGAACTTGCTCAACAGCGGCTGCTACTTGTTTGGCAAAGGGTTCGGTAACTTCGGGAACACGACTACGGATAATCATCACTTCACGATCAAATTCGGGGTGCTCAACCCAGTGATAAAGGCATCTGCGTTTGAGGGCATCGTGTACATCTCTAGTCCGATTTGAAGTGATAACCACTATTGGTGGTGTATCAGTTGAAAATGTTCCGACTTCGGGAATGGTTACTGAATACTCGGAAAGAAGCTCAAGGAGAAAAGCTTCAAACTCATCATCCGCTCTATCAATCTCATCGATCAGCAGCACGGGAGGGGTAAGAGAAGAATGAGAGATTGCCTGTAGTAGAGGGCGTTTAACAAGGAATCGTTCATGGTAAATTTCGTCCTCAAGGGCTTGTTCATTAGTCTTCGCAGCTTTTCCAGTAGCTTCAGCAGTCCGCAGGTACAGCAGCTGCTTTGTATAATCCCACTCATAAAGCGCTTGAGAGACATCTAGTCCTTCATAACACTGCAATCGGATGAGTTCCGTACCAATCCATTTCGCGAGGGTTTTCGCTACCTCTGTTTTTCCTACTCCTGGATCACCCTCGAGAAAGAGAGGTCGGCTTAGGGAGAGGGAGAGAAAAACAGATGTAGATAATCCCTCAGAAGATAAATAGCCTAACTCTGCAAGTCCTTGAGTAACATCATTTGGATTGTTTGGTAGTTCTGATCCCATACACCCAATGTACTCGCGGAAAGATCTTCCCCCTATCCCTTCCCCATTTGATCTCGTTGTATTCTCGAATAATCTGGTTTTTTGTTTAATCGGTTAGGTTGAAAACATGAAATATCTCCTTTTCGTTCTCGTTTCTTTATGGATTTTGTGCTCATGCTCTGAGGAGATAAAACCCACATCTTCTAGTCAAGCACTCACCCCCTCAGTCGGCACCCCTCCAGCAACCCCAACCCCTACAGCAACCCCAACCCCAGATAGTGATGATCTAGATGAACCCAACCCGGTTGGTTGTACAAACACTGGTCATCAGGAGCCAAGAAAAGAGGAGATGCTAGATAACCATGATCTCTGGTTTGGAAGTCTCGTAGGCTCTTCTCTAAACGAGGGTTACAAGTTGCTCTCAGGGGGGTCTGTACCTGATGGGCTCCTTTATCAGGGGGAGATCCATCTATGGTGGGTGTCCTCTGATGACCACACGATCCACCATGGAGTTATAGAAGAGGATGTACTTGTTGATCTCGGTTCAATTGCTGTTGATGGGGAGATATTCTCTGGCATGGTCGACCCTGACCTTGTTGAACTTAATGATGGATCGCTTGGCTTGAGTGTGCTTGATGGCTTTGACAGGCAAGGGCCACCTGGACCTATATGCCACCTACGGTCGAATGATGGTCAAAGCTTCTTCACCTACAGCACGATGCTTGACATCGAAGAACGATACGACCCATCCGTAGTAGTTGTTCAGGACCAGTGGTGGCTGGCCGTAGGGACACCGTCTGAGGAAAACAATCTTACTGAAATCTACAGCGGCCGAGACGCGAAAAACTTCACTTTAGAGGCACAAGTTAACGGAGCGGTGCCAGATATTTCCTATTCTAATGGGGAGTTTCAACTCCTAACATGCAGCCGTGACGGCATGATGCGCTACTCTTCATCCGATGGTAAAGACTGGTCCTTAGTAGACACAATACGTTTCCCCGGATGTGATCCTTCGACGGTTCCGGGTACAGACTTCTTTGTCTACAAAAAGGAAGTGGGAGGTGGTAGAGAAATGCCGCCTCCCCCACCTGGAGAACCTCCGCCGGGAGAAACTCCCCCTACTTAACAACGTATTTACTTCTTATCTCCCAGCTTCCTGGAGACCTCTCCGAACTAACACCCTCGATAAATGTTCCCGGTAGTCTCTGGACGCATTGAGATCGGTTGGAGCTTCAGTTCCATCAGCTGCAAGGTCTGCTGCCTCTTCGGCACTTGCTCCCCCAAGTAGAGCCGACTCAACTGCTTCTGAGCGGAAGGGGACCGAATGCATATTCACCAAGCCAACTCCGGCGTAACCCTCTCCACAAACGATCGAAGCTCCTACAATCGCCCAATCTTGAGCACGGCGGTTAAATTTCTGGAAAGACCATTTTGCATCCGGAAGTTTAGGGACTCTAACCTCTGTCAGCATTTCATCTTCGCGAAGGTCGGTCTCAAGAAAGCCAGTGAAAAAATCATCGATACTGATTTCACGTTCTCCTTCCGGACCACAAGCGACCACAGTAGCTTGAAGCGCCAGTAGGGCCGAAGGTATGTCCGATGCCGGATCACCATGGGCGATAGCTCCCCCAATGGTTCCACGGTGACGTACCTGCGGGTCACCGACACTGTGAGTCGCTTGAGCGAGAACACCAGCATTTAAAGTAACCATTTCATTCTTTTCGATTTCACAGTGACGGGTCAAAGCTCCGATTGAGAGGTGATCCCCTGAGTCACGAACGTACTTCAGATCATCTAGCCGATTGATATCAACGATGAATGCTGGATTAGCCAACCGAAACTTCATTAACGGAAGCAACGAATGCCCCCCAGCGATAAGCTTCGCCTCATCCCCATGCTCTTTTAAGGCCTCTAACGCCGCATTAACTGTATCTGCTTGAATGAAGTCGAATTTTGCTGGAATCATGACGATGCCTCACTCGCTTCAAGAACTGCTTTGACAATATTGTGGTATCCCGTACAGCGGCAAAGATTTCCTTCCAGCCCTTCACGAACATCTTGCTCCGACAGAGAAGAATTCTCCTCGATCAACGACACAGAAGCCATCACCATTCCAGGGGTACAATAGCCACATTGCAAAGCATGACATTCATGAAATGCCTGTTGGACCGGATGAAGGCTACCATCCGTATCAGCAAGCCCTTCGATGGTATCAATTTCCATTCCATCTACTTGGGCGGCAAGAACTGTGCACGACTTCACTGACTCACCATTCAGATGCACTGTACAAGCCCCGCACGAGGAGGTATCGCAACCAATGTTGGTTCCAGTTAGACCGGCTATTTCACGAATGAATTGCACTAACAGCATCCGAGGTTCAACATTATGTGATTGTTCAAAACCGTTAATTTTTATACTTACCTCCACACGCTTCCCCTTTCTCACGTTCAATTGACGCTAGTACATCATTTTATATGAGGCGAATAAACTATGCATCCACTTTCTTGTATCGGAGCCTAGCCCAAATACCGGTTGCTGCCATCATCCCCAATAGGGCAATTAAACCTGGCTGGGTTACCGACCATGTAACTTCTCCGAGAAATCCTTGCCTAGACAAACGAATAACATTTGTTATCGGATTAACAGCAGCGACACTGTGCATCCATCCCTCTATCGCTTGAATAGGTGCCTGACCAACTGAGAGAAACATCGAACTGAACATCAAGACCTGAGCGATTGCTAAGGATTTTAAAGTTTTGAAGGTGAAGACAATCCCTAAAACTAACAACGCCATTATCATAGCCATTCCGATTCCGGCGAGGTATACCATAACGAATCCCATGAATCCTCCGGGCATGTCGGCGTCAAGAAAAGCAAACGCAACAACAAGAACTGCTGTTATCGGTATAAGCGCCCGGCAAATACAGAAACCCACTAGCCCCCCTATAAGGGCCATGGGCCTTGTTGGGGCCACTCGTAGTCGGTCGAAGAAACCATTTTCCAAATCTGTTGCTGCGAGACCACCAGCCCCTAGCCCTGTAAACGCCGATCCTTGCATTACCGCCCATGCCGTCATCCAATTCACCGCCTTATCAGTTTCATAACCTTCGAGTTCGACTATTGAAGCAAATGAACCACTGAAAGCCACCACGAAAAAAACTGGCATCAGGATGGTCGGTAGTATTAAGGAAGGAATTCGACGCATCCGATTCAATCCGCGTTGAACCCCAACGAAGACAACAGCCATCGAGGAGGTCTGATGTGTAGTTACGGATCTCATTGTGCACGTACCAGTCGTCGGCGGAGTTGCAATATCGAGATTCCTATCCCCACAGAAGCTATCACCACGATAATCCCTACGGATTGCCCAAGATCACTCCACGTAAACCCATGAATTGCCATTCGGCGAGTCGGGTCAATAACCCAAGTAAGGGGGTTTTTTCGGGCTATAGCTCCATACCAACCGTCCATCAGTTGAACAGGGAAAAAAGCTGAACTTACAAAAACAGCTACGAAGATCAAAGGAAATGTAGATTGGACGACTTCCTGCGACCCTGTCCGGAGAGCCACTGCGATTCCGAAACTACCCATTGAAACTGAAAGCAAAGCAGCGATCAAAACAATTGAAATAATGCTCGGCAACCCCCCCGCAATATTTGCACCAAAAATTACAAAAATGCCTATTAGTATTGCGGCTTGTGCGACCCCATACATAAATGCACTTGCTAGTCGTGCTAGCAATATCGAACCCCTCGATACCGGTGATACCAACAACCTGTCCATAAAAGAATTTTCAATGTCGGCAGCAAGGTCAGAAGCGCTATTGGTGGAGCCAAATAACACCCCTTGAATCACACAAGCGGGGAGAACAAAATCAAGGAAAGAGACATGCTGAAAAGGGAAACCTTCAATGGTTACCGCTTTACTAAACTGTGACGAGTACACGGCTGCTAAAAGTAGGGGGAAGAAAAGACCTGGCGCCCAAGACTGGGGTTGACGTAGCATTCCGAGAACGCTCCGGTGCGAAAGTTTGAATACTTGTGGGAAAAAATTTTTTTTCAACACTGCTGTCTATACCTGTCCGCCTTCAAGACGTCTTCCAGTAGCATCAGCGAAAACATCATCGAGGCTTGGTTCATCCAATTCGACATGTTGTATTTCGATTCCTGCATCTTCAAGAGCTTTCATCACATCGGTGATTCCAGGAGTGCCAGAGACTAAACCAATGGCTATCCGGTTTCTCCTAGCCGGACGTTCTTCACCAAAACGGTTCATTACTACACGGGCTGAAGGAAGGTCTCCATCTGATACGTCGACCCTTAAGGTAGGTGCGCCAACTGCCGTTTTGAGAGAAGATGGGGAACCTTCACGAACTATTTTCCCTCCATCAATGATGGCAATACGTTCAGCTAATTGGTCTGCTTCTTCTAGATATTGTGTAGTGAGAAATACGGTAGTACCTAAGTCCTGATTCAGATTCCTGACTTCTTCCCATAAAGCCATTCGGCTTGTTGGATCAAGACCTGTAGTCGGTTCATCAAGAAATAAGACTTCCGGTTCATGAACAAGTGAAAGAGCTAAATCAAGCCTTCTTCGCATACCACCAGAATATGTTCCTACTCTTCGGTCGCCTGCAGCAGTAAGTCCAACGCGTTCTAGAAGTTCACCGCATCGTTCGTTTCCAGAACGTTTAGGGAGTCCGTGTAAAACACATTGTAAACGTAGCAACTCATTACCGGTCATTAACGGATCAATCGCAGCATCTTGAAGGGCAACCCCAATTTTTTTTCGGACATCTGACGGGTTCTTCACCACATCGAAACCGGCGACTCGTGCCGAACCACTTGAAGGTTTCAACAGCGTCGTTAGCATACGAACTGCAGTAGATTTCCCTGCCCCATTAGGGCCGAGAAAGCCAAACACTTCTCCGCTAGAAACTGAAAGATCAATTGAATCCACTGCTCTGATGTCTCCAAATGAACGCGAAAGATTCGTTGCTTCAATGGGATTCGGCAAATCAACCCCCTAATGCGTCAGCGAGTTCAGTAAATGGCCAAGAAGATGGAATCCGGAGAGGCTCAGGAGCTGGAGGCAAAACTGCATAGGCTTCCTCACCTTCTCGAATGAGGCCGAAATTTTGACGGGCGAAAAGCTCAACTAATTCTGGAGTCTGAAGCTCTTCAACTCTCTCTTGTAGAAGCATATTTGATCTTTGAACCTCTTCGAGTTCTTGCTGTTTCGTAGATAGTTCTTCTCTCTGGTCGATCCACTGTCTTATCGGCTGGATAGCCCAGATAAGGATAACGGCTACGACTATTAGAATAAAAGCCCAGAAAAGAAACCGTCTCATTTTTTCTGAAACAAGTATTCTTTCAAGAAAGTGACTGCTAGAGGCTACCATTATTCAGCTCCGTGAAGAGCCTGATGACCGCGGTAAGCTGCAGCGTCACCCAATTCTTCTTCAATTCTTAACAAGCGATTGTATTTTGCCACTCGATCGCTTCGAGCCGGAGCACCAGTTTTTATCTGCCCACAGTTTGTAGCTACTGCCAAATCCGCGATAGTGGTGTCTTCGGTTTCCCCAGAGCGATGTGACATAACGGACATATACCCATGGCGATTTGCAAGTTCTATCGTTTCAAGCGTTTCGGTCAAAGTACCGATTTGGTTAACTTTTATCAAGATCGAATTCGCGGTGGAATGCTCTATCCCCCTATTCAATCGATCTTTATTAGTAACAAACAAATCATCTCCCACTAATTGGACTCCATCTCCGATAAGGTCTGTAAGGTGTTTCCAGCCCTCCCAGTCTTCTTCAGCCATACCGTCTTCGATTGAAACGATTGGGTATCGATCAACCAGCTCAGCGTAGTACTGGCACATCTCTGTTGGTGAAAACTCTCTATCTTCGCCCGAAAGGGAATACTTGCCATCGTTGAAGAATTCTGTACTCGCTGGATCAAGTGCAATCGCCATATCATCACCAGGGGTGAACCCTGCTTGTTCAATCGCATTAACAAGTAATTCGATAGCCTCTTCATTCGATTCTAAATCTGGAGCAAACCCACCCTCATCTCCGACCGATGTGGACAAATGGTTTTCTTTTAGAACTTCTTTGAGAGTGTGATAGCACTCGGCGCCCCACTGGAGGGCCTCGGAAAACGAAGCTGCGCCTACCGGCATGATCATAAACTCTTGTAAGTCAATGTTGTTATCCGCATGCTCACCGCCATTTAATACATTCATCATCGGAACAGGCAGTACATGAGCTGTAGCCCCTCCAAGATACCGATATAGGGGTTGCCCTAGATGGTTTGCACTAGCTTTCGCTACCGCTAGCGAGACTCCAAGCATCGCATTCGCCCCGAGGTTCGACTTGTGATCAGTCCCATCTAAAAGAATTAACCTATGATCTACACCACGTTGATCCAACGAATCCATCCCGGTGATTTCATCTGCGATTGTGCCATTAACGTTAGAAACGGCTTTGAGGACGCCCATACCTTTATACCGCTTTTCTCCATCGCGTAACTCAACCGCTTCGAACTGCCCAGTAGATGCGCCGGAGGGGATAGCCGCTCTCCCACGAGAACCACTTTTTAATATAACATCGACTTCTACGGTTGGATTACCTCGAGAATCAAGTATTTCTCGACCGATTATGTTCTCAATCTGTGATGGATTACCTGACTGCACTGTTCCTCTTTTTGATCTTTTCGCAGGATGAATCAGCTATACGCCTTCTCTCCAAGTTAGCGCTTGAAAGCCTAAATGTTATTGATGTGGCTTATGTGGGACCTGTTGTTTACAAGCGTACCAATGAATTTACCCCTCTTTAGATATTGGGAACCCTCATCAGAAGCTTTTCCCTAATCGAAAGACTCTGGAGATGTGACTCCCGAAGGTGATAAAACTCCTTGCAAATAGCTCACCAAGTCTTGGATAGGCGTTGTCGAATAGTCAAAAACAATCTGGAGTTCTGAGATAGATTCTTTAAACAGCGAACCAGAATATAGGCGCTTTACACTTACTACTTCAGATGGGCGAAGATTGATTGGAGATATCTTCGCTACCCATTTGGATTCCTCATTTTGGTGAAGGTTTCGACCCGCTATTTCGCTAATACCAAGTCTTCTGGCTATACACCTTAATCTTGCAACGGAAAGAAGATTCTCTGCGGCTATAGGAACCGGACCGAATCTATCAGACCATTCGTCCTGTATCTTCAAAACATCGTCAAACTCTTTACAGATAGCGAGTTTCCTATAAGCTTCCAGACGTAGATCCTCCTTCGAAATATAACTAACAGGTATTTGAGCGCTAACAGGAAGTTCTATAGAAATTTCCTGTAACGATTTGAGTGGTTCTCCCTTGAATGTAGCGACAGCTTCAGTGACTAGTTGGCAATAGAGGTCATATCCGACTGATGCTACATGCCCTGACTGTCCTGTCCCGAGAAGATTCCCGGCACCTCGTATTTCTAGATCCCTCATAGCTATTTTGAATCCAGAACCCAACTCAGTTGACTCGCCTATGGTTCGAAGTCTTTCATAGGCTACCTCCCCCAATGAAGCACCCTTGGGGGTCAATAAGTACGCGTATGCTCTCGATCCTGATCTCCCCACCCGGCCACGGAGTTGGTGCAGTTGTCCCAACCCAAGTCGATCAGCGCTCCCGACGACCAGCGTATTTACTGTGGGCATATCTATACCGGACTCAATAATGGTCGTACATACCAAAACGTCATAGGATCCTTCCCAGAAATCGACAACTACCTTTTCGAGTCTTCCCTCATCCATCTGACCGTGGGCTACAGCAATTCTGGCTTCAGGTACCAGACTACGAAGAGTTCCAGCTACCTTCTCAATATCTGCGACTCTATTATGAACAAAGAAAACCTGCCCTTCACGCAGTAGTTCTCGTCGTATCGCAGCGACAACGACCCGTTCTTCATACTCCCCAACGAATGTCAATATGGGTTGTCGGTCCATAGGTGGGGTGTTCAGGATAGTTAGGTCCCTTATCCCAGTCAGACTCATTTCAAGAGTTCTGGGTATAGGAGTAGCGGAGAGCGTGAGAACATCGACGCTTGCTTTGAGATCCTTGAGCATTTCTTTATGTTTAACCCCGAAGCGTTGTTCCTCATCGATAATTAAAAGACCTAGATCGCGAAAACTAACATCATTAGAAAGCAGTCGGTGTGTCCCAATAACGAGATCTGTTTCTCCTGATGACAGTTGATGGATGACTCGACTCTTCTCTTTAGAGTTGAGGAAGCGACTGAGTACCTCTATCTGTATAGGATAAGCGCCTAGCCTGCTAGAGAAAGTCTGATAGTGCTGTTGGGCTAGTAATGTAGTAGGGACGAGAATTGCCACCTGCTTGTTATCCTGTACTGCTTTAAAGGCAGCTCTCAGCGCTATTTCAGTTTTTCCAAACCCAACATCCCCACACACAAGCCGGTCCATGGGTTGTTGTCTTTCCATATCTTCCTTAACTGCTTCGATTGCGAGGGCCTGATCAGGGGTCTCTTGAAACGGGAAGGAGTCTTCGACTTCGCGTTGCCAGGGAGTGTCAGGAGAGAATGCATAGCCTTCAGTTGTAAGTCGTCTCTGATACAAATGAACCAGCTCATGGACAATTTTTTGAATTTCTGATCGGACACGTGTTTTTGTTTTCTGCCAATCACTACCGCCCATTCTGCTAAGTACTGGGAGGCTTCCTCCTGTGTAGGGGCGAATCTGTTTTATCTGCTCTGTCGGAACATAGAGCTTGTCACCTTTCCGGTATTCAAGAAGGAGGTAGTCACGTTCAACCGACCCTATTAGTTGCGAAACAATCCCTCTATAGATGGCTACACCGTGATGTTCATGGACGACATAAGACCCAACTTGGAGATCCTCATGAAAAACTTTACCTTCACTGCCCTTTGTTCCTTTGGCTCTGGTTGCTCGTATTCGTCCAGCGAAATCATGTTCTGAAATGATCGCTAATTTCTTTGAAGGAAAGACGACGCTCTGACTTATCGGCCCCTCGGCAATTTGAACCTCGTTCCCGAATTGAGACTCGGTTTTCTGTCCAGAGGCACCAGCTTCGAACTCTCGTCCTTCAATTATCTGCAAAAGCCCTGTTTGGGATTTTTTTGATGATGCGGAAATAAAGATGGAATAATCTTGTGCAAGTAACTGCTTGACTTTCTCTCGGGTCGAATTTTTTGATCCGGTAGCCTGCCATCGCTGTGCTTCTAGAGCAAATTGGTCTTCGCTTTCAAATAAAGAGACCAGAGATGTCGTGGATACTGATGGATGGGAGAATATTTTTTCGAATGAAACATGCAAATTCCTCGTGAGTGCTTCATCATCTATCTCCCAAGTTTGTGAGAGCACTGGTACGATCCGGCCTTCATCGTGTAATAGTTCCTTGACTCTGGTTTTTGCACGGGTAGGGTCAACGAAGAATAACCGACCTCCTTTAGGGAGATGATCGAGAATCGTTTCTTCTTGATCTACCAGCCATGGAAGCCAGGACTCCATCCCGTCAAATATTTCTCCCTGGGCGAATCTCTCCCAATACTCCCTACCCCAAGGAGCTTCAGAAATTAAGGATTCGGCGCGTTGTTTTATAGATACAGTTGGCAAAAGCTCACGAGCTGGAAAGATCAGGACCTTATTCTTATTTGAGATTGTTAGCTGATCTGAAACAGAGAATTCAACAAGCCGATCAACCTCGTCGCCCCATAGATCAACTCGAATTGGTGCATCTGCTGTTGTCGGATATACATCGAGGATTGAACCCCTATTTGCAACCTCTCCTCGATGTTCAACTTGTGTTACCCGCCGGTATCCCATGAGGGTCAGTTCTTCAATTGTTCCTCGGAGGTCAAGGTGTTCTTTGTGCGAGATTAGGATCGGTTCAGTTTCTTGGCCTGGGGCAAGTATCTGGGTTACTGCCCTTACAGGTGCTATGACTACTTTGGGGCTCTGGAAATTTTTAAGTTCCCAAGCAACTTTGATTCGACGCCCCATGGAGTCGAGAGTGGGGCTCACACGTTCAAACGGAAGGGTTTCCCAAGCTGGGAATAATTCGACCTGATCAAAGCCGAGGATGGTAGACATATCTGAGTGGAGAGCTGACGCTTCTTTGATTGTTGGGGTTACAACAAAGACTGTCTCTCTTTGAGCAAGGTGAACATAAGATGCAATCGCCCAAGGTTGAGCGCATTCGATCACGGAGATACTAGAAATGGATGGTCGAGCAAGAGATACTACGGCTTCCTCTTCACCGAGGGCTTCAAGAATTGTGTCAAAGCTCACGCGTTGAACTTGTTCATCGCAGCTGGATACCCATGAGAAGAAATGAATTCGACAGCATCTGCAGCTGCTAACTTTGAGCGCAGCAATTCCTGTTTCTCTTCTTTACTTGGGTGGCTTAGGACGTAGTCTCGGCCTTTCTGCCCTTCTTTGACTGCCCCTATACCAATCCGGATTCGCGAAAATTCTCTCGTATGAATATGACTTTCGATAGATTTAAGGCCGTTGTGACCAGCAAGGCCGCCACCTACCTTGATTTTTATTTTCCCAACTGGAAGATCCAACTCATCATGGACCACGACGAGTTTTTTGGGGTCCGAGACGTTGTATCTGCTCATAAGCATTTGAACTGGTAGCCCAGATTCGTTCATATAGGTTTCTGGTACTGCTAAGACGATGCTGAAGTTCTCCGACTTAACTTCTGCACATACTGCAAGCTCTTTACTTCGTTTAAGACGAGTTCCATATCGTTGAACCATTTCAGAGACTGCTTCTGCGCCAACGTTATGTCTTGTATCGGAATATTTTTTTCCTGGGTTGCCAAGGCCGACAATTAATAAGTCCGGAGAGCTCCCTTCAGCTCGTTTTGTGCGCCTTTGACGCCGCACGGGACTACCTATTCGCTATCTTCGGCTGGAGTTTCTCCGTCGTCAGTCGAAACTTCAACCTCATCGGATGCACCTTCTTCGCCTTCTTCGCTTTCTTCAGCAGCCGCAGCTTCTGCCAGCGCTTCGGCTGCCATAGCTTCCATAGTCGAACGGGTAACAGTTCCGACAGCGACTGCTTCTTCAGAGTCAACTTCGGTCCGAACACCTTCCGGCAAAGTTATGTCGGCAACACGAACCGCTTCGTTGATCTCAAGGTCAGAAACATCTATAAGAAGTTCGTTGGGAATTGATTTTGGAAGTGAGAAGACGGAAAGACTAAACATTGTTTGGTCGACCATGCCATTTTCGTCTCTTACTTTTTTGGCGTCTCCAGTAAGAACAAGTCTGACATCAACAGAAAGCTCTTCGTTCGGATCAACCCTGACAAAATCTACATGAATGACTTCATCTCGAACAGGGTGGCGTTGAAGCGCCTTTAAGATCGAGAGATATTTGGAACCGCCAATATCAATCTCGATTAGTGCGTTCAGTCCAGCTTCTGTTGTTAATGAACCGCGAAGATCCCCATAGGCAACACTAAACAGTACTGGGGACTCCCCTAACCCATATAGGACACCAGGTACACGACCTTGGCGACGAAGTCGTCTTGATGAACGACTCCCGAAAGCTCGCCCTTCTTCGGTATTTAGAACAAGTTCAGCCATTCTCGACTACTCCCTAGTCTCCAACAATCCCACTGGGGATTTACACATATCTAACAGAACAGAAGTGTATCGTTGTGTTCTTCTTCAGCCACCTAGCTTAAATGCTTCCCGCCAAATATTTCACTTACACTTGTATCTTCAAAGACTGCATCCAAAGCATTCGCAATAATAGGTGCGACTGAAAGCACCTTAATTTTCGAGATATTCTTCTCATCAGATAAGGGTAAAGTATCCGTCATTGCCACTTCTTTTATTACAGAGTTCTCTAAGCGTTCGATAGCCGGATCGGAGAATACACCATGGGTTGTGCAGGCGAAAACCTCTTTTGCACCTCGATCGGCAAGCTGTTCGGCAGCTCCTACTATCGTCCCACCAGTATCAATCATGTCGTCGATTAAGACACATACCCTTCCGTCCACGTCTCCCATGACGTCTCTTGCTTCAACTCGATTCTTTTGACTCTTTATTCTCCTCTTATGGACTATCGCTAAATCCGCTGCTAATTCGCTTGCATACCTTTCTGCAACTTTTACTCGCCCTGTATCTGGCGAAACCACAACTAAGTCATCCCCCAAAGTCCGCATGTAATCAACGAGAACCGGCATAGCAGTCAAATGATCAACAGGCTTATCGAAAAACCCTTGGATTTGGCCTGCATGAAGATCTACTGAAACCATCCGGCTGACCCCCGCAGCGATGAATAAATTTGCTAGTAGGCGGGCAGTAATGGGTTCCCTTCCCTCAGATTTTCTGTCCTGTCTTGCATACCCATAGAATGGACACACCACGGTGATCCGCTTCGCTGATGCACGCCTCGCAGTATCCACCATAATAAGTTGTTCCATAATCGAATCATTAATCGTCATCCCTGCGGATGACGAATGACTTTGGACGATAAAGACGTCTCCGCCTCGAACTGATTCAGCAAATCTGCAATGTACTTCTCCATTCGCAAATTCAGCGAGATTCGGTTCATCAAGTTCCACCCCGAGATGTCTCGCTATTTCCTGAGCTAAAGGCAAATTCGACCTTCCAGAAATTAAATGCAATCGTTTCTTGGTTACCAATTCCATATGCAAAGTCCTTTAATTTGGGGATGGTTATAAATCGTAGATCGAAAAAACATTTCTATCAGATGATTTCAGGAAGTGGTCGCATTTTGCATAATTGCAAGTGATGCTTCTGCTGGCCCGGCAGGACTTGAACCTGCAACCTCCTGGACCAAAACCAGGCGTTCTGCCAGTTGAACTACGGGCCATTGTATGTCTAATGAACTTATCGTAATTCCTGTGCATTCGTGTGTTTACGAAATTTCTCGACGTTCATGTTTGTGTATAAGGCAAAATTCCTTTCGTCTTAAAGGTGTATATGCATGATATGTGTTCTTCGTAATTCCTTCTATGAAACCAGCTAATAACGCGCATTTCCATGATTTTTGCAGTAGGTTGGACCGCTTATGGGTTCACTTATCAAAAAAAGGCGTAAAAGAATGAGGAAGAAGAAGCACCGTAAGATGCTGAAACGTACTCGCGCTCAACGCCAACGCGGAAAGTAAATATATTTAGTTCTGGGGAAATCTCAGTTAGATTGCAATAGACATAGGCTTTAGACTGTAGGTGGGAGGCTTCGGGCTGTTACAAAGCCTTCCCCCGGATAGTCCCCTTCTACAAACCATGTAGACCCGCTTCCAGCTAATTTTGGTTTTTCCCCAGAGTGTCTTTCTAATTTATCCCGCCATTTAGAGAGCTCCGGATGTAGCTCAACGGCAGCAGGCTCGAGATCATTCCCGTTCTGTCCTGCTGGACCTCCCAGTTGGTCCCATTTTTCGTATACTGCGGCTGTTGAACAGCCAAATGTTGGCATGAGAAGAGTGAAAATGCGTTCCTCGAATGGACGTTGTTCAATAATTTCACCGATCCCGCGAACAATTGCCCTCCCACCACAAAGATTAAATGGGACATCGGCCCCGAGCTGTACCGCACTTTTAGGATCTGTAAAGCCAAAATGCCTTAGAATCGCTGCAGCATTTCCTGAACCTCCACCTAATCCTCCTTTAGGAGGAATCATTTTGTGTACGGTTATTGTTACGTCAACGTCAAGAAGATTCAGGGCGCGTAGGACTAAGTCCTCATCTGGGGCAGGTTCTATAGGGTATAAACCTTTATAGATAACTCTCCTGCCTCCTTCTTCAATAGAAATGGAATCGACCAAATCAATCGTTACCATTTCTGACTGAATCAAGTGATATCCATCTTCTTCTCTTTGTCCGGTGATTCGGAGAGATAAGGTTAGCTTTGCAGGAGAAAGGACTTCTACGTTTCTACTGGAGATCATTTTTAATCCTCGCTCTCCACTTCATTTGCTAGTGAAATCCAATCTCCTATGTTTAAATCCTGTGGACGCAAGGTTGGATCAATTCCTGCGCGAACGAAGTCCGGAGTTTCAACTAGCTTTCTTAGTGACTTTCGGAGCATCTTTCTTCTTTGGCCGAAGCCAGTTTGTACCAGCCTCCACAGTACGCCCAGTTCGACGGGCTCAACATTTCTCCGCCTAGAAAACTCTAGAAGCACGGAATCAACTTTTGGCGCGGGAAAAAATACGTTGGGGGGGATACGCCCGACTATTGAAACATCTGCCCAGTATTGTGCTTTCACTGAAGGGATGCCATAACTGGAAGTTCCGACTTCTGCGGCAAACCGCTCTCCTACTTCACGTTGGACCATCACAACAAGTTTCGTTACTTGAGGGGCATGATCTAAAAGATTTAATAACAAGGGAGAAGCGATGTTGTATGGCAAATTAGAAACCATTTTCCAATCACCTGGCCTCGTGGAAAAAAACTCATGCCAGTTGATATTCATTGCATCTTCATGAAGGATTTCAGTCATCTCTATCATGGCAGCGCGTTCCAATGTTTCGTTGAGCGCGGGAATGAGGTATCTGTCGAACTCTATGGCTACTATTTTTTTTGCTTCGCTAAATTCACTTGTCAGTGATCCGAAACCTGCGCCAATTTCGAGTATCTGGTCTGCTTGCTTCAATTCAGCTACTCGAACAACTTTTCGTATGGTATTTGGGTCTATAACAAAATGTTGACCAAGGGAACGCGATGGGAGTATCGAATGTCTTTTTAAAATTGTCTGGGTCTCTTTACTCCCTATCGCCATAGGTTACTCATATACCTAGATGGAAGTCGATGGGCGGGCATCACTTTCTCGAATTCTGATATTGGGCACGGAATCTATCATCCACATCTAAGTTCATCTAGTATGTGGACCAATGGCCCCAGCCGCCACCGGCTGCTTGGTATAACAACCATGCACTTACATTGATGTTCGCCACAGGGTCGTAAGGGCTAGCTCCTGAGTAACCAGCTGAAATCGCTCTTTGATCCCAGTATTGAGGCATGTGCTGCATAAGCCCAGCCGCTCCACTTGTTGGATTTGTAGCGTCGGGTTGTCCCCTACTTTCACGGTGCATGATGGTAAGGAAGAGGTCTACATCAGAGGCAGGCCCTCCATATGCTGCTATTGCTGCTACGACATCATCTCGCCATCGTTCGACGTTCGGTATAAACGTATCGTTGACATCGGGAGTAGACGGCTCGTCAGGTGAAGATTCGGGAGGTACAGGTGAGGAAGGCGGTGAAGTTGGAGGGGTAGTTGGCGAGTCAGCTATTTGAATTGGGGTGAAGCTCGAAGACAATTTAGCTTCTTCGCCTTGAGCAACAAAATTGGGCACAAAAGATGCGGATGAAACAATCCGCTCCGGTGATAGATCGTTGTTTGTTCTGTTTGGTGTGAGCATTTCAAGTGTTGGCTGTTCTTTCTCAATGTGTGCGACCTTTGGACTCTCATCTTGTATCTCCTCTTGCCCATATGGGTCATTTCTCCCTGAAGTCTCCGAGTCGATTGCGAGTAGCTGCTCGCTGGTAGAAAGATTCTCTTGGCTTATCGCTGGTTCTAGCGAAAGAGGTTCTCTAGGTCCAGTAAGAGAAATAACAACAGACGTTACCGAGAGGATGATTATAAATAACGCTGCAATCGGAAAACGCAATGCGTGCAGTATTCGGTACCCCGTCTGTTCTTCCAGCGTTCTACCTCCGCCTCGCTGTTACGTTCATACATTATGTGTTTGTTTTGGTGTGATTGGCAACACCCTGCCGATACTGCATGAAAAAGGCGGGTTATTCCATGGGAACTGTTACTGGAAGCCCATAAAAAGTGTGTGTAGTAGTCCAAATCTGTTCTGACAATGCATTAAGGTCTTCTTTCCGTTCTTCAGCTATAAAGGCTCCGACAAGGGGAAGGTTCCTCGGTGAGTTAGGTTTGCCGCGTAACGGGACTGGAGAGAGATACGGAGAATCTGTTTCGATCATAAACCGGTCGAGCGGAACCCGATGCATGGCATCACGAATATTTTGGGCGTTCTTGAAAGTTACTAGTCCGGAAAAGGAGAGCAAGGCTCCTAATGAAAGCGCTTTTTCAGCTTCTTCCGGACCTCCGGTAAAACAGTGAAAGACAGTTCTGGAAGGCGTTTCTTCTAATTCGAGAATTGAAAAAATCTCTGCCCATGCTTCTCTCGCGTGGATAACGAGAGGCATATTAAACTCATGTGCCAGAGCGATGTGTTCTGCAAAGATCTTTCTTTGCGTGGAGGGGGGAGAATGGTTGTAGTGGTAATCCAGACCGCACTCTCCTACAGCTACTACGTCTGAGTTCTCGAGTAGTTCTCTTATACCTTGGAGGCCTTTTGATGCCTCATGGGGGTGGACACCCGCAGTTGAGAATACAGTCCCAGAAAACATTTGCGCTAACGCGAGAGCTTCCTTTGAGGTTGTAAGGTCTGTACCCACGTTGACTAGTTTTTTTACTCCGGCTTGTATTGCTTCTGTTACTTCAGTTCGACCTTTATCGTCATTGTCGATATGGCAATGGTTGTCAACCCATTGGATCGAATCGAATTGTGATGATTGGCCGATCATTCTACTTTTCAGTTTCAACTTTTTTGAAAAGGGGCTTGGGTTTGGGGATAGGCAATCCGGGGAGCAATTGGTTCCGTTGCCACCCTTCTGGTTTACCTAAAAGTTCGTCTAGTTTCTCTGAAGAGAACGGAAGGAAGGGACTTAACATCACACGAATCCCATTAATTGCGCTAAGGGCAACATAGAGTACTGTCTTCGCGCGTTCAGGATCAGTTTTTGAAAGTTTCCAAGGTTCTGTAGCGTTGAGATACCGATTCGCTGCTTGTGCTGCTTCCATGCCTTTTCGTAGGGCTGCCCTCAATTCCACGGATTCAAAGAGATCTGCAGTTTCTTGAAGGGAACGGTCAACAAATGCCAGTAAAGATTCGTCTTCTTCGGAGTAGACCCCGGGTTCGGCTACAGCTCCATCACATGTCTTGTGGGTCATAGACAGAACCCGATTGACCAAATTCCCCCAATTCGCTACTAACTCGTCATTAATTCGTCTCACGATCTCTTCTAGTGAGATCTCTGTGTCGGCTTGCTCTGGAAAGTTTGCTGCCAGGGCATAACGGAGTGAATCTGGCTGAAAAATCTCGAGGCCTTCTTCAATCGTCATTCCTACTCCGCGACTCGCTGATGCTTTCCCTCCTTTAAAGGTGACGTATTGGTTTGCGGGGATATCGTCTGGTAAATGGAGTTCCGCACCACCTATCTCATTTCCGACTGCCATTAGCTGCGCCGGCCAGAACAACGCATGAAATGGGATGTTGTCCTTCCCTATGAAGTAAACATGTCGGGCTTGAGAGTTATGCCACCAGTGTTTCCAACGGTCTGGGTCGCTTGTTCTCTCTGCCCATTCCTTTGATGCTGAAAGATAGCCAATCACGGCATCATACCATACGTAGATTCGCTTCCCTTCTCCGAGATCTTCAACCGGTAGCTTTATCCCCCAATCAAGATCTCTGGTAATGGCTCTGTCGAGTAGGCCTTCTTCTCGTAACCAACCCATGGCAAAGTTGATGACATGGTTTCTCCATCCTTGTTTACCTACAAGAAATTGTTCTAGGGATGTATTGAAATCAGAATAACGGAAATAGAAATGTTCAGTTTCACGGAGAACGGGTGAGGAAGAAGACATCTTTGATCTCGGTTCGAGGAGCTCAGTAGCATCATACGTTTTTCCGCACTGGTCACACTGATCTCCTCGAGCTTCTTGAGAACCGCAGTGCGGGCAGGTTCCTTCTACGTAACGGTCTGGGAGAAAACGCTTGGCCTGCGTATCAAAGAGTTGTTTGCTTTTCCGTCGATCGATATACCCTTTCCCTAGTTGGGCGAGAAACATTTCCTGGGTGACATCCGAATGATTCGAGGTGCCGGTTGTTGTATAGAGATCCCAAGAAATTCCGAGTTGGTCCCACTGTTGAATAAATTCGGAATGGTATCGGTCTACGATGTCTTGCGGGCTTACACCTTCTGCATCGGCACGAACCGTGATCGGAGTCCCATGAACATCTGAGCCACTAACCATAAGGACTTCGTTGCCGATCATGCGTTGCTGTCGTGCAAAAATGTCGGAAGGTAAATATGCACCAGCAAGATGGCCGAGGTGTCGAGATCCCGAGGCGTAAGGCCATGCAACTGCAACAAGCACAGGAGTAGTCATATCTAGCAGGTTACCGCACCCATTAGCGGGTCAGTTACCTTACCTAATTTCTCATCGACGAAAGGTAGAGTTCATAAACTTTACTTTTTGAAACTCCACTTAAAGCAGCAACGTCCTTGACTGCATCGCGTGTTGACAAACCCTGCTTCTTGGCTTCTGTAAGAGCTATGAGGACTTCTTCTGCTGACATAGCTATGTTATTTTGTCTACCCTCTACAACTATTACTAATTCTCCTTTGGGTTCTTTCTCTGAAAATTTTTGCACCAGCTCACCCAAAGTGCCTCGGAGATATTCTTCGTGAATTTTTGTGAGTTCCCGAGCTACTGTTGCTTTTCGGTTTTCACCAAGGTATTGAACTAGGTCATCCAATGTTCTCCGGAGCCTATGAGGAGATTCGTAAATGACAGTAGTTCGTGGATTGTTGGATATATCTTCAAGCCGGTCTACACGTGCCGCACCTTTTCTTGGGAGAAATCCCTCAAATGTGTACCTCCTTGAAGATATCCCACTTCCGACCAACGCTGTAACGCCAGCCGACGGCCCAGGAACTACCTCTAGGTTAAGACCAGATTTTACAATTTGGCTTACGATATATTCGCCTGGGTCTGAAATGCCAGGCATTCCCGCGTCCGATACCATCACAAGGCGTTCACCATTTTGAATCTGATTTATGATTCGTCCGCATTGTTGCCTTTCGTTATGTTCATTTACGACTATCAAGGGTGGCCGAGGGGCACATTGGATGTGAGAGAGTAACTTCCCTGTTCTTCGAGTATCTTCACAGCAAATAGCATCAGCGGTTCTAAGTTCACGTGAAGCCCTTAGCGATATATCTTCAAGGTTCCCGATTGGAGTTCCTATAAGAACTAATGCTGGTTTCTTCATGTAGCCCTCCGGATTTCGCTTACTTGCCTAAAGATCTCTCGGATCGTTTGATCAAACATTGAAACGGAACTCCATTACGTCGCCATCTTGCACTAGGTAATCTTTCCCCTCGACACGAACCTTTCCTGTGTCACGTGCTTCTCCCCAACTTCCACATTCCAAGAGGACTTCCCAGTTAATGGTTTCGGCCCGTATAAATCCTTTTTGAAAATCTGTATGGATTCTTCCGGCCGCCTCCGGAGCCGTAGAACCCTCACGGAAGGTCCAAGCACGACTTTCTTTTTCGCCGGTGGTTAGGAAGGTTCGTAAGCCCAAAATATGGTACGCCTGATTGACAAATCTCGGGAGAGCCCCTCGTCCAAGACCAAGACCTTCGAGAAGGTCGGCTTGTTCGTCATTGGGAAGTTCAGCAGCTTCAGCTTCCAACTGGACGCACACACTAATCACCTCGGCCTTATCTTCGAATTCTTGAACAATAGGATTTGCTAGTTCATCACTTTTCGATAATTGATCTTCCCCGACATTTACTATCGCAAGTACGGGTTTTGCTGTAAGTAAGAAATATGGATTCAACCATGAATACTGTTCTTTTGAAAAATGGCTTCTGTATAAAGGAGTACCAGCGGATAGGACCTCTATTGCTTCCTCTAAGGTATCCACCTCACCGGCGATACTCTTGTCTAACCGAGCTGCCTTAACCCTCTTGGACGTTTGTTTCTCTAACGTTTCTAGATCTGAGAGAGTTAATTCGATCTCAAGTACGCGTAACTGCTCTAAGGGGTCAGGATCCCCTGGAATGTCTGAATCCTGAAATGCTCGAAGTACGAATACGATCGCGTCAACCTCACGAATATTGGCCAAGAACTGGTTCCCGAGTCCTTCACCTTGGCTTGCGCCTTCGACAAGCCCTCCGATATCCGTAAACTGCACACTCGCATGTACCAAGTTTTTTGACTGACTCATGGCAGCAAGAAGGTCAAGACGGTGATCGGGTACTTGTGCCACACCAATGTTTGGGTCGGTTGTCGCAAACGCATACGGTGCAGCGAGAGCAGACGCACCGGTTAAAGCATTGTAAAGCGAAGACTTCCCTGCATTAGGCAAACCCACAAATCCGAATTTTTCCATACTTGTCGAAGGGTATCGCCACTAGTCGTGAGTTGTTGAAGCTTCTTGTATGGTAGATGGTGAAACCGGAGGGTTTATGTCGAAGAGAACACAGAAGAAAAAGGCAAACGCAAGGCGAAAAAAAGCCAATCATGGCCGAAAGCCAAATTTAGGCCGAAACTCCTAAAGTCCAACTTTGACTGATAGCAGACGCGCATCTGCATCAGGAAAGGCTAGAGCTTGCCATTCGGTCCATGTGAGTGAGGGACGCGAGATCCCTGAACTTGCCGTGGTTTTTCTCTTTCGCTGCAGCTCGTTTAAGTTTCCTGTTTAAACCAATATCAATTTGCCATCGGTATTGGAGCATCCTCATCGAGTGTGAACGCTTCATATTCTTGGCCGGTATCTTCAAGGTGTTCAAGTTCAATGACGCCTATCTCAGTAAATCGGTCTCGGAGCCACCCATCACCGGCATCGAGGAGACCAAGTTTCCGACAATTTGGCACAATCTTGGAGAACAAAAGCTGGTTAAATATCTGATCTTCTTCAGGGATTTTTAGACCGTGTTCTACGGCGTGTCTCACATCACAACCCATTCTGTCCCATACTTCCTGCTGGAGGAGTCGGTCTCGCATCCTGATCCCAGCTTCAAATGTGAACTCTTGTCGCTCCCTCACTTCCTTTGCGGTCATGTCCTGATACACCTCCTGAAGACTGAGAACACCAAAAGCTACATGTCGGGCCTCATCAGCCATGACATAGCGTAAAAGTTTTTTCAATAGCGGTTCAGTCGTTACTTGATGCATCAAGCCGAATGCGGCAAGGGCCAGTCCCTCAACCATTATTTGCATACCGAGGTAGGTCATGTCCCACCGACTGTCATTGATGATGTCATCGATAAGAAGTTGCAGGTGCGGGTTGACTGGATACCTGACTCCGATTTTCTCATCGATATACTTTCCAAAAACCTCTACATGGCGGGCCTCATCAACAACTTGTGTAGCTGCGTAGTATTTTGCATCGATCCACGGAACAGTTTCGACAATCTTGGCTGTACAAAGCAGCGCACCTTGCTCCCCATGGAGAAATTGTGAAAGTCGCCATGCAAACGATTCAACACTAAATTGATCCCACTCCTTATCTCCCCAGTTTTTTGCTGGGGAGTCGGGGTGCTCAGTCCAGTGCCCTGTATTTACGTTAGATGCCTCGGTAAAAATGCTGAAGGCTTCGAGTGGATCAACTTCAATAGACCAATCGAGGTCTGTTTGAGCATTCCACTGGGAGACTTTCGCCTTCTCATATAGTTTGTCAAGACGAGGGCGTTTACCCTTCTCGTAATCCCAGGTAAAAAGCGCATCAGCTTGATCTTGTACTTCATGTAACACTGCAACGGGGTCTGGATTGAATGCTGCTATGGCATCAATATCATCTTGAGCAGCTCTGTCTAGAATTTCTTGGTCAGTTCTGGTTCCTGTTGTAGACAAAATGTCCTCCTATTGTGTTGGTAAGGCCGAAGAGATAACTCGGTCGATAACTACTTGCCATTCGTTTGCTTCAGGCATTGGGGCATCCAGCGTGCGAAAGATAGCGAAGCCGAGGCTAATTGCTAGTGCAAATGTAACAATTGCAGCTGTATCAATCGAGTCATCGAATTGACCATCGCTTTTAGCTTCTTCGATAATTTTTACTAATCGCATACCTTGATCTTCAAGTCTGCGCCCCAACATTTCGGAAAGCTCAGAGTCACGCTGGCTTGCAACAATGGCTTCAAGGAATAGGGCGTCTTCATCGCCATGTTTATCAAGAAGGCGTGAACCGAGAGAAGAAAGAAGGTCAGCCGGAGACGTGTGCTCAGAACTAGCCAGGATACTGTCCAAGTGTTCTTCCACAGCTGAATCTAAAGCATCGAAAAGAAGTTCAGACTTACCTCGGTAACGACTATAGATTGCCCCAGTTGTTACTCCGGCACGACGAGCAATCTCCGCGACCCCAGCGCCATCGTACCCACGTTCTGCAAAGACCTCTGCAGCTGCTTCAGTAAGGCGGTTGGACGTTGACGTCATAATTGCTCCGTTTTGGATTCCAAATAACATGATAATGATCATTATTATCTTGTCAAGTCACCTAAGGAAGAGTAGGTGTCAAAAAAATAATTTGCTGATTGTTGAGTTGAATCAAGCACGAAGAGCTAATGCCGACTAGCGTGTCGGAAAACCGGTCAGGCCGGTTTTGAAAAATGTAATTCTCATCCTGGGAGGGAAAATGTTAAAAAAATGGAAGCTGATTATCGCTCTAATAGCGGTGTTCGGCATGCTCGCTGCTTTCGGCACTGGATGCGGCGACGACGACGACGGTAGCAGTGACGTAAAAGCTGCCTTTATATATGTCGGGCCGCCAGGCGACGCTGGCTGGACCTGGGCGCACGATCAAGGCCGTAGCTGTGCGGCAGAAGCAACAGGGGCAACGACGTCCTATGTTGAATCAGTACCTGAAGGAACTGCTGACTTCGCAAACTACTCGAGAGAGTTCATTGATGACGGATATAGCGTAATCATTGGAACATCCTTCGGGTATATGGATGATATGGAAGCACTAGCAGCGGAATATCCAGATGTTGTGTTTGACCATGTCTCTGGATACAAGAACAACGGATCAAACTTCGGGAATACCTTTGGACGCATGTACGAGCCTCGATACCTCTCAGGTATTGTTGCTGGTTCTGCCACCGCATCCGGACAAATCGGCTATGTAGCGGCATTCCCAATCCCAGAAGTAATCAGAGGCATTAACGCCTTTACACTCGGTGTCCGAAGCGTGAACCCTGATGCCACAGTTGAAGTAGTGTGGACGAGCACATGGTTTGACCCACCAGTAGAGGGAGACTCTGCTCAGGCACTCATCGATGCAGGTGCTGACGTTATTGCGATGCATCAAGATTCGACGGCCGCCGGTGATAGGGCTGAAGCAGCTGGAGTACGTTGGGTTTCATACAACTCAGATATGAGCGCATTTGCGCCAAATGCCTTCTTAACAGCTCCTGTATGGGACTGGTGTGAACGATATACCGAAATCATCAACCAAGCCGCGGCAGGCACCTATTCCGGTGGCGCATGGTGGGGCTCCATGGCTGATGGAGTTGTGGATCTCGCTCCAATCGCTGATGATGTCTCAGGAGACATAAAGGACTTAGTCGCTGAAAAGAAGCAGGCGATTGAAGATGGTTCTTTCCATCCATTTACAGGTCCAATCAATGCCCAAGATGGAAGCGTGCTTGTTGCTTCTGGTGAAACCATGAGCGACGGGGACATGCTTGGAATGATGACCTTTGTCGAGGGTGTCATCGGTTCCACAGGCTGATAAAAATCTGGCGTGATTGACGGTACCAGTGGGATATCCCACTGGTACCGTCGCCGCGTCCAGACGATTACTTTTCCATGAGTTCTTCTACTCCATTCGCTGTTGATCTAACCGATATTTGGAAACGCTTTCCAGGCGTTATCGCTAACGCTGGTGCCACTCTCCAAGTTAAAAAAGGGACGATCCACGCCGTTCTAGGTGAGAACGGGGCTGGAAAATCTACTCTTATGAACGTCCTTGCCGGAATGTATCGACCTGACGGCGGTGAAATACGAATCAACGGAACACAATCTTGGTTCCGGTCACCATCTGATGCTCTCGCAGCTGGGATAGGGATGGTGCATCAAGAATTCCGCCTCGTTCCATCGTTTACAGTGGCTGAAAATGTAGTACTCGGTGCATCTGAACGCATCCTGCGTCGATCATCTATCGAGACACAAGTCGAGAATCTCGCTCACCAATTTGGACTCAACATCGATCCATCGCGGCCGGTCTGGCAATTATCTATGGGAGAGCGCCAACGTGTCGAGATTCTAAAAACCCTATGGCGAAATGCACAGATCCTGATTATGGACGAGCCCACAGCTGTTTTGACACCTGGTGAAGCCGATGAGTTAGGAGCTGTGCTACGTGAGATGGCCAATACGGGAAGATCGGTAATATTCATCAGCCATAAACTTCACGAAGTAAAAGAATTCTCTGACGAAGCAACTGTGTTACGTGACGGGAAGACCGTGGCCGCTTCATTGAAAGTCGAAGACACAGACACATCCGAACTAGCTGGCCTCATGGTCGGCTCTTCACCGGTGACCACCAACCGGCCGCCTGTTAGGGAATCTGGGGAGTCCCTATTGGAAGTGAGGGGGTTAGAAGCCCTAGACGACCGGTACCTTCCAGCTGTTCGAGAATTCAACCTTGACGTCCATAGTGGAGAAATCGTCGGTATAGCCGGAGTTTCAGGGAATGGGCAACGCGAGATGGCTCAGGCCATCGCAGGACTCCGACCTATCAAATCAGGTACGATCAAAATCAATGGCACCGACCTCACGCACGCCCTTCCAGTCGATAGATTTACGGCCGGGCTTGGGTATGTACCGGAAGATCGGCTCGGCGTCGGCTTAGCCCCTCGCCTGAACGTCATCGAAAACGCTGTTCTCCGGAACTACAAACAACTTCGTCAGGGTCCATTATTAGCCGAAGAAAAAATGGCTTCGCATTGCCAAAACATTGTGAAGAAATTTGGAGTTAGGACCGGCCCCCTAGATGATCCAATAGCGGGACTTTCGGGCGGAAACCTTCAGCGCTTACTGGTGGGGCGCGAACTCAGTGGAGAGCTTAAAGTCTTGGTTGCTGCCCAACCGACACGCGGCTTAGATGTCCAAGGGGTAAAGGCTATTCAAGATCTACTAGTGGCTGAGCGCTCTGCAGGTGTAGCTGTCCTACTTATTTCTGAGGACCTCGACGAATTACTCACTCTTTCTGACCGCTTACTGGTCATGCATAGCGGAACAATCGTTGGAGAGTTTGATCCTGTAGCTGCAGAACGTCACGAGATTGGTGCAGCTATGGCAGGAGAGGCACAACAGTAATGGGGCGCCTTGTCTTAGTCCGTCGGGAGCAAGCGATAAAGGGTGGGCAACCACTTGCCTTCCTCATTGGTATAGTCACAGCCCTTTTAATCGGAATTCTTTTGCTCGTTATCTCTGGACATGACCCTATGGCCGTATATGAACGCATGTTTGACTCATCCGTTGGAAGTCCACGATCCTGGTCAATAACTTTAAATCGGGCTGTGCCTCTAGGACTCGCAGGATTAGCTGTTGCTGTTGCAGGAAGTATGGGCTTATGGAATATCGGTGCGGAAGGGCAAATTCTCGCAGGAGCGATGATGGCTGCTTGGATTGCACGAATCGGAGAAGGATGGCCGAGTCCTCTCCTGATAACTGTAATGCTCCTTGCCGCTATTCTCGGTGGTGCATTGTTAGGTTTGGGGCCGGCTGTCGCCAGAGCACAAATAGGTGTCAATGAAATCATTACAACGTTGATGCTCAACGAAGTAGCCCTTCGTATGCTCCAGTGGCTGATTCATGGACCATGGAAAGATCCTGAATCGAGGGGGTTTCCCTTGGCCCCGATTTTGCCGGATGAGGCTCGCCTCCCTGACTTATTTGAGCGTGCACACTGGGGAGCTTTAATCGCCCTCGTTGTCATCGCGCTATTCGGTCTGGTGGCTAGTAAGACTGCATGGGGATATGAGCTTCGAGTAGCAGGATCTTCTGGTGAAACTGCTAGATATGCTGGCATTTCCTTAAAACGGAAAATTATGACCGTTTTGGTTTTGAGTGGTGGAATTGCTGGGCTGGCTGGAGGGATCGAACTGTCTGGTAATGCAGACAGAATAGTCGAAGGCGTTTCTGCTGGATACGGTTTCGCTGGTATTATTGTAGCTGCTCTAGCCTTGATGAGACCTTCGGGAGTTGCCGCTGTTGCCTTACTGTTCGGAGCCGTCCAAGTGGGAGGTTTAAGCATACAAACAATGGGGGTCTCCTCATCTGTCTCCACAATATTGCAAGCTCTTATTCTTTTTGGAGCGATTGGCGCAGGTGTGTTCAGCAAATACTCAGTGAAGCGAGTGAGAAAAGAACAACAAACAAGGCAGGGGTCTCAGAATGAGTGAAGCGTCGATGATCGGTTTACTAACGGCTGCTGTTTCGTTCGGTGCCTTACTTTATCTTGCAGCTCTTGGTGAACTTATTTGTGAAAAAGCCGGCATCTTAAATCTTGGCGTAGAGGGAATGATGGCTATGGGGGCTGTGACGGGATTCATGGTTGCCTTAGAAACGGAGAACCCATGGCTTGCTTTAGTGGTTGCGATGTTAGTCGGTGCCGTCTTTGCCCTTATACATGGATTATTTACTGTTGTACTTGGGGCAGAGCAAGTTGTTTCAGGACTATCCCTTACTATTCTTGGGCTGGGGATGGCGGCTTTTGTAGGGAAGGATGCAGTGGGCAGGCCACCCGGAGCAGTTCTTGCTCCGGTCGACTGGGGGGCATTATCAGACATCCCCTGGGTTGGGCCTATTCTGTTTAGCCAATCCCCTATTGTGTATTTTGCGATTTTAGTTGGGGTTGCTACTTCTTTTGTCCTTACTCGAACCAGCACTGGATTGGCACTGCGCGGAGCTGGGGAATCAGCGTCAACTGTTGACGCTTCGGGACATTCTGTAGTCCAACTCCGCCTCGGAGCAGTTGCTATGGGTGGGGCGCTTGCGGGAGCTTCCGGAGCATATTTGACTCTGAGTCTTACCCCGCAGTGGACTGAAGGGGTTACCGCCGGTAGAGGTTGGATCGCTGTGGCGTTAGTTATTTTTGGTGCATGGCGTCCAGGGAGATGTGCCATCGGGGCACTACTATTTGGTGGTCTTCTGGCACTCAAAACACGGCTCCAGACGTTTGGGGTCGATCTTTCGCCAATCCTGCTTTCTATGATTCCGTATGTGTTGACTATCGGCGTTCTAATAATTATTTCTATCAGGGCAAGGAACCGGCCTTCTTCCGCTCCAGCGGCACTGGGTCAGGCATACCGGAGAGAAGAGCGGTAAGTCACCGGTTTTATTGCTATTTCGGCCAAAGAAGGAAGATTACCTGCCCTCTTATTTTATTTTGTTCATGTTTTGTTCATTTGGATGAGCGCTAAGCCTTTGTTCCGACTAGTGTTTCATCCGAGTCGGGAAATCTTCCGACATATATTCACCAAGTGGAGGGGAATAATGCGTAAACATTTGAAGTTGATTGTCGCCCTTATGGCAATCGTAGGACTTTTTGCTACCGGTTGCGGTGGGAGTGGCATCAATAAAGATGCTGGCCAAGCCGCTGCATGCCCAGATGGAGAAAATAATGGAGACGGTGTCTCTGCAGGACTTGTTTTCGATATCGGTGGCCGTGGCGACCAGTCATTCAATGATTCAGCAGCAGCTGGCATTGAATGTGCAAAGTCCGTACTAGGAATTGAATTTAGTGAATCATCACCCAATGATGATGGATCGAACCGTGCTGAGCTTTTGCAATTGCAAGCTGATAACAATCCGATCGTTATAGCGGTTGGGTTCTTGTTTGCTGGAGATGCTGCGACTGTTGCTGCAAATAATCCAGATACGAACTTTGCCGTTATTGATGATGCGATGATGGACTGGGAAGCTGGAGGACCAATTGCGGATAACGCAGCTGGCTTGACTTTCGCCGAACATGAAGGGTCATTCCTGGTCGGTGCTGCTGCAGCGCTGAAGAGCGAAACTGGTACCGTTGGATTTATTGGTGGTGTGTGCTGCTTCGGTCTCATTGAGAAGTTTGAAGCAGGGTATATAGCTGGTGCGAAAGCTGTAAATCCAAATATCAATATCATCTCCCAATACATTACGGAGTTCCCAGATTTTGATGGATTTAACGCTCCAGACCGTGCGAAGGAAATCGCGCTGGCAATGTATTCTGATGGCGCTGACATTGTTTATCATGCCGCTGGAGGATCTGGCGCTGGACTCTTTGAAGCTGCTATGGAAGTAAGCGAAAGCTCCGGTTCTAAGGTCTGGGGTATTGGTGTCGACTCTGACCAGTACAACACTGTAGATGCGGCTGTGCGGGAATACGTCCTGACGTCCATGCTCAAGAGAGTTGACAATGCCGTCTTCCTTGCTATCCAAAGCCACATCAATGGAACATTCCAAGCAGGCCAAACGGCCTTTGGTCTAAGTGACGATGGTGTTGGTTACTCGACATCAGGTGGATTCGTCGATGACATCGTTGGCGAGTTGGAAAGTTTCAAAGCTGATATCGTCGCTGGGAATATTACTGTCCCAAGCACAATGGAATAGTTGAACTAAAAACTAGGAAAAACTAATAACGAGTGAGGCTGGTCCTTCACCACAGTTGTAAAACTGTATAGGGTGTGGGAATACCAGTCTCACTCGTTGCATATACAAGGAGAAATCTTGGTCCCAGCAATTGAACTCAAAGGAATTACGAAAAGATTCCCTGGAGTTCTCGCGAACGACAATGTGAACCTGACCGTTGAGGAAGGTGAAATACACGCTGTGTGTGGTGAAAACGGTGCTGGGAAATCGACTTTAATGAAGATTCTCTATGGTATGCAGCCTGCCGATGAGGGAACAATGTATCTCTTCGGTGAAGAACAAACTTTCCATTCCCCTAATGAAGCTATTGAGGCGGGTATTGGGATGGTCCATCAGCATTTTATGCTGGCCAACCAATTAACGGTCCTTGAAAATGTCATCCTCGGAGCAGAACCAATAAAACAGGGTGGGCGAATTGATTTCGATACGGCAAGCGACCACCTTGAAGAGGTTGGGAAAGCCTATGGTCTAACGGTTGATCCATTTGACTTGGTCGAAAGCTTAGAAGTCGGAGAACGCCAACGAGTGGAGATAATTAAAGTGCTTTTCCGTGGGGCAAAAATCCTTATTTTTGATGAACCAACCGCCGTCCTTGTTCCACAAGAAGTGGAAGAACTCTTCCGCAATATGAGGGAACTGAAAGCAAATGGGGCAACGATCATCTTCATTGACCATAAACTTGAAGAAGTTTTAGAAATCGCTGACACAATCACGGTTCTTCGGCAGGGGAAAGCCGTTGCGACTGTCAAACCATCTGACGTTTCAGCATCGGACCTTGCAGAGTTAATGGTTGGTTCAGAACTCCCTAAGCCGCAGCTTACGGATGTAGAGGCAAGTGACACCATCGGAATCCAGTTAGACGGAGTCACTGTGCTTGATGAGGATGAGCGCCCAATCGTAGATGCAGTATCCCTAGAGATTCGGCAAGGAGAAATCCTAGGAATCGCTGGCGTAGAAGGCAACGGCCAACGCGAACTCGTAGGTGCAATCCTAGGAACTCAAAAGATAAGTGATGGCAGCATCTTTTTGATGGGTGATGACATTTCAAACAAATCTGTCCGCTCACGGCGAGAAAACGGTTTAGGATACATCCCTCAAGACAGGCAGGAAGAAGGACTTCTTTTAACTGCTCCACTATGGGAAAACGCTGCTCTAGGCCATCAGACCGTAAAACCTTTTTCTGGTGGGTGGAACCAATGGTTCATTGATAGAGAAGGATCACGATCGCAAACTGAGCGCATAAGAAGTGAATTCGATGTTCGAACCCCAAACGTTGACGTGTCCGCCCATGCCCTGTCCGGAGGTAACCAGCAAAAACTTATTGTCGGCCGAGAAATGGTTTCCGAACCATCAGTTCTGGTAGCTTCCCATCCAACTCGAGGAATTGACGTAGGTGCCCAAGCATCAGTATGGGAACAAATACGTCAGGCCCGATCTAACGGGCTAGCCACCCTATTAATATCTGCCGACCTTGATGAGCTGATTGGCTTATCCGATGTCATTGTCGTGATGTTTCGAGGGCGAATCGTTGCACAGCTTGACCCCTCAGAAATAACCCCAAGAAGCTTAGGTGCGTACATGACAGGCGCAACCAGTGAAGAGAACCCTGCATGAAGAACGAAGCCATCCGCCGAATTATGCTTGCCTTAGCAGCACCATTCGCAGCTGTTGTTTTCGCAACTATAGCTTCTTCAATATTTCTCCTCATAGCCGGTAGCAACCCCTTCACCGCATATGGAGACATGTTTGAATACGGCAGCAGGCTGGAAATCCAAGTAGATATTCTCAACCGGGCTACTCCGCTATACATCTCCGGTGTAGCAGCAGCCATCGGGTTCCGCATGAATCTGTTTAATATAGGGGTCGAAGGGCAATACCGGCTAGCAGCAATTGTCGCAGCATATGTAGGTGCCTCTGTTTCGCTCCCCGGAGTTCTACATGTCGGATTGATCTTGATAGTCGCGATGCTGGTCGGCGGGGCCTATTCGGGAGTCGCTGGAGTCCTTAAAGTAACCAGAGGTGTCAACGAAGTTATATCAACTATCATGCTGAATGCCATCGCTATCTCTGGGCTAATTGCATGGCTCGTTCGAGAATGGCAGGCTGGCGGATCCGTTGACGCTACTGCCACTAATGTAGGTATCGGTACCGAGCCCATCGACGAGTCCGGACTCATACCCAATATAAATAGCTGGCTTGAAATCTTCACTCGTGACATCGAAAAGGGCAAAGAGCTTACCGGAATATTTTTAGTAGCTATAGCAGTAGGAATCCTCTACCACATTCTGATCAATAGAACTAGATTCGGATTCGATCTCAGGGCAACAGGGATCAACCCTTTCTCTGCCCGCGTTGGGGGTGTCTCCGACAAAAAGATGGTACTTGGTGCAATGGTGCTCTCTGGCGTAGTTGCAGGACTTGTCGGAATGGCTGAAATTGCCAAACTCGGAAGATTTAACCCTAACTTTGTCGGAGGATTAGGATTCGCTGGCATTGCAGTTGCTCTTCTCGGAAGAAACCATCCGGGAGGTATAGCAATCGGCGCCCTTCTATTCGCCTTCTTAGATACTGCTTCAGGAGTCCTTCAAGTAACAGGTTCAGCATCACGCGAAATTGTCTTCATCATGCAAGGCATAATCCTGCTTGCGGCCGTTATCGCATACGAAGTAGTTCAGCGATTCAGAATACGCGAAGAAGCCCGACTCGCTTCCGCCCTGTTGGAAGGAGAAGCCCAATGATCCTAGATCAGATCAGACGACTTCCAACATGGGCGAGATGGGCTTCCTTCGCAACCCTTGGAATCCTTGTCCTGACACTCGTCCAAGAACTGGGTCAAAACGAAACAAGCCATCTCACTGCAATGACCACTTCCCAGACAGCTCTTAAATGGAGCATCCCTATACTCCTCGCAGGACTTGGAGGGCTCTTCGCTGAAAGAGCGGGAATTATCAATATCGGTCTAGAAGGCATGATGATACTTGGAACTTGGTTCGGAGCTTGGGGTGCCTTCAACTTCGGCCCGTACTCGGGGATACTCATCGGAATCATTGGAGGTGCAATAGGAGGCCTCATCCACGCCATAGCCACAGTGGGATTTGGAGTGGATCACATCATTTCAGGAGTAGCTATTAACATCCTCGGGCCATTTGCCGCACGCTTTTTATCATCCGAAATCTTCACTGGATATCAGGGCGGGTCTGTAACCCAATCCCCCAGAGTTGAAAGCGTCGACAAGTTCACGATGCCTTTCCTCGCGGGGGGGTACGACACCCCGAACTTCTTAAAGTGGCTAGGAGACAAGGACATCCCGATACTAAGTGATACAGGAAACATCTTCAGGGGGGTCCTGACCCAAACTTCGTGGGCGACAATCATCGCGTTGCTCCTGGTGCCCCTCTCTGCATGGATATTGTGGAGGACCCGTTTCGGCCTTAGGGTAAGAATCAGTGGTGAAGACCCATGGGCAGGGGAATCTCAAGGTGTGAATGTATACCGCTATAAGTTCATTGCAGTGATGATCAGCGGAGGATTAGCTGGCTTTGGTGGAGCATTTATTACGATCGAAATGTCTTCCATATACCAAGAGGGAGGAACCACTGGGAGAGGCTTTATCGGTTTAGCTGCCCTAATTTTCGGCAATTGGCGACCAGGCGGTATCCTCGCTGCTGCTTTGCTCTTCGGCTACCCATATGCTCTCCAATTCGGTGATTTTGATGGATTCGCCTCTCATGCGCTATTACTCGTTAACGCCATTGCCCTTTTCGGAGTAACTGTCTGGGCTATACGAAAAAGCAAACATACCGATGCTGCCATAGCCTTTATTCTTGGGGCATTGTCAGCAATATGGTATTTCGTAGCTGATACTGTTCCTGACTGGTGGGTAAAAATCCTTCCCTACGTCATCGTTATTGTCGTACTTATTTTCTTTGCTCAGCGTCTACGTATGCCCGCAGCAAACGGACAAATCTATCGGCGCGGGCAAACATAAGTGTTATGACTGCGCTTACAAGTAACCAAAAGAAGTCCTTCGAAGAAAAAGGGGTTCTAGTCCTACCTGATTTCTTCACCAACCAAGAATGCGACTCTCTTAAAACGCGTATGGGTGAACTGGTTGAAAATTTTCAACCACAGGGAGAAGGTACCGTATTCTCAACAACGGAACAGAAACATGCACAAGAAGAGTATTTTCTAACCTCAGGTGACAAAATTCGATTCTTCTTTGAGGATGTTCAAAGCAATGAACAGGAAACGTCTCTCGAGCTATCGCTTAATAAAGTAGGTCATGCAATGCATGACCTTGACCCTGTCTTCTCTTCTTTCGTCAGGCAACCTAAGTTCGCTCAGGTCGCCGCCGACATTGGTTTCAAGCACCCTTTACTTTTACAGTCCATGTATATTTTCAAACCGCCTCATATTGGCGGAGAGGTTGTCTGGCATACCGATCACCCGTTCCTGTGGACTGACCCACCATCAGTGAAGGGATTCTGGGTAGCGTTAGAAGATGCAACAATCAAAAATGGCTGCATGTGGTGTCTCCCTGGATTACATAAGGACGAACCGCGACAACGTTTCAAAAGAAACGATTCCGGAGGTACGGAAATGGTTGTTCTAAACCCTGACCCTTTCCCAACAGAAAACAAAGTTCCTCTCGAAGCAAAAAAAGGTACTCTAATCATTCTTGACGGACTACTACCCCATTGGTCTGGACCAAATACTTCCTCTAAATCCCGTCACGCCTTCACGCTCCACGTTATTGAAAGAGAAGTCAATTACCCCGAGGAGAATTGGCTACAACGATCCCATGAGATGCCGCTCCGTGGATTTGAGTCACAGCTTTCAGCCAGCTGAAAAATATAGCTATGTTCACAATAGAAACTATTCGAACAGCTCCAAAGATTCTCCTACATGACCATCTTGATGGAGGGTTACGACCGGCCACGATAATTGAACTAGCAAAGAAAGCAGGAAACAAGGAACTGCCGACTTACAACGAGCATGAGCTTTCGAATTGGATGATTGACACTGCAAACCGGAATGACCTTAAGCTATATCTAGAGGCGTTTACTCATACCATCTCCGTAATGCAGACCAAGGAAGCCATATACCAAGTAGCTGCTGAATGCGCTGAAGACCTCGCAGAAGATGGAGTCATTTACGCTGAAATTCGATTTGCACCAGAACTTCATCTAGACGGTGGCCTGAAAGTCACAGAAGTGATCGAAAGTGCCCTATCAGGGTTTCGTGACATCACGAGAGAATCAGATACAACTATAAACGTTTTGATTTGTGCTATTCGTTCTCACTCGCACAGTAAAGAAATGATGGAGTTCGCTTTACAGTTTCGAAGAAGGGGCGTCGTCGGATTCGATATTGCCGGACCCGAAATTGGGTATCCCCCAACTAACCACCTAGCCGCTTTCAAACTAGCTAGAGAGAACAACTTCCCATTTACCATTCACGCAGGAGAAGTAGGAGGATCCGAATATATCGAGGAGGCCATCAACCAATGTGGTGCAGCAAGAATCGGACATGGATTAGGGATAAGAGACGATCTTTCAGTTGACGGGAACGGAGATCCCACAATGAGTGATCTCGCCTTATA
Organism: uncultured Candidatus Nemicrothrix sp.; assembly: GCA_964564495.1. Taxonomy (GTDB): domain Bacteria; phylum Actinomycetota; class Acidimicrobiia; order Acidimicrobiales; family UBA8592; genus UBA8592. The sequence continues at coordinate 88,000 of CAZMAW010000008.1, forward strand.
CATTCGTGACCGCCAAATCGCACTTGAGATATGCCCAACATCAAATCTACACATTGGGGCAGTTCAATCTATAGCGGAACACCCTATAGACCTCTTCCTAAAACTAGGATTTTGTGCCACTATTAATACGGATAACCGCCTTATGTCAGCTACGAGTTTGACCGATGAAATAAACAAGTGCGGCCTTTCTTTCGGATGGGATTTGACCATGGTGCACAGATTAATGAAGAACGCCCTGCATACTTCCTTCACGGCTTCTGAGCTTAAAGAGGACCTAGATGCAAAACTGTCAGATTGGTACCTCGATCGTCCCGCGATGAACGGAAATGACGATGCGCTCCATTAGAACAATTGGTTTCGATGCTGATGACACTTTGTGGGAAAGCGAAATCTTTTTCGTTGACATTCAGAAAAAATTCGCACAACTGATGCGTTCCTATGGGATTGAACGCGATATAGAAAATTGCTTGTACGTCACGGAGAAAACAAATTTGGCCCGTTTCGGCTACGGTGTGAAATCGTTTACGCTCTCAATGATCGAAGCAGCACATGACTTGACCGATGGCGCCCTTCGAAGCATTGACACTGTACAGATAATTCAATGGGGGAAAGAACTAATGAACCACCCAGTTGAGTTATTGCCCGGGACAAATGAAGCACTGCAAAGTCTGAAGAGTAAATTCTCTCTGTTGGTTATAACAAAAGGTGATCCATTCCATCAGCATCAAAAGTTCGCGAATTCCGGACTGGAGGTTTTCGCGAACGAAATAGAAGTGCTGCAAGAAAAAGATAGCGATGCTTATCGAAAGGTGCTCTCAAAGAGAAACATCGAACCGGAAGAATTTCTAATGGTGGGGAATAGCCTCCGGAGTGATATTTTCCCAGTTGTCGCTATCGGAGGCCATGCGGTTCATATACCCCACGAAGATACTTGGCAGCTTGAAAACGAGTATGAGAAATCTGAGGACGAAAGCAGCTACTCCGTCCTCAAGTCAATAAGAGATCTTCCCGACTTCCTCAATACCTATATTTCTGGAGCCGCGACGTAATAAGAGCTCTCTGTAGTCCCCTACACTGCTGATATGGAACATATAGGAAAAGTCTGCCTCTCTGAAGAAGTGTCTGAAGCCATATCAGATGGATTACCTATCGTTGCTCTCGAGTCAACAGTATTCAGTACACTTGGACTACCGAAACCCGCCAATGGCGATGCTTTGGATCTGTGCGTTTCCACCATTGAAAAAAACGGCGCTGTCGCAGCGGTGACTGCAGTTATTGATGGCGAGCTACATCTAGGTGTTTCAAACAGTGCGAGGGGTAAAATTCTAAACTGCACAACCAAAGTAGCTTCACGAGATCTACCACTCGCGATGGCGGAAGGGGTCAGTGTAGGGGCTACAACGGTCTCCGCTTCTCTAGCTATAGCAGCCGCTGCAGGAATAAAGGTTTTCTGCACTGGTGGAATCGGTGGGGTTCACCATGGGTATGAGGAGACTGGTGATCTTAGCGCTGACTTGTATGCACTTGCGAGACATCGGGTCGTATGTGTAAGCGCTGGAGCAAAAGCATTTTTGGATCTTCCCAGAACTTTAGAAATGCTCGAGAGTCTCGGTGTTCCTGTCCTAGGTTGGAACACAGATGATTTTCCAGCTTTCTATCTTCGGAGCAGCAGATTGCCAGTTAAGCCAGTTAAGGATGCTGATACCATTGTTCGGGCTTTTGAAAACGCTTCAGCGTTAGAACTTCCACAGGGAATCCTAATTGGAGTGCCGATTCCGGAAGATCACCAGCTTGACCCAGAAACAAGCTGGCCGTTAATAGACCAAGCACTCACGGAAGCGAAAAAAATCGGGATTCGTGGACCAGACGTCACACCTTTCATCCTTGAAACCCTTGCGAAGGAAACAGGAGGAGAAAGCGTCCCCGCTAATCTTGCACTTCTCGAGAATAACGCCAAAGTATCCGTCGAGATAGCAAAGAAATTCCAGGGCTTCACTTAGATCTGATTGAGGTCACCTCTTTATGCCTTTGAATTTTTTTTCCTGCGTTCAATTCGATCTGCCCCTGCGTCTAAACCTGGCAGTTGCTGTTCGACCCCGCCTCGCTGATGGGCAATTTCCTCAAGCACATACTGCTCTACTTCTTCCCAATTGTGGGCCCGTCGACCTTTCAAATGTCGATTGTACGGCTGATCATAAATTATGACTTCTCGGCTACCTTTTTGGAACGCTTCAATGTTATGTGGACCATCATCAATGTAAAGATCTGCATGAAGGGCTGACTTCGCGCCGATGAAACAAAGATCTCGGTACGGTATCCGAGCTCGGTCTAACCAATCAGCGGTGTCACCCGCTGCGATAGCATGACCCCAATTGACATAGAGACGATGACTGATGATACGGATCCAAACGCCTTGGTCGGAAAGTCGCCAAAGGGTTTCTGCAGCACCATCGATTACGGGCATATCACGAAACATACGATGTTCGACAACAGCTCGTTCATGAAGTCGTTCAAAGTCAGCAGAATTCAAACCCCATTCTTTAAAACCCCAGCTTCTATCCAAAGGAAGCGAGGACGGATCCACAGAAAGTTCTTTTGCGACAATATCGCGAAATATCCGGTTATGGTCGCCACATACGCCATCTAAATCTACACCAAGCACGAAAGGTGGGTCGATACCAAACTCCTCACTAGTCATTCACTAGGTATAAGATAGCTTCAAAGTAAAGTTCGAATGGGAATGGAAGGACCGAAAAGGAAAATGGAAGTTTTGGTCATCGATCACCCGCTCGTAGTTGACAGGTTAACAAGTATTCGGAAAGCTTCGACGCCGAATACTTCTTTCCGACATCACCTCCATGAAATTTCAATCTTTTTGATTTACGAAGCCCTTCGAGATCTTGAACTCGTCGAAATAGACGTAGACACCCCCCTTGCCTCCACAAGCTCTTCCATCCTGAAAGAGCACCCTGTGTTTGTTCCTATTCTTCGAGCCGGCTTAGGGATGCTAGATGCAGCCCTGCTATTGTCCCCTGAAGCCGACGTCGCCTTTGTAGGTGCAAAACGCGATGAAGCTACTCTGCAACCTGACATCTACTTGAATACAATCCCCGAAAGTCTTGGCGGGTCGAAGGTAGTTATATTAGATCCTGCTCTTGCTACTGGAGGTTCAATGATTCAGGCGATGGAATTAGCCAAAGCTTCAGGCGCAGGAGAAATTACCGTTGTAACTGTTCTCTCTTCGCCAGAAGGTATCGAAGCGTTACGGAAAAGCGGATTAGGGGAAAAGGTTGTTACCGCCGCTATCGACCAAAGGCTGAACGATACGGGATTTATTTACCCCGGATTAGGGGACGCAGGAGACCGCCAATACGGGATTGACTGAATGCCCACTTCAGGTTTTGTTGAGATAAGCACGGAGGTCACCTACAACTCTGTCAAAGGCACGATGGGTCAACATTCTCTCTTGTTCTATAACGTTCTCCTCGCCTACGTCAATAACCTTCTCCAAGTATGATTTCACTACTGGTTCAGTACCGCTCGGCCGAACTAGGATACGGATACCGCCTTCAAGCACAAGCCGAACCATATTTGATGGAGGTAAATTGATTCCGGCATCTGCAGCGTAAGAATCATAATTGGAGAATTCAAGCGTTCGTAACCCTCCTAGCCCATCAGGGGGTTTACCATTCAACAGCTCGCCGATCAGATCGGCGTGACTGGATGCAGCTGGATTGGTAATTTGAATACCTTCAGAACGAGTAACATGAAGCCCATGTTTGAGAAAAATTTCGTTGATCTTATCAAGAACCGTCAAATTCTTTTTCTTGAGGTCTTCCGCCATTTCTACAAATCGTAATGCGGCGGAAATCCCGTCCTTGTCTCGCACTAACCCTGAAACGGAATACCCTAAAGCCTCTTCGTAAGAGAAAATCGGATTCTTTGTTAAGTCTCTATATGCTTCGGGAATTATCCACTTAAACCCTGTCAGTGTTTGTATATGTGCGACAGCGGCTTCTGACGCTATCTTTCCAACAAGTGAAGAACATACAACGGTAGAAACAATCTTTCGATCCTGACCCGTTGTCATCTCCAGCATCCTGCTGCAAAGGAGAGCCCCGATCTCATCCCCAGTGAGCGCCCTCCATTCCCCATTTTTCAAAGGTATTGCTACTGCTAATCGGTCTCCATCAGGATCGTTCGCTATGGCTAAATCCGCTTTGCTTTCTCGGGCTACTTTGAAAAGTTCATCCATTGATCCACGAATTTCTGGATTTGGGAATGGCGAAGTCGGAAAATCAGGATCCGGGTGCATTTGGGATGGGACCGCTACAAGATTCGTAATACCCGCCAAACTAAAGACCCGCTGAATCGTAGCCCAACCGACTCCATGCATCGGCGTATACGCGATGGTGAGTGAATCGGAAAGTTTTGGGACAGTGTTTGCTATCGCGGAGCAATATTCATTCCATAGCTCATTGTCAATTTCTTGTATCTCACCCCTTCCTTTAGCGATGTCTTTTTGAGGGAATTCCGATCTTTGGATGTGCGCATCAATTTCCTCGTCATCTGGTGAACGTAATTGGGCCCCGTCAGAAAGGAAGATCTTACAGCCGTTATCGCTCGAGGGGTTATGTGAGGCCGTAACCATGATCCCAAGATCACACTGTTTCCTTCGGACAGCGAAAGCAAGAACAGGTGTTGGAACAACTGTCGGAAAGACCAGAGAATTTATCCCACGATGGGAAAATACTGTTGCGAAGTCTTCGGCGTATGCCTTGCTGTTCTTTCTCGCGTCATATCCAATAATCACCGTTGCCCCCGCCCTTAAGTATTCTGCGATACCCTGGGCAACCCTCCGTATCGTAAGGCGGTTCATACGGTTCGGGCCACTTCCTTGTGCTCCACGGATGCCGGCAGTTCCAAACGTCAACCTTTGGTAGAACCGATCGTTGAGCGCCTCTATGTTACCCTTCTCAAGCAACTCTTCAAGTTCGGTACGAGTCTCCGAGTCGGGGTCATGCTCAATCCATTCCTGAACTCGGGAATAAAGATCTTCATACTCGTTTGGCTCCATAGATTTATTGTGTCAAAGTTCTAATGCTGTTGACATAATTTCCGTCAAAGAAGATTGCGGACGTGCTCCTGTCTGAGTGATCACTTCCGCAGCAACAAACGATCCGATTTTTCCGCATGTTTCGAGGTCGTAATGCTTTATCAAACCATAAAGGAATCCGGCTGCATAGAGGTCTCCGGCACCTGTAGAATCAACTACTTTCTCAACAGGGTAGGCATCTATGGAGATGACTTGATCTTGTGTGACGATAATCGAACCGTTATCGGCTTCGGTAATGCATGCGATCTCAACCTGTCCTTTGACCCAACCGACTGCTTCTTCAACTGTGTCGCACCCACTTAGAGTCAAATACTCAGCTTCATTTCCAAAAAGTATATCTATTGGTCCTGCTATGAGTTCTAACCACTCCTGGTGGTGCCGTTCAACGCAAAAAGTATCCGAAAGAGTGAACGATACTTTTCTATTAGCTTCCTTTGCTACGGACATTGCTAGCCGAATAGCCTTCTTGGTTGTATCAATATCCCATATGTAGCCTTCACAGTAGAGAAAGTTGGCTGCAGCAACTTTCTCAGTATCGATATCGTCCGTGAACAGGGTGCTGCTAGCTCCTAGAAAAGTATTCATCGTCCTCGCTCCATCTGGGGTTACAAGGACCATTGAGCGTGCTGTAGGCAATCCGGAAGTTGCTGGAGTGACTAGATGATTTACGCCAGCGGCTTCGATATCATGAACGAAGAATTTACCTAACTGGTCATCTCTTACTTTCCCTATGTATCCAGCCGTGGCACCTAACGAAGCAATTCCAGCCATGGTATTTGCGGCAGAACCTCCGGAAGTTTGGATTGCAGGTCGCATATCATCGTAAATTGCTAGCGCTGTTTGCTCATCCACGAGCGACATAGAATTTTTTACAAGTTCATAACGGTGTAGAAATTGTTCGTCTTCGTGACTGATGACATCAACGATCGCGTTTCCAATCCCGACTACATCATGTGTTGAACTCGAATTACTCATATGGGAAACCATCCAATTGGTGATAGTTCATCGACGCAATTAGGCCGATTGTTCTTCAGCGTAGGCAATGGCATCGTCCCAACTTACGCCATCTGCGATCATTTGTTTGTACTGCATCACATGTCGGGGGCGGTTAAAGCCAAGTATTCCTACTAGGCGCCCTTCGCGGCCGTATGCAGTAGCGAATCTTCTCTCTTCTATTGATCCTGTGATTACTCTGATTTCATCATCTGGGCGCGTGCGACCTGCGAGCTGAATTTTCCGATCGAATTGGTCAGTCCAAAACCATGGGGTTGGCGCATAGGGCTCAACCGATTGATCTCCTGATAGAAGTCGACGTGCAGCATACATCCCCTGTTCGACGGCATTGTCCCAATGCTCGACCCTCATGGTTTCCCCGAAAAGCCTGTTTGGCCATCGAGCGACATCTCCTGCGGCTACGACATCTGGGGCTGCTAGGCATGTTTCATCGCAAACGAGCCCATTGTTTATCTCTAAACCACTTCCTTCCAGCCATTCAGTATTTGGGATGACACCGATACCGACAACTACAACATCCGCATTGATGGTTGTCCCATCTGCAAGCACTACCCGTTCGACTCGTGTGTCCCCCTGAATCTCCTCTACTCCAATTCCGGTAATGACATCTACCCCGTGGTCTCGGTGAACATTTGCCGTAACTTCTCCCATTTCTGCTCCCAATACGCGCTCAAATGGGACAGGAGCGACCTCCACCATGGAAACTTCTAAACCTCGCTGGCGTGCAGTTGCAGCAACTTCAGCTCCAATGAAACCTGCTCCAACGACAACAACTCTTTGTGGTTCGGAATCGAGGGATGCTCTAAGCGCTAAAGCATCATCTAAACCGCGGAGCGTGTACACGCCCTCAAGGCCATCAGTATGAGGGAGAGAACGGCAACGAGCTCCTGTTGCGATGACAAGCCCGTCGTAATTGAGTTCTTCACCTGAGTCAAGGGAGATTCGTTTTGCACCTAGATCTAACCCGACTGCTCTTTGCCCGAGGTGCCATTCAAAGTTTAGATCTTCGGAATGTTCAGGATGAAGTAACGAAATACGGTCGGGTTCCCAATCGCCGGCGAGAACTTGTTTGGAAAGAGGAGGCCTGTCATAGGGAAGGTGGGGCTCATCTCCAACAAGGTGGATCTCCCCGTCGTACCCTTGTGACCTTAATTCCTCTGCTGCACGAAGACCCGCAAGGGAAGCTCCGACAACTACGATATTTTTCAGTTTTCAGTCCTCAGCAATTGCGATTGCTTGTTTTGGGCAGCGCTGCACGGACTCTTCAACTTTTGCGCGCAGTTCCTCCCCTGGCTCCTCCGTAAGGAGATAGAGAAAGTCATCATCGCGGACTTCAAAAACTTCAGGTGCTACTTGCATACAGATTGCGTTGCTCTCGCACAGGTCATAATCTACAACGACACGAAATCCCACATTTCCTCCTAAATTCTGATTGTCAATAGGATAGCCTAAGTCGGCTTAAACTTCGACACATTTGGTATCTGAAGCATTCCGGCGAACAACTTCTCTGGAGTCTTCAAATATAAGTATCTGCCCTTCTGCTTCTTTTAGAGCGTACATCCAGAGGCTTATTGCATGACAAACGCTTAGAGCTTGCCCTTGCTCTGATGGCATGAGAAACGTCACTTGAGCTCCTTGGATGGTAACGCCGTCAAAGACTAGCGAAATATTCACACTTCCGGACTCTGACGACACAATATTGTTACCTTCAAGGAATTTAACTAACTCACCCTGAATGAGGTCCTGATTCGCCTTTAAGGCGGCTGCTACGGCCTCAACGCTAATCCCGCATTCTTCAGCGTTGAAAATTTCAAATTTTCGTTGTGCGACTATCGCGTCTGGGTCGAATGTCGCGGCAAAAAGCTGGTCCAATTCATCAATTTCTGCAATGTCGGCGAGTGAATTTCTCAACTTCTCTACCACTTTGACGATTTCTTTCGGTGAAACCGCTAGGAGGGCTTCCAAGTCATCGAGTTCTATTCCGCTATTGGACAACCCGATTTCAAAGTTCTCTTCGACAAGGGAACAATAGGCATCGATGTCTCCATCTGAACTGCTCGAGCAAGCAAAGGAGGATCCGAGGAGTATGATGACGCCGATACTGTAGGCGACAGTAGAAAGCTTTGTTCGGAGTCCTTGTCTAGCCACATATAGAGTCTACATCAGCTAGTTGGTCGGTTTATCAGCTCCCACGACCCACATTGCGAAATATTGTGCTCCGCCGCCATAAGCGTGGCCGAGTGCCTTCTGAGCTCCTGTTACTTGATGTTCGCCTGCCATTCCTCGAACTTGTAGGGCAGCTTCAGCGAATCGGATCATTCCTGAAGCTCCGATTGGGTTTGAGGAAAGCACACCCCCTGAGCAGTTAACTGGTAGGTCACCCCCTTCGATATGCGTTGCTCCCGACTCAACCATTTTCCAGCCATCGCCCCGTTCACAAAATCCTAAACTTTCTAACCACATTGGCTCATACCAGCTGAAGGGAACATATATCTCTGCGGCATCGATCTCTTCTCGAGGGTTTATAATCCCAGCTTGTTGCCAGAGATCCGCAGCGCATTCGCGGCTTGCTTGAGGATTCACTTCGTCACGTCCAGGGAAATTATTCGCTTCGCTCCGCATTGCTCCGGCATGGATCCATGCTGGATTCGGTGAGTGGTCGGCGATTGTTTCATGGGCGATGACCATCGCGGCAGCTCCATCTGAAGATGGGCAGGTTTCGGAGTACCGTATTGGCTCCCAAAGCATGGGAGATTCAACGACTTGATCAAATGTTAGATCTGGTTGATGCAAATGGGCGTAGGGGTTCAATAGAGCGTGCTGTCGATCCTTGAAAGCGACCATACAACCAATAAGTTCTGGGGCATTTGATTCCTCCATGTATTGGCGGATGATCGGTGAAAAATATCCTCCGGCTCCTGCATTTATCGATACTTGAAATGGTTGTTTTAAGCTCAATGCCCACATTGCATTTGATTCACTTTGTTTTTCCCATGCAACTGTCAAGACTTTTTCATGTACCCCTGAGTGGACTAAAGATGCGGCAACAAGCGCAGTTGATCCCCCAACGGATCCTGCGGTGTGAACGCGTAGCATCGGCTTTCCGACACAACCTAACGCTTCTGATAGGAATATTTCCGGCATCATGACACCTTCGAAAAAATCTGGAGCTTTACCCATCACCACTGCGTCGATATCTCCCCATTCCATTCCTGCATCTTCCAATGCCCTGAGAGCAGCCTCGCGTACTAATCCCGGCATCGAAACATCTCCTCTGGTTGCTGAGAAGTTTGTCATTCCAACACCGATAACTGCGGCTGTTTCTCCTCCGGCTCCCATCAGTTCCTTCCTCCCTCGAGAACACAAACCAAATTCTGTTGTAAGACGGGACCGGCTGTAGCGTGGGCGAGGACCCTGTTCGCATTTCCATCCCAAATAGCTCGGGCTGCTTCGGCGATTCGTAAGAGTCCCGACGCCATGAGAGTATCTGCTTTGATTGGGTGCGACCGTTGAGGAATCGTTGTGGTTTCTGGAAGCCCTATTTCCCTTCGAAGCAAAAGGTCATGAGTCGTATAGGCCGCATGGAGTTCAGCCACGTCAATGGGGCCATCATGAACTCCTGCTTTCTTAGCCGCCAGTTGCGCCGAAGGGACGGTTGTGAGGTCTCGGACGCCAAAATGATGCGAGTCGATTCTATGATCGATCCCTGTAATCCATGCTGGATATTCACAAAGTTCTTCAGCTTTCCCTTCGGAAGCGAGAATCATAGCGACGCCACCGTCTGCGTAAGAAGGGCAATCTGCTTTTCGAAGTGGATCCGCGAGGAGTGGTTGGGAAAAATAGTCTTCATGGCTATCAGCTGTTCCCGTTCTAACAGCACAATCTGCCAGTTCGTCTGAAGTGATAATTCCTTGTTCCAGCAATAGTCGTGCTTGCAATGCCGCTACTGAATGTGCGTCTGGCCATAATGGGGCTACGTAGTATGGGTCAAGTTGTGTAGATAGAACGTCTTGCAGTGACCCGGGTGAGGGTTTCCCATAGGAGTACACGAGTGCGGTATCGATGACCCCCATCTGAAATTTCACCCATGTTTCATAGAGTGCCCATGCCCCATCCATTTCTACATGGCTCTCAGCAATCGGAGGGACAGGACCCACAGCATCAAGAGTCATCACAAAGGAAAACGCCTGACCCGCAAGAAAATCTGAACTTCCTGAGCAGGTGAAGCCGATATCAGTTTGGTCGAGTCCTGTTTTCGTCCTTACCTCTGTAATTAGTGGGACCATCATCTCGACTTCATTGTCTAACATTTTTTCTTCTTGGCGGCTGGCGGCTGCAACAACGGCGACTTTACGCATTGGTTTCATCTTCTTTCCGCACATGCCAGCCTCGTACTCCTGCAGCTTCAAAGGGTATATCTGGTTCGCCGGTTGGTCGCCAATACAGAATGTTTTCAGCTGTCATGCCGATCTCTTCATCGGGTTTCCAAACTGCTTCAACTCTCATCCCGATCCGGCATTCGTCGGGTGGGCATTCAGCAACAAGGTTTAGAAACCCGATATCTGCGCCATCTAGAAATATCCACGCTGAAATATAAGGGAGGTCTAGTTCTCTTCCTGGGATGGGAACGTTTGTCACACAGAACGATCCGACGTGACCTGTGTGAGGCATCTCTATGAACTCGTCACAAAGCGCACCATGTCTAGAGTCGGCCCCTCTTGGAGGGACAAGGACTGCTCCATCGACGGGTGAAAGAACGCCGAGGATTTTTTTGTTAGCAAATTCTCGCAAATATGTCTGGGCAGCTACGCCGGGTGTAAATATATACTCCATGCGGATTGGAGTTCGGACAGATTGAACTGGTTCTACTCCATCGAGCGATGACGGTACGCTAATTTCAGCCATTGCTCTCCTCAATAGGTACGAAGCCTTCAATATCTTTTATGTGCCCCTCGGTAACCTCTCTCCATTTGATACGCACCTTCATTCCAACTTCTAGTGCATCAGGCCCATCAGCGAGAACTGCATGGAATAAGGGAGTGTCAGCTCCTTCAAGTTTGATCATTGCCAAAGCATGTGGGGTATCCCAAGGTGATTGGGCTCGTGGTTCTTGAACCCATGTCCATGTGGTTATTTCTCCTATTTGACCGACTTCTACCATTTCGGTGAGTGTTTCTGAAGTCGCGGGATCATATTCTGTTGGTGGAACAAGAATGCTTCCATCTTGCCTTTTGATGCCAAGGACTATTTTTTCTCGTAATCCCGTGAGGAAAGCTCCGATAACAGGGCCAGTCGTTCGGGTAAAGGGATATTCGAGAACTAAAGGTGCACTTAATCGTTCGTTTGGCTCCACGTGGCTTCCTTTATGAAAAGTATCTTTTCTTCTAGAACTCTATAACCTGACGGATCACTTCACCTTTGCGTACCGCCTCAAGTGCTGGATTGATTTCATCGATTTTTATCCGACGGGTAATCATCCCCTCTAGATCTAACTTGCCTTGTTTATAGAGTCGAAGCAATTTATGGAAATCGCTTCGAACGTCAGTCCCCCCATAGTAAGAACCGACAAGGGTTTTTTCACTAAAGAACAATTCAAATGCACTAAATTGGACCATCTCTTCCATTCTTCCAACCCCGACAATGCACGCGGTTCCTCCGCGTCGAACTGCATCAAAGGAAGCTCGCATGGTCAGTGGGTTGCCAATGCACTCCAAAGCGTAATCGAACCCATCTCCTCCCGTAATTTCTAGCTTTACTCCATCAACGTCCTCGGGCTTAACTGCGTGGGTGGCCCCAAATCTTCGAGCGTCATCCAGTTTTCCATCGTTGAGGTCCACTGCGACAATCTCTGCAGCTCCAGCTATTCGAGCGCCTTGGATCGCGGCGACCCCTACCCCTCCAGCTCCGTAAACAATAACTGATGATCCAGGGGTCACCTTTGCTGTGTTTAAGGCTGCGCCAGCTCCGGTCATCACCCCACAACCAATTAGTGACGCGATGTCCAAAGGAATATCAGGATCGATTTTCACCACAGCCTGCTTAGGCAAGAGGGTCTTTTCTGCAAACGTTCCTGCTCCAGCCATGGCGTGAACTGGGACATTGTCTTCGCTGAAATGAGGAAGCATCATCGAACCAAACTGGACTGTAATGCATAAATTCGGGCTCGAATGATCAATGCAGAATCTGCAACCGCCGCATGGGGGGGACCATACCACTATTACATGGTCCCCGACGGCGACTTCAGTAACGTTGTCTCCTACGGATTCAATAATTCCAGCTCCTTCATGCCCAAGAACTGCAGGGCACTCTGTGGGGATCGTTCCATTCATTGCAGAAACATCCGAATGGCAAACCCCGGTGTGTGTAATCTTAACGATTACATCATCTGGGCCTGGGTCGTTGAGTTGAATTGTGTCGGTAACATCTAGGTCTTGATCGCCGGTATTGCGCAATACTGCTGCAAGCATGAGGACTCCCATCTGGTTCAGGCTTAATAAGCACAAGCTAGGCCGTGGTGATCGAAATGTAAAAACCGTCATTGGGGAAAGCCCCATTTATAATCAGAATCTAATGAACGAAATCCGAGATAATTTTGATCCGCTAACAGAAAGAAGCCTGCCGAAGCTACTTTGGCGCGGCTCAACGAAAGCCTGTCCTCTATGCGGTGAAAGAAACCTCTTTAACAAGTGGGTTCATATGGTGGACCATTGCCCGAGGTGTAGGTTGCGTTTTGAACGAGTGGAAGGGCATTGGGTAGGCGCTGTCGGAATCAACACAATTGTTTCTGTTCTTCTTCTTGTGGTTGGGTTGACTATTTTCTTCTTTGTTACATACCCAGATATTCCAACAGGAGTATGGGTGTTCTGGTTCGCTGCTGCTTTCGGTACCGTACCGGTTCTCTTCTACCCGAATTCTAAAACGCTTTGGACCGCTATTGATATCTTGATGCGACCTGTAGAGAAGAGTGATTTTGTTAAAAGCCCGTGAAGTTGAAGTGGGGAGAAATCTTAGTCTTTCAAATAAGGAATTCACTATTAAATAGTCCGGAGAGGTGTCCAAAGCTTTGTCCGGCGGTAGTGTTTGCTCAATGATTGCCGTTGATGTTCTACTGAACACAAATTTGGAAGCTAATGCGCAAACTGCCAGAGATCTAGAGTCTTCAGGCGTGGACGGTCTATTCACTTACGAGGGGAAGGGCGATGTTTTCTTCCCTCTGGTTCGGGCGGGAACTGAAACTAAAGGAATGCTGTATACGAACATCGCTGTGACGATCCCTCGAAGCCCAATGCATCTCGCGTATCAAGCTTGGGATTTGCAACGTCTTACTGGTGGGCGATTTGCTTTGGGGGTCGGATCCCAAATTCGCGCCCACATTGTCAACCGTTTCGGTTCGACATGGGACAGCCCTCTCGGGCAAATGCGAGAAACTATTGAGGCGACGAAGGCGATCTTTTCTTCGTGGCAGAACAAAACTCCACTTGATTTTGAAGGAAGATGGACGCGCCACACCCTCTCGTCTCCGATGCTGACTCCGGATCCGCTTGAAACCGGACCTCCACCTATTTGGTTAGCGGCTTTAGGCCCAAAGATGACACGACTTGCTGGAGAATGTGCGGACGGACTTTTGGTTCATCCGTTTACCTCTCAGGAACATCTCGCGAATCATACAATTCCGAATATGCTTTCAGGCTTACAATCACAAGGAAAAGATCCTGCAGGCTTCGTTCTCACTGTCGGAGCCATTGTTGGAGTCCACGACGGCACAGCGGAAAGCATAAGGAGAGCAGAAACTGTGGTTCGTGGGATGCTCGGTTTTTATGGGTCTACACCTGCGTATCGTTCAGTCTTGGAGACACACGGCTGGGGGGAATTACAACCACAATTGCGGCAGATGACAAAAGATGGGTCATGGGAAAAATTGGGAGATCTTTTTCGCCAAGAACACTTACAGGCACTTTCAGTGATTGGGACTCCTTACGAGGCCGGTTTGGAGCTACGCAGACGATTCGGAGGAACAGCTAACCGCCTTGCCCTGTCTATCCCTCAAGGTATTGAGTCCGACTGGCTCACAGACCTAGTTCGTGGAGTGAAATCATCCTGATCTATCGATCAAAAGGCGAATCTTTGAATTGTTCCTGAAGGGCGTTTTTGGTTATTTTCCCGGATGGATTACGAGGAATCGATCCAACTATTTCAAGCTGTTCTGGTATCGCGTTCTTTCTTAGCCCGGCATCTTCGAGATAGGTGTATAGCGTTTCGAGATCGATGGGATTTTCTTCGTTAACGAGAGAAACGATGGCGCAGGCCCGTTCGCCCGTAACCGGATCTGGTAGGCCTATCACTGCAACATCATCGACCTGAGGGTGGTTAAACACTAGATCTTCGACTTCTTTGGCCGATATGTTTTCACCGTGGCGAATTATGATATCTTTCAGCCGTCCCGAGATAATGACATACCCGTCTTCATCTATAGTCCCAAGGTCACCCGTCCGGAAATACCCATTTTCGTCGAAGGCTTCGGAATCAAGGGAAGCGTCTAGGTACCCAAGCATGAGCTGTGGTGCTTTCGCACGGAGTTCTCCTTCTTCCCCCGGCTGAGCTTTTGTTTCATCTGCCTTGACAGCTATGAGGTCTACTCCTGGCATAGCCTTGCCTTCTGATGTAGCAAGTTTTTCATCTGGGTCTGTATCGGCTCCCATGGTAAGTATTGGTGCTTCTGTCAGCCCCCATCCGGAGACAATGCCACTCCCACCGAGCTCCGCTTTGACTTCGGCGTGGAGGGTGGGGGGCTTAGGAGCACCGCCACCTGGAAAGTTTTTGACGTTGGGAAAGAGTTTGTCCGTAGGGTCGGCCCGCTGGGCATTGAGGTAGGCCATATGGAAGGGGGTTCCTGCACCTGGATGCGTGCATCCTTCTCGAGAGAGCAACTCTGTTGTCTTTACCGGATCGAAAGCCGCGTCACATATTAATGTCGCTCCTGTCTGCAACGCTGTGAACAGCCAAGTCAGACCTCCGATATGGGGGTAGGGAAACACAAGTGCCGGACGGTCGCCAAACTGGACATCCAATCGCTCCCCCATGCTTTTCCCTATTGCAGCAATAGAAGCATCGGTGTGTTTTGCCCCCTTGGGGTCAGAAGTGGTGCCTGAGGTATAACAAAGCCACCTAAGCGCACTGTCTTCTTTAAGAGAATATGTAGGAAGAGTTGTGGGGTCCGCTGATGGGAAGGCACCTGGTTCTACCGCAAGAGCCGTGAGACCGTCATTGGACGATGCGATATTTGCCCCCATTTCCCCAAAGTTAAATCCACGGTACTCAATAGGGGTTACTAAGAACGAAGCCTGTGCCTGCTTAACACAAAACCTAACTTCGCGTTCCCGATAAATTGCAATGATTGGATTTTGAACAGCTCCTAAACGACTGAGTGCAGCTGACAGAGAAATTGTTTCTATCCACGTCGGAAGTTCCCATGTAACGACGTCTCCTTCACTTACTCCTAACTCGTGGAATCCAGCGGCCATTTCCTCAGATGCAAGCTTGAAATCCAAAAAAGTTAAGCGCCGCCCATTTTCATCAACAAGCATTTCCGAATCAGGGGTAAGTTCTGAACGTTTTTGGATCAAATCCCAAAGATCATTTGTTTCCATTCCCACTCTTCCCCCTGCTATCAGGCGTCTATCTTTAAGTAAACCTATTTAATCAACCTTAATGTGCGCCTTTAAATGTGTTCCAGCGTCATTGACCCACCCTTTACCAGCTGCATACTGCACCATGCCCGAGAATTCCTCTTCCCAGTCTCTTGGGACGCTGCCGGCAACATTTTGTGAAATCCAGTCAGTGCTGATCCAGACATGGGCTTCTCCCGCTGGTTCAGCCCCATCGCCGATAGTGGAAGCAACATACTCCTCATCATGCACCAAACTTTGAACATGGAACTCTGTAAGAACCTCAGGTTCTTCTACCGAAGCCGTCGTTGTTTCAGGGTTAATGGAGATAAACATGGAAAGATTCTAATCGAAACTAGATGTCGTACGCATAGGTCTCGGGTAATGTTTGGTATGGATGAAAATGTGCATGTACTTATCACAGGTCTAGATTTTCCCGAAGGTCCTGTTGTTATGGATGATGGAAGTATCGTCCTTGTGGAGATTGCTGGCCCCCGTCTTTCACGCATAACACAGGAAGGCAAGAAAGAAACCATAGCGGAATGGGATGACTCGGGTTCGGCAGGTCCCAATGGAGCAGCCGTGGGTCCAGATGGGTGCATGTATGTCTGCAACAACGGAGGATTCATTTGGAGTGAATACAACGGAATGCGGTTCCCATTGGATCGTGCCACTGGGGCCAATCAGGCTGAAAACTACGTTTCTGGTTCGATAGATCGAGTTGACCTTACGACTGGGGAGATTACTTCGATCTATACCGAATGTGAAGGCCATCACTTATGTGGACCCAATGACATCGTTTTCGATGAAATAGGAGGCTTCTGGTTCACTGACCTTGGAAAACAACGACCCCGAGAAGTAGATAAGGGTGCGGTCTATTACGCCCAACCTGATGGTTCTTCAATCCAAAGACCCATTGACAATATTGATCACGCCAACGGATGCGGTTTATCTCCAGACGGAAAGACATTGTATGTCGCTCAAACCACCACAGGTAGATTATGGGCCTACGATCTCGAAGCTCCCGGCACTATAAAAAGTAGAAAGGGCCGGTGTATCGCTAACACCTTGGGGTCTCTGGATTCTCTTGCCGTTGAGGAAGACGGAACCGTGGTTGTAGCTGCTTTACCCGATGGATTAATGGTCGTTCGACCTGATGGATCTCTTGAATACGTTTCAATAGACGGGCCATTGACCACCAACGTTGCTTTTAGTCGGGGTGGTGGAAATATCGCATACGTGACTGAATCAGGATCTGGCTCGTTACTGGCGGTCGATTGGCCTCGACCTGGGCTTGAACTTAATTTTTCGTGTTAGAGAAGATTACCCTCGAACTGAAGCCCGCCCAGTGAAGGCAATGTACCGTTCAACAGCATCCTCCGATGTGGTTTCGAGAGCGGGACCGAAACGCCCAGGCCCACGCAAGCCTTCATCTCTCGGTTTCATCACTTCATATGCCTCTTCGGCCATTGCCTGTGGAATGCAATGATCAATCTCAGAAGCATCGGCTATATCCCATGCATGCGTCAAGGTATCTAACCAGATAACTCCGAGAAAATCATCAACCGACATCTCACCAAAAGGTGTTTGAACAATTTTTCCAAGGTTTTCTTTGTTCCATCTATCTTCGATCCCTTGCGCATAATACGCAGCAAGTGCTATAGGGTCAGACTCCGTTGGTGTGTTTGAACTATCCGCATCAACCTGATCCACCATGGTCATGACCATGGTGGCATGTTCCAGCACATCTTGGACACTCCACCCTTCGCAGCATGTCTGCAGATCTTGGTCGGACCGAGACGCTACGTCTGAAAAAATCTTAAGGGTGTGCCCATATCGGGCATGGTTATAGCTCGCCGTCTGCTGGAGAGTGTTATCTGGGATGTAAGAGTGCTGTGAGCTCATAGAGTTCCTTTCTAATATGTAAACGTATTTGCTTTGGCATTTGCCGTTATGAGTTCCCCTAGTTCAGCCAGTTGTGATGATCCTCCGCCAAGAGAGTTCTCTAATTGCTTAACCCAAAGGAAATATCTGTGGACAGGGTAATCGACATCCGCTCCCATTCCTCCATGGAGATGCTGCACATCGTGGACAACTTTTTGTCCGATTTCTGCAGCCCACCATTTCGCGATGCGTACTTCTTCAGCCGCTGGGTACCCCGCGTCAAGCCGCCATGCTGCTTGCCAGAGTACGAGTCGCATCGCGTCTGTCCCGATGTAGCAGTCAGCGGCACGTTGTGTGACTGCTTGATTGTGGGATAGAGGCCTCCCAAACTGTTCTCTTTCGCTAGTGTATTCAGCGGCCATTTCGGTTGCTTTTGCACAACTACCAACAGCAATTGCTGATGTGGCGGTATTTATCCGTTCCAAAATCCATACGAGCGAAAGATGTCCTTGCCCTGTTTCCCCGAGTAGTTCAGCTTGCACTGCATTGCAGTCAATCTGGGATTGGAGTTCTCTGTTCGTAGTAATACTTGGAGTAATGGCTAAACTATTTGTATCTGTCTCTACGAGGAACAGACAGGTTTCGTCCGGACCTGTTTTCGCCGGAACAAGAATGTAGTTGGCGACGTGTGCAGCTGGTACAGCGGGTTTTGAGCCACTAATGGTCCACTGTTGACCGTCGAACTCAGCGTGTAGTGAGGTATCCATTGGGTTATTCGCTCCCCATTCTTGGAATCCCCCAGAAATGATGCACTCTCCTGAAGCTATAGCTGGCAGGAGCCTTCTTTGCTGTTCTGGTGTCCCGAATTCTGCGATGGGCAGCGCGCCCATGACTAGTGTCGGGAGGAGCGGTATGGGGGCGACCGAACGACCCTGTTGCTCGAGAATAAGGGCGAGTTCAAATACTCCAAACCCGAGTCCGCCGAATTCCTCTGGAATGGCGACTCCTAGAAGATTTGTATCTGCAAGTTCTTTCCAGAGGTCACGGTCAAAGCGGTCTTCAGTTCTTTCTATCTCATCTACTCGATCAGATGAAGATGACCCTTCAAATACCTGCCTGCTTAGCGCAACTAGCGCTTCTTGTTCTTCGGAAAGTTCAAAGTTCATGGGGTTACCGCTTTCCTCGGCTCATACCTAAGCCCATCCATGCGATGATTTCACGCTGTATTTCGTTTACTCCCCCGCCAAATGTATTGATCTGAGCGGACCGACCAGCTGCCTCTAATTCACCTCTCAGTATCGTCCCTGGAGTTCCTCCACGCAGATGACCTGCCGCACCTACGACTCCTAGAAGTAGGTGGTAGACATCTGCAACGCTTTCTGTCCCATACACTTTCGCTGTTGAGGCATCGTATGGCTGGAGTTCACCGGCTTCTACAGCTGTCGTCATTCTCCAATTCATCAGATTAAGGGCATCGAGTTTAGCCCGGCATTTTGCGAGATCGATTTGAACCCATGGAAGGTCGATCACGAATGATCCTTCTGTCGTTTCTGTCGTTGCGGCCCAACGCAGAACATCATCAAATAATCTGAAGGAAAGAACACTAACAGCAGCAAGGCCGACACGTTCATGGTTGAGTTGGCTTGCTATTAACCCCCAGCCACCGTTAAGTTCACCGACAAGGTTTGTGTATGGGACACGGACTTCGTCATAGTAGGTAGCCGTTGTGGTTGCATTTCCGACTGTAACAATTGGGGTGTAGCTGAAGCCTTGCGTGTCTGTCGGAACAATAATGATTGAGATACCTTTGTGTTTCTTGGCTTCAGGGTTTGTTCGACACGCTAGCCAGACGTAGTCAGCTTCATTTGCTCCGCTCGTCCACATTTTTTGTCCATTAATCACCCATTCTTCTCCGTCTCGTTCTGCCCGTGTGCTTAGTGAGAGAAGGTCAGTTCCTGCGCCCGCTTCGCTATAGCCAATAGCGAATGTGATTTCTCCTGCGAGGATTTTTGGGAGGAAAAAGTCTTTGTGTGCTTGGCTTCCCATTTCCATAAGCGTTGGGCCGACGGTGTTGAGCGTGACGAATGGCATTGGCGCATTTGCCCGCACAGATTCGTCGTAAAAAATGAACTGGTCGGTTGGAGGTCGGCCTTGCCCGCCGTATTCTTTCGGCCACCCAACCCCCAACATTCCATCTTCCCCCATTTGTCGGAAGAGCTGTCGGCGGATTGGTGAAGTTTCATGGGCCCCTCGAAGGGCATTGCGGATATCGTCAGTCATTAATCCCGCGAAGTACTCTCGTACTTCTTTCCGAAAGGATTGTTGTTCGGAAGTTTCCTCAAGAAACACCTGTATCTCCATCAAATAGGTTATTCATTGAGTTTCACGATACCCGCTAGTCATCGGGAGCGTAATTTTCTCTCTGGAAATCGTAGCTCGTTAGTTGATTTTGTAATGATGGATAGGCAAGAACTATCTAGAGGGCTTCGTCACCTTCTTCGCCGGTGCGGATTCGAACTAGGCGTTCCACGCTTGAAACCCATATTTTTCCATCACCGATCTTTCCCGTTCGAGCTGCTCCTAGAATCGCATCAACTGCCTTGTCGACTTCGCTATCGGAGACAACGATCTCTAATCGGCTTTTGGGAGTGAACGCTACTTTGTACTCTGTTCCCCTGTATGTCTCGGTGTGGCCACCCTGCCTTCCAAAACCTTGGGCTTCAGTGACAGTCATTCCTTGAACTCCAAGTGACCCAAGAGCTTCTTTGACTTCTTCTACTTGATGGGGTTTGATCACAGCGGTAATCAGTTTCATCTGAACAGTTTCTCTTTCTCTTCAAACACTTTTTGAAGTTACTCTTACACTAATCCATCCGTTGACTGTTTTTGTTTCTAGATTGTTAACTTTCTGTTACAACCCTCCAGAAGGGCATAGGTATAGGTCCGTGCTATTGGGATCCGTATACGATTTCCGGCGGAGGTGCACCTTCTATGCTGGCATGCACTAACTTGCTTACTTCGTCTACCCGTATCTGCCTTTCCCCCACTGATTGGACGGGCCCGTGTTGCCAGCCATCGCATACGTTTAATTGCCCTCCAGTCGCCTCAAAGGTTCGGCCGGTTACGTCGCACTGTGGGCTGGTAAGCCATACCACCAGAGGTGAAACATTTTCAGGGGCTTTTGCGTCGAATTGTCCCTCTTGTACATCTTCTGAGGAGTAGAAAATACCTTCTGTCATCCGTGTGCGGGCATCGGGGGCTATGGCGTTTACGAGAACTCCGTAGCGGCCCCATTCGCTTGATTGTTGGATCGTGAGTTGTGCTATTGCCGCTTTTGCAGCTGCATAATTCCCTTGCCCGATTGATCCCATAAGCCCTGCCCCAGAACTGGTATTCACTATTCTTGCAACAACGTCTTCGCCTTGTTTCGCCCGTTCCCGCCAATGCGTAATCGCGTGGCGAGCTGGCACAAAATGGCCTTTGAGGTGCACGCGTACGACGGTGTCCCACTCTTCTTCGTTCATGCTTGCCAACATCCGGTCACGAAGAAATCCAGCGTTGCATACAAGGCCATCGAGAACACCCCAGGTGTCAATGGCTTGTTGGACCATGGCTTCTGCTTCATCCCAATCAGCGACATCAGCGTTATTTGCAATAGCCTCTCCACCCGATGCAACGATTTCATTTACGACGTCGTGAGCTGGTCCTTCTCTGCCGGCAGTTCCATCACGTTCAACACCGAGATCATTCACTACGACATGGGCACCTTCCTGAGCTAATTGCAGCGCATGGGCGCGACCCAGCCCTCGGCCTGCCCCCGTTACAATCACTACCTTGCCTTCGCATATGCCCATGGCATGCCTTTCTAGCTTCGTTCGTTCCTTTTACCTTATGCGTTCACCACATGGGTAACCACAGCAGCTGTGATTTCCTGAAGTTTTCCCGGATTAATTGGGAAACATGAGTCCGGGGTACCTGCCGCAGCCCAAACAGTGTCATAAGCCAGTAAATCCTTATCCAAGATTGTTGGGATTGGGCGCAGATGTCCGAACGGTGGAGTTCCACCTATCGCGAAACCTGTTGCCTCTCGTACTTGTTCCGGCGATGCTATGGAAAGCGAATCGATCTCCAACACTTCAGCCACCAGTGATTCATCGACTCTGTTCTTTCCAGACGCGAGAACCAGGTAAGGTTCGCCACAGCTGACAAATACCAGAGATTTGACAATTTGCGCTAACTCACAGCCGACGGCAGCGGCAGCGTCTTTCGCTGTTCTGGTCCCTTCGGGAAATCGCCCAACCTCTATCGAAATATTCGCAAGTTGTGCAGCATTCGTGAAACGTTCAACGGCATCCATTGTGGCTATTTCGTGCCGCGGATGAGTCGTCCTGGGCGAGCTCCTGTGTCTTTCCCATCTTTTCTCGTCACCTCTCCGGCAACGATTGTGTAGTCGTACCCTTTCGCTTCCTGTAATAACCTCCGCCCACCTGCTGGTAAGTCATGGGCCATTTTTGGTCCTGCAAGATTCAGGGAGTGGAAGTCAATCACGTTGAGGTCAGCTCTTTTCCCTACCTCTATGACGCCCCTATCAGTTAGTCCATAGAGCGCTGCTGTGTCGTGGGTTTGCTTCTTTACGACCCATTCAAGGGGAAGTTTCTCACCTCGGACTCGATCCCGAGCCCAATGGCTGAGCATGAATGTCGGTATAGAGGCATCGCAGATCATCCCGCAATGCGCTCCTCCATCAGAGAGACCCGAAACCGCTTGCGGGTGGAGAAGCATCTCACGAATGGCATCATGGTTACCCCTGACATAGTTGAAGATTGGCATCATCGCCATCGCATGACCATCACCCTCGAGCATGTAGTCATAAAGTACTTCAAGCGGTGATCTGCCGGAACGTTCAGCGATCGCAACGATGCTCTGGTCGGGAGCGGGCTCATAATCGGGAACTTCTCCAAGTGGGAACAGGCGGTGCATCATACCCTGTACAAGTCGAGCCATCCCATCGAACAACACTGTGGGGTCTGTCGGAGCATCCTCCTCGTTCAAGATGGATGCTCGAACTTTTGGTTCTTTGAGTTTCGCAACCAGTTCTTCATGGGGTAAGTGCGCATAATCAACGAAGGTTGGGCGCTTCGCGAACGCATGGTGGGTTTGCAGTCCTATAAGTAACCCAAACGGGCGTCCAGCGACTTGGGGGAAGCATTGGCTTCCTTGTTCGCTGGATCGGAGGGATTCTTCAAGGAGTTGCTCCCATAGGTCAGGTTCTGCTTCATTTTGAAGCATGGCAAAAGTAACTGGACGGTCTATTTCATGTGAAAGCCTTTTCATCCAGTCCATCTCAGATGGGGCTTTGACGAGGTCTTGGCCATCGGCTCCGGCGGGCGCTAATTCAAACACTCCCGTTCCAGCTTCTTGGAGTGCTTTGCCCAACCCATAGAGCTCATCTTCAGCGGCGAAGGTTCCAGGTACTGGCTCTCCATCCATAGCTCTATGGCCAAGGACGCGTGATGTGGACACACCTAACGCGCCGGCTTCAATGGCTTCTCGGACTATGGATTTCATTTTTGCGATATCTTCAGACTTCGCTGGGTCGTTTTTTGCTCCCCGCTCGCCCATCACATAGGCGCGTACAGCCCCGTGCGCAATCTGCGTGCCGACATCAATAGCGAATTCTTTGTTGTCGAGTGTTTCTAGATACTCGGGGAAAGTTTCCCATTGCCAATCCATCCCTTCCGATAAGGCGGTCCCAGGGATGTCTTCGACTCCTTCCAT
The DNA here is from genome assembly GCA_964564495.1 of uncultured Candidatus Nemicrothrix sp. Lineage (GTDB taxonomy): Bacteria > Actinomycetota > Acidimicrobiia > Acidimicrobiales > UBA8592 > UBA8592. The sequence continues at coordinate 111,457 of CAZMAW010000008.1, forward strand.
TAATTGGATCAGCCATTCCTCCTGCCCTGGGCGCACGGGGGCGAACCCTACTCCACAGTTCCCCATTACCACCGTCGTTACTCCATGGCCAGATGAAGGTTCTAGTTGACTGTCCCAGGTCACTTGACCGTCATAATGGGTATGTATATCAACAAAGCCCGGTGTGACGATCCGACCGTCTGCTTCGAGAACTTTGGTGGATTCGGTCTCTACGACTTCACCGACTTTTACGATCACTCCGTCACGGATTGCCACATCAGCGCTAAATGGGGCACAGCCTGTGCCGTCAACGACTTTCCCTCCAGTAATTACGAGATCGTAGGACAAATCCACTTCTCCTTTTCAACGCTTCTACCTTACCTTCAGACAGGTCAAGCCTAGAAAACAATGGTAAAGATTTCAGCTAACTCCTTGCGTTGCAAATCTGGTACTTTCACTCCTTCTAGCGGGTATCCGACTGGGAATAGGACAAACGGTCGTTCATTCTTAGGTCGATCTAAAATCTTGTTCAGAAATTTCATTGGTGTAGGAGTGTGTGTCAGTGTTGCTAGTCCCATTTGGTGCAGGGCAGTTACAAACAAGCCCGCAGCTATGCCGACGCTTTCCTTAACATAATAGTTTTTCAGAGTGGTTCCGTCAGAACGGGCCTCGTAGCGTTGTTCAAACAACACAACCAGCCAGGGGGCTACCTCAAGAAATTCCTTATGGTGATCTGTTCCTAGAGGAGCAAGGGCTTCTTGCCATTCTTCGTTCATCCGGTTTTCGAGGTAGTTTATTTCTTCTTCTTGTTCTGCCGCGTCCCTTATCGCTCGTTTGATTTCAGGGTCTTGGGTGGCGACGAAAGTCCATGGCTGTTTGTGCGCTCCAGAAGGTGCCGTCGATGCTGCCTTGACGGCAAGTTCGATAAGTTCCTGCGGGACCGGGTCGGAACTAAACATGCGTACGCTTCTTCTTCGGTTCATTTCCTCGTAAAAAGTTTTCGCTCTGTTCAACATCGCTTCCTCATTGAGGCGTTCATGCTCATAGACGTTGAATGGGTATAGAGATTCAAGTTCCTTTGATGGGTACGGGTATTTATAATGCTCGCTCATGGTTCTGTTGTAGCAGAGAAACGCTGAGAAACCGAAAGAGGTCTGAATCTCTTAGTTACAGTAAAGGGGTTCATGATCTACCGTGAAGATGTAACCAATTGATGTGCTAGCGCGTAAGCTATGGGCACATCATGTTTAGGAGGTTAATGATGTCAGGACCCATGGAAGGTATACGAGTCGTGGAATTAGGTGTTTGGGTTGCTGGACCTGCCGCTGGGGGGATTCTCGGCGACTGGGGGGCCGAAGTCATTAAAATCGAGCCGCCTGAAGGGGATCCGGCGCGATCGTTTCAGCGGATGCTTGGCGGTGACATGCCAAATAACCCTCCCTTTGAGTTGGACAACCGTAACAAGAAGTCTATTGTTCTCGACTTATCGGCACCCGATGGTATGGATGTCGCTCTTCAGCTGATTGACAGCGCCGACGTATTTGTGACCAACCTCCGTGCCGGAGCCCTCCAGAGGCTGGGCTTGGGGCATGAAGTACTTTTGCAGCGGAATCCGCGGTTAATTTACGGGGGAATCAGTGGATATGGGACGGAAGGTGACGATGTCGATAGGCCCGCGTACGATATTGCTGCATTCTGGGCTCGTTCAGGTATCGCGAGTCTGTTAACGCCGGAAGGATCTGATCCGCCGTTCCAGCGAGGCGGTATGGGTGATCATGGCACCGGATTAGCAGCTGCGGCGGCTATTTCTGCGGCGTTGTTCGCTCGGGAGAAAAGCGGTGAAGGACAATATGTTTCCACGTCGCTGTACCGGCAGGGCGCGTACACGATCGGCTTTGATATCAATATTGCCCTGCTATGGGGGATGACTCTGGCCGTTGGGAACCGGAAATCTATGGGGAACCCTGCGATAAATAACTACGTCGCTGGAGATGGGAAACGGTTTTGGATTGTAGGTTTAGAAGCCATTCGCCATTGGCCGCCCCTGTGCCGTGTTGTTGGGTATCCGGAATGGATAGACGATGAACGGTTTGCATCCCCTCGCGATCGAGCATTGAACGCTACGGAACTTATTGCCTTACTGGACGCAGAGTTTGCGAAAAGACCTATGGCGGAATGGGAGGAGATTTTCTCCACTGAGCCAGATTTTTTCTGGGCTCCGGTCAATTCTATTGACGATGTTCTAGCTGATCCACAAAGTGAACACGCCGGGCTTTTTACAGATATCCCTGACGATGTCGGGACGACGCGGATGGTTGCTACTCCATGTGATTTTGATGGGACTCCATGTGAGCCCCGATCAACGGCACCTGAACTAGGTGAACACACGGCCGAAGTTCTCGAAACTCTTGGGTACAGTGAAGCCGACATCACGTCACTTCAACAAAACGGAGTAACAAACTGAAACATATCGCTCCCCTATCGAAATGGAACGCGTGGAATACCGTGGTCGCTGTCATTTCCGTAGTGGTGCTCACAGCATGTTCGAATCCTTCTAAAACTCCGGAAGTAAGCCAACAACCCACTCCTACCCCTACACCAGAAGCAGCCCAACCATCTCCAACGCCAATGCCGGTGGCGGTAGAGCAAGATCCAGCGCCGGTATCGTTGCAGGCCAGAGTGCTCGAACAACGGGGCCACGATCCTGAGGCTTTCACTCAGGGTCTGGAGTTTGATGATGGGCGTCTGTTTGAGAGTCGTGGGCGAAATGGAATGTCTGGGGTCAGTGAAATTGACCCACGGAACGGAAGCGTGCTCAGGTGGACGCCGCTTGCGGATGAGTATTTTGGTGAAGGGCTAACCATTGTGGGTGATTCGCTTATCCAATTAACGTGGCTAGCTGGAAAAGCGTTCGTCTACGACCTCGATACGTTGGAAGTTACCACAGTATTTGATTATGAGGGCCAAGGGTGGGGGCTTTGTTTTAACGGGGTTTCCTTGATGATGTCGGATGGATCGGACTCATTGACGATACGAGATCCAGAAACTTTTGTGATCACAGGGACTGTACCGGTCCGATTGGACGAGTCTCCTGTAGCTTCACTGAATGAATTGGAATGCGTTGCGGGGAAAGTCTACGCAAATATCTGGCAGACGGACACCATAGTAGAGATTGACCCTACAACGGGAAATGTGACGGCGGTGATTGACGCTTCCGGACTTCTCAACGGTACTGATGCCGTCGGGGTTGACGTATTGAATGGGATTGCTTACGACGAAACTTCGGAGACTTTTCTTCTCACCGGAAAGCTATGGCCCGCAATGTTTGTAGTTGTCTTTGAAGCTTCCTGATCTATTCTCTGACACCGTCTTGTTATATCACGACACGTAGCGGGTACCCCTGCTCATCATATTCATCGCCGCCAAGGATTATCGCTTCCCCTTGGGAGTGTCTTTTCGCGGACCAGGCGGCAGCGAATGCATCCAAAGCATCATCAATACTGCATTTCTTCGGGAGTGCCTCGACAATTGTGTCAATGCTGGGGACAATGTTTTGCAAGGCGGTGAGACGTTGCTCAATACCCTCTGACGTTTTTTTCGAGACTAGAGAGTCACCTACCATTGCGACGAACGACGATTCGGGGTGGCATTCGATAAAGATGTCTGAGTCTGCGGGTTGGATGGTATTGCGCACTTCACGTATTTGTGGGATTAGGTTCCATGTTTGGATGGAAAGCCCTTTCCCTGTCTGCTCTCGACTTCGTTTCAGCGCGTCTTCATAAGATGTTGCATCCAACACGATTGCCGATGGGGTTGGGAACAGGGTTGACCTTCGTGATCCTAATCTCTTTCGCGCTTCAATATCTGACTGTCGTGCTCCGGTAAGCTGAAGCCCAATAGGCATATCCACGCCAACTGTGGAACATCCCAGCTCAAGTACTGAAGTTTTTACTCGCTGGAACGTTTCGTAGCGTGTCAAATATGCTTCGCTTCCATGGCCAAGGGGAAGGTAGGCGACAACCCAACCTTTCTGTGCGCCATCAACGCCTGCAACCCATTGTGCTTTGACCATTCAATAGACACTAACCATTGTGAGCGTTTGGAATAACGGAGTAAAAGAAAAATGTGAAGTTCGTTTCATCTAGCGTTCGTTTCATATAACGTGTAAAGGCCGTCAGACATGGCACATGAGAGAACACTTTTCATAGAGGGAGAAAGATGACCTTTAAAAAGGGCGACCGTGTGGTTTACCCCCATCATGGAGCAGCGATCATCGAGGATAAAAAGCTCAAGACGATCTTCGGTTCGCGCAAAGAATATTTGATTCTCCGCATGGTAATGGACAATATGACGCTGTCTGTTCCCGCTGATAAAGCTGAAGAGGTCGGTATGCGTTGGCCGATAAGCGGCGAAGACGTTAACGATCTCTTTGACGTGTTGAAACGTCGGGATGTTCGCGAGCCTTCGAATTGGAGTCGCCGGTTCAAAAACCATCAGGAAAAACTTAAATCCGGCGACGTCTACCAGGTAGCTGAAGTTGTGAGAAACCTCGCCCTGCGTGAACGCGATAAAGGCTTATCCGCTGGCGAGAAAAGCTTATTCAACAAGGCAATGAGTGTCCTGGTATCTGAATTGAGCTTTGCTCTAGAAGTAACCGACGAGGAAGCCATCGACCAAGTTGAAAAGGCACTGGAATAAAAACTTCCCTATCTACGAACTGTCCATGAATTCACCTAGACTGTCGGAGATCTGATAGGAGCAGATATTCTGTTAATTACGGGACGTGGCGCAGCTCGGTAGCGCACCTGCTTTGGGAGCAGGGGGTCGAGAGTTCAAATCTCTCCGTCCCGACAAGTAAAACCCCAGTTCAGAGGCTTTTCTAGGTAATAGAAGAGTCTAGGTTCTGGGGCTTTATACGT
>CAZMAW010000009.1:0-23661 GCA_964564495.1 uncultured Candidatus Nemicrothrix sp.
GCGGCTCAGACAAAAACGCCAGAGCACCGGTCTCAGGAAGCAACGTTCCAATGTTTAAAGGTTCGTCAGGAGTTTCTGACGAGCTACTCGAAGAACTGCTCGAGCTTGCACTTGAACTTGAATCGTCATCATCGTCACCACAACTTGCGACAATTAAGACGAAGCTTAATAAGACTGCTAAGAGTCGTAATAATTTCTTACTCATTTTCCCCCCCTTTTAGAGTGAAAATACATGAAAATTTAATGGGAATCATTAAAAATCTATTACCTAGAGGCTAGCCTCCTTAGTCGAAAAGGTAAAATAAGTTCTCCCCTACTTCCGGTTGACGAATTCGCCGAGGAGCACGGTGGTATTCAAAGGACCACTCGCAGAGATAAAATATTCCTTGTAGGTATCGAATTTCCCTTGGCATTTCTCATTGATCTGTTGTATTGAGTAGTCGATGAAGTAATGGGATTCCATCCCTAGCGATCTTCCTGCTTGCATTGCTTCGTCAGCGTCATCTACGGCAAAAACAACTCCTTTGACTCCTTCTCCTGTTTGTTCCATATCATCTCGAATGCGGCTTTGTACATCAGGTAGGGGTGAAACCAGTTCAATTCCTGCATCCCAAGCCATAGCTACACGTACACCAAAAGATGCGGCTTCCCCATCAGTATTCTCAGGAGCGAAATTCGCGCCAAGGAGTTTCTCGAAAAATACTTTTCCGGCTTCAAAATCCCAAACCGCTACGACAATACGGTTGATTCCTCTTTGGTTCATGAGGTAAATCTAGCTTTTCTTTTGGTTGACTTATCTGAGAAGGAAAAAAATGCAAAAAGGATAGTTTGAACGATGTAGCAACCCATTCCCATGAACCAAGTAATATGCAGGCCATCAAGAACTTGTCTAGGAGGGCGACTCGGGTTTCCGATGATCGTGAATGCAAGAGCGACTCCCAAGGCTAAGGAAAGTTGGAAGATAGTTGTTCGTCCTGCTCCGCCCATGGCGAACTGGTCGCGTGGGACGTCTTTCATGGTAAGTCCGATAATTTGTGCGAAGCCAAGTCCGGCGGCAATACCGATAAGGAGACCGGGTAATAAGACCCCCTTGAAGAAATCGGGATCGACGCCAGTCCAGAGCAGATGGCAGAGTAGTCCCCCTAGTCCACAAAGTCCGCCGATGGTAAGTAGCGGGCCATTCCCTACTCGTTCAGCGATCCGACCCGCTGGAGGCGAAATAATAGCGCACAGCATTGGTCCTGGAGCAATGGCGAAACCGGTCTCTAGAACTGACCACTCCCATGCCCCTTGAAGGAAAGTTGGTAAGGAAATAAGCCAAGAAAAAAAGGCGACAATAAAGAACACGGTGCCAATGCTGCCGATTCTGAAAGAACGTATTTTAAATAATCCAAGATCAAATAGGGGTTCTGGGTGCTGGCGGGATCTAATAACAAATGCAAGAACTAACACGGCAGCGATAGCGAAGGTCACTAATAGGTCCGGAGATCCCCACCCCCAGTTCTTTCCCTGAGTGATAGCGAAAATTGCGGTTCCTACACCAATAGAGGCAAGTGGGACACCCAAAAGATCCACTCGTTTGGATACGGCAGCACTTGTACTTTCTTCAACCCATCGAGGTCCAAAGATCAAAACAAGGGCTGCGACGGGAACATTGATAAAGAACACTGCCTGCCAGTCAAAAGCGTCAACCAACAGTGCACCTACTGTTGGCCCAAGTGCGGCTGCCAACCCACCGGTCGCCCCCCAAATCCCAATAGCCGTCTGTATCCGCGCTGGAGGGAAAGCAGCAAGAAGGAGCGCTAGCCCGGCCGGATATTGCATTGCTCCACCTATTGCTTGAAACACCCGAACAGTAATTAGAAAGTTCGCCGATGGAGATAGCGCGGCTGCGAACGAAGCGACAAGGAAAACAAATAATCCGCCGAAAAATAGCTTCTTCCTCCCGAAACGGTCGGCAAGCCAACCAGAAACCAGCAGGAGTGATGCAACCCCGATGGTGTACGCGTTAACGACCCATGAAAGTTTTGTTTCTGATGCGTCCGGAAACCCAGCACGTAATTGGGGTAGTGCCAACGAGATAATCGAAGTCTCAATTGCGATCATAAACGAAGCTACAGAAGCGACGGCGAGGGTAAGCCACGCTCTTCGGGGCACATATGTGGTTTCTGAATCCATGGAAACTGTCCCCGTCTCTTGGTAGGCCATTGAAGTTAGCTTTGGTTTCGCTAGGCCACCATACACCTTCTTAATTACGAAGTCGCTTTCTGTAAATTCGGTTCTCGAACCGGCTCACGGATTCATGTTTAATATGTCTTGGGGCAAAGTGGCCCTATTTGCTTATAGGATCTTTCAAATGGGTCCATTAAGTGAGTTAAGCAGATCGATAGAAGGCAAAGTCGCAATCGTTACTGGGGCGGCAAGCGGGATGGGCCGTGCAACAGCTCACCTGTTCTCCGATGAAGGCGCTTTGGTTGCTCTGTGTGACGTTAACCAATCGGGACTTGAAAAAACATTCAACGAAATCCAAGATTCTGGAGGAAAAACAGAAAGGTATGTTGTTGATCTTCAAGGGCGAGAAGCTGCATCCAAACTAGTTGAGCAAGTGCGATCAGATTTAGGACCTATCGATATTTTGGTTAACAATGCAGGTATTAGCGTTGGAGGGCCAATTGATAGCCCAGACTTTGAAGACATGTGGGAAGCAACTTTTACTGTAAATCTTGATGCTCAGATGCGTTTAATACGGGCCTGTCTTGATGATCTTCGCCGAGACCAGCAAGGGAGAGTAGTGAATATAGCTAGTACCGAAGGGCTTGGAGGTTCTGCCGGCATCAGCCCATATACGGCTTCTAAGCATGGTGTAGTTGGTTTAACCAAAGCATTAGCTGTTGAGCTTGGACCTTCGGGCGTGACAGTAAATGTAGTCTGCCCAGGGCCAATACATACAGGAATGACTGAAAAGATTCCTTTGGAATCTAAGGAAATCTTCGCTCGACGCAAAACCGCTCTTCGTCGTTTTGGTAATCCGGAGGAAGTCGCCCATGTTACGCTATCGCTTGTTTTACCTGCAGCTTCATATATCACTGGTGCTGCGATACCTGTCGATGGTGGTATGCGCGCACGAAACAACTAATTCGATTTAGGTATGGCGATAGACAATACTGCTGAGATTTCTCTTTTGCAACGGCGTACTCTGCGAACTCTAATGGTCGGATTGGTTCCTGCTGGGGCGGCTATAACTTCTGCATACTCAGCAGCTGCTGTCCTTGGTGAAGAACTTACTGATTCCGAGACTCTCGGAGGTCTTGCTGCCGCTAGCGCAACGGTAGGGTCGGCACTCGCCACCTTGTGGCTAGCACGTCTAATGGTAACTTACGGTAGAAGACCTGGTCTTCTGGCAGGGTATATCACCGCTTCGGTGGGTTCCGTAATAGCTATGATCGCTGCACTGACGGGATGGTACCTTTTCTTAATTCCCGGTATTCTCGGGGTGGGAGTCGGGAGCGCATCAAGTTTAGCGGCGCGTTTCGCTGCCGCAGACCTCGCTTCTCCAGACCATAGAGCACGAGCTATCGGTACGTTAGTTTGGTCATCCACGATAGGTGCAGTCCTTGGCCCAACCATCGGTTTTGGCCCCGCGAAAAGACTTGCCAAGTTAATAAATATTCCTGAATTAGCTGGCCCGTACCTGATCTCTTCCATACTTTTCGTTACTGCTGCAATAGTTATCCACGTGTGGCTACGACCGGATCCACTAGTTATAGCAGGCGGATTGGGATCGTCGAAACAAGATCGAGGGTTTAAGGAGGCAATCAAGTCTATTACGGGGTCACCTGTCGGGAAGCTCGCCGTGGGGTCGATGGCGACAGGGCATATTGTCATGGTGGGTGTAATGACTATGACCCCGTTGCATATGAACGACGGGGGGCATGAATTGGAAATCATTGGATTCGTCATCTCTTTACATATCATCGGAATGTATGCCGCTGCCCCGATCATCGGTTGGTTTGTTGACCGTTTAACAGCGGGCCCCATCCTAGCTATTGGTGGAATAATGCTATTTGTTGGATCGGAGATGGCATCACATACTCAGGCGAACGAAAGCGCTGGGGTGTTTATTGGCTTGTTCCTTATCGGTTTAGGTTGGAGTTGTGGGCTTATCGCTTCATCAGCTCTACTCACAAATGAATTCGAGGGATCTGTTCGCGTACGGGTTCAGGGTTTAGCCGATACCATCATGTCCGCCTCTGGTGGGGCAGCCGGTTTGGGATCCGGTTTGATGGTCTCAATGACCGATTACAAGACGCTCTGCCATTATGTAGCGTTCATCGGCCTCGTCCCAGTGTTGGGTTTCCTACTGCTGCTCTTTCGCACGTATAGAACGCGCCCTGTTGAGAAGTGACCAGTGCAAGACTTGATACATGTTGGAGCAGGCTCGCCTGCTGGTCTTTCGGGTGGAAACTTATCGGGAAAAGATGCGATTAAATTAGACTGGGAGTTGGATTATCGATCTCAAGTAGCGTCGCAAGTGATTGGGTGACCATATTTCCGACCGCCGGATTCATTTCTGGAGGGAAGAGACCGGTATTCGTTAACCTGTCACCTAATCGAATAAAGATGGCGCAAAAACGCATAGCAGCGAACACTTCCCAGTAATGCGGGTTACGGACTTCCCTACCGGAAACCGTTTCATAATACGCTGCCTGCTCTTCTCTGGTCGGATATCCAGAGAGTCTCTCTACTCCAACATCGTCAAATGACATCCGGTCAAACATCAACCACCAACCCAAATCAGCTTCTGTGGGGCTAAGAGCACAGGCTTCCCAATCCACTACGGCTGCTGGTTCATAGTCTTGCCAAATGATGTTCCCTAGTCGGGCATCTCCCCAACTCAACCCGATCCGCTCATCATTTGGATCGTTTATTTCCAGCCAGTCAAGAACATAATCCATCACCGGATGTTCGCGACCATCTAATTCTTTCACAACATAATTCCGGTAGATCTCAAGCTGCCTTGCCTGTGTGGGCTCTCCGTCACAGGGGTTTAACCAATGTAAATCTGCCTTTTCCCAGGCTATCTGGTGGATCCCCGCCATAGCTTCAAGACCTGTTCGCACCATTTTCGTTCGTTGTGCATCGGTTGCTTCATCTACAACGAATCCTTCCTCGGTGTATCTGGGACGGTCAGATGGAATTTTCCCGTCAACGTGAACCATAACGAAAAATGGTAGCCCTAAATACGACTTACTTTTGAGGCCTCCAATTGTAGGGATCGGTACATCACTGTGTGTCTGAACCGTTTTCATGACTCGTTGTTGTAACGCGACAGAAATTTCGCATTCCGGTGTTTGAACTGGGAACATTCCCCCATCTTCGGGTTCTATTCTCGCGACATAGCGTCCGTTGTGCGGCCCATCATCTGTATCGGAGGTGATGTTGAAGAAAACGGTTTCATTGGAAAATCCTGTAGCTACAGGGATATCGATTTCACCTATTGCTACGTTTCGGTGGCTTGGGTGGGCATCTTTGAACCATGTGAGGAGGCCTTCGCCGTACTGGCTCCTATCGAGATGGAATTTTGGTGCGTTTGAGGAATCTTGCATATCTGGTCACGACAAGGTTGAGATCATCTCTGACGGTTTATGGGCCAGAGAAAGTTTTTCCGCCTGAATTAGTCATTTGGTCGTAGTAGGAAACTTTCGGGTCGTACTTTATTCCACCCTCTTCTTCCCAACGCCGTAATTCAGCTCTACCAACAACGAACCAGTGGACTTCATCTGGTCCATCAGCGAGACGGAGTGTCCGTTGTCCGGTATACATATCTGCGAGTGGCGTCCATTGAGAAACGCCAGCTGCACCATGGAATTGGATCGCTTCATCAATGATGTGACAAACCCGTATAGGGACCATAGCTTTTACTGCGCTTACCCATACCCGAGCTGCTTCATTCCCTAGCTCATCCATCGCTTTTGCCGCAGTGAGAACCATGCGGCGCATAGATTCAATTTCGATGCGGGCTTTTGCTATCACTTCGATGTTCTTCCCGAGACTAGCAATCGGTTTACCGAAGGCTTCTCGAGTTAACCCGCGTTTCACCATTAGCTCTATCGCACGTTCAGCTGCACCAATGGACCGCATACAATGATGGATTCTCCCTGGGCCTAGTCGCACTTGTGAAATCTCAAATCCTCGTCCTTCACCGAGGAGGATATTGTCTTTAGGGACTCGACAGTCATTGAAGCGGAGATGCATGTGGCCATGTGGTGCATCATCTTTCCCAAAGACATGCATGGGTCCAAGTATCTCTACCCCGGGATTATCCATTGGAACAAGGATTTGCGATTGGCGTTTGTGGGGTGGACCATCAGGGTTTGTCTGAACCATACAGATCATGATTTTGCATCGGGGGTCGCCAGCTCCAGAAATGTAAAATTTTTCTCCTGTTATTACCCATTCATCACCATCAAGAACGGCGCGACAAGAAATATTTTTGGCATCAGAGGACGGAATATCGGGTTCCGTCATCGCATATGCAGACCGAATCTCACCGTTAAGGAGAGGTGTTAACCATTGTTCTTTTTGTTCCGGTGTCCCAACTCGTTCCAGTACTTCCATGTTCCCTGTATCGGGGGCTGAACAGTTCAGACTTTCGGACGCAATCGGGTTCTTTCCTAATTCCGTAGCAATATACGCGTAATCAAGGTTCTTGAGTCCTTCGCCGGTTTCAGCATCTGGGAGAAAGAAATTCCAAAGCCCTTGTTCCTTCGCCTTCGCCTTGATTGAATCAAGAAGCTCTAGTTGTCCCTCTCCATAACCCCAGCGTTCTTCCCGGCCCTCACCAAGTCGAAAAAATTCTTTGGTGTGAGGATCTACTTCTTCGGCAATAAATTTCTTTACAGCATCAAAAAGTGGTCGCACCTCTTCTGACATCCGTAAATCAAACATTTCGGGCGTTGTTTCAAGTCCGGCCATGGTTCCTCCTGTCAATATCTGTAGTTCACCTTATGTGATGGATACCCGTTTCACTAACCAACGAATCTATTTACGAAATTCTGCTTTTTGTTTCAAAAGTCAACTAGTTTCTCTCTATTGGACAACACGGAGAATCCTGAAGAAGGGAAGCTCTAAACCGGAAGGCTTTTTATGACGACACAAGACAAAACCACCGAAGCACTTCATATCTGTTTTTCTGACTATCAGAGGCTTCTGAGTGACCTGTCCAACGAGGACTGGCAAGTACAGTCCCTTTGTCCAGATTGGAATACTCGTGGCGTTGGCGTCCACCTCTCCGGAATTGAAGACCTTCTCGTTGGATGGGCTCCCAGTAACTCGGAGGAATGGCCACCATTTCCAAAAATGGCACAGTTCGAAGAAACAGCAGCGGGATGGACTCATGATGAATTTGTTGAGAATACTGCCAGCATTCTGGAACAACGTTCGAAAGAACTCGGGGAACTTGAAACAGCTGGATGGGAGTCACCGTGTATGACTCCTGTTGGTCCGGGAACGTACGGGCGATTTATGAATGTTCGCGTCTTCGATTTTTGGGTTCACCAACGAGATATGACTATCCCCCTCGGAATAGAAACAAATGACTCAGGAATCCATGCCGAAATTGCTCTTGATGAAGTCCATGGTTCATTGGGGTATATCGTTGGGAAAAAAATTGGCCTTCCCGAGGGGATGAGTATCGCGTTCCGGCTAAGTGGAGGGGTTGAAAGGGACATGTTTGTCAGTGTTGATGGCCGAGCGCAAGTAGTGGATGAACTATCCACGCCTTCGGTGGAACTGGTTGCAGATAGTACCAGCTTCATGATGCTTGCCTGTGGAAGAATAGATCCTCAGGCAGAAATCAACGCTGGACGAATCACATGGTCCGGCGACGCAGAATGGGGAGAAAAGGCTGCTCACAGCCTTCGTTTTACCATGTAAACGGGGAAGAAAATATACCGCGTTTTCCGATTCCGATTTGGAGAATGCGCTGATGGCGGTAATGTCAAACTGTGGCTCTCAGAGAAACAAACCTGGACAAACTCGATGGAGGGATCTTTGATGTCCTCATCGTCGGAGGTGGTATTAACGGTGCCGTCTCTGCTGCCGCTCTTTCAGCCCGAGGGGCGTCAGTTGCGCTGATTGACCGAGGAGACTTTGCTGGCTTTACGAGTCAGGAATCATCAAACCTTGTCTGGGGTGGAATCAAATATTTGGAGAACTACGAAATTCCTCTGGTGCGAAAACTCTGTATGAGTCGAAACCGCCTCATGCGTGCATATCCAGCAAATATTAAAGAAATCGGCTTTCTCGGCGTTCTAGGTGAAACTGCACCATTCCCGCCATGGGTTGTTGGAGTAGGTGCCTTCGCCTATTGGGGAATTGGGAATTTTAAAACCAACGCCCCCCGTCCGATGAGTCCAGAGACAATTGAACGTATTGAACCGGTAGTGAACACGATTGGGACGGTTGGTGGCATTGAATACGCAGATGCCTACCTAAAGGATAACGACGCCAGATTCGTTTTTAGTTTTGTGCGCTCAGCAATGGACATGGGAACAGTAGCCGCAAACTATGTCGAATTAGAAAATGCTGAACGCTCCAAAGATAAATGGTATGCCCAACTTCGCGATGTTGAAAATGGGGCGCCAATCAATTTAGAAGCAAAGGTCATCATTAATGCGGCAGGCCCATTTCTTGATGGTTTGAACAAATCATGGAGCACACATACCCGTCATCAAATTGTGTACTCAAAGGGCGTTCACCTCGTAGTAGACCAATTGACTCCAAATGAACGTGTTCTGGCATTTTTTGACGACAGCCGGCGTCTCTTCTATGTCATTCCTATGGGTAATCGATCGGTGATAGGAACGACGGATACAAGAGTCAATGATCCCCATACCGTGGTTACGGACCAAGATCGAGAATTCCTTTTAGACCAAATCAATGACCGTCTAGACCTAAATAGCCCGCTCTCTAAAGATGACATCATTTCTGAACGCTCTGGGGTTCGACCGCTGGTCATCCGACGGCAAGCACGGGCACTAAAGAACATAGACTGGACAGCTCTTTCTCGAAAACATGCCGTTGAGGTTGACCATGCCAAACAAGTCGTATCAATTTTCGGAGGGAAACTCACTGACTGCCTGAACGTTGGTGAAGAGGTAGCTGCCGCAGTTGAGACCCTCGGAATACGGTTAAATCCGGATCGGCAACGGTGGTATGGAGAACCAGGAAGAGAATCCCGTCGTGACTTTTTCCGGCAAACTCGCGGAATGCGCCTAGATGACTTACGAGACAAAGCAGGTTCTGAACCTCTTTCAGAACGCTTATGGAGACGTTATGGTCGCCGGGCTTTTGAAATGCTCGACCATATTCGAGAAGACCCATCAATGGCTGAAGATATTCTGGGTTCATCTGACTACCTTCGGGTGGAACTCCACAATACAGCGAGCACAGAAATGATCGTCCACCTTGATGACTTCTTACGACGCCGGAGCAAGATTTCACTCATCACTCGAGCAGAGGATATTCAAAAATCGAAAGGGCTAGAAGAAGTCGTCTCTATATTGTTCGGTGCAAATGCGAACACGAAACTTGCTGCGTACTTTGGTTCACTACCATCGCTCGACAAACCGGATCAAGCGACAGCTCCTTCACCCTGAAGTTTGGAATCTATTCCAAAAAGTCGGGTTCGTCGTGTAGTAGCTCCTCCCACCATGGTTGGAACTGGAACCATCCAGCGAGGTCATGACCTTGCTGTTTATAGCCAGAGGTCGCGAGGTCATCAGGAATCTCGATTGGGTCGCCGGCGGACTCAGCGAGAATCTGACTCTGACACGCACGTTCAAGAGCCACAAACCACCAGATGGCAGCATCGACACTCCCTCCAGTGGTGATAAGACCATGATTCTGGTGGATAAGGGCTTTCTTTTCTCCTAGGGCGACCGCCATAGCTTGCCCGACCTCAGCATCTAGGACGACAGCTCCGCTCCCAACTGAGCAAAGGGCGACATCGTTATAGAACATTGTGTCATCTTGGGTAATCATCTTGAGAGGCTTCCCCAAGCTGGAGAATGTCTTTCCGTACATTGAGTGGCAATGTGCTGCTGCCAGAATGTCAGGACGAGCCGTATGTAATTGCGAGTGGATTGCAAATGCTGCTGCATTGACTGGTTGGCTACCCTCAACCACCTCCCCCGTGTGGTCTACGCAAATTAAATCTGAAACTTTCATAAGTTTGAAGTTTTTTCCAAACGGATTTACCCAAAATCTGTTCGGGAACTCAGGATCTCGAACCGTTACATGACCTGCAACACCTTCGGCGAGTCGAAGTCGCCCGAGCACACGTAAACCTGCAGCGAGACGTTGTTTCCGATGGAGACGTTCTTCTTCAAAGTTCTCAACTGCATCTGATCCCGATGGGACAAGCCCTGAGATGGAAAGCGCCTCTTTTACTTCGGCAAAACCATCGGTTTCCTCTTCAGGCTTCACATCGGTCATGCTTCCTCTTTCCACGGTCGTTTTATTTCTACGCTAACGCATACGAATGGTATCTGTCACTTGATCCTACCAAGTTACTACTAGGTCTGGCCTTCGATGATGTACAGAGATGAGTAGCCTCTATGGTTAAAGTGTGTCTTTCCACAGCTCTCCTCTTGAAACTCCAAAAGCTATCGCCAATATCGTAGGTCCTATCGATGAACGATTAGGAGAAGTGATCCGGAAGGAACAATTATTTTGGCAAGAAGTCGATTCTAATTTGGCTGATCCGTTTGTTTCGTTAGAAAAGCTTGTCTTTAGCGGTGGGAAGCGACTTCGGCCTGCTTTTTTCTACTGGGCTCATGTAGGAGCTGGTGGGGATCCGAGTTTATCTGAAGCCACAGATATTGCCGCCGCGATTGAGATGCTCCATGCCTTCGCGCTAGCTCACGATGATGTCATGGATAGATCTGAGTCCCGACGTGGAGAACCTTCGATATGGCAGCATTTCGCCAATCTCCATAATGCAAACAAATGGTATGGAAACTCTGTGCATTTCGGTGAAGCTGTAGCCATTCTTGTTGGAGATCTTGCCCACGTTCTAGCTGACAAACTCATGGCAGATTCTTCGCCGAGAGTTTCGGACCTCTGGGAGGAATTGCGTATGGAAGTAAACATCGGTCAGTATCTTGATGTTCTCTCTGGAGCAAAAGGGAAATTCGATCAAGTCTCAGCCCGAAAAATCCTTGAATACAAAACAGGCCGGTATTCAGTTCAAAGACCTTTACATCTCGGAGCTGCTTTAGCAGGGCGTTATGAAGAATTGCTCGAAATGTTCACTGCATTTGGGCGACCTGTCGGAGTTGTCTTTCAACTCCGTGACGACCTTTTAGGGGTCTTTGGAAATTCAGAAAAAACAGGGAAGCCCACTGGAGATGATCTTCGTGAAGGGAAACCGACTCCGTTGATGGCCGAAGCATTTACCCGAGCGTCGCCGCAGCAAAGCAGCGTCTTAGAAAAGATAGGAAGTCGGGACTTAACTCTTGAAGATATTTCGAAAATTCAAGAGGTTGTTGAGGAAACAGGCGCTCGAGATGTTGTTGAAAACGAGATCGAAGAGTTAACTGGCGAGGCACTTGAGGCATTGGACGTGCTTCCTTTGGAAGGGAATGCTTCAGACGCTTTAGGAGAACTGGCTTATTTTGTTGCGTATCGGGCCTATTGAATTGGTGTGAAGATTTAACCTTCTCTACGGTGCTCGTGGCACAATGGGTTGGTGGGTTTACGCAAATTATCATCAACTGATGCCTTCATTGTTTCTGATCTGGAAGATGTTGCTTGTTTTGGCATCGTCCGAAGCGCTCCAAAGATCCTTCAAGGAGGTGGAAAGGACCTTGCCAGGTCTATGACGTATTCATTCGCTTCGTTAGAGATGAAATATGGTGGCGCTTCAGGGGGGATAAACGCTGGTCCTGATGAACGGAGTCAAGCGATCGAATCGTTTGTTGAAGAGATCCGAGATGAAATAGCTGCTGGAAGTTTGGGGTTGGATCCTGGGAAAGGCATTGGAGTAGACGGATTTGATGGCTTGACTGCCATTGACTCTCGAAATCAAATCCGCTTTGCAATCTATGAGAACGATCCTTTACATGTTTATTTGTCTGGGTTGGGGCCTGTGGAATGTGCGGACCATCTTCTAGGTGTTGATGGAAAAACAGCTGCTATTGAAGGCTTCGGAGCTCACAGCGTAGTCATGGCCGAACTATTAGAGGAACGTGGAGCAAAGATCATCGGGGTGTCGACACTTTCGGGTTCGGTCAGTACCCCTGATGGTATTGCGGCGGATGAGATTCGGGAGCGTTGGAGTACCAATGGAGCCGACTTTGTTGTAGGTGAAGGGGAAGAAGAGACAGATCCCGCTTGGAAGATTTTTCAATGCGGGGCCGATGTACTTTTTGCGGGTTCGAAGATGGGTGCCATCAACCATACAATCGCTGAAAAACTTGAAATCGAAGCTTTAATCCCCCACCAACCACTTCCCTTTACGGCGAAAGCACTTTCTGTTCTTCAGAAGAAAGGCTGTATGGTTGTTCCTGATTTCGTTCCAGTCGCAGGCCCCCTCTTCTCCTATTGGGTTGAGGAGGGAATTGAAATTTCCAACATCATTTCTCAGGTGTCTTCGGAGATGAGAGCAATACTGGATGAAACGGTTGGGAATGACGACGGCCTTTTTTTGGGGTCCTGTTACCGAGCAGAATCCTTCTTAAGTTCATGGCAGCAAAAGCTGCCATTTGGTCGTCCTTTAGCGGGTTAACTGTAGAATTGCGAGAATTCGCGATACGGTTTTGTTAGAAGAATCTGGTATGGGGGAAACATGATAATTGTCACCGCAATCTTGTCATTTGAAACTGAAGCTGACCGTAATGCTGCGGTTGCGGCAACAGCAGAAGTTCAGAAGGCTACTCGCGATGAGGAAGCTGGATGCTTAGCGTACTGTTTTGCTGCTGATCCATCGGAGCCGGGCCATATTCAAGTTTATGAACTCTGGACAGATCCAGAGAGTCTTGCTGCACACTTTGACCACCCCAATTACGCAGCAATGGTTGAAATCCTCCACAATTGCACTGGTTACCTTGCCTCCGATAATCGTTTGTACCTTGCTGATGACCGCGGTCCTGTATATGGGGAAGATGGAAAATTCCGACTAGATGCGGTATCAGTTCCAAAAGAAGGCGGGTAGAAGAAAATTTCTCGGATTATTGATATTCACGCTCACGCCGTTCTTCGTGAAACCTTCGGGGGAGCAGGGCCTTATGGCCCCGAGTTGGGAGACGAAGACCACCTGCAAACTTTTCGTGTTGGAGATTACTCCATCCGCGTGCCTTACATCGGAAGTGTTTTCATGGAAGTGGATAAACGCATCCAAGAGATGGATCGTCTCGGGATAGACATTCAAATGCTTTCTCCTAATCCATTGACCTTCTTTGGAGGGATACCATCCCATGAAGCTGTGAACTTTGCGAGATTATCTAATGACGCGATGGCTAATCTGGTCACAACCAATCCGGAGCGCTTGCTCGGGACGGCTTCTCTTCCTATGCAGGATCCAGACGCTGCCTGTGCTGAATTAGAAAGAGCAGTGAAGAACCTCGGTCTGGTTGGGGGGTACATCGGGACGGATTATGGGTTCACTTTGGATGACCCTCGCCTTGATGATTTCTACCGAAGCGTTGTGGAACTTGACGTTCCTTTATTTATCCATCCCGCTACAAATGACGGAATTCGGTCTTCAACTGATTCTCGGTTGGGACGTTTTGGGCTTGAACTGGTCGTTGGGTACGCCTATGAGGAAACTTTGGCTGTGGCAGCGCTAATCCTCGGTGGAGTTATGGAGAGGCATCCAGATCTTGATGTTTGTGTGTCACACGGGGGTGGAGCAATAACTTTTCTGGCTAAGCGGTTTGACTCGATGGCTTCCTTTCAGGGAAATGAGTCAGATTTTGTTTCTGCTTTACGTTCTTTGTGGTACGACTCCCATCTTGAGCCCGGAGCAGCTCATGATCTCGTTGTCTCCGTCGTTGGAAAGGACCGTATGGTCTATGGGACAAATTTTGGTGGTTGGGATACTCCCGATGAAACGACCGAATTCGACCGGAGCTTAGGAACAAACGCTGAACGCCTATTGCGCTTACCCCCGTTATAGAAGAAAGGTAAAGAATGAGTTCTCTTATTATTGAAAATGCGGTCCTCTTTACTGGGGTGGATGAGGAGGTCACCTCAAAAGGAGCAGTCTGGGTTTCGGATGGGTTCATCCGTTTCGCCGGTCACCACAATGACCTTCCTGCGGACGGGAAGAATATTGAAAGGTACGATGCTTCAGGAAAGTTCGTGATGCCGGGAATGACCGAATCTCATGTCCACCTCTCATACAATAACGCCCACCCGCAGCAACTGAATATTCAACCTCTTCCTATCGCTATGCTTGATGCTGTTGACAATGCACGGGTCTTGTTAGGTTCTGGCTTTACTTCGGCGATTAGTTTCGGGTCGGCGCAAGGACTGGACATCCCTCTTCGTGATGCGATTAATGCTGGGCGAATCCCTGGGCCACGTCTCGCAGCTTCAGATCGGGATCTAGGTTCAACTGGAAGTAACGCTGATGGAACATTCGGAGGGGACAATAGTAAAAAAATCATTGCTGACGGGCCTTGGGCTATACGAAAAGCTGTCCGGTCGTTAGCGAAACGCCGTTGTGACATTGTTAAGATCTTTCTGGATGGTGAAGCTCTATCAGAATTTGCTCCACCCGGGGTTCTCACTTACAGCGACGAAGAAGTAGCTGCAGCTGTGGAGGAAGCTCATATCCGAGGAATGCGGGTCGTATCCCATTCGCGTTCTGCCGCTGCAGTCAAACAGGCAGTGCGGCATGGAGTAGACATTATCGGACATGCAAATTACCTTGATGACGAAGCAGTCGACATGCTTGAAACGAGACGTGATCAGATTTTTGTCGGCCCAGGTATTGCATGGGAAATTGCTCTACTGGACCGTGGAAACGAACTGGGTTTACCTCGGGATGCTATGGAACAAAGGGGATACCAGCGTGAAATCGATGAGACAATCAGTGCTGTAAAACGTCTTCGAGAACGCAAGGTTCGGGTTCTGATAGGAGGCGATTATGGTTTGAATATCACTCCACATGGCACTAACAGTAAAGATCTTGAATATTTTGTCGACCTATTCGGGATGTCGACAGCTGAAGCTCTTCTATGTGCAACCCGTGATGGGGGTGCGGCTGCAAACACTTCGGGAATGGTCGGGACACTCGAAGAGGGGAAGTATGCGGACTTACTTGTTATCGACGGAAACCCGTTGGAAGATATTCGCATCCTTCAAGACCATGGTCGTATAGTTGGTGTGATGAAGGACGGCGTAATGCATTGCGCATTAATGCAGAAAAACCCTTATGTCGCTCCCGAAGAACAGAAGGAAGGATAAGAAAATGATTGTTATTGCAGGAACATTGACTTTGGGTGTTGCCATCGATGAGAGTGTGTTAGATGCTTGCCGCACAATGATGGAAGCAACACATGCTGAAAAAGGGTGTATCGACTATGTTTTCAGCGCCGACCCATTGAATGACCATACGTTGAGAGTTTTTGAGCAATGGGAATCTCTTGAAGATCTAGAAGCTCACTTCCAAGCTCCTCATATGCCCCCATTCCGAGACGCAATGGCGCAGTGGAATATAACCGGGAAAAGCATTCACCGGTTCACTGTCACAGATACAGTTGCAATGTGAAATGAGAATTCGATACTTCTAGGAAAGCACTGCCGGAAATGACTGATTCAGAAAACCTTGAAGGATGTACGCTGACCGATAAGGAGCTTGAAGATCTCTTTGACAAACAAGTTGAGGGAACCTTCATGTGGGTAAACAAAGCTGGGCAACCCTTCGGAGTGATTACATATTATTTGTGGCGTGATGGAAGTTTTTGGTTTACTTGTGCAGAAAAAAGAGCTCGAGTTTCTGCGATCCGGAGAACCGCATACGCTTCCTTTTGCATCACTTCAAAAGGTACGGATTTGGGAACCGGGAAGACAGCTTCGTTTCGGGGTCCATGTAAAGTCCATCATGACCAAGCAGTCTTGGATTGGGTTTTGCCTGAAATAGCGAAAGCATGCCGGCCAGAAAGTGAAGAAGGAGCGCAAGAAGTTTATGAACATATCAATACTCCAAATCGGGTGGTTCTAGAGTTATCTCCCGAATATCGATTTGATTTCGATAGCGGAAAGATGTGGGAAAAGAGCGGTAAGCGTGTTCCCCCTGGTCGATATAGCGGAAGTATCAGAGGTTAAGAACGGATGACGAGAAAGACACCGGATTTGTTTGATCTCACCGGCCATGTGGCTGTAATAACGGGTGGTGGACGAGGTATAGGTGAAGGTATCGCAAAGTCATTTTCTGATGCAGGGGCAGCGGTTGTTGTTGCTGCGAGAAGGACAAATGAAATCGAAAGGGTCGCTTCTGAAATTCGTGATGCTGGTGGAAATGCAATCGCTGTCACTACTGACGTTACTGATACGCAAGCTGTAGAAGCATTGGCCCAAGCTGCGGTATCTGAATTCGGAAAACTAACCGTTTGGGTAAATAACGCTGGGGGTTCTAATGTACACAGCCCTCTTGTCGAGTTGGACAGAGAAGAGTGGGATCGTACAATAGCACTGAACTTGACCGCTGTTTTTGTAGGAAGCACAATCGCAGCGAAATACATTGAGAAGGGTTCCATCATTAATATTTCATCTGGTGCGGGGACGAAAGCGGTTCCAAAATCAGGACACTATGGAGCTTCTAAAGCTGGGGCGAACTCTTTGACTTGGACGTTTGCGGCGGAACTTGCTCCCGATATCCGTGTCAATGCGGTTATGCCTGGAGCTATTCCTACTGAAGTTATGCTCAAAGCGACAGGATTAAAAGAGGATGAGATCCTTGATGCATGGGATATACCAATGGGCCGTGTTGGGACTCCACAAGATATCGGTGCGGCTTGTCTCTATCTTGCTTCGGATGCAGCGAGTTGGGTAACTGGTGAATTACTTCGCGTTGGTGGCGGGGCGAAACCTCGAGGGGGAAACTTCGCCAACACGAAATGAGCATAGAAGTATTCAAAGATAACGAAGGGCCTGCAGCATGAAGAAATCAACTTTATTTGGATGGATTTCAGCTATAACAGCGTGTTGTATTTTAGCTGCTTCCTGCCAATCTGAACTTGGTGTAAGAGAGCCATCAGCTGAACCCGCAAGCGAAATGAGTTCAGCGTCGGAAGAAACCACAAATGTGGATTCTGGCTCTGTCCCAGAGGCTCCAATGGATGAAGAGTCGATTCCCTCCAGTACCGCGACACCGGAGCCTCTACCATCTACTCCCACGCCTCCACCGTCGCCTCCGCCTCCACCAACGGCTGCGATTCCTTCTGGTGAGAATGTGATCGTGGCTGTTCAAGGGGTTCTAGGTTGGACTATTGATGGTGAATGGATTGGGGTAAGTGGTTCACCGGTTGATCCTTCTTCTATCCCGGCCGAAGAAGGAGATTTATATAGGGTCCTTAGAACTGGAAGTCCAACGAGTATCGACGTTTCAGGTTCAGAACCAATGGAAGGTTGTGGGGCTCTTCCCGGTTCTACAGCAAAAATAGAAATCGATGATCCGATGTTCAATGCTGACGGGTGGCCATACACCTATCCGATAGCTATCTCATCCAATTGGGACTTAACTCCTCACGATATTGAATTGCTGGACCTTGAATCAGAAATCTATAAAGGGTTTGCAAGCGAGGTCCTTGCTGATGTTGAAATTATCGATCCAGATCCAAATTTAATCACCTTGATCCGCACTGATCTTGAAGGAGATGGTATCGATGAAGTTTTCGTCGGTGCTGAAAGAATTTCCGGTCCTTTAATTTCCCCTTCTCCGGGTGACTACTCGATCCTATTTATGCGAAAGATTGTCGGAGGAGACGTTACCCAAGAATTGATTGCCGGTGATGTTTTTGTAGACGAAGGGTCCGGACTTCTCTATTTCGCTCGATTGGTAGCTGTCGCCGATTTAAACGGAGATAACCGGATGGAAGTAGCAATCCAATACGGATATTACGAAGGAAGTTCAACACATGTACTTGAATACAAAAATGATGTAGAAGGACTCCAACAAGTACTTGTGGTTGGGTGTGGAGCGTAATTTAAGATTAATCACCGGTAAAATATTTCGATCCATGGTCACAACCTAAAGTAACCACTACCGAGTCAGGTCCCCGTTCGGATGCTATTGCGAGGGCGGCGGAAATATTTAAACCCGTTGATGGGCCACAGAGAATTCCTTCTTCAGTCGCAAGTCTTCGGCACATCTGGAATGCATCATTTTCATCGACTGCCCGTATTTCACTACATTGATCGAGGTCGAGAAATGGAGGGGTGAAACCTAAACCGATTCCTTCAATTCTATGTGGGCCTCCTTCACCGGTTGTGAGAAAGGGTGATTGGAGGGGTTCCAGTCCGACCAGGTCTGGTTGATGGCCAGCCTGATGTAAGCCTTTGGCTGTTCCGGTAAAGGCACCACTTGTCCCTACGCCTGCGCAGAAAACATCTATAGAGGCGCCTATCTGATCGGCGATTTCTTGTCCCATAGGCATGTAGCCCTCTATGACGTCTGGGGATCCGAATTGGTCGGCGTAATGAGTATCTGGTTCTTCTGCGATTGCATAGGCTTTTTCGCGCATAGCAGCAATAAGGTCTGGAGTGATTTTCCCGTCTTCGCTTGGGATGAGGATCACTTCTGCTCCATATGCGAGCATTGAATCGATTTTTGATTGTGCAAAGGCGTCAGAAGAGACGGCGATAAATTGTATTCCGCTTCGTGCTGCAATGTGCGCCAGCGAAGTTCCGGTGCTTCCTCCGGTGTATTCGACCATGCGGCTTCCGGTTTGAATATCTCCTCGGGTGAACGCGTTTTTGAAAACAGCGTAGGCCATCCGGTCTTTATAACTTCCTGTAGGGTTGCCGCTTTCAAGTTTCAGCCATACTTGCCCTGACGAAGGGGGAGTAAGATTTTTTAACGGTACAAGTGGTGTCCCGCCAATAGCATGTTCCAGATATGGGTCGGAGAGCTCTTCCATAATCGCTTCTTGTCTTTGTGTGTTGTTTCGATACTAGCCCTATAGGTTCGCAAGGGACTGAAAAATATAGCTAGAATTTGGTTCTTATGTATGGTTTAGCGCTCGTGGCTCAATTGGATAGAGCATCTGACTTCGGATCAGACGGTTGGGGGTTCGAGTCCCTCCGAGCGCGCGACATTATTGAATGAACTGGCTTATGAAACTTCTGGAGTTTGGAAGTTTTTTTCATCCATACCGTTAGAGAAATAAAGAAAAAATTTTGTTTTTTTGCGCAGAATTTGCTGCTCGGGTGTAAGAAAGAGGGAGACGGGAGATCTATCTGGGTGAATAGCCTCTGGCGAAAGGAAACCCAATGACATTATTTACCAAAGAACAACAGAATCAGTCTCGTCCAGTATTGACGCGTTTGCTTGCTGCTGTAGCCACCATGATTTTTATGGTCGCTACTGTAGTGGCTTGCTCAAATAGTGAGGATGAGCCAGAAAGTTCAGACTCGAGCACTTCCAGTTCTAGTGAAAGCGAATCCAGTAGCCCTGCGGAAGAAGAAAACGAAACTTCCGATACGGAAACGGGTTCAGAAAACGGTGCTTTATCTGGGCTTGAATATTGTGAAATTGCAGCTCAGTGGCAGGAAGCATACGACAATTCATTCCCATCTGATGGGCCTTCAAGGCTTGAATTTGTTACTGCTATTACGCCAACCGCACCATCGGAAGTTATCACTTCAAAGTGGGAAGTATATCGGGACGCTCTAGCGGCCTTTATTGCTGGTGAACCGCTACCGACCGGAGTTGATTTGGACGATCTACGCGCCGAGCTCCGGAACCACATTGAAATAACCTGTGGAGTGGTTTTCAGTACTGCTCCCACCGCGGATGCTGATTTCGCTGGATGCTGGGCCCGCGCCATATGGCTCATAGGATGGGGAGTAGAACAAGATATCCTCAACAACCCAGACCAGTACCAAGGAACCCTCAATACAGCACTGGCAAGCCAGGACGCGACGATCTTGTTCCCCGTAATCGAAGAACTCTATGCCCTACTGGGGACGCCGCCGGCAAGTGGAATAGGCCCAGGATACGGCTCCTGCGCCCCATTTGATTAAAACTGGAACCAGCTGAAAGAACTAACCTTCGCTCGCGTAGTCGCGAAGCATCTTGCTCAATTCAAGCTGATGTTGTTCTTCCGCAGCAATCATCGTGCGGGCGAACTCTTCCAGGAACACAGACGTTCCGTCAACCGTGTCAAGGAGATTCCGGTAGAGAACAACGGTTTCTTGTTCGTGGATCAAGCTCTCAGTCAAAATATTGTGAATAGAATGCTGGTGGGTTTCTTCTATCGTCGCGATCGTGGTTGAAGGGTGCCCGCCAAAACCGGTAAGTATTTCTCCGACTTCCTGCGCATGCACGAGGGATTCTGTAGCTTGGTTTTTCATGAAATCGACAAGGGGAATCCGATTCGGTCCAGTGATCATAAGGGAATAGTGGGTGTAGCGCACAACACCTGAAAGTTCAGCTTCAAGAATGGCGTTTAGGGCCGAAATAATTTTTTCACTACCTGGCTGATCTGTCATAACTTCTTTCTCCAAGATGGTGGTATCACTGCTTCCATTCTACCACCGCATCATAGGTGTTCTTCCCGTAATTTCCCTGTTCTGGCGATGTATACGCGTCATGAATTTCCTACAGAATTCCTGTTTTTTTATCCTTATGGGAAAAATTTACCTTTTTCTCAAAAACTCTCGCTTCGGGTGTAATGAAATCCGTTTCAGTTTGTCTACCTGCTGTACCAACAACAGCCTAGGAGGCAAAAATGAAACCAAAAGTACAAACAACACACACACAAAGAACCGGCCGATTTGTGGCATTCGCTGCAATAATCGGACTCGGTCTTGGCGCGATGTTCGCATCAACGGCATCCGCGATAATGTTAGATACCGATCCAGTAATTGAAGTAGACGGGTCATGTAATCTTTTCGGTCCCGGATCTCCATCTGGAATTTGGATATCTATTACCAATAATGATAGCTGGGATGAAGACTACGTTATCGGCGTATTCGAAGGAATACCTGAAGATGATGATATGCCAACTGAAATAGTCGAAGTCACCGTTGCATCCGAAGAAACCGAACAGGGTCCAATATTCATAGATACTGTGGCCGCAACCGTTCAAGTTATCGATCTAAGCGAATACGACATGGGCATGGTCTATGACGAATTCGTCCTCGTATGTTTTCCTGATATCCCCGACTTCGACTTCGATGAAGACGAAGACGAAGACGGCAGTGATGAAGACGACGGAGTTGAAGAAGTTGACGAAGGTGGCGAGCCAGTCATCGTCGAAGACGGCAGCGACGAAGACGACGGAGCTGAAGCAATTGACGAAGGTGACGAACTAATCATCTGCTTAGATTGCGAAGACGACGAAGTTGAAGAAGTAGACGAAGGTGACGCCCCAGTCATCGTCGAAGACGGCAGCGACGAAGACGAAAAAGTTGACGAAGGTGACGCCCCAGTCATCGTCGAAGACGACGACGTCGAAGTAGCCGATGAAGGCTACCACGCGGAACTAGCTCTTCTCGTACCTGCCGGAGACGACGAAGGTGAAAAAGCCGACGAAGATGGCACCCCAGTCAGTATCTGGGAAAACACAACCAATGATAACTCGTTGGACACCGACGAAGGTGACAACGTTGGTCAACCACCAGAGCCAAAGATCAACCCTGAGGACACCGACGAAGGTGACAACATTGGTGTACCACCAGAGCCAAAGATCAACCCTGAGGACACCGACGACACAGATGACACCGATGAAGCAGCTTCCAGCGAAGGAAAGGAGACACAAGGATCATCCGGTCTTTCTCTCCTCTGGATCATTCTGATCATCGTTGCCGGCCTGGTCACGGTAGGGACCGCTACTCGAAAACTTCAGAAGAACAACAGTTAGAATCTGACAAATTTCTTCTCTGATACCAGCCCTTAATGGGCTGGTATCAGTCTTTTTTCTTTCAAACCGTTTGGTGAAGGATTATTGCAGATCAGTTATCGTGAGACCCTCTGGAAGAATAGTCCCCTCTAGATTCGCTCCTGTAAAATCAGCGCCAGTGAGATTAGCACCGGTGAAATCAGCGCCGGTGAGATCCGCATTCGAAAAATCAACAAACACCAGATCCGTTCCCAAATCAGCGCCGGTGAGATCCGCTCCAGAGAAATTTGCCCCGGCCATGTATCCGCCGCCACAACAATCATTCGGCCAAGGGAAGATTACGCCCGCCAAGTTTGCTCCAGAAAGGTCCGCCCCTACGAAATTTGTTCCTGATTCAATAAAATCCACGTTTTCAAAGTCAGATCCTGAAAGGTCTGCTCCGACAAAATCAAAACTCCAGTTTTCAAGGTCATGAAAAATAGCTGATTGTAATTTAGCAAAATTAAGATTGGCATAGCTCAAATCAGTACCAGTGAAATCCGTATTAGGGGGGCACTCCCAACGTGGAATCTGTTCATCATTGAGACCTTTATTGCATCCCGCGCCGGTCAAAGTGACCTCCCATGTTCGTTCTTCAAGAGAACCGCCATAGTGATCTTCGCACTCTGCCCCTTCAGCGGGTGGACTGATAGCTGAAGGACCAATACTTTCTATAGCTGACGCATCAACCAAAGCACACGTAAAGGTAGCATTGTCGAAATTCGATTCATCTAGAATTACATGGCGAAGCATTGCTTCTGTGAGATCCGCTCCGGAAAAGTCAGCTCCTGAAAGGTTCGAGTAAACTATGCCGGCTCCATACATTGTTGCACCTTGAAACTCAGAGTTACGAAAGTTTACACTGTATAAATTTGCGCTATAAAAGTTTGCCTCCGAAACACTAGCTCCAACCATTTTCAATCCAGTTAGGTCTGCTAATCCAGCATCCATGCCGATGATATTTGCATTTGAGAGATCCGCTTGGTGTAATTTAGCTCCATAAAAACTTATGTTTTGTCCAGTAAATCCAGTGAAATTCGTTCTAACTAATCTTCCCCAGTAAAAGTCCGCATCAACAAGAGTCGCTTCCTCGAAAGATACTCCGGTCAGATTTGCACTCCGGAACCAGGGATTTGAAATATTCGATTCTCGAAATGTAGCTCCAGAAAAATTCCCATCAAACACTGAATCAACGAGAGTTGAGTAATCAAAGTTTGCTTGTGGCAGAAGAGATCGAAGTCCAGTGAAAACAACCATATGAAGATTCGAGTGACTGAAGTTTGCTCCAGTGAAATCTACATTGGTGAAAGTCGAATCCATTATCAAGGAGTGACTCAGATCAGCTCCAGAGAGATTAGTTCCTTCAGGGCATTCCCATGAATGCTCAACAGTTGGGGTCCTGTCGCAGCCGGCTGCAAGTAGGACTTCTTCCCATGGTTCCGGAATCGGCGTTGGTGTCGGTGTCGGTTCCGGCGTTGGTGTATGTGTCGGTTCCGGAGGTGCTGTGGGAGTGGTATGGGGTGGGTATAAGTCGGGAGAAGCTTGTGGG
>CAZMAW010000009.1:23671-101787 GCA_964564495.1 uncultured Candidatus Nemicrothrix sp.
GGTTCCGGTGTCGGTTCATGCGTGTGTGTTGGTGGCTGTTCTGGAGTAGGTTTCGGAGCCGGTGTCGGCGTAGGTGTCGGTGTCGGTTCAGTCGTTAGTGTCGGTTCTTCCTTTCCGTTGCTACATGAAAGTAACAGGAGAAATGGGAAGAGGAAGAGAAGTTTTTTCATTGCTGTCAGTGTATTCGGAGAACGCAAGAAGATTCCAGCAGGGGTGAATCGATATTCTTTTCGGAAAAATGTGTTAGATGTTAACCAGTGGAATTTTTTCGATTTGAAATATGACTCTCGTGCCACCATCTGTAAGATTCTCTAGCGAAAACGATCCTTGGTGTTTTTCGATGCGTTGTGCCATGTTACGCGTTCCAGATCTTCTTGTTGTTACATCTTCAATCCCCGTGCCGTTGTCATCAATAGTTAGGGTGATGTTATTCGATTCCATGGTGAATCGAATAGTAATCTGATCCCCACCAGAGTGTTTCACAGCATTACTGATAGCTTCTTGGGTGGCTTTGGAAAGGTCATCACAGAGGTTTTGTGGAATTCTCTCAAGATTGCTGTCTTCATCAGACGAGGCGTTGACGAAAACCACGTCAAAGTCGGAAATGCGATTGTACCGTTCAGCGAGAACTTTCAATTGTTCATTAAAGGGATTCCGCTGGTCCATTTCATCAGTAATGAGGGAGCGAAGGTCCTTTGCTATTCGGTCTATAGCGCCAGCGAACTCGTGGACGTTGTCCGCCGTCGGAGTGGGACCTCCTTCTTTCATGTACGGTTGCAATCCCATGCCAATAACGAAGAGCTCTTGCAAAGTATTGTCATGAATTTCAGAAATGAAGTGGTCTCGTTCACGTTGTTGAACTTTTTCTCTTTCAAGGTCTTCAACGAGTCTTCGTTGTAGTTCAATTTCCGATCCATGTTTTATCTTAGCGTTGACGTCATCACCCCATTCGACGATATATCCATCTGGGGTTCGAGTGAAAAGAGTCTCGATTTCTATTTGGGTTACTGATTCATTTTCTCCGTCAAATAGATGCTCGTAGTCATAAATACTTTCTACAAGTTCTGAAGAGATATCGGAGTTGAGCGTAAAGAACTGTGCGGCTTGTCCTTCTTCCCATGCACGTTGAAGATAGGGAAGTAATTCATCAAACCGGACCCGTTCTGTAGAGTTCAACATGCCCGGCTTGACGTTTTTGCGGCGCCATCTATTGAATTCTTGGTTGGCCCAGAGAAATTCCATATCTACAAGAGACCCATCCTCGTCAAAGATGGGTTTGTGTGCGGCTATCGCTCGACTGACTTCATTGACTTGTTGTCCAAGAAGGTTTGTTCGCCGTTCAGCGAATTCTGGAGCGTTGAGGAGAGCTTCCTGTGATGCTGTCTCGAAGGAGAACACGAGGTATACATTTCCATCTTCCATAGTAATGAACGTTGCGATTCGATTGAAAGCACCATAGGGAGAATCGAGATTAGTGCTATAGGACCCTGTGAACCCGTGAAGCACGACGTGGTCAACAACACTAAGCCGGACTTCGTCTCTGTATGCCCTCCACCATGACTGGTGGTTCTCTTTGTGGTTGTCACAGCCTTCAACGTATGTGGGGTTCGCTTCCTGTAGAAGATCAAGAAACTCATCTATGGGAATTTCTATGGATCCGAATGTTTTTGGCTGCGGAACAAAATCGGGCATTTCTCCATTGAAAAAGACATCTGCGAAATGTTTGTTGACACACACAACGGTGTTGTTCTCTGGAGTCGGATCCAACGAGTTGATTTTCATGATAAACGTTGGGGATGCTTGGTCAACCATCATGGTGAACAGTGATGCCATTTCAAAGGTGACAATCAAGAAGTTATCGACGGTATATCGGATAAGAAGAGAAACCATTCCTTCCTTATCGAACCTTGGAACGTTCAAACTAGAAGATCCTAATTCTATGGCTTCTGCTATTGCCTCGAGGAAAACAGGAAAGCGTTCAGGAGTTCCTTCGGAAAGAAGTGTGTTGTCTTTATACGCGGTATTTGGGGAAAAAACTTCCCATGAGGGGTTGTGCCAAAGTTGTACTGCGTCAACTAACTTCCCTTCTTCGTTTCTGACCGGCGTGTACACCGCGTACGCTTTGGCCGACTTCCAGAGTTGCGTTTTCAGCACATCTGAACGTTCTTTCCGGTATTCCTCATCTCCCATCAAGAACCGATTATTCCCAGACGTATAGGTCCATAACCCCAGCAAATCACCATCTTCTGTCTCAATATAAGTAAGATTCCGTATCCATATATCACCGTTAAAACGCCAGTAGTCAGGTTCTGGATCTTTTCCAGCGTCGTACATAGTGTTTGTTTTATGTTCAAATTCTTCCCAGTTATCATCTGGATATAAAAATTGGGTTGATTTGCGGATTGTATTGATATCAATTTCACCGTAACTTTCCCAATTCCATGTCATTGGGCAACCCTCAGTGATTCCGTTCATGAACAAGTCGCAGAATGCTTGATTCATCATGACAACCTTTGAAACCGTGGAAACGTTGCGTTCAGGAAATCGGAGCAGTAAACAGGGCCCTTGGGCCTCAATCAGTTGTGGAAGAACATGAGATAGGTTCAAGGTCATAAGGGATATTTCCTATTTTGCGTGCATAATTATGTCGAAAGTGTCGGACGGAGGAAAATTTATTCTGCGTTTTCCGATGTTTCACATTGCCTTATGGTATCGGTGAACTCCCAACGAAACTCCGTCTCCTCAGAGCCGGGAGGTTCCCCTGAATATTCCGAAAAGATCGCAAAATAGTCTACGGTTTGGAGCATAAAGAGGCCGGTAGAGAAATTGTATAGAAGCGGGGCTCCGACTGCTTCTTCAAAAAGGGCTGGTTCTGGAATAATTAGTGGCCCTCCTGGAGTCGGAATGTCGGTAATCGATATAGGTTCTGAGGGTTGGTTTGGGTCCCAATCGACAAGGAGGCTTTCTGGGAATCGAACTATTCCTGGGAAGATCTTTTCCCAACCATTTACGGAATGGAATGTGTTCCTGATTCCCCAACGGGCAACTTTGGGTTCAACCAAATCGGATCGCGTAAAGTCTACGTAGAGCGCTCCCCAGTAGATGGTCCGATATTGGGTTCCACATTCTGTATACCATCCAGCTTCTTGTGTTGGAGAACCTAACCCTGAAGTTATCGCTGGGACAGCGATGTCCATAAGGTTTCCAATTTGAACACCACAAATCTCTGCACCGACGACAATATTGCAGCCCGTCGGAATATTTGGCACACCTGAAAGGGGCAAACCATTTGCTTCGAGAGCTGCTATGTGAGCCTCTCGAGTTCCGGGCCCATAGAGCCCATCAGCAGATATACCGAGAAGTTCTTGTAACTCCATTACTTCAATACTTGGAATTAGCCATTCGTATTCTCTTGTTAGGATGACGGAATCCGGATCACTTGGAGTTGGAGTCGCCGCCGGAGTCGCCAAAGTATTGTTATTCCCTGTACCAGTGTCTGTTTCTGTTGCGACCACCGAAGACGAAGTATCTGT
Organism: uncultured Candidatus Nemicrothrix sp.; assembly: GCA_964564495.1. Lineage (GTDB taxonomy): Bacteria > Actinomycetota > Acidimicrobiia > Acidimicrobiales > UBA8592 > UBA8592. The sequence goes on from CAZMAW010000009.1 coordinate 27,205, forward strand.
AGTGTCGTTATCATCTATGAGATACCGATAAGCCACGAAGGCGAGGATTACTAACCCAGCTCCAACCAGGAGGTTACGAATTCGGCGATTCCGTCTACGGGGTCCAAAGAAACTAGTCATATCAGTATGAAAATGCTAAAACGATTTTTTGTTTTAGACAAAACGAATAAGGACTTCCTATCCAAAAATTTCGACTTTCTGAGAAAAACCCTCTCAGTTACTCGTTTTCATGTTCTGAACGATTTGCAATCTTTCCCAGTGCGAAGTGTTCGACAGGATTTCAATTTTGTTTTCTCGAATGATGTCTTCGATCCATGAAAGCAACACGTCAACTGTCGGTGTGGTTTCTGAAGCTCCAATTTTTGTATTTCCGGAAAAAATTTCTCCGGTAGTGCCATCGAGGGTGACGATTTCTCCAGCAGTGAAAGTAACGTCATCAAATGTAGCTAATTCTTCAGAAATGGAAAGTATAGAAACCCCAACTACTGCTGGTATCCCCCATCCTCTGGCCACGACCGCGGCATGGCTCGCGAGGCCTCCTGTTGCGGTAATGATTCCTTGTGATACAGCCATTCCGTGGACATCGGCGGGAGAAGTTTCCGGTCGAATTAGAACAACATCGACACCCTTGTCGCTTTCTTCCACCGCTGCATCAGCCGTAAAAACCAGCTGGCCCGTTGCAACTCCCGGTGAAGCTCCTAAACCTTTCGCTATTGGCAGAGATGGCTCAGAGATTTGATCCATCGCAAGTGCCGATTGGAGTTGTTGAGGAGTAAGTCGATCCATCGCTTCTTGATGGGTAAGAGGAAAGTCAGGATCAATCGCCATCTCGACAGCTATACGAATAGCAGCGGTTGGCGTTCTTTTCCCTACGCGACTCTGAAGAATCCACAGCTTTTTTTCTTCTACTGTGAATTCGATATCACACATGTCTGTAGAGGCGTTTTCGATTAACTCCGCCACTTCAACAAGTTCCTGAAATACTTCGGGGATGATCTCTTCCATCTCTTCCAACCCAAGAGTTTTCTGAGAACCAGAGACGACATCTTCTCCTTGTGCATTGGAGAGAAAATCCCCAAAAAGTTCATCTGCTCCTGTTGAAGGATTTCGCGTAAATAGAACACCCGTCCCCGAATGCTCACCCATATTTCCAAATACCATCGCTTGGACCGTTACCGCAGTACCAAGGTCGTCGGAAATTCCTTCAACTTCCCTATAGGTTTGTGCCCTTGGAGTATTCCATGAATGAAATACCGCTTCGATGGCGAGGTGAAGCTGCTGCCACACATCTGATGGGGCATGCAAAATATCGATGCTCCCTTTTTGAATCACTATCTCATGAAACATTGACTCAAATCGGCTTCTGCATTCTGAGGCAAATGCGGAGCTGCTCTTTGCGGCGAGCCCCGAAGTAGTTTGTGTATTTAAACCAAGGTTCAGAACCGTATCCATCATCCCTGGCATCGATATCGGCGCCCCTGATCGAACGCTTACTAACAATGGGATTTTCGGATCACCGAAAACTCGGCCTGTTGAAGTTTCAAGAATAGACATTGATCTAACGATTTCTTTTTCAAGAAATGACAACGACTGGTCCTTGTGAAAACGGTGGAACGCCTCCGTGGTTATCACAAATCCTGGAGGTACGGGGAGCCCAAGGTCCGTTGACATTTCCGCTAGGCTCGCTCCTTTCCCACCAAGCAAGAGGCGTCTTTCTTCTTTTCCTATCTTTCCTGCTTCGGTGAAAGGAACAATGTACATCTGAACTCCGAGGTCATAACTAACTTATATCAAAGATAGATCCAATGCTTTGAGAACCTTAACTAGAAAAAAAGCACCACTGGATCTACTCTAAAAGTGTGCGGGAGAACGACATTCATACCAAGGCGGGAATTTTGCTTCATGATGCCAACCAAAGGTATACCGAGGGAAGGAAACGTCTTATTGAAACTCTTTATAGATCCGGTCGTCCAGTAAGTATCCATCAAATCCTCGATTTGGAACCTGATCTACCTCAAAGTTCAATTTATCGAAACCTTGATGCGCTTGAGCAAAGCAAGGTTATTGATCGAATCGCGTTGAAGTCAGGCATTTACTATGAATTATCGGAGTCTTTTCTTGGACATCATCACCACATGATTTGTTTATCATGCAATACGGTCATTGACGTTGAATTAAGCGCTACCGATGAAAGGGTCGTTGATCGTATTTTAGATAACACTTCACGGATTCATAATTTTGTACCGACACACCACATCCTTGATATCCAAGGTTTTTGTGAGTCGTGTGTTTCAGAAATTGAAAAGGAAGCTCTCTCAGGAGATGAAGAGTTATGAAGGTGCTTCTCGTTGATGATCATCCGATGGTACGTCGCGGAATCAAGGCAGGACTCGAGTCCACCTTTGAGAACGATATTGAAATCTCTGAGGCGGGATCAGTTGGAGAAGCTATTGCTGCATTCGATTCTGATACTTTTGATGTGGCAGTTCTAGATCTACGTCTTGGAGAAGGTTCAGGTCTAGATGTTGCCCGCCACATAACAGAAAATGATCTTTCTACGCGGTGTGTGGTGTTTACTTCTGTAAAATCCCCTCGGTCTGTTATCGCAGCCTTTGAGAGCGGTTCAGTTTCCGCTTACTTGGAAAAAGATTCTGACCTTGAACCTTTGGCGGAAGCGATGGAAGCGGCGGCAAAGGGGTTTTCTATGCTCTCACATGCCGATGCTCGAGCTGCTGCTGCAGAGCTTGGTTCCCAAGGAGCATTGGATCGTAGTTCCTTAACAAAGAGGGAGCTTGAAATTGCTGAGCTGATAGCGGATGGGCTGAGTGATTCAGAAATTTCTGAGACATTGCATTTGGCGGCTAGTACGGTCCGGAATAATTTAACAACGATCTACCAGAAAGTTGGAGTGGAATCCCGAACGCTTCTAGCAGGTCTTGTATGGGAAAGCCGGAAAGATCTTGACGTTTTGTAAAGCTCTTCTTTAACAGCTTTCAATCATTTCGGCGAGGAAAGCGCTTTCTCCATCGGAAAGTTCCGCTCCATGGCCTCGGTAGTGTTGAAATGACCCGCCGGTAAAGTATGCGGTGATCGCGTCGGCGAATGGTTCTTCTCCGCCAAAGAGTGTTCGAGCTTCTTCACGGTAACTTTTTCCAGTTTCTGGGTTATTGCATTTGCGAGCAACAACATACGAGTATACGTGTCCAGCTTCATGAGTCATGATGTCAGTAAGGTGTCCGGAGTTGACTCCACGGTTGGATACCCAAACGGTCATGGCCCATTCGTTTCCGTGTTCCCCATCAGAATCCCATCCGGCTGAATCCCACGTTCCGTATGCGCAGTGACCGAGTTGGACTTTTCCGAATGGGTGACATCCGTTGACTACTGTTACTCCAGAAATCGCTTTTGCGAGAGCCGCTGGGAGAGCTGCAGCTGCTGCATCTATCGCAGCCTGATTGTCTCCTTCATAACCATCGAAACATGTAATGCCAGAGCATGGTATTTCGGACTTGGTCTCGTTAACTCTTTGTTCCAGTTGTTCCAGGTTTTTTTCAAAAGCGGTTAATGCGGGAACACCATCGGTTGCTAGATTCCGTTCACGGAGTGCGTCAAGGTGAGCTTCTCGTGTTTGAAGTCCATATACGCCGTCTTGGGCGATTCCGAGAATGCTTTGTAGGTTCATTACATCTTCAGACCATTGGCCTGGTGATGAAGAATAATCCTTCATTAGGTAGCGGCGAAGAGAAGCGACCGAGTTGTCAGCTTCTTCGAGTTCCTCGGATATTTCTGTTTTTTCATCATGCAACTGGGGGTGGAGGTGAGCGTGCACTTCTTCGTTGGTTTCTTCATGAACAATGTTGGATAGGAGGTTTTCGTCACCAGAGTGGTCGACTTCAACTTTGAATTGTTCTTCATTGTTGGCCTCATGATCGGCGTCAGTGGCAGACGCGTTGAAAGTTAGAGAGTCGATCTCCTGTGTAGTTGCGTCACCTTCATTTGCTGAAGTTTCGTTTCCTGCTGGTATGCAAGCAGTTGTGGTCACCAAGAAGGCGATTGCGAGGGCTGTAAAGGTTGTGAGGTATGTTGTGTTTTTCTTCATGGCTTCATTCTGCTGATCACCATGAGATTCCACTAGATTGAAAACAACCTGTTTTTTTAGCAATTTCAGCTATACCATTCCAGTACATTTGTACTGTAGAGGTAACAATTCCTTTGAAATCACAGTGTTTTCGACGCCTTGCTGATTTTTCTCGCTTTCGATCGTACTTATGAAGCCAGTCGTTCTCAGGAAGATATGTATTCTCTGTTGTCTACAAATCTGGGTAGATATTTTTGCGAAAGGGGTGTTGGTTGGGGTCGGCTACGCTGGAAAGGTGTCTTCCCCACTTCCTATTCGCTTTCTTCAATCAGCTTCCCGCCTTGATCAACTTCCTAACAGCCAGTGTGAATTAGCTGTTGTTGGAAGATCGAATGTCGGGAAGTCGTCACTGATTAATGCTCTAGCGAATCGGAAGAAACTTGCGAAAACATCGAAAACGCCCGGTGCTACACAATTGATCAACGTGTATGAACTCGCTCCAGAAGGTTCAGGAAATTGGCTGGTGGATCTACCGGGGTATGGATTCGCCAAAGCTCCCAAAGAAGAAATGGAACGTTGGAGAAAGATGATCGAAGAATACTTATTGAAAAGTGAAACTCTTGGAGGAGTAATTCTGTTAATTGACAGTGCTATCGGTCCAACTCCATTAGATCTGCAAACAGTAGAGTGGCTTGACCACATTGATCTGCCCTATCAGTTCGTTGCCACAAAGGAAGATAAAGTTCGTTCATCGAAACGGGGAGCACGAAAGACCGACCTTGTAAAGAAGTTAGGGGTTGAAAAAAAGGATGTGTTGTGGGTAAGTGCCGTATCGGGAGCAGGCATAGCGCAGCTACGTTCAGAAATTCTTGATTTCTTTTCAGACTGACCGTTTTTGATCAGCTTCTACATACACCTGACGAAGATCCTTAAGCCCTTCAGGGAGTTCAATAGGTGGGTCTGGCAATTGGGTCACACCATGTTCTTCTAAAATCCTAATCATCGCTTCCGGATCGTCGCTCCATGATCGGGGATCCCCCATCATGACTTCATAAAGGGAAACTCCTTCCGATCCGGCCCGAAAGGGTCCAAAGTCAGCTCCGAGGGGAAGTTCAATATGAGTTCCGGGTCCGCAGAGGCGTTCTCCGCAGAAAAATTCTCCTTCTAGAACAGTGAGTACATGAGGACTGAAATGGCCGTGTTTCCGGACAATCATACCTGGGTCCCATTTTGCGAAAAGTGCGAGATACATCGGTTCCACTGAGAACGCGACCCATTTTTCCCAGACGTGCGACTCGCTACCATCGGTGTTGCGTTGACTACGGACAGGAATCCACGGCACTGACTCATTCTCTAGTCGATGAGTGAATTTGGGGGAAACTTCTGGAATGCGGGGATTGGGTTGGGAAGACGCCATTCGATCAGGGTTTCTCAGTTCCTTGATTCTCATCGGAGAATTCAATGACCTTTCCACGGTTAATACTCACCCAGTCGCGCGCTTCGAGGTATGGCCGGAAGACCTCAAAGATGTGTTGTTCATCTTCGCCAGTCTTTGGTTTCTGCATTTCATACAGGTATGGAAACTCAAGCCATGCGGTGACTGCTGCCCATAGCCGCATCGCCTCTTCTCCTTCGGGGGGATCAACCAGAACAGGACCATAGAGTGCATGATCTTCAAAGAAGAGCGTTGGGACACCATAACCGCCCGCATCGATTACCCGTTGATGATCTTCTTTGATTTCGTCATGGGTTGATTGGTCGGCAAGAGAAATATCTACGATTTGTGGATCCATCCCTATTTCTTCAAGGAGTTCTTTCGCAACGTCAGGATCATGGGGGCGTCTCCCCTCTTCATGTAGCGCCCGTCCGGATATTTCGTACCACTTGTCAAGGCCGTCCATGCTTTCTCTTCGTAAAATCGCCCCGATACGCATCATTGACCATCCGTATGACCAGTCACGTTCCCACGGGTGTTTCTTCCCTTCCCGAAGGTTTACTTCTTCTAAGCTAAAGAATTTCCAATTGATGATTAAGCCATTCTGATCTCGGACACGACGGATCCATTTTGATGTCTGATACGCCCAAGGGCACATAACGTCAAAATGGAAGTCCACTTCCTTAGGTTCATTAACCATCTCCGCCTCCTTTAGAAAGAGTTCTTACATATTGTTGCCTGAAATGATGCTACCTATCAAGATGAGTGAATGTGAAGTGTCGACTAGATTGTGTTTAGAGGGAAGATGAAAGACAAAGAACTAAAATCAGTTTTTTCGCAAGTGATGCTTGGTCCAGTTTTGCTGCGCAACCGTATTATCAAGGCAGCAACTTTTGAAGGCATGGCTATAGACAACATGGTCACTGATGCTCTGGTTGATTTCCACCATGCTTTCGCTGAAGGTGGCATCGGTATGACCACTCTCGCTTATTGCGCTGTTTCGCCTGATGGGCAGGGCGCCCCAAACGAAATAGTAGTGAGAGAGGAAGCTGTCCCCGGTCTAAGGTTCTTCGTTGAGTCCATGCACCAACTTAATGTGGCTGCTTCCATTCAATTAGGACATGCGGGTCCAGTTGGAATGGGTGTTGGGGGCCGGGCCCTGTCCGCATCGAAAGTTTTCTCTAAATCACGTTTTAAGAACACGAGCCCTGCAACAGAAACCGAGATAGCTCGTGTTATTGACGATTTTGAGTCTGCCGCCGTGTTGGCTAGTAAATCCGGATTTGACTGTATTGAACTGCATTTCGGGCATGGGTATTTGATAAGTAATTTTCTTAGCCCCAAGTTAAACAAGCGTAAAGACAATTGGGGAGGAACTCTTGAGAATCGGGCTCGATTGGCGAGAATGGTCGCAACAAGAGTTAAAGACGCTGTTCCCGATGGCATGGCGATTATCGCGAAACTTAATCTGGATGACGGTGTCAAGAATGGATTCAAAGTAGATGAATGTGTGGAAGTCGCCCGCATGCTCGAAGCTGATGGGGCTTTAGATGCTTTGGAATTAACAGGTGGAAGTTCTTTTGAAAATCCCATGTATTTCTTCAGAGGAGATGTTCCGGTACATGAAATGGCAGAAATCTTCCCGAAGGGTTTCATGCGATTCGGTTTCAAACTTACCGCAAAGAAATTTATGCCGTACTACCCTTTTGAGGAGGCGTATTTCCTAGAACAAGCACGACAAGTGAGAGAAGCTGTAGAGATGCCGTTGATTCTTTTGGGGGGGATTAATAACTTCGAGACAGTTGAACTGGCTCTTACGGAAGGGTTTGACTTTGTAGCAATGGGCCGAGCTCTACTCAGAGAACCTGATCTTGTGAAGAAATGGGAGGCTGGAATTCATGACGAGGGTCAATGTATTCATTGCAACAAATGTATGCCTAGCATCTACCAAGGGACGCATTGTTTCCTTGTCCCACATGAAGAACGCCCAGGGCATGGGAAGTGGCCGCCTCCAATAGCAAAAAAAGTAGGGATTCATGATTGAAATAACGAACGAAGGGAGAGTCCGTGTAATTCGCTTGAATCGTCCTGAGTCAAAGAACGCGTTCAATGAAGCCCTGTATGACCATCTCACAGAAACCCTGATTGAAGCGGATGGTGATCAAGGTGTGGCGGTGGTTGTGGTTACAGGAACTGGGGATAGTTTTTCTTCAGGGACAGATGTTGTAGAAATGGCGCAACGCATGGGGGATCCGAATTTCACGCCGGGTAAATACGGTTTTCCCGGACTGGCCGATCAGTTAATTGACTTTCCAAAACCCTTGCTGTGCGCTGTGAACGGTATTGGCTTAGGAATCGGGGTAACGATTCTCGGTTTGGCTGATCTGGTTTTCATGGGTGAAAGCGCTCGTGTCAAATGCCCTTTTACCGACCTCGCGTTAGCCCCGGAGGCTGGGAGCAGTTTCACTTTTCCAAAAATTATGGGAAGGCAAAACGCCACATGGATGTTAATGAGTTCCGAATGGCTTTCAGCTCAACAATGTTTTGAAATGGGTCTGGTATATAAGATCTGTGCTGATTCAGAATTGATGGACACATGCATGGAGCATGCGCAAGTTCTTGCTGCTAAGCCAATAAGTTCTCTCGTCGCTTCCAAGAAAGTTGTTATGGATCCTATACGTGACCAGATATACGCGGCGAGAAAACGTGAAGATAAGGCTTTCGCTGAATTGATGGGAAAGCCAGCCAACATGGAGGCGCTTACAGCTTTTGCGGAAAAAAGGGATCCTAATTTTTCAAATTTGGGTGAATAGTTAAGATTTTTGTGGAATGCTAAAACTATGATTTCTTCTCCTTTCTACACGGAAGAACATGAGGTCTTTCGTTCAGTAATCCGTGATTTCACCGCGAAGGAGATCGTTCCTCATGTCGCTGAATGGGAACAAGCGGGTGAGGTTCCTCGAGAGTTATATGAGAAGGCGGCATCCGTCGGTATATTCGGAGATGGGTTTGACGAGCAATACGGTGGGCATGGCCAACGTGATGCAATACTCCGGATGGTAATCATGCAAGAACTATCCATGGGAGGGTCCGGCGGAGTTGTTGCTTCGATGCTGTCAAATTACATAGGGCTTCCTCCGATCCAACGGGAAGGTTCAGAAGAAATAAAGGAAAGAGTCCTAACTCCTTGCCTAGCAGGAAAAGCCGTCGCTGCTCTCGCTATTACCGAACCGGGCGCTGGTTCCGATGTAGCTCGCATTACAACAACCGCTGTACGGGATGGGGAAGATCTCATTGTGAACGGGCAGAAAACGTTCATCACTTCTGGAATGAACGCGGATTTTTTCACAGTTGCTGTTAGAACCGGTCAAGATGGTGCAGCAGGAATCTCCCTTTTGCTCATAGAGGGTGACCAGAAAGGGCTGGAAAGAACACGTCTTGATAAAATGGGTTGGTTAAGTTCAGACACGGCAACCTTGTATTTTGATGACATTCGAGTTCCTGCAACGAACTTGATTGGGGAAGAAGGAACCGGGTTCAGTGCGATAGTTAACAATTTTAATACTGAACGTATTGATATGGCCTCCCAAGCAATCGCTTTCTCGCGGGCTTGTTTCAATGAAGCATTGGATTGGTCGCGTGAAAGAGAAACCTTTGGCAAACGTTTAGCTGATCATCAGGTAATCCGCCATAAGTTCGTGGAAATGGATCGGCAAATCAACGCTGCGCAGGCATGGTGTGAATTACTTTCGTGGAGATTGAATCAGGGAGACAACCCAGTGGCAGAGATTGCGGAACTCAAAGTACAGGCATCAACTACATTTGAGTTTTGTGCCAGAGAAGCAGCCCAGATACTCGGTGGGGCGAGTTACTTAAAAGGTTCGGTAACCGAACGTCTATATCGTGAAGTTCGGGTTCAAGCTATTGGTGGTGGAAGTGAAGAAATTCTTCGTGATCTGGCTAGCCGGAAATTAGGTATCTAGATCACAGAAGTTCTATTGCTCTGCTTTGGTGGTAATTCCCCGAAAGATAAGCGCTTTCCCGGAAAGGGTGTACCGAACGTCTGAGTATGGTACCCATACAGGTGCTCCTTGACTGACGTTGAGCGATTCCAGTTGCGCATTTGTTATGGTAAATGGTCCATCTGTAGATATGAGGATCTCTGGCCCGTCAAGTTTCGTTGTCCATTCTCCATCCAATTCGAGTCGCGACAGAGAAAAACCTGCCCCGTAAGAGTCGTACACTGCCTCGGGGATACTTGCTGATTGAATTTTGGGATCTATCGGGGCGAAACCAACAATCGAACAGAAAGCGTCAGGATTGACAGGCTTTGTAGTGAGCCCTGCGCGTATAACATTGTCGCTATTTGACGTGACCTCGACAGCATATCCACTGAGATAGGAGTGGGCGGTTCCAGGTGGAACATAGAGAGCGTCTCCTTGACGCAGCTCAACATGGTTGAGCAGAAGAGAGATCATAACAGCCGGATCATCAGGATAGGCGCCAGCTAGCTGGGCGAAACTTTTGAGCTCAGATAATTGTCCGCTATTTTCTGCAACTGCTTGTATCAGTAATTCGATATTTTCTGGAGGCTGTACCAATAACCATTCAACTGCTTGCCTTAGCCGTTCCGAATCTGCTCCATTGTGGCCTAATTGGATTGTGAAGTCATCAAGATTGGGGTGGGAGATTTGGGAGAGTATGGACAGACTTTCGTCCGGTGTTCGGAAACCAAACCTTGCTTCGAAGGATGTGAGAGCACAGACAATTTCTGATTTTTCATCAGGTGCTGAAAATATGCGATTTGGGCTATGCAGAGGTATCTGTTTGTTGTTTTCTTCTTCATATCCTGCTTCGGCTTGGGCGGCGGTTGGGTGAGCCTGCAAGGAAAGCGGAGTGTTTATGGCTAATACTTTTACGAGATATGGGAGCTCTCCATATGTTTGATGAATATGATCTCCGAGCGCCGATTGCGGATCGGAATCAATTATTTCCGTAAGTGTACGATTGGTCCCCATGACCATGCTCGGGGATTTTTGGTGTGTCCCGATCCATAGTTCTGCTTCGGGTTCTCCCATTTCTTGACGTCCTTGGAGCGATGGAATGAACGAAGGATCTCCCCAATGATATTTTTGAACAAAAGCGTTAAGTCGTTCCATCTTTTTTCCTTCTTGATGTCACGATTCTTTCCAACTACCTAAAATATCTAGGAGTTCGTTGATCGAACGGGCTACATGATCAAGTGAGCGTCCGATCATGAGGTTGATGACTTCTTCTCCTTCAAATCTCGACCGCCAATCAGTGAAAATGCCTATCGACGGTATGTTCAATGCGGAAGCATAACCGAGTTCCCATGCGGTGCCATCGTCAGTTGTAATTCCATTGAGATTTGCGATCACAATGTCGGCGCTTTCTATTCCTTTCCGGTTATTTTCAAAAATAGTCTGGACCGTTTCTGGAGTTTTCGGAGGGTTATCCCTGTGTGGCAGAAATGTTTCGAATCCTATTGATACAACAGCCTGTTCTAACTCCTCAACCCACCAACGTTCACCTTCATTAAATAGCGGTCCAGCGATGTAGGCCGTTCTGTTTTGCATATATCCATGATCGCCTTAAGTTCTGAATTATCCAATTATTTGGACGGGATATCCATCTTTTCTCAGTTTGCTTTCTTTAGGGGAGGGTATCTGTTGGGAATGTTTGTAGGCTGCGACCATGGATACTGAGACGCTCTCCCACTTCCGTGAAAACCTGAAAGGGTTTTTCCCCTCCGTGAATGGCCATCCAGATGTTGCGGGATTGTTCCGATCTCCCGCGATGCTTGGCCAGTTGGGTCCTGCCTTAGCCACAGGGTTTCATGATGCTGGAATAACGAAAGTGGTCGCTCCTGAAGCTCGAGGCCCTGTGTTGGGAACATTAGTAGCTAGAGAACTTGGCGCTGGTCTTGTCCTTATTCGGAAGGATGGGCGTAATCATCCCGGAGCAGATATACAAACGGAATCTGATGCTATTTGGACAGGTGAGAAACAACTTTTCCATGGCCGTTCTTTCGACCTTGACAGTTCAGATACTGTTTTGGTAGTTGATGATTGGATTACGACAGGAAACACCGCCCGAGCTGTAATAGCGACAGTAAATGGGGCTGGTGCACGGTGCGCCGGAGTTTCCGTAATAGTGAATAAGGCAATCGACGATGTTCTTTCTGAACTTTCTGTGCAGTGGCTAGTGCTCTTCGACGACCTTATTTGAAATCTCTGTTTCCTCAGATGATAGTTTCGTTCTTTTCGACAGGTTTATTGTTGCTCGACCGATAATTTGGCTTGAATGAGTTCGCCCGAATTGGCGGCTATCGGTTCCTTCTGGGCTTCGAAGTTCAATATAGTCATCAAGGGCGATGACAGTGACATATTTGATGACGTGAGTTTTTTTGAACGGATGACGACCAACAACAATATCTCCGATTTCAAAACGCCCGTCAGGGGCAAGAAGTATGACATCCCTGTCACTTATCACAGGTTCCATGCTGTTCCCCTGAACGCGAAAGCGCCGACGCCGACCAATAATCCAAGCAAATACTTCCCGAAGGAACGAAATTTTCAACTTGCTTCGTAGTACGTGACCTCTCGGCCTTTGCTTTCCCAGAACATGTTATGGACCTTCTCGACTGCGGCCATTAGTTGGTCTGCTGCATCGGCAGAAACATGTTGCTTACATTCAGAACATGCTTTAGCCGCATTCCAAAAAACCTCATGAAGGTCTGGATAGGCTTCAAGATGAGCGGGTTTAAAGTAATCAGTCCAAAGGACCAACAGTTCATGTTTAGCCAATTCTGCCTGTTCTTCTTTTATGGTGACATACCGGCCGACGGTATTGAGATAGCCAGCAACAGCCTGAGCATCACCGGGTTCTGGCGGGGTTAAATCAAGGATTTTTTTCGTCATTGAGCGAACAGCTTCAGCAGCGATTCTTGCTGATGCCGGATCATACACACCGCATGGTCCGTCACAGTGGGCTTCCGCTATGGGGAGTTCACTGAAACCAATTTTCTTTGAAGGGGTACTTTCTTTCATGTGAAATTTCTCCTTATGTTGCGACAGATGCGTCGAAGGTTAATTTCGATAACAGTAGCCCAACATTTGAATTTCGTCGCATCTAAAAGCAGAGTTTCCATAGAAGGGGGATTTGCTTTAATTTGACGCATTCTCTTGGAACTGAAACCTTTTTAGGGATGGATTTTGCACTTCTTATTTCCGCCTTTGGTTTTGGTATCCGCCATGGATTTGATTGGGACCATATTGCGGCGATTTCAGATATCGCTACAAGTGAAAAAAACCCAAAGAAGGCTTTCTCCCTGTCAACAGCGTATGCCTTTGGGCATGCGGCCGTTGTCGTCCTCCTTGGTGTCGGAATCATTCTTGCAGATTTTACAATCCCTGATTCAGTTAACACCACGATGATGTACCTGATTGGTGGGTCTCTCATTGCGTTGGGTCTCTGGGTGCTTGTAAATGTTGTCGTTCAGGGAGAGAATTTCCGGTTACGGAGCCGCTGGATGATTATTCTCAACGGTGCCTTTCGGGGATTACAACGTGTCCGCAGATCGGCAAAAGGAAGAACCATAATCGTCGAGCATGCCCACACCCATCTCCATAGGGAGAACATTGAGATACACGATCACAGTCACGATAACCATCAGGAGCTGGGAGAAAAAGAAATCGCAGGGCATCACCATCGGCACAGACATGAGATTCTCGTTGAGGATTCAGCGATGAAGAAATCAACGGCGAGTGGAGTTGGAATACTTCATGGGATTGGCTTAGAAACGCCGACCCAGATCGCTATCTTCGTTGCGACGACACAAGCTTCGGGGAAAATGGGGGGGCTGTTGATTCTTGGTGCGTGGGTCACCGGTCTTCTTGTAGCGAATTCTTCTATCGCTATTATCTCAGTGAATACGAACAATTGGGTTCAGCAACATCTTCGGGTGTATCGATGGATTGCGGCCGTGGTTGGGTTGTTAAGTCTAATCGTCGGGGTGCTGGTCTGTATCGAGCAAGATGACCTTCTACCCGTTTTTTAATCTTTGCAGTACTTCTGTGGTTGTCGGTAGTGATGGTTGGGCTCCCGCGACAAGAGCAGTAGCTGCCCCTACTTGCACTGCCCATTGAGCAGCTTCGACCAAGTCTTTCCCATCCACGAGACTTCCGGCTATCGCCGCGCAGAATGAATCTCCGGCAGCCGTGGTATCAATTGGTGATATTTCTGGAGCAGGAATATGTACGGCTTCATTGCTAGCCATGACCACAGCCCCCCGAGCACCGAGGGTGACGATCGTCGATGAACACGGAAAAGTTTTTACCATTTCGACAATTTTTTCAAGACTATCTGACGTACCTGTCCCAGCGAGAAGTTCAAGTTCTCTCTGATTCGGGATGAGGACGTCGATCAAATCAAGTAGTTCCAGCGGGACGGTTTCTTCGGGTGCTGGAGCGGGATTCCAGATGACTGTTCCCCGGGCTGTTCGCGCTGCCGCCAAAACAGTCTCAAGAGGGATTTCTGCCTGAAGGAGAACGACCTGAGCTTCAAGAATGGGTGGCGCTGCCATTACATCTTCAGGAGATAGCACACTATTCGCGCCCGGACTCACCACAATCGCATTATCCCCGTCACTCTGAACAGTTATTAGTGCTACCCCCGTGGGGATGTTCGTTGTTCGGAGAAGGTATTCCGTGTTGACGCCGTTTTCCTCGAGAACGGTTTGCAAGAGGGTAGCGTTTTCGTCGTCACCGACCCGTCCGATCATGGCTACCGATTTACCTAAACGGGCGGCAGCTACCGCCTGATTCGCCCCTTTCCCGCCGGGGATCTGCTGGAGATCTCCGCCGAGAATCGTTTGGCCGACTCGTGGAATATTGTCGACATTTACGACAAGGTCAAGGTTGCAAGAACCTACAACTGCAATATCTACGGGCATCTTCAAAGTTTGTCACAAAGACCTAGAAGGGACCAATGGCAGAGAGTCTCACCCGTACAACCCGACGAGCCTTCCCGTTAATCCAATGGCGGCGATGACCATAAAGATTCGAATCGTCCGCTCCCCCCCACGTACGGCTATACGGGCGCCTAACCAGCCGCCAATGGAGAGACCAGCTGTCAAAATGATTGCCGGCCACCAACGGACTTTCCCCTGGATGATAAAAACGGGTAGGGCGGTCATTGTCACGGCAAGGGTAATCAAAACTTTGACAAAGTTGGCCTTCATCAGCGTAAGTCCAGATCTTGTAAGAAATGCAAGGAGAACTAACCCAACGCCCATTTGTATTGCTCCCGCATACACACCAATGCACAAGAAAATTAGGAAAATGGTTGCTTTTGATAAGTGGGGACCGGTGTGGACTGTTTTTGGTTCCCGAAGTGATAAGAAAATGATTGGGAGAATAAGGATGCCGAAGATGGTTTCAAATGTTCGGTCAGTAACTTGACTGATAGCTATGGACCCAATCAGTGAACCGATAACGACAGGGGGCAGAAAGGGAAACGCTTCGCGGTATGCGGTAATACCTTGCCGATGGAAAGACCAGATTGTTGTTCCATTTGAGACAAAGATCCCAACGCGGTTCGTCCCGTTAGCGAAGTTCCCCGGGACACCAGCGAAAACGAGCAAGGGAACAGTGAGCGAGGAACCACCTCCTGCCATTGCATTAACGACTCCGGCAGCTCCACCACCAACAAAAAGAAGTACCGCTTCCCACCAAACCATATATCTACCGTACCGTGGTAGATGGAACGTTAATTTACTCTGCCCGATTCCCTCGGATTAAATCCGTGTGTCCATCCCAATTGTCTGCTGCTTTCTTCCACCCTTCAAAGACTTCCCGTATTCCAGAGTTATCTCCATGAAGTTCAAGGAAGCAACCAATTGCTTCACGTGTATCGACATAGATCACATTTGCGACAGACCAGAGAGACGAAGCGATTGGGAATCCAGCGGCTTCATATTTTTCTCCCTCTTTTTCTATATCATCATCGGGCACAAGCATCCCAATGTGGTGGAATCCTTCTTCGCCAGCGGTGTACATGTCTCGATAAATTGAGGGTCCCTCTTGATTCTGCTGGATGAATTGGACATGGGTGTCACCGTGGTATCCGAAACCGTAATCCAATGGAACTGTCATTTTTTCTCCTCGATACAGATGCCTATCCCCCCAGTGTTCGCGGGTAACGAAGAATGGGCCAGCTCCTGTTGTACGATTCCATTTTCTACATGCTTCATCAATGTCGTTAACGAACCAGGCGTGTTGCACAATTGGGTACCGAATAAGTGGTTCCATAATTTCCTTCCTATCTTGTCGTCATTGTGTCATCTACACTGCGGAACTTCCAAAAGAAATAGCAACATTATTTGAAATTGGATCTAGTCTCTATGTATGGAATCTTTCATTGATGAATTCTTCCGAGATGTCCTTGGGGAGAGGACGGCTGTAGCGGACAATCTTGCAGATATTCATGGCCTGGCTTGGGAGGTTGTGGATCCGGTATTGCTTGATCTGTGTCGTTTACGTGTGGCTATGCTTTTGGGTTGTCAATCTGAATTGGAAATCCTAAATACTGATTTAAGTTCCGAGAAGATGGATTCCCTTGCTGAATGGCCCTCTTCTAGTTTCTTCAATGAATGTGAAAAGTCCTGTTTAAGGTTCGTTGAGGAATTTGTTGTCGATGTGTCTTCTATTCCTGATAGTTCCGCTTTTGCTGTTCGAGATCACCTTGGGGAAGAGGGTTTTATCAATTTTGTCAACGCCCTTCTCGTTGTCGAACAGCGGATACGTTTGCAGATTGTATGGGGGAAACTGTTTCAAGAGGTTTCCACATGACGAGATCTCAAAGAGTTGCGTCTTCAAATTTTGATATTAGATTTCGAGAAGCTCTTTCTCTATGGCAAGAAGAGGTTGTTCGGTTGGGGTTGGTTGATCCTGTGACAACTGAGATGGTTCGCCTGCGTTGCGCCGAACATCATGATTGCCATACGTGACGGTCCTTGCGTCTGGCAGTTGCCAGAGAACACGGTCTGGATGAAGAATTAGCTCAAAAAGCTCTTCGAAATGACGCCGAACTAGGTCAGCAGCATTTGTTATCAATACGGTTTGCGACCGATTTAATGACTCAGCCAGATGCAATTACTGATGAATTATTGGAGGGGCTTAGAGCGTTCTTCACGGATGATCAATTGATTGAATTGTCGTTGGATGTGATGAAGTGGAATTATCAGAAGGTCTCAGTTGCATTAGGGACGGATAGAGAAGTGCGTGAAGGTGAGTTGAGTGAACTCCATTTCAATGAAAAAGGACAGTGGTCTTTTAATTAAACCGTTAAAAGGGAATCGAGAATGTATTTTCGTCTTCTCGAAATAGGTATAAGTGATTCGAGGGACTGTTTAAAAGACCCGCCATTCCTCGGGTTTTCGACCGAGTTGTATAAGTCGTTCCGTTACCTGTAGTGGTGGTTCAGGCATTTTCCCATCACGAATTTCTTGTATGTGGTCTCCGTCCTCATCCCATACATGACATGTATTGATATTGCTTTTATGCATTCTCTCCCGATTTTCATCAACTGTTCCTGCGGAGAGACCACTATCTCTCCTCTGTCGGACCGCCATGGACCATGTTGCCTGAACCACGGCGGGTGCCATGGCCTGAAGTAGAGCGGTGATGTGGGTACAACCCCGAGGCCCTCCAAATAGTTCGCGTACCTTATGGGTGAATCCCCTAGCGATACTAAGACCTATGAGTTTGTTGTAATGATCGACAATCTTTGGACACGACGTGTGGGGGTGGGTTTCAAATGCTGTTTTTACATCGATGATTTCAAGCTGAGGAAGCTTAACGACGAGTTCAACTTGCATCTGGTGGATCTCTAGCTCTTCAAGGTCGTCAAGAACATAAAGCCCCGGCGGCTTCATATCTGAGATTGCTCCTCGGACAAGCATTTCGGTTTCATTGACCCTATAGACACGAGTTTCATATTGTCGAGTGTGGATAATATCCAAATCATCATCCGGGGGTAAAAGGGAGTAGGTATTTTTGTCTGTGCTCATGCCTTTCAGTATGTCTTCCTTAGCAGCAATCACCACCCAAATTCCCGTTGAGATGTGCAAGAAGTTGGTTTCTCGGTCACCATTGAAGAATGGTGATGGGCTTATTTCAATTGAAAGACCATGTCGCTATTGTGACTGGAGCTAGTCGGGGTATCGGGAAAGCGATAGCGGTTGGTTTTGCACAAGCGGGTGCAGATGTCGTTATAGGTGCGCGAAATGAAGAAGACCTAAAGGTGGTCGCTGCAGAAATAGAAAGCTACGGGCAGAAAGCTATAGCGGTGTCCGGTAGCCTCGCAAAGCGTGAAGGTTTAGAAGCACTAGTGAATACTGCTATTGAAAATTTTGGGACGATCTCAACGGTGGTGAACAATATTGGGGGCTCTATGCCCTCAGGGTTTATGGATACTTCAGAAGACGCGTTTTCCGAAGCTCTTCGGTGGAACGTCACAACCGCATTTAATCTCACCCAATTAGCGGTCCCCCATCTAGCCGAATCTCTAAATGGAAGCGTGATCAACATTGCGTCAGCAGCAGGAAGATTTCCTAGTCGGGGGTTCGCCGCATACGGAACAGCAAAAGCAGCAATGCTTCAACTCACCATGAATACTGCATTAGATCTGGCGCCTCGAATACGGGTAAATGCCATTGCTCCTGGCGCCATCAAAACCGATGCGTTAGAAATAGTGCTAACGAATGAAGAAATCCATCAAACCATGGTCGATGGGACCCCCATGGGCCGATTGGGAGAGGTTAACGATGTCACCGCTGCTGCAATCTATCTGGCTTCACCTGCCGCCTCATATGTAACTGGCCAAATTTTGGGGGTTGATGGCGGTATCCGTTCATCAAACTTCGATATGGGAATCCCCGACGTTTAAAGCTTCTTTAGAAAGCTCCCTCTACCTGATTCCATCACCGCCTTAGGGTTAATTACCCTTGGTCCATCCCGTCGTATCTGCAACACCACTTCAACACCTTCAGGAACGCGTACCTTCCGTTCACCGTCAAACGCGAGGATCATCTCACCAGTTGATTCGATCTTCTCCCCTAAAGAAACTTCTCGGTGCTGAACGATGCCAATAGGTTCATGATGGCCCGGAGCTGTAGGAGCATGGACTATTTTGCGTGTCCTAGAATCAGAGAGAGGTGCAAATTCGATATACAGACCTTTGTCCTCTTCAGGAGAAAGTGGTTGGAGAAGGCCACCGATGGAGCAAAATCCTATGGCGGTGGGATCAGCCCGAGTAAGAAGAGCCATTCTCATGGTCTCCGGTTCGAAAAGTTCAAGCGACCCAACATAAGGATCTGCAACAACCACAGCATCAATGAGAGCAATCTCTGGTTTCATTCCATCGGCAGTTATATGGATAATTTTCGCGGGTTGAGATATCTGATCCAACTGGACAACCCCTAATGCAATAAGTCCCAACGCCGTTCCGGCGACTGTGGGTTCAATAAATTCAGGAAAGGCGTTATTTGTTCCAGTTGACACAGGGAGGACGGGAATATCGGTCCACCCCTTCACAACAGCTCGATTAGTTCCATCACCACCGAGCACAGCAACCGACACAACACCACTCTCGTGCATCGCTATTGCCGCTTCGGTCGAATCTTCTTCCGTGAAGTGCAGGTGCTCATTGACATAATTGATAGTGATATCTCGTATAGTCTCAGTTGACCGACGAACTATCTGCATCGGTTCATAGTTGACATGAAAATGATGTATTCCAGTCGCCCGCGCCCCTAAAATAATGCGCCTGACAATACTTATCTTGTCTTCCACGGTAGAACGTCCGGCAGCAGCAACTGCCCGGCGTATATCTCCACCGGAACGCGGATTTACAATAATGCCAATTGAAGGATCCATTTGATCGAACCCTAGCGAGGAAAAATATATTAAGAAAAATAGACTCGTTTATTTCGCTCTATCAATTTCATGAATAATCCATTAATGTAAAAATATGGCGTACGAAACTCGAGAATTCCATCCAGCGTTCGAAGAATATTGCGAAACAATCTTTGAACTTGCCGAAGATGGAATTGACGTCATTCAGGCAAGAATTGTTGAACGACTGGAAGTCTCAAGACCAGCTGTTTCTGAAATGATCAAAAAAATGGATGGTGCTGGGTTAATAAAGATTGATGGAAACAGGATCCATTTGACCAGTAGAGGAAAAGACCTTGCCAAGCAAGTAGTAAGGCGCCACCGTCTTGCAGAAAGGTTCCTAACCGACATTCTTGGGTTGAGTTGGGCAGAGGCACATCATGAAGCGGGAAAGTGGGAACATGTTGTTTCTCCAAGAGTGGAAGCAGCTTTTCTTCGCCTCCTAGAAGATCCCACAACTTGTCCTCATGGAAATCCCATACCAGGATCCGAATACCAAGCCCCAGTAGGTACCTCGTCCTTAGCGGAAGTTTCTGTTGGCAATAAATTTGTGATCGAACGAATACCGGAAGAATTAGAATTCCAACCAGGGCTACTTGAATTTTTGGAAGAATCTAATCTCATTCCGGGAGAGAACGGAACGGTTACTGCTATTTCCCCTGATGGGACAACGACTGTTGACATGAAGGGCATACTGGTGGGTGTCGAAGCATTTGCTTCGCAACGTATTCTTGTTTGCGTTTCCTAAAGCACAAACTAGAGGTGAGCTGACTTTCGTATCACAAGTATCCATGTGAGTAAAGAGGATAGTCCGACAAGAATCACAGCGAGAATACCGGCTTCTGCTATAAACGCCTCCTCAAATGATAAAAACATTCTTGTAGCTAACGTTGAAAACCCTAGAGGAGAGATGAGTAGTGTGATGGGAAGTTCTTTCATCGTTGACAAAATCACCAGACCCGCTGCTGCTCCTAGCCCCGGTGCCATAAGTGGAAGATCTACCCGAACAAAACGTGAAATTTTTGTTACGCCAAGGGTTCTTCCTACATCCTCTAAATTCTTTGGCACTGCTGCAACGGAAAGCAAAACAACTCCCATCGCTAGAGACCCAAACCGAACTACATATGAAAAAACTAATAAGGCTTTTGTGTTGTTAAAAAGGTTGTAGGCCCAATCAGTTTGTAAAGACCAAAAACGCATTGACAATGCGATGAGAATCCCAGGTACTGCAAATGTAGCGATAACTAGAGAATGAGCGATACCTCCAACTCTGCTTCTATAACGAGAAATAAGAATCGCTATTGGGAGAACTGCGAGAATTGTAGCTAGTCCAGTAACCACGCTTATTGAAAGAGTGCTCCACGTTGATTCCCAGATTTGTTGGCTGTCTAACGTGAGGGGCTGACCATTTCCTGCACCACGCCTGAGCCCATCAGCAGCCCACTTTGACAATGTGAGGAGTGGTGCTCCTAGCGCTAGAAGAGTGATGAGACATACAGTCAAAAAAGACGGTAATTTCCAAAGTCCAAGGCCGTATTCAAGTGGAGGACCTATTTCCTTTTGATCAATGTTCGACGATGATTTTGAAACTATTCGCTCAGCAAAAACTACAACACCAGCGATAATTAATAGGAAAAGGCCTAGCGCTAATGAAAGCGATTTATTTGCTAGTTGCGCTGTCGCAATACTACGCGTGAGCGTATCGTATCTGAGGAGTTGAACAGCCCCAAAATCACTAATTGTGTAGAGAAAAACTAGGAGTGTTCCTGCATAGAGAATTTGAGAAATTTGAGGGAAAACAACATGTTGAAAGGTCTTTAGCGGAGAAAACCCTAACACTCTGGATGTTTCCTCTAGTGAAGACGGAAGATGACGCAGTTTCGCAGCTACTGGAAGGTACACGTACGGATAACAAAACAGGGTAAGAACAAACCACGCTCCAAAGAAACCGCGGATCTCTATAACATTATTAATTCCTATTTCGCTCAATAACCCGTTGAGAAATCCACCCGGATTCATCGTTCGAATGAATGCAGCAGCTCCGATAAAACTTGGAAATACCAAAGGAATGGGAAGAATGATTTTCCACATCCTCTTTCCTGGAAGGTCGCATCTCGTAGTTAACCATGCGAGCAGAATTCCAATTACTGCAGTGGTTAACGAAACGGAAACAGCGAGTATTAAAGAGCGTTGTAGAGGAGATAAAACTTGAGTTTTATTTAACAGCTTCAGAGAAGCAGTATCCCCAGTAAAATTTCTCCAAAGCAGATAACCAGCGGGAAAGCTGAACAGAAACGCGATACCTAGTACCCCAATTTTCAAAGGGACCGGGGATCGCATTGATGATTTGATTCCAGTCATGTCTCTCACTACTGATTTAAGATGCCACTGGATTCAACCAACTTATTAGCATTTTCAAATCCTTCCCCAAGTGAATCGAAATCAATTGATCCGATTTCAAATGCCTCCAGTTCAGGAAGTATTGAGTTCGGCTGCACTCCAGCTGCAATAGGGTATTCATATGTGGTTTCTGTGAAATATGTTTGCACTTGGGGAGAGAGTAAGTACGAGAGAAAATTTTCAGCCTGTGAAACCTTCTCTGAAGAATCTAGAATTGCCGCTGCAGAGATAATCAAAGTCCCTCCGATGTCATTATCTTTAAATACGTAGTTGGATGCTTTGTGTTCTGGCCCAGTTGCAACGGAAATTTTATAGTTGTAGTAATGGTTAACTAAGCCCATTGCTATTTCGCCCCGTCCTACTGCTTCGACTATCGATCTATTATTCGGGTAGTAACGTGCTCCATTGTTAGCCATCTGGTTAATCCAGTCTCCAGCTATTTGTTCACCGTATTGGTCTATCAATATGGTGAACCAGTCTACAAAAGATCCATTGGATCCTGGGATTGCTACTTTGCCCTCATATTCTTGACTTGTTAGATCAAAGACTGAAGATGGAAGCGTATCTTGCCCAAATTGATCGGTGTTGTAGACGAGAACTCTCTGACGGCCGGAAAAACCAATCCAAGTAGCATTAGCTGATCTCATTTGTTCCCCAACAAGACCAAGGACATCGGAACTTATAGGATCGAGATAACCTTTCCCATCGAGATACCCTACGGGGCCGGGAGAGCGAGAAAGGAATATATCAGCCTGAGTTTTTGAGCCCTCTTCATCAATAAGAAGAGCCATATCTGTTGAAGACCCCCATCTGGTATCAACTTTAATTCCCGTTTCACATACAAATGCTTCTATTACGGGGAGGATTAAATTTTCCGATCTTCCTGAATAAATGACAATTGTTTCATTTGATTCTTTGACACATTCTCCGCTGAAAATACTTTTCGCTGCACCATCGAGTTCTTTCTTTTGATCAGCACAAGCAAATAAGCCCAACCCCAGACCTAAAATAAGAATTCCTTTAAAGATACCATGGGTAATTTTTTTGATTTCAGAATTGAGAAGCATAGGCCTTATATTCCTCTATTTGTGTTAGGCTACCTTAATATTAGGTATACCTAACACAAATGCCAACACCTCATAGAAAAATCTCAAACAATTTTTCCTTCTAGACACCTAGCGGAAACGCAACCGTTCGAGCCCCTGAATGCTCGATAGCTACCTGATCCCCCACTTTGTGCCGCGGCATGCCACCGGTCCTACATTGTAAGTATTGATTATCATCATTAGTGCGAATCGTATATAGAGTGTCATGGCCGAAGAAATCTATAGATATCACTTCTGCTTCATTCCCATCCGCTATTACTATTTCTTCAGGTCGTATCAACACATCGACAGGACCCTTCATATCGAAACATAAATTAATTGCCCCGAGTCGGGTTTGGGCACTTTGCCCATTCGCTTCACCTTTGACTGTGGAGGCTTCGCCAACGAAATTTGCAACCCACCGATTGGCAGGATGTTGATAGATACTCGAAGGGTTGTCCTGTTGAATAATTCTTCCATTGTTCATCACCGCTACTTGATCACCGAGAGCGAATGCTTCGTCCTGATCATGCGTGACGAAGACACTAGTGACTCCTAGTTTCTTAAATAACCCTGCAACTTCCTGACGAAGCTCAACACGTAATCCAGTATCTAAGCTTGAAAATGGTTCATCCAAAAGCACAGTCGTTGGTTTCGGGGCTAGAGACCTAGCAAGGGCAACACGTTGTTGTTCTCCTCCAGACAAAGAAGAAGGGTAACGATCAACAAGTTGAGAAATTCCTGCCATCTCTAACAAGTTATGAACTTCGGCAGATGGATCCTTTCTCTGTAGTCTTGGTAGGCCAAAGACAACATTTTGAAATACCGTCAAATGAGGAAATAACGCCCAATCCTGAAAGACCATACCTATATTCCGTTCTTCAGGAGGAAGATTAGTGAATTGATTAGACATCACTTCTCCATACAGTGTTATTTCACCTGACGATATTGATTGCAAGCCAGCCAGGCTTCGAAGAAGCGTAGTTTTGCCACAACCGCTTGGTCCAAGAATTACCAAACATTCACCTTGTTTAATCGAAACGGAGACAGTATCAAGAACGAGAGTGTCATCAATTTCCACTGAAACCTGATCGAGGGATAACCGAGTGGAATCACTGGTGGAGTCCTTCTTTTCATTCATCTCAAGTTCACGGTGCACTTTGTCAAGCATGCTTTACATGTTAGCGGCAATGTTAGACATCTACTAACACAACTAAAATCACTTGGTCATGCTAAAGACGCAATGTCAACGACCATCAAGACCGAAAGAAGAATAATTACACTGACATTCAATGCTGTCATCTGCCATTTGTATCTATGGTCAGCGGAATGGAACCTTTTTATGCTGTATCCATTTGCCACAATGCCGATAATGCTCGCTACTAGTCCGATACCAGAGCCAACACCAGAAGCTATGCCGAGTATTGGCGCTAATATCGGAAAGATAACGTAAGTAAAGGCACAACGAACACCCGAAATAACCATGGCTGTCGAAAACGTGTTTTGGGCTTTTGTTTGTTGGCTTACCTGAGTGTCGCTGGCGGTTTCCGTAATACTGTCTCCCACAGTTATAATCCTAGCTGGCATTTTTCGAAACTCTAATCTAAATCCCCCCATATGGGTAAGGAAATCCACTTCATTAAAAGCCTGCAATTAAACGACATAATGCCGTAGCTGCTGCTGCAATAACAATAACCAGAACGAACGGGATACGTTTCGCCAAAGCAATCATGGCAACCACCACACCTGCGATGCGAGCATCGAAAATAATTTTGTCGTCGCTCGTGAAAGTGCTCGTAATCACCAATGCCGCTAACAGTGGCGTTGGTAATAGCATGGCAAAACGTTTAAGCCAGTTAGGAAGAACGCGTTTATTCGATAGCACAAGCGGACCAAACGCCTTTAAAGCGTATGTTCCTGCTGCCAGAGCAGCCATCACAACCACCGCATCACTCATGAGTAGCCCTTTCTTTCCATGGGCGAAGAACCAGAACAGCTGAAGCTGCAGCAATTACCGGTATCCCTGGCGGCACAAATGGAACTAGAAGCAATGCAAGCACAGCTCCGACTCCAGCAATGACCTGATGTTCCTTAGAGGAAAGTTTCGGCCATGCGAGACCTAGGAAAGCTGCGGGTATGGTCGCATCGATTCCGAGATCTTCTATAAGCGTCCCCGTTCCAGACAACAACGTAACCCCAACCCACGTCATAAAGTTCCATAAAACAAAAACACTTAACCCCGCCCATATGTACCCATATCGACGAAGAGCATGAGATTCTTGGCTAGAGCCAACAGCTGTTGCTTCATCGATCATCAATTGGGAAGTTAACGCCCGCCACAATAGTGACCCTCGTAAGGAGGGCGCCATGGCGACACCAAATGCTAACGAACGAAGATTTAAGAGAAGCCCAGCTATGACCGCAGCTATGATCGTGCCCCCTTCAGCTAGTACGGTTACTGCGGCAAACTGTGAGGATCCACCGAAGACAAGGCTTGAAAAACCAAGCGCCTCCCATGTCCCAAGGCCAGCTTCAGTACATAGTGCTCCAAAGGCTACGCCAAATGGAGCTACAGCAAGGCCAACGGAGATTGCCTGAATTCGGATCTTTCGACGTACAGCTACAAGTTCAGACATAGATAAAATGATAGGGCGCTGTGATGGTGATCTTGGCAGGAAGTGAACGTTTTCGATTCACCTGATAGAAAATATTGCCTAGCCAGTGATTAAACTTCCAATCGCCCAAATCGAAACAATCAGCCCAAGAATTATCATCAGTATCGATCGTCCAAGAGGAGGTTTCTCATAATCGCTGTTTTTGGGAGCGCCGCGAGTATTGATAAGCGCCATAAAGTTGCCTACGGCAAGCGCGCCTCCAAACGCTAAAGCAAGTAGAACAAGGAGGTTTTCACCTAAAAACATCTTCTCATCAGTTTAGAACTCTTGGGCTGGTGGACCATCAATTCCCGGCTTTGCCATATCAACAAATTTTGTGAAATGCGGGAGAAAGGCCAAACGTACCCTATCGGTAGGACCGGACCTATGTTTCGCAACTTGGATTTCTGCCATTCCAGTATCAGGACTTTCCGGATCATAGACCTCGTCACGGTACAGGAACATGACAACATCTGCGTCTTGTTCAATAGAGCCAGATTCACGTAAATCAGACAACATAGGCCTTTTGTCCGACCGTGATTCAAGATTACGGCTGAGCTGGGAAAGCGCCATCACAGGACACTCTAATTCCCGAGCTAAGACCTTTAAGCCACGGCTAATTTCGGACACTTCTACCTGGCGGTTTTCAGCTCTGGCGCGGCCGCTCATTAACTGAAGGTAATCAACAACAACTAGTCCGAGGTTCCCGATACGGCTTTTTAAACGGCGAGCCTTTGCTCGGATTTCCATGACTGTAGTGTTGGGGTTGTCATCTATCCATATTGGCGCCTCAGCTAATCGCCCAACAGCGTGACTGATTTTTGTCCAGTCGCTATCATTCATTCTCCCCGTCCGTACCTTGCTAGAATCTACTCGTGCTTCCGTGCAAAGTAGCCGTTGACTAATTTCAAGTTGACTCATTTCTAATGAAAAAAACAACACTGGAAAGTTGGCGTTCATGGCTGCATGAGTAGCAATGTTTAACCCGAAACTGGTTTTGCCCATAGCAGGTCGAGCGCCGACCACGATCAAATTATTTGGTTGTAATCCGGCCAAAACACGGTCAAGGTCTTTAAATCCCGTCGGTGTTCCGGTGACTTCACTTCCGTGCTCTACGAGGTATTCGAGCCGGTTCAAACCATCATCGAGTAAAGCCCGAAGTTCTACAAATGAATCTTCCGCTCTCCCCTGGGCAAGATTAAAAACAAGTGTCTCTGCTTCATCAAGTGCTTTGACAACATCGTCTGGTTGTGAGTAGCCAATTTCAGCAATTTCTGAACCTGTACTAATAAGGCGTCGCAGCTGAGCATGGGAATGCACGATTCGGGCATATTCGGCAGTGTTGGTTGCAG
Organism: uncultured Candidatus Nemicrothrix sp.; assembly: GCA_964564495.1. Taxonomy (GTDB): domain Bacteria; phylum Actinomycetota; class Acidimicrobiia; order Acidimicrobiales; family UBA8592; genus UBA8592. Next base: position 54,185 of record CAZMAW010000009.1, read on the forward strand.
CTGGAGTGCTAGCTTGCAACCCAATTAATGTCGCGTTACCGCCAATTCCATCTAGGAGGTTTGCCCGAGCTAGTTCATCGGCAACAGTGACGATATCGGCAGGCTCACCAGCCCCAAAAAGCGAGGTTATGGCGTTAAAAATATGTTGATGGGCGGGTTTATAAAAATCATCGGCTGAAATGATCTCAATAGCATCAGCGACGGCGTCTTTGCTTAGCAGCATTGCCCCTATCAGGGATTCTTCCGCAGCGAGGTTATGAGGGGGGACGCGTTGTGATCGTTGTTGTGTTGGCGCTCCAACAGGGGAACTCTCAGATGACAAAAATTGATCAGACATATGGTATTAACTAACTATAAAAACGCTGTGTGACATTTCTTTATCACCGCGAGTTACTAACAATGCCCTATCTCCCTTGTTTAATACAAGAGGAAAAATCAAATAATCGTGGGGATTAGTTGTGGTTAGCTCTACTGTTTTATCCACAAGGGTTGTGGGTTTTGTATTTATTCCTGAGCTGAATGATTTCTGATGTACTCAATATCAGAAAACGCATCTGTGTCAAAGACATAGAGCAGCCGGAGTGTTTCTTCTCCAGTGTTGGTGACGTGGTGTTCTGTGCCACCTGGAATGTAAACCGCGTCACCTTTGGAAACTCGTGTTTTCCCTGATGGTCCATGCAGGGTTCCTTCTCCTTCAAGAATGTAATAGATCTCATTTTTTCATGCAGATGGCCGGTTTTTGGGATAAGTGCATCAATAGCGATTTCTGCTATGCCAACCGTTAGGCCTTGAGAAGGGGTCCTGTCGCTGCTAATGAGGGTCCACCATCGAACAATTTCGCCATCTTCGGTTTCCCATTTTCCTATTGGGCAATCTTCTATGCGGCGAATGAATGGTTTGTCAAACAATCGTTTTATTCGCTATCTGCCACCACTTCGATGGTGATGGGGAATTCAACATCTGGATGCGGCCGTGCAAAAACTTCATAAGTACCGATTTCTTTAATATTGTCAGAAAGTTGAAGGTCTTTACGGTCGATAGTAATGCTTGCTTGAGTCTCGAGAGCGCTCGCAATGTCGGTAGAGGTGACAGAACCGAAGAGTTTTCCACCTTCACCCGCATTCATACGGATGGTAATCGGTTTCTCAGCTAAACGGGCGGCCATCTCTTCAGCAACCGACCGTTCCTCAACAGCTTTAAGTTCGCGAGATTTCCGCATCCGCTCCGCTTCTCGCTCAGCCCCAGAAGTAGCTTTAAATGCGAGTCCCTGAGGTATCAGTCTGTTCTGGGCAAAACCATCAGAGATGTCAACAATGTCGCCTTTATATCCAACTCCTTCAACGTCGCTGCGTAGTACAACCTTCACTCCGTTGTCTCCTCTGCAGTTACTTCCTCAGACATTTCCGTTGACTCAGGTGGAGGTGCTTGGACTTCTGCCTCTATTGGAACATCTACATTTATTGAATCTTCGTTATCCGTCGGTGTCTCACTTTGAGATTGCTGCGGTTCCGGGTCTTTCCTCACTGGTCGATCTTCTTTGGGAGGACGATTGTCTTCTCGAGATCGCCGGTCACCACCACGGCCACCACGTTGGGTTGTAATCCGATTCGTGTATGGCAATAGGGCCATTTCACGTGCATTCTTAATCGCCATCGCAACATCACGCTGCTGCTGGGCACTGTTTCCTGTCACTCGTCGAGCTCGGATTTTCGCTCGGTCAGATACGAATCTCCGGAGAAGGTTCACATCTTTCCAATCGATGTAATCGATTTTTTCCTGCGTCAGGATAGATACCTTCTTCTTCCCGCGCCGGGCGGATTCTGGGAAGGTTTTCCCACCTTTTCTTTTTTTCGTCGGGGGCATTATCTACTTCTTTCTAGAAAGGTTCTTCGTTCGGGTCATATGCGGGAGGTTCTTGCGGTTCAGATGCTGAACCACCAAAGTTCCCGCCACCGCTGCGTTCATTGCGAGCTACTTGAGCTGTCGCCCATTTAAGGCTTGGACTTACTTCATCTGCTTGGATTTCAACTTTGGATCGAGTTTGCCCACTGTCCCTATCTTCCCATGACTGGTAATCCACACGGCCGTATACGACGACGCGCATCCCTTTTGTCAGAGATTCAGCGCAATTCTCTGCTAGTTCACGCCAACAAGTAACGTTAAAAAAGTGGGATTTATCCTCGCCTCCATTGGGACCAGAACGTTGATTCCACGCTACCCCCAAACTACATACAGCTACTCCGGATTGAGTGAATCGTAGTTCTGGATCTCTAGTGAGGTTCCCTACAATTACGATGTTGTTGTCAAATGCCATTGTCTCTATTCCTTATAAACGGTTCTCTAGTACCAACCTAGTCAACTTTTTTCAAGAAGTCCCCGCCGAATCGCTTCATGTTCTGGAAGACGGATCAGTTTGTGGCGGACGACTTCATCAAAAAAACGAAGTTGCCTCTCGAGTGGTTCCATGTCTATCTGCCCAGTTGTCATCTCAAGGACAACATAATGACCTTCTGTTTTGTGGTTAATTTCATACGCGAATTTGCGTTTTCCCCACTTGTCAGTTGATGCTATTTGCCCTTTTTGGTCCTGTACCCAGGTCTCGACAGTTTGGACAATTTCATCGACTTTGGCATCTTCTTCGTCACCGTCGACAATGATCATGATTTCGTAAGCTCGTGTACTCACAACGAGTATGTACCTCCTCTGGACCCGCAAGCGGGGCCCCCAGTGGTACCTGGGGGCAGGTTAAATGTGTTCTGATCAGGCTAGTGGCTTTAGGGGGAAATACCGACTTACCAACTACCTAAAGGATCATCCTTAAGAGAATCAGGTTTTCCGTAGAGCCCTAACATTTCGATCTCGTCATCGGACAGTTGATAGCTCTCTTCTTGCATGGGGAAACTCCCATCACGGACGTCATTGGCATATCGGGTGAGTGCTTCGATTGAAGCTTCTTTGAGATTCGCATATCTTCGGACAAACTTGGGCTGAAGGTCATGATTTATACCCAATAGGTCATGAAATACTAGGACCTGCCCGTCGCAATCCGGTCCGGCGCCTATCCCAATAGTTGGAACATCTAACGAGTCGGTTATTAGTTGCCCCACCACTGACGGAACACATTCTAAAACAACTGCGAAACATCCGGCGTGTGCGAGTGCTTTCGCTTCATTCGAGATAGTAAGTGCTGCATTTGTTGTTTTCCCTTGAATCTTATAGCCACCCAACGAGAGAATGGATTGCGGTGTCAATCCAAGATGTCCCATAACGGGGATCTCCGCTTTACAAATCGCTTCGATCATAGGAATGCGATCGTACCCGCCTTCGAGTTTAACGGCCTGAGCTCCGGCACGTATAAGCTGTGCGGCGTTCTTGACGGTTTCCTCCGGGGAGATGTGATAGCTAAGCCATGGTAGGTCAGCAACAATAAAAGCTTCCGGCGCGGCTCTTGCAACGGCTGCTGTGTGATGCACCATATCTCCTATATTAACCTGCAAGGTGTCTTCGTATCCCAAGACGACCATGCCGACAGAGTCCCCTACAAGGATGATGTCTGCTCCTGCTTCATCAACCATTCTTGCACTGGGGGCATCGTAAGCCGTGAGCATGACGAGAGGCTTGTTTCCATCACTTACTTTATGAGATGCGACTTTGGGGGCGGTCCATTTCATTCCCATTGTTCTCCTCTCAAGCTATAGATTCAATAGCCTCCGACAGGTCATAGTGTAGAGCCTTTAGAGAAATATGGGCAACGAAGATGAAAAAGGGCTTTATACAGGGCTTTAAGGCACAGAAATTGCGTCTACGTAGAGTTGAAGGCTTTCCCATCCAGCGTCAATGGGTATTCCCCCACAGAGCGGGTGGTGAATAATTCGTTCAAGGGTCGCCGCTTCATCTGGGGTGATGATTTGATAAATTCCTTCTTCCCGAAGTTCTTCAGGGGTTGCTGCATGTGAATGGACCGCTGAGGAAATATCAGAGGTTTGCCAACTCGAGTACATTGAAGCTTCATTGAGGAAGTAGTGTCCGATTTCCGCCCATGCTTTGTCCGGATCTTCGGCTACAAATGTCATTTGAGTTTTCTCATCTGGCATAGCGCAAAAGCCTTGAGTGCCATGTTTTTCACATTGTTCGTAGTAGTAGGCCTCAAGTTCTGGAAGGTTTGCTGCAGGTGAGAGGGGAAGGCCGAAGCGTGCAGCGCGCCGCGCAGCGATTTTGCTGGTACCCCCGATCATAATGAACGGGTGAGGTTTCGTTACAGGGGTTGGATGGATCTGGTAGGTTCCTCCGTTGTATTCAAATGGTTGTCCAGACCAAGCTTTGAGAAGAACTTCTATGGATTCATCCATGATTTTTCCGCGGCGTTCCCATTCCTTCCCTAGGAGTTGATATTCGCTGGGTCGATATCCAAGTCCAAGTATGACTGTGAGCCGACCACCGCTCATAAGATCAATGACGGCAATGTCTTCGGCGACACGGATCGGATCATGTAAAGGCAATAGCAGTGCCGAAACAGATGCGGAGAGATTCGTAGTACGAGAAAGAACAGCTCCAGCATTCAGCAGAGGAGTTGGACTCCACGCGTTTTCAGCTCCATGGTGTTCTTCGAATGTTGCCATAAAGAACCCGTGCGCATCGGCGAAGGTCGCCATTTCTAACATTGCCTTATAGCGCTCGGAAAGGGCAGCCGAATCGAGTGAAGGGTCAATAAGGTTGAAGCGCATAAGTGCCATCGTCATATGGTCCTCCATAGCTAGATCCAAATGTAACGTACCGCAAATTAGCTGTGTTCGTCACATGGAAAATGTAATAGAAAGAATTAGAGCGTGTAGGAACGTTGTAGGTGATTCCAGGAGCACTGTGAGCATACTTCCACCGTGTAGCAGGTAAACGTGCCTTTTCGCTTTCGGATACGGTCTAGATCGCCGGCAGAGTTTACACATCTCCCGTGGGAAGGTAATCGAGGCCCAAAAACATACGAAACCAACCGGAGTGTATCCTTGCCACAAACAGGGCACGGTTCAGAAATACTCTCAGAATAGTGGTGAGCAGCGCGAACGAGTTCTGGGTGAGCATCACAAATATCGTTTCGACTGACTTCTCCTCGTTCATAGTTCCGTAGCACACGATTTCGTTCAAGGAGGTAGCTGACGTCACCGGACGGATTTGCTTCTACAAGTTCTGACGGAATGAATCCCATGTTCTTACACTAGTTGGCAAATGAAAATCTGTTCATAATACAAACTGTAAAAGCCGCCAACCTCTTGGACATTTCCTTGTTATTTGTGCTCTGCCCACCATTGTTGGAGCATCACACGAGCATCTTCATCTGTAAATGGGCCGATGTCGAATCTCTGTTCTTGGAGATGCCTTAAGGCTTCCCCAACCCAGCGTCCTTGCTCTATCTCAAGAAGCTCCATGATGTCTTCACCGCTGAGAGGAAGGGAAAAATCATATAATTCTTCTCCTAGGTACATTCGTGTTTCCTCCATTCTCTCCCATATTGATTGCGCCTCTTCGCTGAGAGTCTGGGCAATCAGGTTGCTTTGCTGACGGTACTCTCCTATCTGGTGGTACCAGCGTCGATAGTCAGGATCGCTGCTCGGGTCATCAAGAATACTTTTTCCCCCATCAATAACTTGTTGAATGATGGAAATGCGTTCTTTCGAATACCGCAATTCTCGTAAACGTTTTACGCATTCGGTTGATGGTGTTCTAGCTAGAAGTGCAGCAGCACGAATGGTCGGGTCCAAGGGAAGATCCAGAAGATATTGGAACCGTTCAGGGGTAACTTCTGGAAGAAAGACGTTAAGAAGTCCCGTGTCGTGCAAGAGCTGAAGTCCCCGTTCGGGATTTTGTGCCTGAAGGAGTTTGTCTAACTCGCCGATGATCCTCTCAGCGGACACAATATTGAACCGATCAGTAAGAGCGTGAATAGCGCTTCCTAATTCTGAGTCAGGGGTAAGGTTATAGGCTGCTATAAACCGGGCTGCTCTTAGCATCCTCAAAGGATCGTCTGAAAACGACTCCTCGGGTGTCAAAGGTGTACGTAGTAGCCCTTCCGCAAGGTCATCCTGCCCGTTAAATGGGTCGATCAGTGTTCCTTCTGGAAGTGAAATGGCCATTGCGTTAATGGTGAAGTCTCGGCGGGATAAATCTTCGTGAATATCCGTTGAATATGTAACTTCGGGTTTACGAGAGTTCGGGTCATAGCTTTCAGCCCTATGCGTTGTGATTTCATAGGTGCGATTGTTGTAGTGGATGCCGATCGTGCCGAATTTTTCTCCCGGTAGCCAGAGATTGGTTGCTATAGGTGCGACAATCTGTTTAATTTCTTCAGGTAAAGCATCAGTGGTGAGATCAAGATCTACATTTGCAGTGGTGTCGCGATTGAGGAGGAGATCGCGAACAATTCCGCCAACTAAATAAAGGGATTTATTCGCTGTGAGGAATTGATTTGTGAGTTGTTCAGTCTCACGGATGAGGTGGGGCAGATTATCCATGTTTATGAGTTCATGACGTGAAATTGGGCGATTGATTCAACTGCCTCTTTTCCCGGCCCGTTCTGAGTAGGTTTCTCAATATGTAGCGGATCTCCAGCAAGAGTCCGAAGTACCGCTGCCGTTGACAGTCGTAAGGCTTCAAGGTCATATCCTCCTTCAAGAAATACTAGGCGCCTTCCAGAAGGGACGGCTTTGATTATTTCGGAGGTGAGGTCGGCGTAGTCTCCGGAAGTTAAACCAAGACTTGCGACCGGATCATTTCGATGTGAATCGAATCCTGCAGAGATTATCAACCATGAAGGATTGAAGAGAGCTACTTTCGGTTGGATAATTTCTTCCCATGCCTTCCGGTAGTGATCACCAGTTGTTCGAGTAGGAAACGGAAGATTCATTGTGGTGCCCTGTCCTTGTCCGGCCCCGGTCTCTTCAGTTCTCCCTGTGCCCGGATATAACGGCCATTGATGAAAGGAAACAAAGAGAACATTCGGTTCTTCATAAAAAATATCTTGGGTCCCGTTCCCATGGTGGGCGTCATAATCCACTATCAAAACTTTCTGTCCGGTATTCACGAGATGATGGGCGGCGATTGCAACGTTATTGAGAAAACAGAAACCCATCGATTGGTTCGAAGTTGCATGATGTCCTGGGGGACGAACCGCGCAAAACGCTGCTTCGTAGGAACCTTCAGAAAGTTCACGTACAGCCTGTATCCCGGCGCCTGCAGAGATTTGAGCTGCCCTCCATGAATGTTCGCTCATTTTGGTGTCTGGATCGATGCGCCCTCCTCCTTGGGCATCGACTTTTTCGAGTTCTTGTATAAACCGGCTGTCATGGACTTTCAGAATCTCGTTCCGGTCGATTAGTTCTGCTTCTACTTGAACAAGCGAATTTCCCAGCTCGCTCAATACGGCTCCTTCCTGAACGGCCGATAGGCGTTCGGGGCGTTCGGGATGCTGCCTCCCTGGATGATGATCAAAACATAAATCATTTGTAAGGAAAAGAATCGACACATCAAAACAGTACTTCTCTATCGCTTCTCTAGCGACCAGCTATCAAAAATGCATTCAGTTATTTCTATGTCTTTGCACCTCAACATAGTTAGAACCATCAAAAAACTCTTTAGATCGAGTTAGCATCAAGTTAAACTACCTGTTCAGAGTGTTTTTAGTAGAAAAAAACGTTGAATTATGGGAAGTTAGTGCGGAAGCTACTACCCTCATGATTTGAAATCTTTGGGGAGATTATGACGGTTCGAATCGTAACTGACAGTGCTTGTGATATTCCTTTAGACGAAGCTGCACAGTTGGACATTAAGATTGTTCCACTTTCGATTCGTTTCGGTGAAGAAGAATTCACCGATCTGGCAGACATCTCTGTAAGTGAGTTTTACCAGAAAATGGAAGCTAGCGATCTCCTCCCTGCGACAGCTGCCCCATCACCAGGTGCCTTCGAAAATGCATTCAGAAAGTGCCGCGACGAAGGCGCATCAGCAGTAGTTTGTATCAACCTTTCAATCGCTCTTTCCGCCACAGGCCAAGCCGCGCAACTAGCTGCCGAAGGAGTGAAAGACCTTATAGATGTAACGTGTGTGGATTCCATGTCAATCACCGCGGGGTTGGGAACGATTATTCGAAAAGCAGCGGAGGCCGCCAATAACGGGGCAAGTGTAGATGAGATCGTTGCTTTGGTAGAGAATCTTCGCTCACGAACTCGAATCATAGCTACCCTCGACACATTGGAAAATCTGAAAAAAGGCGGACGCATAGGGGGAGCTGCCGCAATGCTAGGAACAATGGTGCAAATCAAACCCTGCCTTGATCTCAGTTCCGGAGAGGTTGTAGAAGCGGGAAGGCAACGCACACGCAAAAAAGCCTGCCAGTGGCTACGTGAGGAGCTCTCCAAGGCAGGTGATGTTGAAGCCGTAACGATAATCCATGGAGATGCCCCGGATGTTCAAGAGTTCCTTGGGTCTCTCGCCGACATAGTCCCCGTTGATGAAATAAGCGTCAACAAACTCGGTGCAGTTATTGGGACACATGGTGGTCCTCGGGTTCTTGGCCTGACCTTTCTTGTGAAATAACTTAAGATAGACCGGAGGACAAACAAACCTTCGGAAGATACATGCCTGACAATCCACTCCCCCCAGAGACGCCGATTTTGACGGGAAGAAAACTGTCGGGCCGTTATGTACTCAAGACCCCATTGTTCTTGGGTAAAGCTACCCAAATCTGGGAGGCGGACGACCTTGTTTTAGCTAGAAAGGTTGCAATCAAATTAACCCACCCTCAATTTATCTTCGAATCTTCCTTTATAAGAGAATTCAGGTCTCGGGCAAGAACAACTGCCCAATTGAATCATCCCTCTATTGTCCCGATCTATGACACCACCGGCGATGAAGAAATAGAAGCCATCGTGATGGAGTTAATTGACGGGATGCCATTAAGGGCGTATATCGATGAAATAGGGACCATGTCTCCAGGGAAAGCATCAAACGTATTAACCCAAGTTGTTGATGCTTTACAGCATGCTCACCAACAAGGCATCATCCATGGAGATTTGAATCCCGAAAACATCTTTCTCTGTTCAGGACAACAAGTAAAAGTGGCTGGCTTTGGTTTAGCAACCGCTGAACAAATTCTTCGAGAAACTAGCTCAAGCTATGGGGAGGAACCTAGTCCGTACCTTGCACCAGAACAATATGATGGAGAAGCCCCGAATGCACAAAGCGATATTTTTTCTCTAGGTATCATAATTCTGGAACTTCTCACAGGGGTCGGTCCTAATGAACTGAAACAGGGTTCTCAAAATGATCTTCTGAAAGCGTTTGAAGAATCTCCTCGTGAAATTCCAGAGAGCTTTCACGAGCCGCTAGTGAAAGCGATAGATAGAGAACGAACTAGGAGATTTCTAAGCCCTATTGACTTTCGTTCAGCGATGAACCGCGAAACACCTCAAGAGAATGCTAAAAATGACAACATGGACTTCAATCCAAAAACAGGTCAACGAGATTTCAATCAAATCGTTACTGCAGTATTAACGATTGGGATGGTCTTCACTTTTATTTTGGGAATTATCTTTGCGGCGAACCTCGATGATGACCTTTTCGGTAATGATTCTTCTAACACCTCCGTATCAAGTCCACCCGAAGAACAATCCGCTGGTGTTGAAGAAGAAAGCACTGGTGACGAAGAGCCGGCAGGTAACGAAGAGGAAACTATTGAAGAAAACACGACTCCCACGGTCCAAGAAGTTTCTGTTTCACCAATTTTTGAAGAAACTCCTATCGTAGCTGCAGAGGACTTTGATCCATTAGGTGATGGTGTCGAGCACCCTGAATTGTTAGGGAACCTATTCGATAATGATTCATCTACCTTATGGAAAACGGAAACTTATGGGCATAGATCCCTAGGATTTCTCAAACCGGGTGTCGGTGTAGTCGTACAATTAGAAAAAGCCATTAGTCTCCATACCTTAGAAATTGAAACAGCAGCTATCGGCTGGTCCGGTGAAGTTTATGTTGCGGATGCTATCGGAGCTTCCCTTGAAGCGTGGGGGGAACCTGTGGCGCTTATCGAAGCGAGTTCCGGAACGGCTAATATCGACTTGACGGGGAATAGCGGCCTCGTGGTTTTGGTCTGGATTACCGATCTCGGGGATGCGCCCCCCTCTCTCAAACTAGAGATCTCAGAAATCAGAATTACCTGAGATATTTCAAACATCCTCTTTCATATAAAAGCTGTAGAGTTTTACTATCGAAAAATCAGAAGAGACTCGTCTAGTACTTTTGGCCCAAGGGGGAGATTCAGATGCCCTTGACGCCTTATTACGAGAAAACTATGACCGTATTTTTTCAACCTGCAGAAAGCTTGCAAGGAACGACGCTGATGCTGATGATGCAACTCAGGAGGCATTATGTTCGATCGTGCTTAAAATTTCTTCATTCAAGGGAGAATCAAGGTTCTCAACATGGGCGTATCGAATTGCAACAAATGCTTGTCTAGATGAAATCCGGAAACGTAATCGTCGTCCTCGATTGGGGATTTCAGACATGGATCAAATCATCCCTGAGAACGCCGGCCAGTCAATTGAAGATCAGGTCTCTGACCGGCTGCTAATCGAAGGAGCATTGAAATCACTCCCCGATGACTTTAAGATCCCACTTGTCTTGCGCGATCAACTAGGAATGAATTATCAAGAAATAGCTGAAGTCTTGTCCTTGCCTTCGGGAACAGTGAAATCTCGAATCGCCAGAGGCAGAGAAAGATTAAAAATCGAGATTTTTGGGAACCAGGCTGAAGGTCGCAACGTCAAAGGTTTGGAGCATGAATAAAAAATCTGATTCTTTTGAGCATTCTGAGCTTATAAGCGCTTACCTCGATGGTGAAGTGACCGAGGAGGAGCGCGCCCTTGTCGAAAATGATCCGGTATTACTTTCGGAAGTCGAAAAGCTGCAAAAAATTATTGATGTCACATCGTCATTCCTTCCAATTGACCCTGAGCTTCGTGAAAAACACCTACGAGAAGCTGTATCACAGTTTTCAAAAGATAACGCAGTCATCCCATTTCGGCAGCGAAAAAGTATCCAAGGAGGCCTACTTATAGCTGCCGCTGCAGCTGCTATTGCCTTTGTTGTTATCCCAGCTACTGACTCTCAAGATGACAATTCTAATTCTGGAGAGATTCTTGCAACTGGTTTCGTAGAGGACGCAAAAACGAGTAGTGAAGCGACCGAACTCGATACTGATCAAACATCAGACCCAGAAGCGAATACTCGATCAGGTGCAAATGCGGATAGCCAAGCCGCCGAAGAAGCACCTCAAGATACAACTGACGATCAAACTGATGGGGCTCCACCAAGCAAAACCCCTTCTGCAGAAGTTCCGGTTGCAGAAAATGAAGAAGGTTCGATTCCACTGCAAGATGAAGGCGCAGCAGAAAATGCTGAAAACGGCAGCGAACAAATGGCAACTGCCGATATGTTACAAGCTTCTGAGAGTGAACAAACATTTAGAATGTTTCAAGAAGCCACTAATTTGGAGCCATTTCTTGAGCAGGTTGCCAGCATTTGGGAAATACACTCCGATTCATTCGCCTCTACTCCTCTAATTGACACAATAAATCTTTTGGAGGACTCCCATCCCGAATTTTCATTGTGTTGGAACAGGGACAGCCTTTTCAATAATGGCGACTCCACTCCCCTACATTTGGAAATAACAATGATTGGTGGTGAACCGACGTTGGTGGTAATTTTTGGGCCCGTTGAAGAGGGACTTGATCCCATGATCTCTGTTTATCAAATAACCTCGACCTGTTCACTTTTGTTTGAAGGATCTGTTTTTGAAGGGACGTCTTCTGATTAAACTAAATCTATTAGATACCGATTTAGTCGCTCTTTCATCCTTCCCGCGCTAGCCTCCCGAACATGGCTGAAATACCAACCCCTGAAGAAAATCCGAAAAAAAGATCCCTGCTAGGTTTAGAGCACGATTGGCCTCAACAGGTCACGGAACAAATTGTTTCGAAAGTGGATGACATCAGAGACAAAACAACTGGCCCGGCAATCAAAATCAGTCGTTCAGTTGTATACGGACTAACAGCTTGCTTCTTATTGCTTTTGAGCATTCCTTTTCTCATCCTCGGGATAAGCAGAGGGTTGATTGAAATTTTTGATGTCTGGATTGTTTCTGATAGAAGCTCTGCTGTGTGGATTGTGTATCTAATCACGGGTGTTCTATGGTTGACAGTTGGGTTGCTTTTCTGGCGAAAACGTCCTAAAGGGGCTGCTCAACCTAAGAAAAGAAAAGTGAGTTGATGGAGCAAAATGCCTGAACACCGACAAGTTATCATTATCGGCTCTGGTCCAGCAGGGTTAACTGCCGCAATTTATTCAGCGAGAGCGAACTTATCCCCTCTTGTTATAGAAGGCGAACCATCATCGACAAGCGACCAGCCCGGAGGCCAGCTTATGCTTACTACGGAAGTCGAGAATTATCCGGGCTTTCCTGAAGGTGTCATGGGTCCGGACCTTATGCAGAGCTTTCGTACCCAGGCAGAACGGTTTGGTGCTGATTTCTTAACACAAAAAGTAACCCGCGTTAATTTTTCCTCTTCTCCGTCCCGTATTTGGGTTGGGGATCCCAATAATGACGATGCGACTTTTTCCGCAGATGCAGTGATCGTTTCCACTGGTGCACGCTCTGTAATGCTTGACCTTCCTAATGAATTTGAACTCATCGGACATGGCCTGTCTACATGTGCGACTTGCGATGGGTTCTTTTTCCGCGATCAAGAAATCGGTGTTGTGGGCGGAGGAGACTCGGCGATGGAAGAAGCAATATTTCTCTCCCGCTTTGCGAGCAAAGTCACCATCATTCACCGGAGGGATGAGCTTCGTGCATCAAAGATTATGCAAGATCGTGCCTTCTCTAACCCCAAGGTAGATTTCTTATGGAACCATGAAGTGGTTGGCTATATAGGAGATACCAAACTAGAGGGAGTGGCTGTTAAGGATGTGAACTCAGGCGAAGAAAGGGATCTCAATCTTTCTGGATTGTTTATAGCGATCGGCCATAGACCCAACACTGACATTTTCCGAGATCACTTAGACCTTTTGGACAACGGATATATCTCCACACAACCTGATTCTTCCTTAACGAATGTTGCGGGGGTTTTTGCTTGTGGGGATGTTCAAGATTTCACCTATCGACAAGCTATCACGGCAGCGGGATCAGGCTGTATGGCAGCCATCGACGCTGAACGCTGGCTGGAAGAACAGGACGACTAAATAGAAAACCCTTCGCTGTTTTTCTACTGTTCAACCTTCAACCTAGTTTGGAGGCTACCGTAGACGAACCAGCGGAAATATTTCCCAGAAACCAAATAGGAGAATTCGAATGTCCGAAGCCATTACAATACTTTCAACAACAACTTTCGATGAAGTGATTGGCGCAAGTGAAAATCCGGTTCTTGTCGACTTTTGGGCTGAATGGTGTGGCCCTTGTAAAATGATTGCACCAATTCTGGAAGAAATCGCTGTTGAGCAGGGAGAAAAGATCCAAATAGCAAAACTAAATGTAGATGAAGCGGCAGATATTGCCCGCAGATTTGAAGTTATGAGTATTCCAACTTTGATTATGTTTGCTGATGGGGTTCCTACAAAACGAATCGTCGGAGCGAAGGGAAAAGCTGCACTTCTGGAAGATCTTGAAGAGTATTTGTAGAAGATTTCCTTTGGTCCTTCGTTTTTCTTTCTATCATTGTTCGTGATATACCGGAAAAATGAACAGTATTCCTAGCGAAGGATTACCGCTTGGACTTGGAGACAGCGGGAAGATCGTCGAAAATTTACATCATCTTCTAATAGCTGCAAACTTTTCTAACTTATCTGCGGATGTCTCCTTTTCTGAAGAAACAGCAGAAGCAATTAAATCTTTCCAAAAAAGCCGCCACCTAGAAACAACGGGGGTCTGCGACCTCCATACTTGGTTAGCGCTAGTCGAAGCGGGATACCGGCTCGGAGACCGGTTGCTCTATCTCCAGAGTCCTATGCTCCGTGGTGATGATGTCGCAGAACTTCAGAAACAACTGGGAACTATCGGATTTGACTCGGGTCGCGTTGACGGAATTTTTGGGGAGAACACAGAACAAGCCGTGCGGGATTTTCAGCGCAATGCCGGGTTACCGGTTGATGCTATTTTCGGCCCTGACAGCCTACATATGTTAAACCGGCTTGGGGATACGGTTTCAGGACAATCGGTTGCTGCGGTACGTGAACAGGAGTCCTTGTTAAATCGAACCACGAATCTTGAGAATCGTCGTGTCATCTTAGGAGAAATCGGCGGATTGGGTTCTGTCATCAATGAATTCTCCCGGGAGCTTACTTCGCGACATCTAAAGGTCGAGACAATCTCACATTATGACGTTGCTCAACACGCAAACTTGTGTAATACCCTCAATGCCGACCTTTACCTCGGTATTACTAGTTCTCAGACCAGTTCTAAAGCGATATCTTTTTTCTCCAATCAACGATATGAATCCCCTGGAGGAGCTTCCCTTGCATCTCTTCTCTACGAAAAATTCCGGCCGACACTCGGCTCTTCGTTAGAAAAGTTCGGTAGAGCTGATCAAATCCTTCGAGAAACGCGGATGCCGGCAGTTGTTATTCGTATTGGTCCAACCAGTGATTTAATTGCGTATGCTCCGGAATTAGCAAGTGCAGCTGCGGATGCTGTAGTGAAATGGCTTACAGAACCGTACTTAAATGAGAACAATTCTTAATAGATGGTGTGGACGACACATTACCAGTTTCTCCACTCAAAATATTCTATTTTACCTGATCAGACCCAGTTTTTTCTCATGAAGTCACAGGGTTTTCCCCAAGTTGGGGATAAAAACCTCTGAACAACTCAAACCCTAAACTATCACTTAAAGGTTGAGGTCAATTTGTTGAAGGGATCAGACATCATTTCTGTTATTTGTGTTCTTTAATTACAGAAAAAATCCTTGCTAAATCATCCAAATCAGCAAATTCAACAGTGATTTTGCCCCGTTTCCCAGCTGTTGAGACACTCACTGTCGTATCCAAATGTTCAGATAGCTGCTGTTCAACCTCGAGAACTGCAGCGGTTTTGGTCCGTTTTCCCTTTTTGGGAGTTTTGACTGGAATTCCTTCTCGAACAATTCTTTCTACATCACGAACAGAAAGTTCTTCTTTAACAATCCGCTGCGCTAGCTGATCTTGTTCCTGGCGAGAGGTCAGAGCCAAAAGAGCCCGAGCATGACCAGCGGTAATCTGTGCGGTTAAAAGAAGATTTTGAACTGAAGATGGTAAGTGTAAAAGTCTCAGGGAGTTCGCAATCGCCGAACGGCTCTTCCCAACGCGTTGTCCCACGGCTTCTTGACTTAAACCGAAATCATCAATCAACTGCTGGAATGCAGCAGCTTCTTCCAAAGGCCCCAGATCCTGTCGGTGGAGATTCTCTACAAGAGCATGCTCAAGCGAGGTCAAGTCTTCAACATCACGAATAATGGCAGGAATCTTCTTTAACCCTGCTCTCTTTGCAGCTCGCCAACGCCGTTCACCTGCAATAAGTTCATACTTATCTTCATTTTTTGTACGAACTAAAATTGGTTGTAAAACCCCGACTTCTCGGATGGAAGCAGTCAAATTTGAGAGCATTTCCTCGTCAAAAACGTCTCTGGGCTGGTACGGATTGACATTTATCGCCCCCACGGGAAGCTCACGATATCCGGGACCCCCTAGGCGTATTCCTTTATGCTCTTCCTCTTGACCAGACGGAATCAGAGCTCCTAGCCCTTTCCCTAAACCTTTTTTTTCACGCGCCACCAGTAATCTCCTTTGCTAATGCTCGATAGGCAATAGCCCCACGGGATGAGGAATCATAATAAATTATCGGCTGGCCATAAGACGGGGCCTCGGAGAGGCGCACCGACCTAGGAACCTTCTGCTGACAGACCCTGTCTCCGAAATGGGAACGGATCTCTTCTACCACTTGACCAGCTAGTTTGGTTCGTGCATCGAACATAACCAAAGCAATTGTGGAAATATGTAAATCCTTGTTCAAATGATTCTTGACACGCTCGACATTACTCAAAAGTTGTCCCAGCCCTTCCAACGCCAGATATTCACACTGAATGGGAACCAGTACTTCAGTGGCAGCTGTAAGCGCATTTACGGTTAGAAGCCCTATAGAAGGAGGACAATCAATAAAGACAAAATCGTATTGAGAAACCACCGAAGAAATAGCGCCATCTAGGAGCCTCTCTCTATTAAAGGCAGAGACAAGCTCTATCTCTGCCCCCGCTAAATCAAGATTCGATGGAGCAACGGAGAGGCCTTTCCATTGTGACTCAAGAACACAATTTACTAAGTCTTCATCATTAAGAATCACATCATACATCGAAGTTTCAACAGATCGAGGATCAATCCCTAATGCAGAAGTAGCATTCGCTTGGGGGTCAAAATCAACTACCAGTACCCGATACCCCAGCTCTGCTATACAAGCAGCCAAGTTTACCGTTGTTGTGGTTTTCCCGACTCCCCCTTTCTGGTTAGCAATTGCTATCACGCGTGGGAGTTCATTAACCGAAGCAGGATGGGGTTGAACCGGAAAGAACTCATCTAGAGCGCTTGATTCCTGTTTACTCACTTTTGTTTCTCCTAAGTCCCCTACCTACAGTGTTTACATTACAACGCCCTGTCAACCCCTACGGCAGGAAAACCGTGTTTCACGTGAAACAGGATGTCCTTTCAACGGATGTTTCACGTGAAACCCTTCACCACAAAGGGTTTTTGCGCATAGCGCTGGAGCGTCGAGGATATCGCTGCTCAGGAGGGGTTTTGAGTTCTAATGCTTGAAACGTACCAAAAGTCGGCTGTTTTGTATCAACTGGCTCTAATCCTAGGGGGCCTAGGCCTGTACTGGGCCACCGTCCACTCGCAGTGGGAGGTTCGCTGACAACTAAATATCCCCCTTTCTTTAAGAAGCGACACCCACATTCAGCTGTTATTGGAGGGGCCGCAAAAGACCGCGCAGTCACAAAATCCGCCTTTTCTTCATTCTTCCGTTCTCTTGCGGCATTTTCGGCTTGCCCGACAAAGACTTCAATATTCGTTCCAAAATCTGCTTTTTCTAGAGCTAGCTTCAGAAATTCTGCCCGTTTAACTTTTCGTTCAACCAAAAGAAAGTTCCAGTGGGGAAAGCTGTTAGCAATTACAAAGGCCGGTACTCCCCCTCCCGAACCGAGATCGACGATTGTATGGGGCTCGGAAGGTTCTAATGAAAGGCTTGACAGAACTTCAACAAACCCCATACCGTTTTTTATGTGTTCATTTACTGGAGAAGGGCCCAAAAACTTGTGTTTTTGGGCATTTTCAAGAATTTCTGTCAGTGATTTCACTCGGTTTCTGCCGGATGAATAATCACATACCTCCGGGGTTCATCTCCCTGGCTACTACTTGTTACCTTCTCATTTTCCGCGACAGCGTCGTGGATAATCTTTCGATCCGCAGAACCCATGGGTTCAAGTGCCAATGCCTCGCCTGACTCATTGACGGCTTCTATTTGCCGCTGGGTAAATTCAATCAATGAAGCTTTTCTTCGTTCACGATATCCCCCTACATCGACAGAAAGTCGATTTGTTTGCCGTCCTGACGCATGGCGTTGAACAGTGGTTCGGGCAAGCTCTTGAAGTGCATGAAGTGTCCCCGCTTTAGGTCCAATAAGAAGACCCACATCATCCCCATTAATTGATCCGATGATTCTTTCATCTTCAAGATGAGTTTTTGACGTAGCATCAAGGCCAAATCCATCAATAATGCCATCTAAAAACTCGACGACGGCTTGTTCTTGTTCCGCCTGCGGCATAGGCTCTCGTTCTCCCATTTTCCCTGCCTTTTCTTTCTTTTGGTTAGTGTTGTTTTTATTGGTCCTTTTTCGATTATTTTCAGTTTTTCCTTGTTTTTTCACTGATTTAGTCGTGGTGTTAGTGGCTTTTTTTGTTTGGGGGTTTTCCCCATTTCGTGTTTTTTTGCGGGTGTTCCCCTGTTTATGATTGTTAGCCTTCTGTCTTGGTTCGACTGGCTTTACCCGTGCTCGTACACGAGCCTCTGTTTTCTTCAGTCCAAGCCATCGATTTTCTGGAGCCGTAACCACTTCAAATTCTGCGTCTTCACGCGCAACTCCAAGCTGGTCAAGTGCTAATTCTTCTGCGGCGGCTACATCTTCACCGCGAACTTCTACCCATTCCATTGTCTATTTATCTCTTCTCTTCTTTTTACGACGGCGTGAACCAGGTCCGTCTTCTTCTATATTTTTCTTTGGCGTCACTCGTTTCGAGTGCGGCCTAGGTGTTGGTTCTTTACGCTCTTCCACTTTCCTTTTTTTCGGTGTTTCCGCTGGTAGTGGCTTTTTTTTGCGTTTTTTAGGAGGGTTCGCAACTGGTCGACGAGACCCATGATTGCCGGACCCCTTCTGCGATTTCCTGAGATCTTCTTTTTCTCGTTCTTTACTATCTTTTGCTGTAGGAACAACTACTTCTTTTTCTTCCTTGTTCTCCCCGTAGAATCTCTTTGTTATGAACATCTGTTGTCCAACCCGGAAAATATTTGATGTAATGAAATAGAAAATAAGGGCCGTCGGGAACGCAAAAGAGAATATGGGCAACATGAACGGAATGACTTTCATAATCATCGCTTGCTGCGGGCTCATCGTGTTCGCAGAACGTCCTTGTATCTGTTTTTGCTGCAGCCATGAGGAAACTCCCACGATTATCACCAGTAATAGATAAGGAAGGCCGGTTATAAAATCGTTTGTTAAAGCTGCTGAAGGACTTTGTGATAGATCCAATCCAAAGGAACTCATTTTGGTTGTATTGGTGAGGTCTTGATAAAGATCGGCGCTTCGATCTACCCATTCCGGATTGTATGTACGATCTGTGAAAACAGTTAAATCCCCTACTCCTCGAGTTACCGAATCTCCAATAGCGAGTCCTAAATCTCCAACTCTTCTCGTTAGTCCCCGGACAACATAAAATAACCCTAAAAACACTGGGGATTGGACAAGTAATGGAAGACATCCACCGAGCGGGTTAACGTTATTTGCCTGATATAACGCCATCATTTCCTGATTTAGCTTGTCTCGGTCATTTCCGTATTTTTGGCGAAGCTTTTTCGTTTCCGGTGCTAAGCGTTGCATAGCGAGCATGGATTTTGTTTGTCGAATGGTGACAGGGGTCATAATGATCATGAAAATAAGGGTGAAAATAATGATTGAACCGGCATAACTTGGCCAGACATTATAAATTTGCGTCAAAATACCTGCTAAAAAGCTAAACATTCTAGACATTTTCTGGCCTTCCTGGAACAGGGTCATATCCGGAGTCTCCCCAGGGATGGCATCGGAGAAGTCGTTTCACGGACATCCAACTACCTTTAGCTGCTCCATGGTGTTCAATAGCATCATTTGCGTATTCTGAGCATGAGGGAAGATACCTGCAGGTTGGCTCCCTGAATGAAAAGGTGCGTTGATACCCAAGAATGAAGAAATGCGCTGTTTTTTGAGCAATATTCTGGGGTTTTAATTGGTTATTCATTGGTATTTTGTAGATTTATTAATGTGTTTTCGAGTAATTTTTGTAGATTTTGGGTTTTTAACTGTTCAGAATTTATTCGAATTAGATAACTTCCTGTTGGAATAACTTCTGGATTAGTTAGAAGGATTCGTCTGAATTCTTCCCGTAGTTGCCGTCGTATTTTGTTCCTTACAACTGCTGACCCAACTTTGCGAGTAATGGAGAAGGCTAAACATGGCACCGTGCTCCCATCGGAAAGAAATACAACGCTAACGGGACCATTATGCGCTCGTTTTCCATGTTTGAGTAGCGCACGATGTCGTTCTCGCCCACTCACTCTTCCAATTAGGCCGACAGTTTTTGCCTTCCACGCCGCCGGCGCGCATTAATTATGGCCCGGCCCCCACGGGTTGACATTCGTTGACGAAAACCATGTTTTTTTGATCGTCTACGAACATTTGGTTGATATGTTCTTTTCACAAAAATCCTTTTTATTTTTATGATCAATCAAGGTTTAAATTTTTGATCATGTGTAGTTATTAAACAATTTAGCGGATTTCATACACCCTGATTCGCAAGCCCAACTCCTGTTGGCTTTTTACCTGCAGGCAGCATTTCAATCCGTTATCTCTTCTTCCTACAGTAGAGGAACAAGGGGAGACATAACAACCTCTGATCGCGGGACATTAAGTTTCTACTCTTTAAAGTTATCCACAGGCAGTAGAATATCTATGAAAATTTCCTTCCACATCCTGTGGATAACTTTAAAAAACCCCCTTTGAACTGGGAAAACAAATCCACTTAACTTCCACTAGCGTCATGTGGATAGTAGTGATAGTTTGCACAACACGCTTAAGGACAACAATGCTGTTGTATTTGAATTTATTGGGGAATCCCTCAATACTTCTTGTATAAAAATCATTGCTTCGTCCTGGTTCCCCAACAACAGAAAATTTAGGAAACGAAATGTCAAACGTAAATCAACTATGGGATGCTTGTGCCCAATCTATTCGAGACCAAGTCTCAGATGGTGTTTGGAATTCAACGTTTAAAGAAGCTCGACCTCTCTCTGTTACAAACGACGAGCTCGTATTAACAGTTCCGAGCCAATGGGTGAAAGATCGAGTTGAAGGGCCCTTTAAACCACTTGTAGCTGAAGCACTTCATGAAGCTTCTCCAAACCACGTCAATCTGATTGTCGAAGTCGATACTAAAAACAATGACGCTTTAGACTTATCAATTATCGAAGATATTCCTCTTATCCCTGAAGAAAACGACGAAAACAATAATTTTTTATCACCGGAGACACCCAAGCAATTAGCTAGTGAACAAATTACAAATGAAAAATATACTTTTGATTCATTTGTTACCGGTACAAGCAACCGATTCGCCCACGCTGCAGCATTATCTGTTGCTGAACGCCCAGCTCAGTCATACAATCCACTATTTATACACGGTGAGGCAGGCTTAGGGAAAACACATCTATTACAAGCAATAGAAAGTTATATCCACGAAAATTATCCCGCTCATTCAACAAGATACGTTTCAACGGAAACCTTCCTTAACGAATTCATCGAAGCAATTCGTACGAACAACCGTGCTGAATTTAAGAGCCGCTATAGGGAAATTGATGTACTTCTCATGGATGACATCCAGTTTCTTGAAGGAAAAGAAGGATTACAAGAGGAGTTTTTCCATACTTTCAACAGCCTTCACCAGGCAAATAAACAAATCGTTTTATCCTCCGATAGGCCACCCGATGCTATTTCAACACTTGAAGATAGATTACGGAGCCGTTTTAAAATGGGGCTTTTAACTGATATTCAGCCACCTGATCTGGAAACACGGTTAGCTATTCTTAGGAAGAAAGCTGAATTTGAAACATTTCCAGTTCCCGATGAGGTTTTGGAATTTATAGCTACCCACGCAACTGAAAATATTCGAGAGTTAGAAGGTGCACTTATACGCGTCTGTGCGTTTGCTAATCTCAGCAGTCTTCCATTAACTGTTGACTTAGCAAAAGAGGTTTTACATGAATTAATAGCCTTGAAGAAACCACGTCCGATAACACCAAATGTAATTTTGGACGCAACAGCTGAAATGTTCGGACTATCAACAGAAGATATTATTGGTCAACGACGACATCGTCCGCTTGTAACCGCAAGACAAATAGCTATGTATGTTTTCCGTGAACTAACTGAGCTTAGTTATCCCGCTATTGCAAGGGAGTTCGGAGGACGAGATCACACAACCGTGATCCATGCCGTAGATAAAATAAGTGAGTTAATGTCAGCAAAACAAACAATTTATGACCAGGTTACTGAACTCATCCATGCAATCCGAACCGGAAAATAACAGGTTTTCCACACCGGTGGGGATAGGCCTTTATTTCTGTTTATAAAGCTCTCAAAAAGAAAGATTAAAGAATACAACCAAGATTTTCATACTGTGGATTACCCCGATAATTAACAGGTCCATACACAGGGCATAACCCCTTATGAGCAGGTGAAACAGGGTCTTACCCACATACCCACATATCTACTACTGTTACTACCTATATAAATAACCATTTGAACGTAAGGAGTTCTCCCCAAGTGAAATTTCGATGTGAACGTGATCTTCTAGTAGAAGCACTCAGTATTGCAAGTAAAGCGGTAACCAATAGAGGAACTTTGCCGGTTTTGCACGGGTTGCGTTTAGATCTCAATAAAAACGATTTAGTGATTACTGGAAGTGACCTAGATCTTACAATCACCGTTTCGGTAGAGGTCGGTGGAGATACAAACGGAATAACGGTCGTTCCGGCAAAGCTACTGTCAGATGTTGTTCGCGCAGTGGAACCTGGAGCTGTTGATATTACAGCAGAAGATACAAACCTTCATGTGGTCGCAGGAAGAAGTGAATTCTCTCTTAGAACGATACCAAAAGATGAATACCCGAATTTTGACGAGCCCGACACGGCTCCCGTAACTGTTGATGGAGAAAATTTAGTAAATGCGCTTGAGCAAGTTACCCCTGCAGCGTCTTCTGATGATTCGCGGCCGATCCTTACCGGTGTCTATATGGTTGCGGAAAAAGACGGATTCCGCCTTGTGGCCACAGATTCATATCGTCTTGCCGTGCGGGATATGCCCGGCGCATCACTTTTAGAAGGACAACCACCTATTTTGGTTCCTTCCAGGGCACTTAGTGAACTAGCACGACTTATTGAATCAGATGATGAAGTTTCTTTGCATCTCTCAGAGCGAGAAGCATCATTTGTTGTAAAGAATGTCAGGATGACGACTCGGTTGATAGATGGTGAGTTTCCTGATTATCAAAGGCTGGTTCCCGACAATAACCCAAATAAACTTACAGCTAATAGGGGAGAGTTGTTTGATGCCGTTCGGCGAGTTCGCTTGTTAGCCCAAGAGGCAACACCGGTCCGCCTTGAAATGTCAGATGCTGGATTAGAACTTATAGCGAAGACTCAAGATATTGGTGAAGCCCATGAAACAGTCGATGCTTCATATGCTGGTGATGAATTAATAATCGCGTTTAATGCTGAGTATCTTTTAAAGGGTTTAGAAATTGCACCCGGTGAAGAAGTGACTCTAGAAACGACTGACAACCAAAAACCTGCTGTTTTAAAGTCTACCGACCATCCAGAATTTCTGTATTTGCTGATGCCTGTCCGTATTTCATAGAAAATGTAA
Organism: uncultured Candidatus Nemicrothrix sp.; assembly: GCA_964564495.1. Taxonomy (GTDB): domain Bacteria; phylum Actinomycetota; class Acidimicrobiia; order Acidimicrobiales; family UBA8592; genus UBA8592. Next base: position 77,475 of record CAZMAW010000009.1, read on the forward strand.
AGCCTGATGGTTTATGTACAGGATCTTTGGCTTCAAAACTTTCGAAATTACAATGAAGCAAATTTATCCCTCTCAACAGGGCAAATAATCCTTCTTGGAGATAATGGCCAAGGAAAATCTAATCTTTTAGAAGCAATCGGATATTTAGGTACAGCTAAATCATTCCGAGGTGTACCAGCGGAAGCGTTGATTAAACAAAATTGTGAAAACGCCGTTATACGAGCTGAACTACGCCATCTAAATAGGGACTTGCTTGTAGAGGCTGAAATATCCAGAACGCGCCAAAATAAAATTTTTGTTAACAAACAGAAAATATCCCCGATACGAAATCTAACCGGTTTAATCCCAATAACTATTTTTGGCCCGGATGACTTAAATTTAATTAAAGCAGGACCAGCTATCCGCAGGAATTATATTGATGATCTTCTAGTTCAGATTCATCCAAAAAATATCCAGACTCGAGCTGATTTGGAACAAGTTATAAAACAGAGAAACGCCCTATTAAAACAAACACGTGGACGTCTAACAGAAGAGACAAGAATGACGCTGCAAGTATGGGATGAAAAATTTCATGATCTGAGCCACGAGTGGGGAAAAGAACGTCAAAGAACTTTAGAGAACATTAACGGGTACGCCACAAATGCGTATGCTGAGCTTTCAGGAGGAGAAACATCTTTACAACTTTTGTATAACCCTGAATGGTTAGGTCATGGTCTTTTCGAATCACTTCAAAAAGTCCGGGAAGATGAACTTCGGAGAGGAACTACTTTAGTTGGACCACATCGTGACGAAATAGATATTTCGTTATCGGAATTACCAGCAAGAACACATGCATCTCAAGGGGAACAACGAACCATAGCCCTGTCATTACGTATCGCTGGACATCAATTGCTAAAAAAAGTCCACAATACAAATCCGTTACTTCTTCTCGACGATGTCTTTTCTGAATTAGATACCAAAAGAGCGAAGAGCCTTCTAACATTGCTTGTCGCTGATCAAACTTTTATCTCGACAGCAGTGGAACCCGAGTATGCCGCTGAATCAAAACAAGTACGTATTCAGAATGGATCAATCTTGTAAAGAAATCGTTGTTTTAATACTTTCCGATCCCGTACTATTGACATATGTCATTTAGTGATCACAATTCACCGCATGAGCCCACGAAATTACGTTCTACTTTGAATACATTGATGCAAAAACTTTCTGGATCTTCTCTCCCCGCCATCGAATCTGTTGTAAATAATTGGACAGAAATAATTGATGAATCCTTTCTTCCGTTTTGCACTCCAGTGAGTATCCATGGTGAATGTCTCACCATTTCTGTCTCTGATCCGGCATTAATTCAAGAAATTCAATGGCAATCAGAAAAAATTTTAGACAAGGTACAGCCCTTTCTAGGAAGCCATGTCATTACCGAAATCAAGGTTTCTTTATCGCAAGAAAAACCTCTGTAGTTTCTTCCTGAAAGCCTCAAAAAAAGACAGAAAAATGGTAGAATGGAACTGCTGTGAATTACCCCTCTGACCACGTCTTTTTAATCAAAAATTATGATTTTTCTGAGGAAATCAGCACGTCACAACATATCTAAGAAATAGTGGGGAAAAAAGAGGAATGTCTCAAGCAACTGATTCGTATAGCGCTCAGGACATTCAAGTGCTTGAGGGCCTTGAGGCGGTTCGAAAACGACCAGGTATGTATATCGGTTCGACCGGCCCAACAGGTTTACACCACCTAGTTTATGAGGTTGTCGATAACGCTGTTGATGAAGCCATGGCGGGTCATTGTACAAAAATAGAAATTGAGATACTTCAAGATGGTGGTTGTGAAGTTCGTGACAACGGGCGAGGCATTCCTGTAGGACAACATCATCAATATGAGGATTTAACCGCTGCAGAAGTAGTACTTACCGTTTTGCATGCAGGAGGAAAATTTGGAGGAGAAGGATACAAAGTCTCAGGTGGTCTTCACGGAGTAGGCGTATCTGTAGTGAACGCGTTGAGCTCTCGTGTAGAAGTTGAAATTGACCGCGATGGGAAAAGCCACTTTATGTCATTCAAGGATGGCGGGCAGCCGGACCAGAAACTCTCAGCTACGGGTGACATCCAGGATAAAAAGACGGGAACAACAGTTCGGTTTTGGCCAGACACTGAAATTTTCAAAGAAGGAACCGAGTTTCGCTCAGCCACACTTATTGAACGCTTTCAAATGATGGCTTTTTTAAACAAAGGGCTAGAAATCGAATTCCAAGATTCTCGTAGTAACGCCACCGTTAAAGAAAAAACCTTTTGTTATGACGGTGGAATCATGGATTTTGTGCAGCATGTGAATGCTTCAAAAGAAGCGCTTTTTCAAAATGTTGGATATTTCGAAGAGGAGGAGGAAGAACAAGAAGTTGAAATAGCATTCCAGTGGAACACAGGTTTTAATACCGATGGAATTCATAGTTTCGCCAATGGTATTGCCACAAGTGAAGGAGGAATGCACGAACAGGGCTTCCGAACAGCATTGACTCGGGTGATTAACCAGTATGCACGTGATAAGAACCATCTTCGCGACAAAGATGACAGTCTCCAAGGAGAGGATATTCGTGAGGGGTTAACGGCGATTATTTCAGTGCGGTTACGAGACCCTCAATTTGAAGGACAGACAAAAAGTAAACTTGGAAATGTTTCGATTCGTTCGTTGGTTGAAAAAGCAACTGGGCAACACATAAAAGATTGGCTCGAAGAACATCCTGCCGAAGCGAAACGAATAGCCCAAAAAGCTGTGCAAGCAGCACGGGCAAGAATTGCAGCACGAACAGCGAGAGATGCAACTCGAAGAAAATCAGCTCTTGATGGGGCCGGACTCCCAGGAAAACTTACTGATTGTTCTAGTCAAGACCCTCGAGAATCAGAGCTTTACATTGTTGAGGGAAACTCTGCTGGCGGATCGGCCAAGGAAGCTCGAGATCCAAAAACTATGGCCATTCTTCCTATTCGCGGGAAAATACTTAATGTTGAACGGTCACGAATAGACAAAATGCTCAACAATACAGAAGTACAAGCGCTCATTGCTGCCATCGGTGGAGGATTTGGTGAAGATTTTAACTTTGAAAAAATCCGATATCACAAAATTATCCTTCTCGCAGACGCTGATGTAGATGGCAGCCATATTCGTACTCTTTTGTTGACCTTTTTGTACCGTCAAATGAAAGAGCTTTTCTTTGAAGGATGTGTCTATATAGCTCAACCGCCTTTGTATTCAACAGAGGTCAATAAGGCAAAGGTTTATTTAAAGGATGACTATGCGAAGGAAAAGTTTTTGGAAGAGCATCCAAAACATAAAGCAGACTTTGGCCGGTTGAAAGGATTAGGAGAAATGGACGCTGATGAACTATGGGATACAACGATGAATCCGGCAACAAGGACGCTTCTACAGGTCTCAGCTGACCAAGTATCCATAGCTGATGATGTTGTATCTAAATTGATGGGTGAAGATGTGGAAAGTAGAAAAACCTTTATCCAAACAAACGCGAAAGATGTCCGTTTCCTAGATATTTAAAAGGCTTTGGATGAGTGGAAAAATTGATTGGTGAAACATGAGTGATACTACAGATTCACTTCCCGATGAAGCGGCAGCGGGGATTGAAGAAATAGAAATACAGGAAGAAATGGAGCAATCCTTCCTTGATTATGCGATGTCTGTCATTGTCTCCCGGGCTCTTCCTGATGCAAGGGATGGCCTTAAGCCAGTTCATCGACGCATCCTGTGGGCCATGTACGATACGAATGTTCGGCCAGACCGATCCCACGTTAAGTGTGCAACAGTCGTTGGTGAAGTTATGGGCCATTATCACCCACATGGAGACAGCGCTATTTATGAGGCCCTTGTGCGCCTAGGACAATCATTTTCCCTAAGACACCCGCTCATTGATCCTCATGGGAATTTTGGATCCCCTTATGATCCTCCGGCGGCTCCAAGATACACCGAGAGCCGTCTATCCCAACTGGCTATGAACATGTTGGAAGGAATAGACGAAGAAACAGTTGATTTTTCAGATAATTTTGATGGGTCTTCACAAGAACCAACTGTGCTCCCTGCTCGTTTCCCAAATCTTTTAGTCAATGGAGGCCAAGGTATAGCGGTCGGGATGGCCACAAATATCCCACCTCATAATCTCGGTGAAGTTACTGATGCTGCTATACATCTGATAAATAATCCGGATGCAACCACTGACGATTTAATGGAATTTATCAAAGGCCCGGATTTCCCCACCGGAGGTCAAATTCTAGGGAAAGAGGGAATCATACAGGCATACAAGACAGGACGAGGGTCAATAAAGGTTCGGGCAAAAGCAGAAATCATAGAGGGTGAAAAACTTACCTCAATTATTGTGACGGAAATCCCGTATCAAACGAGTGTCGAAACAATCGAAGAAAAAACAGCGGACCTTGTAGACAGAAAGGAAATTGACGGGATCCGCACAATACGGAATGAATCTGCGAAAGGACAAACCCGACTAGTTTTTGAACTTAAAAAAGACGCCCCAGCTTTAGTTATTTTGAATCAACTCTATAGAGGTACCCCGCTCCAGAATTCATTTTCGATAAACATGGTTGCCTTGGATGATGGGGTTCCCAAGACAATGACGCTTAGGGAGTCATTAGATTGTTGGGTTGGCCATCAAATCAATATCGTTACTCGACGAACTCAGTACCGTCTCGATCGAGCACAACATGAGCTTCATATCAACGAGGGACTCTTAAAGGCGATTGGGCTAATAGATGAGGTTATAGTGGCTATTCGCTCTAGTGAAGATAGGGCAGCTGCTCGAAATTTACTTATGGATGATCCATTTGAATTCAGTGAAATCCAAACAAATCATATTTTAGATATGCAATTGGGTCGCCTTACGCGCTTAGGAAGAGATCAAATAGAAGAAAAGGTCTCTGATCTTGCAGAACTTATTACAGAATTAGAAAAAATCTTGTCAGATGAACGAGAAGTTCGTGATTTGATTGTTCAAGAATTGTCCAATATTCGTGAAGAATTTGCTGATGAACGCCGAACGGAACTCGCTGTAGACCCAGGGGAGTTTGCAATTGAGGATCTTATTGATGATGAAGATCTTGTTGTGACGCTTTCCTCCGGAGGATATGTAAAAACAGTATCTACTGATGAATTTAGACGTCAAGGAAGGGGAGGAAGAGGCGTAGCTGGAGCGTCACTTAAAAATGAAGATATCGTTACTACGATTTTGCATACGTCGGCACACGCATACTTGCTTTTCTTTACAAATTTCGGGAAAGTTTATCGTTTAAAGGCGCATCAAATTCCGACTATGTCGCGAACTGCCCGAGGGACGGCCATAGTGAATTTATTGCAACTTTCCCCTGAAGAGAAAGTCGCTGCAGTTATTGATACTCGCGATTATGAAACAAACCGGTTTTTAGTTTTTGCAACAAAATCCGGTCAGGTCAAAAAGACGAAATTTACGGAATATAACAAGTCTCGCCCAAGTGGGCTTATAGCGATCAACCTCAAAGAAGGGGATGAACTTGTTCGAGTAATACCTACGAACGGTGATGATGATGTCTGTTTGATGAGTTCAAATGGGAAATTGATGAGATTCCATGAAGAAGAAGTCCGGGCAATGGGAAGATCAGCAGCTGGGGTACGTGGCATGAAGCTTAAAGAAGATGACGCTGTCGTTGCTGTGTCGATTGCCCGAGAAGCGGCGAGCCTATTGATTGTGACGGAGAAGGGATACGGAAAACGGACAGAAATGGAAAATTTCAACTCAAAACACAGGAATGGGCAAGGCGTGACAGCTATTAAAGTATCTAAAGATCGAGGAAGAGTCATCGGCAGTCGTGCAGTAGGTGATGAAGATGAAGTATTTATGATCGCTTCCAACGGTGTCATCATTCGAATGCAGGTTAATACGATCTCTGTTCAAGGCCCATATGCGACCGGAGTGAAGATCATGTCTGTCGAAGATGATGAATATGTCGCAGCGATTGCCCCTGTTCTCCAAGTCGGGGAAACCGAAGAAGATAGACCTAGTAATTAAACCATTCTGAGATGACAACCCTTATAGTCAGCTGTTCCCTAAACTCGTATTAATGGAAGATACTGAGAATATTGATAAGGATCAGGAAACTGAACCTGCGATGGTTGATTCGCTTGTCGTAGAACCGGATAGCTCTGAAGAAATGATAGAAGCGAGTACTTTCGACGAAGATGTTTCTATTTACCCAGATGAAGAAGACCATCTGGGGAAAAATGCGTTTTTTGAAAATTTAGAACCACCCCAACCACGTCCGCGCCGCCCTAGACGACCATCGATCTTTGAGAGAAGGAGACGTGTACGCCTGCAAGCCCGCCGGGTCCGGCGTATTATCCGCCATATTGAAGTCTGGTCCGTTCTTAAAATTTCTATATTGTTTTATGCCTGTCTATGGGCTGTGTTTTTAATTGCCGGTTTTATGATTTGGGGAGTTGCCGAATCTTCAGGGACGGTCGGAAAACTAGAAACATTAATAACGGAACTTTTTGCTTTAGATACCTTCACTTTTGACGGTAGGCAGATCTTCCGAGGTTATGCGCTCGGAGGTCTGGTACTAGCTATAGCGGGATCAACACTCAATGTACTTATGTGCCTTTTGTTTAATCTTATTAGTGATTTAACTGGGGGAATTCGTATCACCATGGTCGAAGAGGAAACGGTTCGTCCAACCCCGCCCCGCCGCCGGCGCAGGCGGACCGTTCAATAGTTTTAGTTTCCTGTGGCCCCACTACCGTGTTTTCTATGTAGTGCGGTATCGTAAAATGCTGCATATAAAAAATGTAATGGGCCTATAGCTCAGTTGGTTAGAGCGCACCCCTGATAAGGGTGAGGTCGTTGGTTCAACTCCAACTAGGCCCACGGCTTTCTATTCACAAATTGGTCTTTTTTTCGATACATTGGAATTATTGGTAAATAGAGAAAAGGGTTTATTCTCATGAGGCTTTTACGGCGAGTTCTACTTGCTCTTCTAGGGGGCGCAGTTATTGCAGCAGTACTGCGTTTCTTCGGATCAGGTAAAGCTCCTTCCGAAACAGGTGGATGGCGCGACCTCGAAACCGAGTAACAACTAGGAACAGATGACAAAAGTCGGAATTTCAGGCCTGGGGGCCGTTGGTTCTCAGCTGCTGCAACGACTGTATGCTCGAACTGATATAGATCAGATCGTTATCTACGATTCTGACTATTTGAAATTAGAAAAATATCTTCGTTTCGATTCCAAGAAGATTGAAGTGTCGTCTTTATCAAAAATCGAACATGGAGACCTCGATCTGCTCTTTCTCTGTACACCATCAGGCCAGCAACTAGAGTATGCCCATAGAGCAGTGAAACAAGGAGTATCTATTGTTTCCTCTTCTGATCGAATAAGCGATGTCCTAGGGATGCTTAGTTTGAAAGAAGCTGCTGAAGCGAATAACGCTGTGGTCATTGTGGGAGCTGGTTTTTCTCCTGGGTTAACCTGTGTCCTAGCTACTTTCCTGTCTGAAGAGTTTGATGTGGTTGATGAAATCCACATTGCCAAAGACGGAACCGGTGGTCCGTCGTGTGCACGCCAGCATCACCGAGCGATGAAGAGACCGTCTTTAGATTGGCGTGACGGGAAATGGGTACGCCGTCCAGGAGGATCAGGAAGAGAACTTGTGTGGTTCCCTGAACCAGTAGGAGGAGCAGATTGCTATCGAGCTGCTCTTCCTGATGCGGCACTTCTTCAACCGTTGTTTCCGAATGTTTCAAGAATTACCGCCCGTTTATCTGCGACTCGACAGGATCGTTTCACCTCCTGGCTGCCGATGCTTACCCCACCACACAACGATGGGGGAATAGGGGCCGTTCGTGTGGAAGTTCGTGGTCGAATTAATGAACGAAGAGAAACGAAGATCCTTGGAGCTGCCGCGCCACCTTCGACCACTTCAGCGATCATCTCTGAAATGCTTCTCCCCCATATTCTTGCATCCCAGTTTTATGGAGCTTCCGGAGTCGCTTCTCTAGTCCCATCGAATCAATTTATTAGTGAGCTTGGCCGTAAAGGAGTGAAACTTTTTGAGTTTGATGGAATCCCATCTCTGTAAAATATTTTTATCTTAATTTTGCGAGAATGTCTTGATGAATTAGGCCATTGGTTGCAACCCAGCCTTTTTTATCTTCAAGTTCTGTTTCTCCACTCCAGGTTGTTATTTTTCCTCCACATTCAGGGATGATGGTTAGCATGGCCGCAATGTCATAGGTATACAGAGATGGGTCAATCATCGCTTCTATTCGGCCTGTTCCAACAAGAAAGTATCCATACCCGTCACCCCATGTTCGTATCTTTGCTCCAGACGATGTGATGTTTAGTAGAGCTTCTTTGGGCCACCATGGCTGTTCAAAGCTACTTGATGAGATACAACTTTCCTCCATTAAATGAACCTCTGAGACCTTAGCAAGTTGATTGCCGACATATGCCCCCAAACCTCGTCCAGCTATTAACGATTCCCCTAGGGCGGGAAGCTGAATAATTCCAATAGCTGGACCATGTTCATCAATAACTGCTAGTAAAGAACTATATAACGGAACCCCGCGAACAAAAGAAGCAGTCCCATCTATCGGATCTATAATCCATTTTCGGGTGCTGCTACCAATGGAGTCCGGTGCTTCTTCCCCGACAATAGTGTCACTCGGGAACTCTTTACTTATTGCGGAACGAAGTAGATCTTCTGCAGACCTGTCGGCATCTGTAACTTCGGTTCCATCGGATTTGATATCCGCTGTTAAGTCATTACTTTGAAACCATTGGAGAGTTAGTTGCGCGGCATCTTCTGCTGCCTTACAAGCAAATGTAAAAAGGTCTTTGTCGACAGGAGGAGTCACTCCATAATCATACTTTCTAAGATTTCATATTCTGAGAAATAAAAAGGGTTTCCCTAAAAGGAGTGATGATGGCAGAATCTTTGTTACATGTAAAGAGCTACAGATTCTCAAAAGAATGATGTTCTGTGAACATTTTTTCATTCCACCGGTCTATTTCCATCCACTCATGATCTAGAAACTTAAGGCGCTGCTCATCTTCTACGGGTAATTGACTGTTAGAGATTTTTTTCAATGTGATGGAGATGGGTGCGGAGAATGGAACGTTGCGCAAGATATCTCTGAAAGAACCAAATTGGTCGAAACCATGATGTCCAATAAAAACAAGATCCGCATCAGGTGCGGAATTGAGTAAAGCTAAAATTCCTCCAGGGCGGAGAGGAAGAACGTGCTTTAGGTTTTGCACTCTGGAAACCCGATTAGGGTCAGAGGATGTTATTTCTGCAAGGGATCTTTGGAATCTATGTGTTGAGTAGAAAGTACCTTCAGGAAAGATTACACATGCGTCTTGATTTAACCCAGAAGCAAGTTCAGCTATAGAAGCCACCTCTTTTTCTCTCACGCTAGAGTTTCTCGTTACAAAATAATTAGGAAGGCGATGACCAAAGAGATCCAAAGAAGGGGAGAGGATTAGTTCTGACTTTAATACGTGGCGAAGAACAGTCTCGCCTTTTGATTTACCGATAAGCACACTAGGGATACATGCATCAAAAAAGCTTCTATGTTGAGCGACAATAATCATGGGCCCTGTTCGCAATGGGGAACAATCAGGATAATTTATATGCCCATTCAGAAATACACGTACACCTAAAAGAACGCCGTTAGTCCATATGTATTGAATTTTTCCATGGATTTGCTGCGACCAACGTAGATTTCGAAATAAACCTCCGCATGTTATGAGCCATAATGCTGCAGCAGCGAGTACTCCTATACATTCCATAAGGAGATACCACGTAATCATTGCGATGACTCGATAAAACCGGAGGAAAGTATTTTCCCTTGAAGCAGTGAGGGTAGAGAGAAGAAGAGCAAAGGAGAAAAGTAAGAAAAATAGAAGGAGGACGCTTAATAGGAGACTTAGTGCGACTGGTAGAAGGAAGAAAATCATGCTCCTCCGAACAAAAGAGGGGAGTTGGAGAAGCTTCATAATTCTTTTGTATTAGTTGGCTTAGCCGAAGGCTCCACCTTCACGCAGTGTTTGAATTTCATTATGTTCATATCCGAGAATTTCAGAAAGGATTTGCTCTGTATGTTCTCCGACTGTAGGTGCCATCGAGGGGATACTTTGCTGTTCTCCAATGACATTAACAGGAAGTGGCAGCTGTTCTGCCCCTAAGGCATCTACCGGATAGAAGGGTAGTCGATGTTGGAATTGAGGATCATCTGGAGCAGTTTTGGCATTGTACACGGGTGCTATAGGCGTGTTTTCATCTTCGCTAAACTCCAACCATTCCTTACTGCTTTTTTGACTAAAGATTTCTTGAAGTTCTTTTTGAAGCTCTGTATTACCTTTGGCATGGTCTGCATATTTCGATCCGGGCCATTTTTCAAACAAGTCCATGCGACCAACTCCATTGCAGAAATTCTTCCAAAATGCTTGTTCAGAGGCCATGAATAGAATATGACCATCATTTGAAGCATAAATTTGGTATCTGACGCCTTCCCACATTCCAGCAAGACCAGGTGGACGGCGTTCATAATCATCAGAAGGGTTTCCAGTCACTTCGTCTTCTGATCTTTCGTATGCTCTCCAAGTCTCTATTCTGTACCAGTCCATGTAAGCGGCTGCATCGGATTGGGCAAGTTCCATCTGGCATCCAATTCCTGTTTTCCTTGCACGGGTTATTCCTGCTAACAAAGCAAATGCCCCAAGCATCGGCCCAACATTAATCCCCACATTCGGCATATCTCTTGGAATCCGCGTGAAGCCTTCTTCATCGGTAGCTGGTGCTATAAGGCCCGCCCATGTGTCGTAGGCGATACCATGGCTTGGCATATTTTGGTATGGGCCGGTTGCTCCGTAACCCGATAATGTGCAAAACACCAGTTTTGGGTTGAGTTCTTGTAGGACATCGTATCCTAGACCAAGTTTCGCTAATGTTCCCGGACGCATAGCCTCAACGACAGCATCCGCATCGCTAACGAGCTCCTTGTAAATTTTTGTACCTTCGGCAGTCTTCAAGTCAAGGGTTATGCTGCGTTTTCCTCTATGTGTATGTAAATGTAGTAAGGAAACACCATTGATGATTGGCCATGTCATTTGGCGGATGTAGTCCCCTTGTGGCGGCTCAACTTTGATGACGTCTGCGCCGAGATCGGCGAAGAAAGTAGAAATCAGGCCTGGCCCAAGAAGCGAACTTTCGATTATACGGACCCCAGCAAGTAGGGGAGAGGAACTCATCTTCAAGGACTCCTTTCACAACAAAGTCTATTCTACGGCTGAAATACGATCTCTCGCTCGTTGTTTTTAATGAACGGGAATTAGGAGGTTTTATGCCCACTAGACTTAGGGCATTAAAGGTAAAAGATGCAGATGATACGAGAAATGACCCCCCAGGATATTGAGCTAGTGCTTGAAATAAATAATGACGCTGTTCCTGCCGTAAATTCTCTCAATATCGATGAACTTTTCGACATTATTGGTATGTCAAAAGCTTGGGTAGTTGAGGAGGAAGATGCCATTGAAGGCGTTTTGATTGTAATTGGTCCCGGAGAACCGTATCAGAGCGCAAATTACAGCTGGTTAGATAACCAATTCACAAATTTTTGTTATGTGGACCGGATCATTATCGATTCAAACAAGAAGAGGAAAGGATATGGACGACTTCTGTACCTTGCTTTAGAGGAACACGCTGTTTCTGTAGGTGCTGACATACTTCTTTGTGAAGTTAATGTCGAACCGGAGAACCCCCAGTCGTTGGCATTCCATGCCTCGTTAGGGTGGATACCGTTCCAAGATCGAGAACATGGTCCTGGGAAAGTCGTTCGATACTTCCAAAAGTCTGTTATTAGTTGATGTTAAGACCATCTCTGCGTGCCATGCTAGAAAGAGAGAATATGGGGGAACCCAGCAAAAGGGGTTGATGGGCGATGTCGTCTTCAGAAAAAAAGACTGCAAAGGGAACACAGACTTCAACATTTGGTGTATCTAAAAGAGAGAGTCATAATGCAAAAGATTTTTATGACCGATTTCCCCCTCTTAAACAGGACAAGGAACAACTTCCTGAAGCCCCTAAAACCGTAAATGAACTTTTTGTCGGAGATTCCAGACATATGGATGATGTGAATGACAATTCCGTTGCTCTCGTTGTGACCTCGCCGCCCTATTACGTGGGGAAAGAATATGAACTTGAAATGGGAGAGAATGGAACGCCAGCGAATTATGTTGAGTACATCCAGATGCTTTCCGAAGTTTTTTCAGAATGCTGGAGAGTTTTGGAGCCGGGTGGACGTATCGCCGTGAATGTGGCGAACTTGGGAAGGAAACCCTACCGCTCTTTAGCAGCAGACATTATTCGGATACTCCAAGACGATATTGGGTTTCTTCTCAGAGGTGAAATTATTTGGGTAAAAGCCGAGGGAGCATCGGGGAGTTGTGCATGGGGGTCATTCCAGTCAGCTTCTAACCCGGTTTTAAGAGATGTAACCGAAAGAGTGGTTGTGGCTTCCAAACTTCGTCTTGACCGTTCTTTAAATCGAAAACAGCGTGAAGCTGAAGGCCTTCCATACGTTGACACGATCTCAAAGGAAGACTTTATGGCGTGGACGCTTGATACGTGGCGCATTCAACCTGCTTCAGCGAAAAAGGTGGGACACCCCGCCCCATTCCCGATAGAGCTGCCCCGCCGCCTCATTGAACTGTACTCCTATCAAAATGACCTTATTCTTGATCCGTTTTGTGGGGCTGGAACTACAGCGGTAGCGGCTAAGCAAGTAGATCGAAACTACATTGGATACGATTTGGACTCGGAATATATTGCCCTCGCTCAGGAGCGTCTCGAGTCCTAAATAGAAAGAGGTAGAGAGAAGTACATTTTCTACTCAATCCAGCCAACGACCCGTTGAACTAAAACATCGACGAAAGTTTGATCGCTTCCCTGAAGCTCTGTATCAAATGAATCTCTGCCCCCTACAAGGCGGTGGGCAAGCAATAATTTTGTTAACCGGACGTCCTCCAACAAGGTAGAAAACGGATAATCAGAAACACCGGCAGTACAAAGGACTTGATGGTAATGCTCCAACATCACGGTTTCTTCATCCTTATGTTCTGGAGTAAGAGCAGTTGTAATGAAATACCCCACATCCCAACCTGGACGTCCCTTGGAAAGGATCTGGTAGTCGATCACCACCAAGCTCCCATCTGGGCGGTACAGGATATTATCCAGACGGTAATCTCCATGGAGTAGTGTCCACGGAGGTTCCCCAAGGGGCTTGAGCAGCTTCGGGATATCTATTTGCGCTTGATCGAGTTGACGGATTTTTTCATCCTCGATTAAATTCCCAAAATTGGAAAGAAAGTCATCCCGGTTTCTCCTGTAACTGGCTTGCCAGACTTTGGGGAGCCTATCCATAGACCATATACGTGAAGATATGCCGACAGATTTTTCTGACATCCAATGCGCTGCATGGAATTCCGCTAAGGCAGTTAGAGCCACAATGGCGTCGTCTAGTGAACCACCCCCGACTTGGCTAGGAGGTCGGGCATCGACGATGTCCTCAATAATGAGAAGATAACGCCGTAGTTGAGGATTTTTTGCTGCAAGCTTTAAAAATTGAACTGTTACCCAACTAATACCGCCGATAGGAAGGTAAGTAAAGAGAAACTCTATGACTTTGTCTAACCATGGAGTCGGATCATCATCCATCACTGCATAAAACAGCTTTGGCATTGGTAAACCCATCTCTCCACTTAATTCTTGATATGCGAGAATCTCCCGTTCATACAATTGCAGCCCTTCTCCAAGCCCCCGATTGGCAGGGATAGAGGAGGGGACTTTGATGATCATCGATGCGGGAAGATCTGAACGGTTCGCGTCCCAAGAAAGATGGCAGCGGTAAACTTCTCCAACAAACCCAATGCCGGTCCCGATAATTTCAAGCTCCACTTCAAGAACAGCAGCTCCAAATTGTTCCTGTAGACAGTCAGAAAACCACTCAGCAGTGAACTCGCTACCTTTCTGTGGGATGTAAGGTGCTGGTATTTTCGGCATAGCCCCCCGCTAGCTCTCCAAACTAGATTGCCAGACCTTTCAGAAAAGTACAATCTCGACAATTCTTTCAACTTCAGTGCGATCTTTTTAAATCCATTAGATTAAAAGAAAACTAGAAAGAGAATCAGTACCGCCGTTGCCCCATGAACAAAAGTAAAACTTTCCCAATCACCGATGCCCCGATTATCGGCACCTTAAATGAAGGGTCGCTTCATGCATCATTAAAACAATTTGTTGCACAACCAGGTGACGGGTTCGAAGTTCCCATTGACGGATTCGTCATAGACATAGTTCGAGAAGGAAAACAGAAAACGACTCTGGTAGAGATACAAACCACGTCGTTTGCTTCCATGCGGAAGAAGCTCTCTCGTCTTCTTCCGCATTACCCGATTCGTATCATTTACCCCGTTGCTGTGGAAACGTTCCTTGTGAAACCCGATAAGAAACCAAGGAAGTCACCGAAAAAAGGAACGGTGTTTTCTATCTTTGAAGAACTTGTTTCGATCCCTGAATTCATTCTTGACCCAAACCTGAGCTTTGAAGTTTTGTGCGTCTCTGTGAGAAAGGTTCAAGAGTATGATCCATCGATGCGAAGACGGCGCGGAGGATACCGGACGGTCAATACCGAACTATCTGAAATCCTTTCCATTCAGAAGTTCGAAGGAGTTGAAGATTTTCTGGATCTTTTGCCCAAGGGACTTCCGAAAGTTTTCACGACATCTGACATTGCCACCCTTGGAAAAATTTCAAGACAAAATGCTCAACAAATAGCGTACTGTTTCCGGAAAGCGGGTGTCTTTCTTGAGCTTTCTCACACCAAAGAAGGGAAACATTACGAAATCAGATAAGTAGAGGATCTTGAAAGCCCGTAATTAGAGATCGAACGCTGCTCCAGCATCGATATCAACCATGTGGCTGAATGTCCTAGTAACGTATGCTTCGGCCATCGCGGCACCACGTTTATTTCCGGTATCGAATGACCCGATTAAAGACATGCCACCTGCGGTGTAATACAAGGTAGCTAGTCGATAATGGGAAACAGCTTCATCCCAGGAATATGAAATA
Source organism: uncultured Candidatus Nemicrothrix sp. (assembly GCA_964564495.1). Classification (GTDB taxonomy): domain Bacteria; phylum Actinomycetota; class Acidimicrobiia; order Acidimicrobiales; family UBA8592; genus UBA8592. Next base: position 92,643 of record CAZMAW010000009.1, read on the forward strand.
TTCCGATCTTGTATGAGTTCTAGCCAAAGCCGCAAATACTTTTCCCAATTCTCTGCAGCGAGTTCCCTCGGCACGCTTGTGCCTATTAAATATGCGATGTCATTGACTCCGCGTGATTTTGAACAAAGTTGAAAATCAATTAACGCTATATCAGATGATGTATCGTTGGGGAAAAACCAGTTATCGAGGCGTGTATCAGAGTGGGCAAATGTGTGAGGACCACCAGCAAACAGATGCATAAGTTCTTCAAAGCGAGGATCTAGCTTTTTGGCGATTTCTATACTTTCTTTTGGTAAACGATCGGACCAGTCGCTGATCAGTACTGGTAGTCCAGCTCGGTAAATACCAGGTACTGTTGCTATATACGCGGGATCATTTTGTGCTGGTAGCCAATCTAATTCAGATAAAGTTTCGTTTTCCCACCAATGGGCGTGAAAATCTGCAAGCGTTTTTATAGCGGCCTCGACTTGATTATTCGTAGCGCCTATCACCTGATCGCCAACAGAGTAATTCTGAGATAAGTCTTCCATGAGGATTATGAAACGTCCGTCATTTCCCATATGGGCGTAGTAGCAGTTAGGAATTCGTAAATTAGTCGATGGAGCGATCTGTTCAAAGAAATTGAGTTCCCGCTGGTATATCCCCAGAGCTTGAGCCACAACAAGATTCTCTGGCTCGACGCAGGGCATCTTCGCTACTAATGAATTTGGGGCTGATCCCTGCCCAGCATATGTCAGAGTTAACAGAGCAATCTCCCCAAAGATTCCTGTTCCTTCTCCAATGTCTGTCGTTTCGATACCGGCAATCTTTGCACCTTTGAACGCATCTACATGCTCAAGTGCTCGAGTCAGCCATTCGGTTGTTATTGATGAAGGGGTTAATGGAATATCCATAGCGTCATCCAATCAGATAAGACTCTTAAGAAATAATCACCATAGTCTTCACCGTCGAGTACAAATGGGCAAATTTGCAACGGGTTTCTAGTAAACCGTATCTCACCACTTCAAGATGGTTACCCTACAAAGGGAAGGAATTAAAGGAAATACCATGTCGTTTGCTGACAAACTCAAAAAAGTTATAGGACGAACAATTTCGGCAGATCCGTTTGTCGCTGATCTTGTTTCAGCGCTGTCAAAGGACAGGGTCCATTTTGATGCAACACAACGATTTCTCCACTCGCATGACGCATCAGTCTTCGATGAAGGGAATGCTGGACCAGTATGTTTCCCCGTCTCCACACAGGAGGTCCAAGCAATCATGCGTATTGCAAAGCATCATGGCCGTTCGGTTGTTGCCCGAGGGGCAGGAACCGGACTCGCAGGGGGAGCGGTTCCTTTGGGAGCCCCAGCTGTTGTAGCAATGACAAAAATGAATCAAATACTTGAAGTCGATATCGATAATAGGGTTGCATGGGTTGAACCCGGTGTTATAAATCTTGATCTAAGTAACCACTTGAAACATGACGGGTTCCATTTTGCACCAGACCCTTCAAGCCAACAGGTCTGTACTATCGGTGGGAACGTCGCAAATAATTCCGGAGGGCCTCACTGTCTCGCATATGGCGTCACCGACGCCCACGTGCTCGCTCTTGAAGTTGTGCTCCCTGATGGGGAAATTGCCATGATAGGAGGCCTTGATCCAGAACCTCATGGATTAGATTTGCGTGGAGCATTTGTTGGCAGTGAGGGAACGTTGGGAATCACGACAAAGATCGCAGTTCGTCTTACCAAAAACCCTCCTGCTGTCCGAACTCTGCTCCTATCCTTCTCATCGATGCGTGATGCAGCTCAAACTGTCAGTGCTGTGATCGCCGCCGGCATTGTTCCCGCCGCTATGGAAGTAATGGATCAACGCATAACTAAAGCCGTCGAGAGCTTCGTAGGCGCCGGATATCCAACTAATGCAGCTGCTGTTCTCCTCGTTGAGGTAGAAGGGTTACCTGACGGGGTGGAAATAGAAGCTTCCCGCATTCGAAACATTGGTTCCGAGCAAGGAGCCACAGAGATCCGAGTAGCTGAGAGTGATCAGGAACGTGAGCTGTTGTGGAAAGGTCGAAAAACGGCCTTTGGAGCTATAGCTCAAATAGCACCTGACTATTATCTTCATGACACCGTCGTTCCCCGATCATCTCTCGCTGATGTTCTTGAAAAAATTGACGAAGTAGCTGACAGATATGAACTTATCGTGATGAATGTATTTCACGCTGGTGATGGGAATTTGCATCCCCTACTTCTATTTGATGCCCGAGAAGAGGGAATGATGGAAAAAGTTCATGCTGCAGGAGCAGAAATCATGCGGATATCCCTTGACGCTGGGGGAGTTCTTTCAGGAGAGCATGGAATAGGCATTGAAAAACAGGCATATATGGATGAGCTTTTTAGTGATGAAGACCTCGATCACCAAAATCGATTACGGTACGCCTTTGACCCTGATTGTCGTTCAAACCCTGGAAAAATTCTTCCTTCAGGGCATTCATGCGCTGACATACAGGCTTTGAAAAAAATTCCGGAGGGAATATGGGGATAGCGGAAAACACTGACCTCGATCCTGCTTTACGCAACTTCGCCATTGATGTAGGGCCTTCCAAACCCGTTGCCATTGAAGGGAAACGAACACGCTGGGACATTAATGGTTCGTTGGAAGATGGAACGAACGTCCTTTCTGCTCCGTCAGGAGTCGTTGAGTACAAACCGGAAGAAATGATTGTAACTGTCCGCGCTGGAACCACTGTTCAGGACTTGAACTCATGTCTTGCTTCACATAGACAACGCACCAGCCTTCCTAATCGGGGAGGAACAGTTGGAGGAGCTATTGCTGTAGGCCACAATGATCTGCACCATTTAGGAATCGGGTCTGTTCGCGACGCTGTTTTGCAATTGCGGTATATATCTTCCGAAGGCCACGTCATTACTTGCGGGGGTCCCGTAGTGAAGAATGTGACGGGCTTCAATCTTCATAAACTCATGGTTGGATCATTTGGAACTTTAGGACTTATTGCCGAGGCAACGTTAAGAACAAATCCCATACCAGAGGAACAAATCTGGGTCGAAACAATAATCGACCCGAAATTAATTCTCTCGATCCTTCTTCGCCCGTCGGCTCTTCTATGGGACGGGACGACAACTTGGGTGCATCTAGAGGGGTATCCAGCTGATGTTCACGCCCAAAAGAAAATTCTAGAGAAACACGGAACTTTGCAAGAGGCTGAAAAAGCACCAGATCTTCCTGCATGCCGTTGGTCTTTGCCACCGGCAGACATCTTTCGTTTAGATTCGTTCAATACGGGAAGATTTGTTGCGTCAATTGGGGTTGGGACAGTGTGGGCCGAGCACCCCCAGCAGATACGAGTGCCAGATAAGGGACAACAAATTATTGAAAACCGGATGAAGCAACAATTTGACCCGAAGAAACGACTCAATCCTGGCCGAAAAACAGGCAATTGGAGTTAATGGTGAATTTGAACATTGAAGCTGAAGAACTTAATACATGTGTCCAGTGCGGATTGTGTCTTCCTCATTGTCCTACTTTTCGTATTACTGGAGAAGAAGCTTTATCCCCGCGCGGAAGAATCCGTTTAATGCAAGAGATCCAAATGAATGATCGACCGATCACTAAAGAAGCGGTCGCGTCATTTGATACATGTATCCAATGCCGTGGGTGTGAACCCGCATGTCCTAGCGGCGTACCCTATGGTTCATTAATCGAACAAGCAAGGAAAACGCTTGTTGAAGAGAAACAAATTCTTCCCAAATGGCAACAGATTCCCTTCCACATACTCACCCGTCCCCGACTTCTTCGCTTTGTTACTCGGTTACTGGCGGTAGCGAACAAACTGCACTTAATCCCGAAACGGTTCGCGGTACCAAAAGCTATTCCGTTCCGGAACAAACCGCTCACCCCTTCAGGCAACGATGTTTATCTCTTCACCGGTTGTGTCATGGACGCTTGGCAGAGAGACACTCATCGGTCAGTAAAAAAAATACTTGAATCCTTAGGATTTGGCGTTATCCCTACTGGTGACCGTATTCCCTGCTGCGGGGCGCTACATAACCATGCAGGACTTGTTCAATCAGCGAAAGAAATCTCAAGCACAGTGATCCAAGCCCTATCGGATGACGAACTCCCAGTACTTGTTGATTCCGCTGGATGTGGAGCAGCCCTGAAGGAATATGGGCATTTCGTTGGAACCAATGAAGCTAAGGAGTTCAGCTCCCGAGTTTTTGATGTCCATGAGTGGGTTGCCAAGCATTTAGAAGGCCTTCCAACATCTCAGAAACTCCCTATCAGGGTTGTCGTCCAAGACCCATGCCACTTGAGACATGTTCAGGGTTCACACGAGGCAGTTAGGTCAGTGCTCGAACCATTTGTTGATACCCTTATTGACCTTGATGACGACGGTTTATGCTGCGGAGCAGGGGGTGCCTTTTCTCTTTTCCAACCGGTACTCGCTTCTCAAGCTCGCGACAGAAAAATCTCCGTCATCAATGAGCATCGATATGACACCGTTGTAAGTGCAAACCCAGGATGTCTAATACATCTTCAACAAGCTGGAATCAAGATTCAACACCCAATGGAGATTGTGGAAAAAGCACTTGCGGAAAACACTGGTGCTTGAAAAGTCCTAGAAAGTGAGTGTCTCTACTCTATGGGGTATCCTTAAGGAGGCAAAGAAAGGCGACGAAGGGGAAAGAAATGGGAAGTGTCGGGACTGCTGAACTCATTATTATCCTAGTTGTGCTTCTTGCCTTGTTCGGGGGAAAGAAAATACCTGGGATCGCTCGGTCTCTAGGGAGATCCCTTAATGAATTTAAAGCTGGATTACGTGATGTACCATCTACATCTGATGAGAAGTCCAGTTCTGAATCTGAAGAGTAAAACCCCTTAGGGTCCGGGAATTATATTTTTCTCTCGAAGTTCAATTAGTTCCTTTTCCTCGTAACCAAGGTCCTGTAAAACTTCGACTGTGCTTTGGCCCACATGATCCGTTGACCACACAGGTTCATGATTTGTCGTTCCCCATCTGACAGGAGGTTTCGCCATTTTCATCAATCCTGCATCCGGGTGCTCCCATTCAACGATGATCTCATTGTTAACTACCTGAGGATCGACAAAAACGTCATCAATAGTGTTCACTTGAGCTGCAGGTACCTCTTCGTCATGGAGGCGATCCATTATCTCATCCGATGAGAACTCGAGAAATGCGCTATGGAGGAGCTCTCCTAATGCTGCATAATTGTCGGACTCGAGACGTGTGGCCGGTTCAGCAAAACGTGGATCCGTTGCCCACTCTGGGTGTTTCAAAGCTTGGCATAGACCATGAAATTCTTTATCAGAAGCAAAGAAATATACGATGTGGCCATCCGCTGTCTGCTGTAGCCGGTAAATCTGATAGATGAGGGCCCCAGGGGTCACATTTTCCCCCCACAGGGTGTGGCCCATAAAGACATCTGGCCACATCCAATAAATAGCTGCGTCCAACATTGGAATTTCGATGTGTTGGCCAGCTGTTTTCCCTGTCGCCCGAGCAAACAAAGCTGCGCTGATTGCATTTGCTGCAGTGAGAGCTGTCGTTTTATCACAGACGATTGTTCGAATCAGATCAGGAATAGGGATATCTTGGCTTTGTTGAATTGAAACAACTCCAGAAATAGATTGAATGATTGGGTCATAAACCCTCCAATCTCTATATGGGCCGTCAGGACCAAACCCAGAAATTGAAACGTAAATAAGGTCAGGATTTATCTCGAGCAGCGTGTCGGGACCTATCCCCATCCGATCAACTGCGCCGGGCCGAAAATTCTGAACGAGGACATCGGCGGAAGCAACCATTTTTTTCAAAATAGATACTCCTTCCTCTTGTGAAAGGTCGAGGGCAACGGAGCGTTTTCCTCGGTTGGATGAAGCGAATATCGCTGAAATATCCCCGACACGGAATCCTCCGATTCTCGTAATATCTCCAATGCCCAAAGGTTCGATCTTGATCACATCCGCGCCCATGTCACCTAAGACCTGACAAGCCATAGGCCCAGAAATAACCGCTGATACATCGATTACCTTGATTCCTTCTAACGGTCCTGCCATAGCTTCTCCAGTCATCACCGATTTCGTGTAAGCGCGACCTTACAAGGAGATATTCAGTTAAACCAGTCAGAATACTCTTAACCTGTTAGGGCAAGACTGAAAGAAAGCTCTTAATAGCTGACCCTACCTCAGAGGAATATTTTCGATGGACTGAGTGACCGGCTTCTGGAACTATGACAGATGCCCTTACATCCAAATATTTTTCAAAGACTGCCATTGAGGCTGCAAATCGTTTGTCATTCTCACCTACGATCACCAGTGCAGGGGCTGAGATTTCCCCAAGAGAATCAATAACCCAAGAATCAACATGTAATGCTGCTTCTTCGCTTCCGTCTGGAATATCCATTTTCTTCGCTGAAGCTCGAATAAAAGTATTCCATTGCTCTCGCGTTTCCTCTTTTCGGAATCCCGGCCCTGCAGCAATCAATACTAACGCTTTGACTTTTTCAGGATGTTGCAGAGAGAAAGCTAACGAAAGATAGCCACCGAGTGAATGGCCAACCAACACAACCGGATCGTTCGCCCTCTCAACGATCTGTGCCAAATCCCCTAACGTATGCTCACGTGTGTAGTTTCCAGAAGGAGGGGCATCCGATTCTCCATGGCCGCGAATACTCCACGCAATATTTTGAACACCTACCCCAAGCGATTGAATAACTCCATCCCAGACCGTTCGGTCATCAGCCCATCCGTGGGTATAGATGACAGGGGTCCCTTCACCACTTTCGAAGACATCTAAATTTACTTTATTTGCATGCATATATGGATTCCGAAGAAGGTATGGATATCAGTTGTTGACTCGAGCGCTATTGTAACTCGATGTAGTCGTCAGGATTGATTTCTCGAGTCTGTTCCCAGTACTCCAAGAGAGAAAACGGCCAATTCTGGGTGATTTTCCCGCTCCCATTTTTATACCAGCTATTTACTGATGACACTCCCCACGCCATTTTTGCATTCCCATCGTCGATCTTGACGTTGTACTCATCGTGGATTTCCTTCTTCACATCGAGAGCAGCGAGATTGTGCTCAAGGAGATAACGGATGTATTGGGTTATGTAATGGGCTTCACACTCGGAAAAATAAATGATGCTTCCATTGATCACGATATTTGTATTTGGCCCATACATGAAGAAGAGATTTGGAAAATTTGGGCTCACGATCCCAAGATAAGCCCGAGCAACCCCGTCCCACTGCTCGTGGAGATCTACTCCTCCTTTTCCAACGATCTTCATAGGTGTTAAGAATTCTGAAGCTTTAAATCCAGTGCCATAAATAATTGCGTCGACCTCATAGACGGTCCCATCGTCGGTGACTAATCCTTTTTCAGTAATTTCGGCAATAGGGGCCGTGCATAACTCAACGTCTGGCCGTTTTAAAGTAGTGGCCCACAACCCATCATCAATCACGAACCGCTTTGCCCCCATGGTGTAATCCGGAATGACTTTTTCCAGAAGGTCAGGACGATCAGTGAACTCACTTTCTAAATATAGGCGCAGCATAAAACCTAATTCATGGTTGCTCGCACTGACCGAATTATCGTCATCGTGGTTCCATTGCGGGTCTACTTCCAAGCGAGGTAAAAGGCCTTCGTGACTTCGCCAGAACAAATGCAACCGGAACCAGTTGTTGTAGTAGGGAAGGTGGTCGAAACACCAGAGTAAATTCTCCGGGAGCTCTCTCTGGTATTGCGGCCTTGGCATCAACCAGTTCGGAGTTCGTTGAAACACTGTCGTAGACTCTGCAAGTTCAGCAACCCGAGGTATAAATTGGATAGCGCTACAACCTGTCCCGATGACCGCAACATCTTTCGCTTCAAGACTCTCCTCGTGGTCCCACCGGGCTGAATGCCAAGAAGGCCCTTTATAAGACTCCCTTCCAGCAATATTTGGGTACGCAGGGCGATTAAGCTGGCCAACAGCGCTGACAATTCCATGGCAGTGAAAGCTTTCCTCACCTTTTTCAGAGGAAAGTTCTAAGGTCCAGCGATTATTATCTTCATCCCATACAGCGGAGGAAACTTCTGTTGAGAAACGGATTTGGTTCCGGATCTCAAATTCATCTGCACAGTCATTGAAATATTGAAGAAGTACCTCTTGAGTCGAGTGGAAGTGAGGCCAGTCATGTTTTTGCATAAATGAATAGCAGTAGACATGGTTGGAGACATCAACGCGACAACCTGGATAAGTGTTCTCTAACCAAGTCCCTCCAATGTCAGGATTTTTTTCAAAAATGACAAAGTTTACTCCTGATTGCTTGAGTCTGTATGCAGCAAGAATCCCAGACATGCCTGCCCCAATAATGGCCACTGTGAAGTCTCGTTCTTTGGCGTAGTCTTCTTTGCTCCAATCTGGGGCTCTCAAGTCTCGATTATCTGGGGCGAGCTCTTCTCGAAGCATTTCAAGATATGACCCATCAAGCTGAGTTCCACATGCCCAAGACATAATCGTACAAAGGTCTTCGTCAGTAAAGCTAGAGTCTCTCGTCTCTCCGTCGCGAAGACGCTTAATCCCCTCCAGTGCAATCTTTCTGCATTGTTCTTGTTCGTGAGCATTCCACCCACCTTGTTCTTCAAGTGACTTACTGGGATCCAACCAGAGATTTTCACTTAATAAGGTGAGGTCACCTAGTGCATGGGCAAGAGCGGGAAGGAGCGGAGGAAGTTCCGTTCCAGATGCGGCAAGAATGGCTGCGATTTCGTCGTCGGTTTCAAGAATTTTTGAAATTTTTTGGTTGAATGACATAGTCACCTCAATCCAAGACTACTTGTAGTCAACATCATGTACCATTTCTCATATTCTCCTTCGGCTCTTCAATTTTTCCTGATGGAAACTCATTTTGTTAAGAGCTCCGTATAAATATCGATAGAGTTCGAGCAATCGCAAGTAAACTACTCATGTGAAAACTAGAACTACGCTTTCTATATTTTCTTTACTTCTACTTCTTATCCCACTCACTGGATGTAGTAGCTCAAGTGAAACAATGGATGCATCTTCATCCAATGTCGAACAATCTGATACTGCGGTTGAAGAAGAGTCTGATACTGCGGTTGAAGAAGAGTCTGATA
>CAZMAW010000010.1:0-88611 GCA_964564495.1 uncultured Candidatus Nemicrothrix sp.
TCACAGTCAACACCACATTTGAGTTCGGTTGGGCGTTGAGGACAACCGTGAACGTGTCCGTGGATCCGGCTTCGGTGACAGTGGTATTCCCCCCGGTCTCCGCCACTGTGAAACCGGCAACATCGTTGTCGGTGGTGGTTGCAGTAAGCGTCTGCGCTGAAAGAACATCAAAATTATCGTCAGAGTTTCCAGTATCCACCCAAACTGTGACTGTTGAGCTCTGACTTCCATCGATAATGGTGTCATCGATGCCGGTGACGGTGACGGTCTGGGGGGTGTTCCAGTTGCCGTTCGTGAACGTTAGGGTCCCAGTTGACAGCGTTGACTCTCCAGTATCTGCAGATGAGAGGGAAAGAACGACATTTGAGTTCGGTTGGGCATCAAGGACGACAGTGAACGTGTCAGTTGTACCCCCTTCACCCACGACAGTTGTACCCCCCGTTTGTGCAATAGTGAAGCCGGCAGCGTCATCATCCTCAATAGTGAAGGTGAATACGGAGTCAGCGAGAGGGTCAAAATTGTTGTCAGATGTTGCATCAATGATGGAAACCGTGACATTTACGTTCTGATTCCCATCGATTAGATCATCATCTACTCCAGTAACCGTGACCGTTTGCGGGGTATCCCAGTTTTGCGGGGTAAATGTGAGTTCAGCTACGCTCACAGTCGCTTCAGTGGTATCGGCAGATACGACGCTCATATTAACGTCGCTGTTTGGCTGCACTGTTAGATTTACCGAAAAAGTCGATGAACCATTTGGTTCAGCTGCTCCAGCGCCTCCACCTTCAGATGCCGCAGGCCAATTAACAACATAATTCGCAGCATCATTGTCATTTACCGTTGTCGCAACGGTTTGATCAGCTAAATTATCAAAAGCATTGTCTGAACTGCCATCATTGACAGAAACGGTGATGTTCACGTTCTGATTTCCATCGATAATGGTGTCATTAACCCCGGTAACGGTAACGGTCTGAGGAGTATCCCAATTCGTAGTGGTAAAGGTTAAAGTCCCTGATGAGACAGTTGATTCACCAGTATCGGCGGAAGTAATATCGAATACCACATTCGAGCTCGGTTGCCCATTCAAAACTACAGTGAAAGTATCTGTTGTCCCATCTTCTGAAACTGCAGTGGAACCGCCTGATTCAACGACGGTGTACCCGACCGTATCGTCATCTTCATTTGTAGCGGAAACGGTTTGGGAGCCAACTGCGTCGTACGCGTTGTCTGAATTGGCATCATCAACGACTAAAGAGAGATTCACTGCTTGGTTGCCGTCAATATCTGAATCGTCGACACCAGTTACCGTCACTGTTTGAGGGGTATCCCAGTTGTTCGTTGTGAATGTCAACGTCGCCCCACCGGTGACCGTAACCTCTCCGGTATCAGCTGAAGAAACATCAATCTCAACATCCGAAAGAGGTCTGGCAGTCAGTACCACAGTGAATGTATCCGTCGTTCCAGATTCGTTAACGCCTGTTGAACCTCCAGACTCGGCCACGGTAAATCCAGCATTTTCGTTATCCTGCGTTGTAACCGTTATTGTCTGGTCAGCTATCGCGTCGTAAATAACATCGTCTGTCGCTGAATCATCCACGCTGAATGTGACGGTCTGGTTTTGATTTCCATCCACATATAGGTCGTCAACCCCAGTTGCTGTGATCGTCTGGGGCGTATTCCAGTTGGACGTAGTAAATGTTAGTGACAAGTCATCTAGCGTTGCTTCTCCGGTGTCAGGATTTGTTAGATCTATCTGTACGTCTCCGGCTGGCTTTGAGTTGAGAACTACGGTGAACGTGTCGGTTGTTCCGGTTTCAGAGACAGTGGTTGATCCGCTTGTTTGAGTAACGGTGAATCCTGGGCTTGTGTAGCATGCCATTCCATCGCCATCTTTGATGTTTGATGTATCGCTTAAACTTGTGACATCTGCTGTTCCTGCGGAAAGGTCAATGTCAGTCAAATCATTGAGTTTCAGTTCGAAGAGATTCCCTTTCTTCTCCATGAAGAGCAAACGGCCATCCGAGTACCAAGCGGCACGCCATGGACGAGTGAACATAGTCTCATCTGGAGTCAGGTGCCACACATCGGTTGATCCGGAGTATCGGGCAACCATGACTTTCGTTCCACCGCTGTCCGAGTTTCTTACTCCGATCACATAATCTTCTACGCCACCTAAGTCGAGGTCGGCTCGGATCGCCTGTATATCAGCAATACCCCCACCCCAGGAACTATCGCTATTGTTCAAAAGTGAGGAAAGGTTAGTTTTGTCAAGTGTTACGTCATCCGGATCTGCTTTTCCCGTGAGGTTCGCGACGTTCTCGATCCGATAGAGGCCGTAATTGCTAGCTCCGAGATAGAGGTAGTCGCCGTGAACATCGATTGTCGCTGAAGTATTTGCTTCGTTAACTTTGGCGATGAATTCCACATCGGCATCGTCATCAAACCGGACAAGGAATTTAGAATGGTTTGAATCGACTCCGCCCATCACGCCGTAGGCTTTGCCGTCGACTGGGTTTATGGCAATACCGTTAATCTGGTTGTAATCCCAGGACCTACCGTTCTGAGAAAATTTAATGGTAAAAATATTGCTTCCATAATTACCGGTACTTAGGTTGAGCTCCTTCGCGTTATAACCAACGTTACTGTTGCCATCATCTTCAATGAAGATGGGTCCGTCGTACGAGCTGCAATCAAATGCACCTACCGAAGCTGAAGCCGGAGAAGCAGTAATGAGTAACGCCGCGGGAACGAGAAAACCCGTTATTAGAAAGAAGCGCACCATTTTCTGAATCTTGCGCGAAAAACCACTAGTCACAGCTACCAGAAACTCCCAAAAAAATCGTGGACTAGTGTGATTATCTTCCTACCCCACTGCCCAAAAGTTAAATGAACCAAATCTCAATTAGGCAGACAATCCTATAAGTGATTTTGGCATGTAGAAACCCGCATTTGTTGTCTAAGTTACGCGTGTAACGGAGTTCCCTAAATGCAGTGATTGTTTTGAGGAAACCAACACAGGAGAGTGTCGCATTTGTTGTTCAGCTCCATATCGAATAAATCAAATCATTTTTTACTCGAATATTCACGCTAAATTATCGCTCGGATATTAGGTGACAGAATTAGTCAGATAAAGTAGCAGGTTAGAAGATTTTTGTACCCCCATTTCGGTAACTTGCACCCCCCCTCTTCGCTTATTCCTATCATGGAAAAATTTCAACTGGGTTAGCTTTTTCCTGCAGCCAACTAGAAATATACTGAAATTTGCATTTGCTTTTTAATCCGTAAGACTAGTGAAATGCGAGAAATTACGCTTTCTGCAAAAAATAGAGTTCTAGAAGAATTTTTTGCAAAATATGATAATTCCCCGACTGTCATTGCCAGAGCTCCGGGCAGAGTGAACCTTATTGGTGAACACACGGACTATAACGAAGGATATGTACTGCCAGTTGCTCTACCCTTCGATACCGTTATCGCTGCAAGCCCCGTGGAGGGCTCAGACGTCACTGTTTTTTCTGAAGGCTTCGGCGAAGCAACTTTTGACCTTGACGATGACCCGTCTGAAACGCCGCACTGGGCAAGATATTTGCATGGTGTCGGTGTCTTTCTTCGTTCTACAGGGATGCCAGTAACTGGGTGGGCTGGGTGCATTGCGACAGATGTACCAATTGGAGCAAATTTGGCATCATCGGCAGCACTCGAAATTGCAGCGGGTCTTGTTTTTTCTTCTCTATCTAATTCTGAAATTGACTTAAGGAAGCTCGCCCAATGCGGGCAGTACGTAGAAAACCATTTCTTCGGACTGCCGAGCGGAATAATGGATCAAATGACTTGCGCACTCGCAGAACCAGATAGCGCTTTACTTATAGACTGCCAAGATCTGTCTACCGATTCCGTGGAGTTTCCTGATGGCATCACGGTAGTAATTATGGATACAGGTACGAGACGAGAACTCGTTGGTACCGAATACGCTGATCGGCGCTTAGCATGTGAAGAGGTCTCTAAGGCTTTGGGGGTTCGCTCTTTGCGTGATGCCACCCTCAAAGACCTGAGTCGGCTTGACCCATCTAACGTTTCGCACTTCAAGAGAGCTCGTCATGTTATAAATGAGAATAAGCGGACAGTAACAGCAGCTGATGCTCTCCGATCCAACAACCCAAAAGTACTTGGAAGATTAATGTCTGAAAGCCATGAAAGCCTCAAGCTTGACTATAAGGTTTCGGGACCTGCACTAGACGAAATAGTTCGAGTCGCCTTAAACTCCCGAGACTGCTTTGGCGCCAGAATGACCGGTGGGGGATTTGCCGGGTGCGCAATTGCTCTTGTCAATAGTGAAGCTGTTGACCAATTCTGTAACGAAGTCGTTTCAGCGTTTGCGGCACCTTCATCGCAACCGGCAGAAAATCCAACCGGAGTGTATCCAGTTAGAGCTTCTGCCGGCGCTTCACTTATTTGAGGAGTCGTGTGACTCAACCAAGAAGGTCAAGCCCATTTACATATCCTTCTGGCCCTATAACAGCTGGTGGTGCTGTAGCCCCATTAGCTTCCGCTATCTCTAGGAAGAGGCTAGCCCCCTGGCACAGTGAGCTGAGTCCAATTTCTGCATAAACACACGCCCAACCAAATGAACCTACTCGGGCCCGAGTTTTCCCATCATCCATAACAGCAATAATGTTTGCAGGGTCACCGAGGTTCTCAACTCCAATTTCTTCGTAAAGGTCATGAATATCCATCATAGTGACCCAACCTAAGCCGGTGAATGCAGCATCTGGAGCCTCAGGTGCGTACTGTTCTATCAAGCCATCATTTGCCGCGAACTCTGCAATGACTTCTTCAGGAGCCCAGATTTCTTCTTCAGTGTATCCACCCTTGTGAATCCAGCTTCCGACCATGAGCTCACCTACTTCGGCATAGATGTCTTCAGTCGCGCATGTTCCACTATAAAACATTTCTTGTGGCGGAATACCGAGCTGACTTGCTGCACGTATCACGGGTACGCATTCATTTCCGGCGGCAAGAAGCATCACCAGATCAGCGTCAGCTGACGCGGCTTGGCTCATTGGGGGAATAGCATCTGTGAGAGGGATAGGAACATCGATAGCTACATATTCAACCCCGTACTCATCAAAAATTGGTCCTAGGCCCTGATCGAGAGCCGCTACAGCAGCGGGATTCTGGTTAACCAACACAGCTACTTTTTTAACGCCAAGATCTTCTGCTACGAATCGTGCTGCACCCGAGTACACTGCGACGCTTCCACCATTGAAATATCTGGCATTCGGCTGATCGTAATCAGCGGCAAATAACGGCAGCCCACCAATAACTGGAGTTTCCCCCATGGTCCCATAAAAATCAAAGGCCACCGTCCAGATGTTAATACCGTTGATAACAGATACGAGGTCGCTTGAAGCAAGGTCTTGAGCGCACTCCTGTGCCGCTGGAACACTATTTTGCACACAAGAAACGATTTCGACCGGATGGCCACCAATTCCGCCAAGTTCAGCATTTATATAAGCAGCCGCACCTTCTATGCCTAAACGCAACTCTGGGAAAGAACCAATTGGGTCATTCTCTTGATTCATTAAACCAATTCGAACAGGGGGAAGGGAGTCATCGGCAGCAACTGGTTGCGCCTCCTCTTCTTCCTCAACCGCTGTCTCTTCGCTAGTTTCACTTGAAGTATCGCTGGCGGCGGCTTCGGTTTCTTCTTCTGTCTCTTCCGTGGCCTCTTCACTGGACTCATTTGACGAATCATCAGCACCACTGCTCTCTTGGCTCTCTTGTTCAGAATCAGATGCTGCCGGTTCTGTATCGTCACCACCCCCACAGGCACTAGCAAAGAGTGCTAGTAGCGCAACGAGCGTTATAAGAATTTTCTTCATTTCCCCCCCTAAGGTTTTTTGGAAGCTTACTTGGTGTTTCTTTCCAATGTTTTCAGATTTGCTTTTCTATGCCTGTCTCTCGCTATCTTTCCTGCTATCCCGTCCGTGTTCAGAATCGCCGTGAGGATCAGCCCCACCCCTCCAACTAAGTTAGCGTATGTTGAGAGGCTGTCACCAGAAAAGGATTTTGCGATTAAGCCAACCATCAGGCCGCCCGGAGCGAGCACACCTGCGACAAGGGCTCCACTGACTGAGCCGATACCTCCAAGGTATGCAAATGCAAGAAGAGCCAGACTTTCGAAAACACTGAAGGAGTCTCCGCTAATTTGTCCCCGAAGGTAGGCCAACATGGCACCGCCGAGACCTGCCAAGAATGAGGAGAATGCGAATGCTTGTAGTTTCGTTAACGCCCCATTCACTCCACAGGCGGCCGCTGCACGCTCATTTGCTCGAACAGAAAGGAACTGCCTTCCTGTCGTTGTCCGGCGAACATTTACCACTAAGAGACAGCAGAGCAACGTGACGAAAAGTAGCATGAGCCCGTATTCCCACCGGTTGAAATCCGAACCGATATTTGCTGCCAGATTTATACCGAAGAGGTCAGGGGGTTTGATCGGAAGCGCACCGGTTTGACCTATGAACCAGCGGTTACTAAACAACAGAGTCCCGATTGCGACGCCTAACGCCATAGTGACCGCTGCGAGTTGAAGTCCACGAATACGAAGTGCAGGTATGCCTACCAACAGGCCTAAGACAACTGCTCCTAATGCTCCAAGAAGGACTGGGATCGGGAATGGGATACCTGTCTCAAGACCTATTTTCCCTAGGAGGAACCCAGCAACTCCTGCGAACACCGCCTGCGCTAAAGAAACCTGACCAACATAACCCGTCAAGACGACGATTGATAGAACGATAATGACCGCAGTCATAGACAGATAGAGGCTTAATCGTAAAGCTCGTCCGAAGAAGAGAACTCCGCAGATAGTAGCGGCCGACAGGATGACTGACCCGGGAAAAATATTTTTGGGGCTAGGGGCAAATGCTAGCCGTGTTGTTATATGACTTGCCCGAGTGGGTAGCCGGTCACCTCGGAAAAACAATATGACAATGATAACGATAAAGGGCAAGACGTCCCGCATTCCGCTTCCAGCGAAATCCGGCCACCATGACTTCGCCTGCAATAGGGAAAGTTCCGATCGAAACATCCCCAAAACGAGGCATGTCACCGCAGTTACTCCAAAGGACCGCAGAGACCCGACTAGGGCACCGGCGAGAGCTGGGACGACCAACAGGGTGTAATTCACAGTATTCACACCGTTCGATAAAGAGGCTGCGAGGATTCCAAAGACAGCGGCAACGACGGAAGCAAGAACCCAGTTTCCGGCTGCAAGCATATCTGGGGAGAATCCCAAGATTGTTGCACCTTTTTCTTCTTCGGCAGCGGCACGTGTCGCAAGACCAAACACAGTAAAACGATAAACTGCAGCGAGAAATACAGCTGAGATCACCACAATGGCGGCGAGCCATAGTCGGTCTTCAGGTATTCGCGTGCCGAGAATATCTACCATATCTGTTGGGAGAATCGCCCTCACAGTTTCGTTTTGTGTCCCAAACCGTAGGAGAACAACCGATTGAAGGACTATGAAGACCCCGACTGTTGCGACAATTTTTGCTAATAGCGGGGCACCACGTAACGGGCGGAAGACGAGTAGGTGAACAAGCAAGCCAATGACAGCGGCGACCGCTAATGCGATCAAAAAAGCTGGCCAGAACGCTGTCAGTTCGCCTCCAGTCGGGGAACCAAGGAGGTTGACTCTGTCAGTTCCGGAGATAGAGATAGGGAAAACGAGATCTCCGGTGTCCCGAAGTTCGTCATAGATGTACGTTGAGTACATCATCATGGCACCGTGAGCGAAGTTCACTACTCCAGATCCTTGGTATGCCAGAACCAGTCCTAAGGCTACACCTGCAATTACCGCACCGTCCCCGAGGCCTGTCAGTAAAGTCTGGATATATAGATCCATGCTAGTATTTCCCCCACAATCGGACTTTCAAGGTTCGATCGCTTTTCGAATCACAACGTGCGTAGTTATAGGATTTGTGACACAGTATCAGGTAATAGAGTTTCGAACATAATAAGCAGACTCGGGAGAAAGAATGACCACGATAGAAGAAGAGGCAAGCGACACTAGCGGAGAGACACCATGGCATCTCTCCGGCAATAATGCTCCAGTTTTTGATGAAGTGACTGTCACAGAACTTGATGTGAAGGGCGCAGTGCCCCCTGAACTGAACGGGAGGTACTTCCGGAATGGGGCTAACCCGCAAACTGGTACATCTCCGCACTGGTTTGTCGGAGATGGAATGGTACATGGTATTGAACTACATGGAGGGAAAGCCAACTGGTATCGAAATCGCTATGTGCGTACCCCAATGTATGCAAATCCAGATACAGACCGCATGGAACTTTACCTTGATATGGAAAAAGGCGGATTTGATTACAACGTCTCCGTAGCGAATACTCATGTCATCGGCCACGGCGGAAAAATTCTGGCATTGGAAGAAGGATCGTTTCCATATGAACTCTCCGATCAAGTCGAAACAATAGGACCACATGATTTTGGCGGGAAATTAACTACAGCAATGACTGCACATCCAAAGATTTGTGGAGAAACCGGAGAGCTGCTCATGTTCGGTTACAGTTCCCTCCCTCCTTACCTTGTCTATCACCGAGTAAGCGCTGAAGGTGAACTGATTCAGAGTGAGGAAATAACAGTGAACGGTCCAACAATGATGCACGACTTTACAGTGACGAGAAATCATTCAATCTTTATGGACCTCCCCGCAATTTTTGACATGGAAGTAGCTATGCAGGGAGGGATGCCGATCAAGTGGAGTGATGACTACCCGTCCCGATTTGGCATTATGCCAAGGGGCGGATCTGACGGTGATGTCAAATGGTTTGATGTTGACCCATGCTATGTCTTCCATACGCTGAATTCATATGAAGATGGCGATGAAGTCGTTGTCAATGGGTGCCGGTTGCGCGAAATTTGGCGTGAATCTTCTGACATTGGAATCTCCGACGACCCAGATCCAGCTGACGCTCCGATGATGTGGGAGTGGCGTTTTAATTTAGCGACCGGTGTTGTCTCTGAAAAGCAAATAGATGACCGCGGAAGTGAATTCCCAAGAGTACCTGATAGCCTCGTCGGACTTACTAATCGGTTCGGATATACAGTCACGATGGGTGCCACCCCTGGAGATGGAGGGTCAATATTTAAGTATGACCTCGTCGATGGAGGAGCCCGAACAGAGCACATCTTCCCTGCTGGTCACATCCCTGGAGAACCTTCATTTGTCCCTGCAGAAGGTGGCACAAACGAGGATGACGGGTATCTAATGACCTACGTATACGCCGGTGACACGGATACCTCATACCTTGTTCTTCTCGATGCCAGCAACGTCGCGGGTGACCCCGTCGCTGAAATCCACCTACCCCGCCGAGTGCCGACAGGCTTCCACGGGAGTTGGATTACTGATTGAGGGAACTAGCGGAGGACTCGCTAATTCGCGATAAATCGCTCTGCCATAGAATGCCAGTGACGGATTTTGAGTTCTTGATATTTCGTTAAGGTCAACCCATCAGCGTTAAAAGTTTCGAGGCCCTTTTGAACTTTGGGCAGATTAAAACTGTCCTGCTGAAAAACCCTCGCAAGATTACCAATGACGGGAATTAGCTCTGTCCATTCCTGATCTATCCCTAGTTCAATATATTCAGCTGGAGGAGGTCGATCGCCACCTTCATAGTCTTCGGTGTAAATACATTCCATTAAACACTCATCGACTTTCGTTCCGACTGGTCTGAACCGGTAATTGATGCGGTTGAATGCCCCCCATGGGTGAAAGTTCGGAAACAGCGTAAAATACATGCTGTCATTAACCTCAGCATCACAGAATTCATCAACGTTGGGCACGGCCGACCGAAGTCGTTCACGCGCTACCTGCGCTGCAAACGAGCGCGCTGTCATCCCCTCCGGGATGGTCGCCATGGATTCTTCATCCAGTCTTTTATCGGTAATAGCGTCAAAGATTTCCTGTTCCGTCGGACCCCACTGCAGGTGGGGGCTTGGAGTTCCATTCGGTGTAATCGCTCTTGAAAAATTCCCAAAAACGTCATACTGACTGTTACAGTCCCCTGTCCCGGTGAGTATCTGAGGATGTGTAGCGATCACGTGGAATGCTTCCATAAAGGCTTCTTGAGCAACCTTCCAATTCACTGGATAGCGTTTGGCTACATGGGCCGAAATGAATTTTTTGTGTGGCGCCCATTTTTCAAAATGCATTGGAAGATCTCCGATGTAGTCGTAAAAATCCTCACCATCAGGATCCATATTGATAAATACCCATCCTTCCCATGAAGCAACCTTTACTTCGGGTAATGAGAAGTTCTCGGGTTCAACCTGAGGGAAATCCCACGCTGTAGTGAGATTCTCCAGAGTCCCATCCAGATGCCAAGCAAGAGCATGGAATGGGCAGCGAATAACATCACCCGCGTGTCCGCTACATTCACGAAGTTGCCGGCCTCGGTGTAAGCACGCGTTGTAGAAAGCCTTAATCTCATCAGGTGCTGATCGGACAACAAGAATTGAGATACCGACAATATCGTATACATAGGTATCGCCGACGTTCGGTATATGTTCTTCGCGGCATACCATCTGCCAAGTTTTCTTCCAGATTTTTTCTACTTCGAGGTCAAAGAACTCTTGCGATGTATAACGCTCAGCGGGGATGTTTATTGTTCCAAAGTCAACATCGCTCGTCATTCTTAATGTTGGATTGACCTCATGCGTATCTAAGTCGAGTAGCTCTTGATAGGACAGGTCCTTAGATTTAGATTCGGCGATCGTCATGCCATTCTCCTTGTTCGGTTTTCTGTATCCCTGAATCGATTTTCTCCGCGTTCACTACCTAACCATCCGCAAAGATGGGCATCAGCCACTTTTAAATCACCTGAGATCCACTCCCCGCCAAAAGTAAAGCTTCCTGATCCCGATTCTCCATCGACGATGACATTGGTTCCGTCATCGCTGACTTCATAGATCTCGTTTGTTAGTGGATGTTTAATTCCTCGCATGCAACTCCTCGTTTGATGTGATCATAGTCCCCATTGCATCTGTTTCGCATTTTCTCGCTATGCCGCAGTAAGTCCTCCGTCAACCGAAAGGATAGACCCAGTACACCGAGCAGCTTCGTCTGATGCCATCCAACAAATCGCCTGTGCCGCTGTTTCGGGTTCTGCCATTCCACGGAACCCGGTATAGGTTTTCATTAGTTCGAAATCTACATCATCGGGTGCCGACCAGTTCTCTGTCATGGCGGTTTTCATGCCCCCAGGTGCAATAGCGTTGACACGAATATCTGATTTGATGTATTCCATAGCAAGGGCACGGGTCATATTGATTACGGCCCCTTTAGCAGCACAATATGGGACGGTATATGCCTGCCCCATGAATCCGGCATTTGAAGCGACATTCACGATATTTCCGCCACTTTTTTCCAGATGTGGGATTGCTGCCTGAGTGATCCAAAACATGCCGTCTAGGTTTACGCCCATGATTAGCCGCCACGACTCTTCATCAACATCTGTGGCATGGTGAGATCGGACAACCCCTGCAACGTTCGCGACAACATCAAGACCCCCAAAATGGTCTACGCAGGTTGCAACAGTCGCGTGGCATGACTTTCTATCTCTAATATCAACCACATCTGGGATGAACTTGTCTCCTAGTTCAACGGCTACGGCTTCGAGCCCCTCTTCATTAATGTCAACCCCGAAGACATTCGCTCCCTCTTCTACCATTTGGCGCGCTGTCGCTCGGCCTACGCCGGAGGCAGCTCCAGTAATTAAAGCGGTTTTTCCAGTAAAGCGATTCATAGCACTCCTTTTCATCCCATATATCAATGTATTACTTCGCTAGCGAATAGCAACGCGCCTGATGGGGTTTGCATACCTGCACATCATGAGAGAAGCTATAAGGATAATCTTTGATCTGATACCGATTTTAGATGGAGTAGTTGTATGACCATTATTCACAAAAGCCCATACGCTGATGTAGAGATCCTTGATGTCTCTATCACGGAGTTCGTTTTACGCCATGCTGATGAACTTTCTGAGAAACCGGCATTTATCGAAGGGGCCTCCGGACGAGTGGTTACTTTTGGAGAATTGAAAGACCTTATCCATAGGTTCGCTGGCGGTTTAGCTTCTCGGGGATTCGGGCCGGGTGACACTTTGGCTCTCGTCTCACCCAACCTTCCCGAGTATGCGGTCGCATTTCACGGTACCGCTGTAGCCGGTGGGACCGTCACGACGGTAAACCCAACGTATGGAGCTGAAGAAATTCGGTTCCAGCTAAACGATGCTGGCGCGTCCATCCTTGTCACTATCGAAGCAGCGGTTCCTATCACTCTTGAAGCTATCGAAGGAACAAACGTCACCGAAATCATCGTGATCGGCGATCATGAAGATGCTACCCCCCTTAGTGAGATACTTTCTTCTGAGCCAATCGAGCAAGTGCCCGTTGACCTCTCCTCTCAAGCGATAGTCCTCCCCTATTCATCTGGGACTACCGGACTACCGAAGGGGGTGATCTTGACTCATAGAAATCTCGTGGCAAACCTTTGCCAGTGTGATGGAGTCATTGAGTACGACCAAGGGGCTTCTGGTCTCGCTGTTTTGCCGTTCTTCCATATCTACGGAATGCAGGTTCTAATGAACGGTCTGCTTGCGAATGGATGCACGGTAATTTCAATGCCACGTTTTGATCTGGTCGAAGCTCTGACATTGATCCAGACACACCGAATCACCCATTTTTTTGCTGTTCCTCCGATGATTCTGGCCCTTGCGAAACATCCCGTTATTGATAATTTTGATCTTTCTTCGCTTGATATGGTGCTGTCAGGTGCTGCCCCTTTGGGTTCCGAGCTTGCTGAAGAGGCGGCGGCGCGTATCAACTGTGAAGTCATCCAAGCGTACGGAATGACGGAACTTAGCCCCGCTACTCACATCACTCCAACTGGGCAGTACCGGCCGGGTTCCGTTGGACTGACGGTTCCAAATGCCGAATGCCGCATCGTGGATCCAGAAACTGGAGAGGATCAAGATATTGGTGGTGAAGGCGAACTCTGGATTCGTGGCCCTATGGTCATGGCCGGGTATTTGAATAACCCTGAGGCTACTGCCATCACGATCGATGAAGACGGCTGGCTCCATACAGGCGATGTCGCCACGATAGATGAGCAGCAACATTTTTATATTGTCGACAGGGTTAAAGAACTCATTAAGTTTAAAGGGTTTCAGGTGCCGCCTGCTGAATTGGAAGCCATCATTATTACCCATCCTGCTGTTGCTGATGTCGCGGTGATCGGCGTTCCAGACGATGAGGCCGGAGAGCTCCCTAAAGCATTTGTCACCCTCAAGCCTGAAATGGAAGCAACGGAGACTGACATACGTGATTTTGTCGCTGAAAAGGTCGCTACATATAAGCAAATTCACCTTGTTGAATTCATTGACGAAATACCTAAGTCTGCAAGCGGAAAGATTCTACGAAGGTTCTTACGGGACCGTACGTGAACAATCAGCAAACTGTTGTTATTACTGGGGCCAACTCGGGTATCGGGCGATCCACTGCTCTTCTGTTGGCAGCAGAGGGATTCAAAGTTTTTGCAACAATGCGGTCGCTTTCAAGAGGGGACAAACTCCGCACATTAGCTGCCGAACTTCGGCTTGAGATCTCAGAGATAGAACTTGACGTTGCTAATGAGGAGTCTGTGCGGGAAGGCTTCAACGAAATACTCGAAGAGGTTGGGCGAGTCGATGTTCTCGTCAACAATGCCGGAATAGGTTCTAATGCCGCAATAGAAGATATCGACATGAAAAACGACAAAGGAGTATTTGAGACGAATTTCTGGGGGGTGATTCGATGCATACAGGCAGTTCTCCCTTCGATGCGGGCAAACCGGTCAGGCCATATCGTACAGATTTCCTCAATAGCCGGCCGTGTGGGGCTTCCTGGTCAGCCAATTTACTCAGCTTCGAAGTGGGCGCTTGAGGGTTTAAGCGAAAATCTGGCCCATGACCTCTCCACCCACGGAATAAGAGTCTCGATTATTGAACCGGGTGTCACACGGACAGCTATTCTTGGAAAAAATAGCGAAGTTCCAGAAAATCCCGCTTACAGGGACACGTACCAACGGATGTTCGATATGTATGCTGCTGGTATTGCTGCAAATATACGTCCCGAAGCTGTAGCAAATACGATTCTCGAATGTTTGCGGGCTACAACACATCAACTTCGTTGGCCAGTTGCATGGGGGGCGGAGCAGATGATGGGCGCTCGTTTTAACGGCACCGTCACTGACGAGGACTGGGTCAAGCTCGGCAAACTAGTCGACAACCCTGAGAAATGGTTTGAAGAATTCTCCCGACTTTTCAACCTATAAAAGATAGGAACGGGGTCGCGCCTTGCCCACGCCTCCCTATCGCTATAATTCAGTACGAAGCCCAATCCAACAATACGCGAGGAGACCTAGTAATGAATCCGCGATCTATCCGGTTCCTGCCAGCCACCATCGTAATAGCAATGCTAATTGGAGGGTTTGGCTGTAGCTCTGGTTCTGACTCAAGTGCAGAAGATGCCCTACGTGAAGAATTAGCTGAGACGAAAGCGCAACTAGATCAGGCACAGCAGGTAATAGCTTCTCTGCAATCTGGGGACGATGCAGAAACTGTTCAAGAAGATACCCCCAGCGAAGAAAGCGATCAAGAAGAAGAGGAAGAAACCACTGAAGAACAAAGCGATGAGGAATTGGAGAACCTGCTCACCAGAACCTACACGTGGTTGGAGCAGAGCGACGCGGTCAAAGACCTACAAGAGGCCTTAGGAATAGAAGCGGATGGCTGGTATGGAAATGACACCAGAACCGCACATATCGCAGCGCTCGAAGAACGCGAGCTTGCCATAGACGAAGTTCCCGAGAAGCCCTGTCCGGCACAGTCAAGCTTAGAAGAAGCCGTCGGGTCTTCTACATCCACCAGCGACCCCATCTTGATTGACATCGACGGGGATGGAACGATGGACGAGGCAAAGATAGTGACGATTGACGATGGCGTATACGTTACGGTGGCAACGAGTTTCAACGGATCTACAGCATGGGTCGAAGCAACAGGAGTAGAAACTGCTTCGGAGGCAACTTATGTTCCTCAGTTCGGTACTGACATAAACGAAGACGGCCTTCACGAACTTTGGGTTAAAACAATTCCTGTCTCTGAACCTACCGGAGAAGCGCGAACACATTATGTGTATGTTTTCATCGACTGCACTCTACAAGTGGTGGCGGATAGCGGAGGTTCAGCATACCGCTTACCCCGAGGAGAACTGCTTGATACAGGCGGCCTCCTTTATATTGATTGCGTCACGCTAGATGAAGAACCCATTCTGGTGTATCACGAGGATTACCCAATCGGGGAACCCGAGGATGGAGATTATGTCTGGGCATATGTCCCTACCCCACTCCGGCTCGTTGGAGCAACATTGGAAGCGGTCACTACAAATGACATCAAGCGGGATATCGCCCCTGCGCCAGACCCACTACCATCAGATAACTGCCCGAAATGGTCGTAGCTGCATCTATCTAGGAGAAAATATGGTTTCACCCGCTGAGGAACTATTGGACTCTGAAAAGAGCGCTTCATTTCATAAAGACGGGGCGATCCTTCTTCAAGGGGTTCTCAGCAATGAATGGGTTGAGCTTCTAGCTGCGGGGCTTGATGAGTGTTACGAAGAACCAGATGGCATGTCAAGTGCTCTTGTATCTCCAAAGAGTGAACTCCGGATTGACCAGTTTCCCGCGGGCCGATCAGAAAAATTGAGGAAGTTCATCTACGAGTCCCCTCTCCCTTCTCTCATCGGAGCGGTCATCGATGGCCCCATCCGTTTCTATATGGACCAGATGTTCTACAAGCCTGCAGGACAGCTGATGCCTACTCCGTGGCATCAGGACACGAGTTATTACAATGTGGAGGGCCATGACCTCATCCGCGCGTGGGTCTCTCCAGACATTGTTCCACGTGAGGCCAGCCTAGAAATTGTCAAAGGTTCGCATCTGTGGAATGTTACCTATCGGCCACTTGCCGGACGGGACCCGGATCTAAGCGAAGAAGAACATGAGGCAAGAATCGCGATGGCTGAAGAATTCGGGATCTACGAACGACCGGGGGAGGACTTCTCCTACAACAGCGCAACCATGGATAAATCGCTTCCCGAAACTCCAAATATTGAAGCATCGAGAGACTCTTTCGACATTCTTGGTTGGCACTTTGAACCCGGCGACGTGATCTTGTTCCATGGGAATGTCCTGCATGCCGCTCAGGGAGATATCGTCCTTCCATATCCAAGGAGAAGCCATGCCATTATGTACGCCGGACCGGATATTCGGTATATCAAGCGCCCCGGTCAGATCATCCCTGATCCAGTGGCACTCTCCGAGATGAACCCACAGACAGGTCAACCACTGTCCGAATTTGGTGATATTTTCCCGCTGCTTTGGGATCCTTCTCCGGTTGACTAGCACCAGAAACCGTCATGGGGTGCATCCGAACTCTTTCGGATGACCTCACTTTCCCCTATATGAGGGTCCTGATTCTCCCGAGAGTTTCCATTTTGTCGTACCTGAATGCAACAATGGAATTATGGTGATATTTCTTGCCGTCGTTGTAGGGCTTCTTTCGGCCGTTGTCGCGTTTGGGATCATGACACAAGTGCGAAAAAACAAAGCACAGAATGGGAACCTAGAGACAGTAGATGGCCTTGACCCTGCGATGCTTACAGAATTACTGAAGAACGTTATTACTGCCGAGGTGACCACTGCGACTCAGACGGCAATGCACCAGACAAACGAGGGAACCCAGCAATTCTTTAAAGCCAACGCTGAGACCCTTACTGAACAGACGAAAAACCTTCTCAATCCGATGCAAACAGAGCTTGCTGGCCTCAAAGAAGTCGTTTCTAAGCTGCAGACGGCGCATAGTGCAACTTCAGGTCAAGTCAATAACCTCAACCAGCAATTAACCGACTTGAATAGTTCGACGAATCGGATGGTCGGCGCATTACAGTCGCCTGTTTCGCGAGGGAAATGGGGTGAAAACTCGCTCCGCAACATCATCGAACTAGCCGGAATGTCTCCATACGCTGACTTTGCGACGCAAACATCCGGGCAAGTGGACGGAAAAATTGGGATACCAGATGTCGTGGTTCGCCTCCCGAATAATTCGTCCTTGGCTATAGACGCTAAAGCCCCCGGATCTGCCTATGAACAGATGGTTGGGTCAGAAAACCCTGATGAGCAGAAACGCCTTTTGCTCACGCATATCGCTGCAATGAAAGAACACGTCAAAACATTGTCGGGGAAACGTTATTGGGATCAATTTGAGTACTCTCCAGAGTTCGTTGTGATGTTCGTCCCTCTGGAGAGCATGCTTTCAGACGCTTTAAGAGCTGAACCGACGCTCTTTGATGAAGCGATGAAAAAAAATGTGCTTTTAGCCTCACCAATGAATCTGCTGGCGATGCTTCTCGCCTCTGCCCGTGGGTGGCAGGCGTTCCATATTGAAAAAGAGGCGCAAACCGTTGGTGATCTAGCGAAAGAACTTTACCGCCGTGTCGCTACCATGCTCGACCATGTAGCAAAGGCCGGGAGAGGTCTTGAAAGTGCGAACAAGGGCTTCAACGAGATGATCGGGTCGATGGAAAGAAACGTTCTTCCGACAATGCGGAAGCTCAATGAACTCAACATTGTTAGTGATCCGACAAAGGAAATAAAGATCACTGAGACGCCGATTCGACCGTTGAATGCTCCTGAACTTGACGACGATCAAGAGGACGAAAGTCAGGGTTAAGCCACCGCCTCTTTATTTCGCTACTGCCTCAAGGTGGGCGGGTACATGCTTATGCCAGGGTGTTCCGGCGATAGGGTCGCGCCATTCAGTGCTCGTGAGTTCATTGGGTGCCACACCAACAATTTCAGGGTTTCCCCCAGCTGGGGAATAGGAGAGTCCGTACCCGTTTGGGAGCGAGACGTAGCCGGGCAAGACGGTTTCGTTGATTTCGACGATAGCGACTGCTTGTCCACCGGGCGTCGTGATGCGTACGCGTTCACCATCACCTATATTCAGTTCATCCGCGTCTTTGGGGTGGATACGGAGAGCACCCTCTTGATCTTTTTTTCTCCAGGATGGGTCGCGCACGATCGTATTTGCTGAGAATCCTCGCCGTTCACCTGCTGCAAGGATGTATGGGAACTCTTCCGTGGTGTAACCCAGTGGAGCGTTCTGAAGTTCTGTAAGCGCTGTGTGCATTTCTTCGATCTCAAGATGGATTCGTTGATCTGGCGTGGTGAGGAGATCGAAAGCCTGATCATGGGTATGGCGGGAGAAGATGACCCCATCTTCTCCATCGAGGATTGCTTGAAAGAGCGCATTTCCTAATTCAGCTCCCTCTCCGGAATGTCCGGCAGCCCGAACCTGTTCAGGGTATTTCTGGGCGACCATTTGGCAACTGAACCATAATACGGCCCCGCCTCGCTTCTCCCATGGAAGAGTTTTCCCTAATGTTTCATAGAGAACGACCGCTCCATATTCTGAGAGCGCCTTATTTTCTCCAGCGGCAGTCATAAATGCTTCTGAAAAACTTGTTAGACCCTCGTGTGCCGCGTTTCGAAGCGCATCAAAATCGATCCCGTCAAGTGCTCCGGTCGCTTGCACAAGACGGCTGTGAATTTCTGGTTCTGAAAGGGTTCCTTCCATGGGTTCAAGAATCGCCGGGCGGAGATGGAACATGTTGTCTGGGAAACCAGCTGCGAAAAAGGTCGCTTCAGCTTTTTCGTATTGGGATGATGCTGGGAGGACCCAATCTGCCTGTTCAGCGGTTTCGGTCATGGCGACATCGATCACGACGGTACATTCAGCGGCTCTCATCGCTTGGCGGAATTTTTCTGAACCGGCTAGTGAATGTACCGGGTTACCGCTCTCGATGAACATTGCCCTGCTTCTTTCAGGATGGTCTGAAAGAAAACCGTCAGCTATTTCGTTGCATGGTACTAATCCGGAAATAATCTTCCCTCCGGTTACTGGGTCGGTGGGTTCTTTCCCAGCGGCACTGTAGTTAAAGAGTGGAGCGACCGATGTATGCGGCCCGAGGGCGCCCGGTTTGCCAAAGTTCGCGGTGAGTACGGAGATCGCACGATGCAGGTAGGAGATCAAGGTGGAATTGGGGCCCATCTCTATGCCGAGATCCTCATATGTTGAAACGCTGTCCGCTGTTGCGATGCGTCTGGCCACCGTCCGGATTTCATCTTCGGGGATCCCGCACCGCTCGGCATAATCTGCGATTGGAACTGTTGTAAAAATAGATTTTGTGGATTCAGCGCCGACAGTGTTTGTGGTAAGCCAAGCATCGTCAGTCAAGTCTTCTGTGACGATTACCGCCCCGATGGCAGCGAGAAGGAATGCGTCTGTTCCGGGGCGAACCTGAAGCCAATAATCGGCTAGATTCGCCGTCTCTGTTCGTCGGGGATCGATGACGATTAAGGAGCGCTCTTCACTATTAGAGATCTCCTTTAGAACTCTTCGGGCTTCATCAAACCCGTGCGAGTGCCAGGGGTTCTTCCCGAGGAAGATAGCGACCTCAGCGTCATGGAATCCGCCGTGCGTGTGCGTACCGAACATTAACCCTTCGACCCATGCTTCTCCGGTCTTTTCTTGGGCTAAAGCGTTAGATCGGCGAGTCATGCCGAAAGCGCGCCTGGTGGCCGTTGAATGAGCTCCGCCAAGGTGATTTCCTTGACCGCCGCCGCCATAGTAGAGAATCTTGTCAGCGCCGTATTTCTCCGCAACCGACTTTAACCCTTTGGTTACTCCTTCAATGGCTGTATCCCAATCCACTTCCATATAGGTTCCGTCTTCGAGGCGTTTCAGAGGAGTTGTGATTCTTCCAGTGTTGTTCTGGTAATAGTTGATTCGGAGCCCTTTCTCACATGTGTATCCTTTACTAGCTACGTGGTCTTTATTCCCCCTTACTCTCGTGATAGTGCGATCATCGAGCCGAACCTCGAGTCCACAATTTGCGCTACAAAGCACACAAGCAGTTTTGTGCCATGTTTTTTTCGGGTCAGAAATTGCCTCACTCTTATCTAACACTCTTCTACCTTCAATCGGTTCTTGGTTTACCTAGGGTCCTGAATAGAATCTACAGGAACATACATGTCTGAACCAAGAAACAAGAGCCCTGTTTCGATTTCTGCTTCGTCAATTTCGGTAATTACATTTAGGACTTTTCTATAGGTGAGCAGCTGAGGTTGATATGATTTGGCTTTGTCAGAGAGAGTTTCCTCTGTGACGGCATCCGTCTTGTAGTCCAGGAGTGTTGCGGCGATATATTTTCCAGAGCTGTCTGTTGCAACGTTGACTCGGTCAATTACGCCATTCCATAGGGTTTCCGTGCCGTCATCATTTTCGAGGCTGATACAGAAACGTCGCTCTCTCCATGCTTTCCACTGGACTGGGGTTCCATGGATTGTGTCGGGCTGATTTCCTCTGGTGAGGTACTTCACTACGTTGTCTTCTCGAAGTGATAGTCGAAATTCTTCTATGTATTTCCGGAGGGTCTCTTCATTTACGTCAAACTTTGCAAGAGCATGAAAGAGATCCTCATCATTTAAGTCAAATTCTTCTAGCCAGTTGACCTCTTCAAAGAGGCGGTGAAATATTTCTCCACGAAGCGCCCCTCCGGTGGAAAGTTTGAACATTTCTTCTATTCGAATTCCACGTGCCCCAAAGTGGTCGCTCGGGGACCGGCGAGGTAAATGGCGATAATCGGATGTAACGGGGAGTAGAGGGACTGATGGGTCGTGAACAACTATGTCAGAATCTTCAGGAGTGGGAAGAGTAAATGCGCTGGTCCACTTGGGATCGTTGTCAGGGTGTTCCCAGATGTTCCCTCCATCATCTGGGGAGGTTAATGGAAGGGATTTGCGGAGCAATTGCTGATAGTTCTTTGCCGTCGATTCTTTTTTGGGTGGTGCCGTAACAATCATTTCTAAGTGGTGTCGGGCGCGTGTCATTGCTACGTAGAGAACACAGAAATCTTCTTGTAGTTGGCGAACTGTGTGGTCTCGATGGAGGGCTTCGAGGGCTCCGCCGATCAGGGCGCGGTGCTCTTTTCTCCTCGGAGGAGCGCTCACCCGTTGGTAGAAACTTTCTGGATTCGGGCGTTCAGCGTAAATTTGTGTTCTCTGACCACCGAGGCGTTGTTTGAGTTCGGGAACAAAGACGGCGTCGAATTCTAATCCTTTCGCTGCGTGTACGGTCATGACGCGAATTCCTGCAGAATCTGGGTTATCCACTTTTGTGCTACGGATGTGCGTTACGAAATCTGAAATCCGCCCACTTGTATTTTCGATGTCATAACTGAATGCAAGATCAATGAGCTGGTTGAAGCGGCGAAGGTCCCAATCACCATATGACTCAGTGAGCTCCACTGTCGCGAGCATTGCAGCTATAAATTTCCCATACCCTTCTTCCAGTAGCCGCGATCTAAGAGTCGCAGCTACAGCTTCCACTTTGCCACCAGCACCGTTCTCAAATAAGTGTGATGGCCAAAGTGGTGCTGTACTCGCAGCGTAGAATGCTGCAGAGTCGCCAGGGTGGTCAGCAAAATGCAGAATGGAGAGTAAATGTAAAATGGCTAGAGAATCTGTGATGGTATTACCACCTTCTCCACTGGCTTTCAGACTAGATTCTTGTAACCGGTTGAGAATTTTAGAAATTGGCTTGTTAGAACGAGTAAGAATCCCTATGGAGACATCAGGAGAGTTTTCTGTTAGGACAAGGACCCGTTCGGCCAATTTTTCAAGAACGGGGTCCCACTCACCTTCCCCTTCTTCTCTGTCTCGAGCCTCGAAAAGATACGCTGCACCGGGTAAATCACGAAGATGATCGGCGCTTTCATGTTCTGGATAGTTCATCATCCACTGCTGGGCGCCTTCAATCCAATCCGGATCACTGTCTGAAAGTTCATTTATCGTCTCTATGAGGTTCCCAAACACTGTATTTACTGTTTCGAGAATCACAGGTGAAGAACGGTAACTGACAGAAAGGGTTTCGCCCTCCAGTTCAGGATAGAGAGCTTCCATAGACGCAAGAAGACGAGGCTCTCCTTGACGCCATCCATAGATCGATTGTTTGACATCCCCGACACAATAGAAGGAACCATCCCCAGAAGTTACGAGGATTTTCTGAGCGAAATGCTGGAGCACTCTCCACTGTGTGGGGTTCGTATCTTGAAATTCATCCAACAACAGATGATCAATTCCAGTTCCTAGCCGATAGGAAAAATCAAACTCTACTCCGTCATTTCCTTCGCTTGCGAAAGACTTCTGAGTCAAGAGAAGTGGTAGGTCACTAAACGTATACTTGCTGTTCCGTCTTTTGAGTTCGCTCAATTCTCCTTCGAGTTTCTCAAGAAGTTGCTGGATTTCGAGATTCCTTTTCTGGAGTTTCAAAGCGGAGAAATGAGCCACAGATGATCCGAATACCATAATGGCAAGGGTAAACGCTTCAGGGATTTCCTTGCGGTTAAATTTCTCTTCGCCTTGAATGACTTTTGCTGCGGGCCCTATTTCAATTATTGCTTCCCAGTTGCCCGTTCTTCTTGCAGCTGGAAGTAGTTCTTGCATTTTGGTAATTGCTATTTCCCAGCGCTGGTCTGATGTCCCGTCTTTATTCTCTGGGATCGTAAATTCTTCTACAGTCTTTATCGCATTAGCTAGAGCTTCAGAGGATGGAGGGGGAGGAGGGGTGATGCAGTCCCATGCTTCTGGCTTGCTTTCGAGAAAAACTGCGCGCATGCTATTTACAACGTTTTTGAGTTCTTGGTAAACACTTCTGTCCCCTAATCGATTCAATCCGTCGATCATTTCTATGACTCGTTTAAGTCCTTCTGTCTGGATCATGGAAGCGAGCGCCTCAATAGTCTGCTCCTCCTCTCTGGTTTCTCCGGTGACTATTCCCCACTGTGTAGGAAGTCCAAGGTCATGAGAGAAGAGCTTTACAAGCCGGATAAAGAAGGCATCAATTGTACTGATTTGTATCTGGTCAAGCCGCTGAACAAACTCCGCTAGTTTCCCCCTACATTGTTGCTCGGTTAAAGGTATCGATATCTCTTTTGAAAGCTCTAGCCTTTTATCAGAATCTGTGATTGATTCGACAAGCCGCTCGAAAACACGGTCACGTATTTCCCCTGCCGCTTTTCTTGTAAATGTCGTTGCAAGAATCTTTCCCGGATCCTCATCTAAAAATAGGAGTCGCAAATATTGACTGGTGAGTGAGTACGTCTTACCGGTACCAGCGGATGCGAGGACAACCTTGTTTAAATGTTCACTCATCGATTATCTCCACCTTTTTCCCACCAAGAAGGCCCTCGCCGCATAATGCACTAAACGTCAGATCCCCGTAGAGCTGTGGATTCCCCATATCGGCCCAGTGACGGTTCCGGATATCTCGAACAACCTCTGCGGCCCGATCCACGCCTTCTTGAGCTCCGAGTTCTTCGGCTGTGCACATCTGGAATGCTGTTTCCTCCGCTTCAATATTGATATACCCCAGGTGACATGCCTCTGACTTTGTATGCTTCTGAAGCAGATACCAGTACAAGGGGAGTTGTAGGTCTTTCCACTCCCCTGTTCTTCGGTTCCGGTGGACTTCTAGGGGAGAGTATTTGTTTGTTTTGTAGTCAAGGATCGCCCATTGGCCAGTGAATTCATTCCAATCGAGACGGTCAACAGTCCCGGTGATAGTGATCGGGGTACCATCAACTGTGAGTTCTTTCTCAGCACGAGACTCCGTATTTTGAATTTTCCATCCGTTGCTTCTGTGAAGGGCTTGATGTTCTGCGAACCTGTGCAAACGATGGCGGAGTTGCTCCATTTGGATAGTGACAGCCGGTTTGACATTGTTCCCAAAACGCCGCTTCGTCAATCGTTCCAATGACTCGTCAAGCGCTGCACGGATTTCTTTCTCACTAGCACTATCCTTTGCCTCAGAGCGTCCAAAGTCATCAAGAACAGCATGGGTCACGGTTCCGAAAGAAGCCGGATCGAGTTCTTGTCCGGCATCGTCCATCGTTTGGAGCTTGAGAATGTGTCTGAGATAAAACATGTATGGCGACTCGAGGTAGGTTCTAAACGCTGAAACCCTCAACGACTCTGGGACCGGTCTTTCCATATCGACTGTAGGTTGAAACACAATAAAATCTGATGGTGGGTGCTGGCTTTGAGAACCCACCCGTTTGGCAGGTTCTAGAGCATGCAGAGCATGCGTAGCGATCCGGTCTTCTTCAACATTCAAAAGTATCCTCGATGGAAGTAACGGATCCCCACCCGTTCCTCGCCTACCAGAAATAACCCTGAGCTTGTCTTTAGTATTTACAAGGAATTCAAAGATGTAAGCGTCTCTGGCGAACCGTCGGTCTCTTCGATCAAGGCCTAAATCAAACCGCAACGTTTCTGGAAGCCAACCAGGATAGTTGAGCATCGTTGGCACGATTTCGTTATTCATTCCGGTAACGATAAGCACAGGTGCTTCATCAAGAGCGAGTTCCAACCAGCCAAGTAATTCGATGGAAGGTGCTGTTCCTTCAGGTGCATCAGGGGGAATGTGCACAGATGAGAGTTCTTGGAGGATAAAACTGATGGCTTCCGCTGCACTCATCCGCGGGAGAATATCTTCCGGAAGGCGGTAACATCTCTCGAAGACAATTAGAAATTGCTCGAACGTTTCGACGAGGACTCTATCAGTCTCGTGCAGATGCGGCAGAAACGTAGACGCCCCATAGACAGTGGAAAGAAAGGTTTTAAGTTCATCTATCCAATCAGTCAGAGATTTCTTCTGAACTGAGATTAATTCTCCAAATAACTCTTCAACTGCTTGATAGTTCGCTGTCAACCGCTCATTCCGTTCTTTAGGGTAGGTTGATAGCCAATTTCCTGTGACCCTGACTGGGAAATGGCGGTTGAAGTAGCTATCTAAATCATGAATTGCTGATTCTTGGCTAGGAAGAAATCGTTGAATGTCTGGATGACGGAGTAGCCAAACATAGGAAGAGAAACTTTTCGATGAAAGATACGTAGCCACTGCATCTAGCAGCAGGGCCGGTTTTGCTTTGCTGATTGGGGTCCCTGCGGCATCACGGCCCGTGACCCCATACTGTTCAAATTTTCGTTGGATGTAGGGGGCCACGGAGTGGTCGGGAACACCCACGCTTATCTTTTCAGCCGGATATTCTCCGTCCAATTCTGCGATCGTTTGGATTGTGAGCTCGGCTTGATGCGCCGGGTCTTCAGCTATCCACCAATCCTCTATGGATAATTCTGTCTTGCGTTTAGTCCAATGATCGATGAGCGGTCTCCCATATTGGTCGAACGTCTCGCTGAGTGATTCAGGTGCACCGACAAGGATGGTCACCCGCTGCGGAATCTTATCGATCAAAGTTCTCAAGATATCGTTGGAGTCGGGAACGCCAATCAGAACAATGTCCAGATGAGCGTTTATGCAATTGTTTTCTATGAGTAGCTGTCGTGTATTCTGGGGGTCGCAAAACCCTAGGCCTCTCAGGAAGTCATCCTTCTTTTTCTCAGCCTCTGCCAGCGTTTGCCAGCGTTTTTTTTCTTTTTTTGGGATTTCCTCTGGAAGCAACTCTTCGAGTGAACTAAACCAGTGCCCTTCACCAGCCAACTCTCGGTATAGGCCGAAAATCTCCTTAGCGAATGGGGTTCCAATACTGCCATCCGAATGCTCATAGAGGGTTAGGGTTTTAAATGATTCTCGACTGATTCCTTCAAGCGCTTTCTGCCAAGCTATTGATTGGAGAAAGGTCGAAGCAGGGGGTATTTCGAATTCGAGTAGTTCTTCTGGGACTCGTCCTGCCGTCACTACTTTTGGGGGTACTTGAGTCTTTGCTTTACTCGTTGCGAATAACTCTCGGACATGCCACGCGGATCTTCCTCCTGGAACGCCAATAACTAAATTTTCGAGGTCACTCGGATGTTGCTGGATGAGCCAATTGACAGATTCTGTCAATAACGGCTTATCCCACCCAAGAAAGACACGTTTTGGAGCTGATCTAGTCATTGTTTAATGGAGTCTACGTCTTCTCTGGCTTTCGGTACAGACATTGGCGCCGGTTGGGGACCTTTCGATACTCGACAATGGATTTGTGCTCCGATGGAAACGTGATGAGGGGACATGTTTAGTTTCCACCGGAGCACCGTGCTTTGCCGATTCGGCTCAACTCCGAGTATGTAAGTCCTCCTCAGCATTTTTCTGACCTTCCCAAAAGTCTTCAGACATTGCGTGACGGTCGTAACTACTCTTCTCGCGATAGGAACTTAGACCACGATCAATTTCTGACCAGGCCATCCCGTAGCCATCCTGATCCTTTTTGAAATTGCTGGTATTCTCTGGCCGGAACCCGATCTCAGCGCTTGCCCCATAAGAGTCAATGTCGCAGCCCATGAAGGTGAAAGTCCATCCCTCTTTTTCTTTCTGTTGGACGAGTGCCTTCACATTTGCCGCACTGTATTCGGTACTGGCATTTTCAAGACCATCTGTGAATACCCACACGACATTGTCAGCCGGATTTTGATTTTGTAACTGCTCCGCTCTGGTGATGAGTGTCCCGAGCGCATCGTATAGCGGCGTTAGACCACGCGGATAGTACACCTGCGAAGTCAGCTGGTTTACTTGATCAAGTGCGGCATTGTCATAAATGACTTGGAAAGGGTTATCGCTATCGAATTGGACAAGGTTAAGATAGCACTCACCTTCAATAGTACGTTGCTTTTCTACGAATGCATTGAACCCGCCAATGACATCTTCGGCGAAACCTGTCATGGATCCCGAGCGGTCCAGAAGCATATGTAATCGCACC
Organism: uncultured Candidatus Nemicrothrix sp.; assembly: GCA_964564495.1. Lineage (GTDB taxonomy): Bacteria > Actinomycetota > Acidimicrobiia > Acidimicrobiales > UBA8592 > UBA8592. The sequence goes on from CAZMAW010000010.1 coordinate 26,924, forward strand.
GGCCGTTCAATTCCTGGTTCAGGGGCAGTAGAAGGTGTCAGCGCTGCAAGTTGGGCCTCCAATTTCTGCACAGATTCAAGAAGTTCCCTATTCTTGCGGATATTTCTCTTGGTTTGGGCTTCAAGTTTGCTGATTCTTGTATTTTTGTGTGAATTACTCATGACTTAGTATCCTTTCGTCAATATTTGTGGTGTCAATATCCATAGTAAACAAGGGGTGTGACATTCTGGACAGCACTCAAACAACACAGAATCCGTTGAATCTACAGTATATTGTTATTGTAATAATTACTATATCATAAGGTTCTTGTATTCACAACATTTACTGCTACACTAGTCAAGTGGCAATCGACCAAAATAACTCCACTGCCCCCTCAAATCAGGGAGAAACGGGCATGAAACAGCACAAAATTTTCGTTGCTGTCGATATAGCGCTGTTCACTATTCGGGAAGGCACATTCCAGGTTCTTATGATTAAACGGGGGATTCCTCCTTTCTTGGATTTTTGGGCGCTTCCGGGTGGGCTTATCCGAATGGATATCGGCCCGCGTGGAGAAACACCGGAGGAAGCGGCGCTTCGGGAGCTAAAGGAGGAGACGGGTTTAATAGCAGGATTTGGGCATCTTGAGCAGCTGGGTACATACGGAGACCCTGATCGTGATCCTAGGGAGGAACGGGCGATCTCTATCGCGTACGTGGGGATTGGGCCAGAACTTTCTGATCCTTCAGGTGGAAGTGATGCATCTCTCGCTTCTTTTCTGCCTGTGGTCGAAGTGGAGGAAGAGTCAATTGGGCAGTTGGCTTTTGACCATAGCCTGATTGTTAAAGATGCCATTGCTCGGGCCAGAGCAAAGTTGGAATATACAACGCTTGCGACAAAGTTCTGTTCTCCGGCTTTTACTATTTCGGAGCTTCGGGCCGTCTACGAAACAATTTGGGGTACGAGATTGGATCCGGGAAATTTTCAGAAAAAGGTTTTAGCTGCAGATGGCTTTCTTGAAGATACCGGACAGAAAGCAGAATCATCTGCTACTGGTGGCCGTCCGGCAAAACTTTATCGGGCCGGTGCTGCATCTTCGATTAGTCCTCCGATACGGCGTAACTAGATTCCTTTCGACAGAATTCTTCAACTATCCGTAGTGTTTTGATGCAGAGTGGGCACACTATGTGAATGCGTGTTCCAAGAAGTCTCTACCTCGCAATGTTTTCTCTGACGGCATCCATTGGCGTTATTTTTGGTCTCATCGCTTCGCTCCAGGACGACTTGGGGTTTGCGAATAACGCTTTAGGTTTGATTGCTGGGGCTTCGTTCTTTGCGGGATTTATTGGTCAGCTTTGGTTGGCGCCACTTGCTGATCGCGGAAAAACAAAATCTCTGCTGATTTGTGCGGTGATCGCCGCTGCTTTGGGAACCATATGGTTTGCCGTGGCTTCATCAGTCTTGGAGTTGATCGCCGCTCGGGCCCTGACCGGACTAGGGTTCGGGGCGTTCGCACCCGCAGCGCGCGCCGTGGTCGCGAACATTGATCCCAGTCGGGCTGGGGAGCGTTTGGGGAGGTTGGCCGCTATAGAGACCTCAGGATTTGTGACAGGGCCGGTTATTGGCGCAGCTTTAAACGAGATTTGGGGCCTCGATGCGCCCTTTATCTTCCTTTCTATTGTGCTTATCTGCATGTTGCCCGGTTTAACCAAAATTCAGCTTTCGGTCGAGAGGGCGCTCCCCCGAGGTTCTCGACTTGTTGCCGCAAGGGCGATCTTGAGCAGGAGAGAGGCTGTAGGGGCGATACTGCTTGGTGCCGCCATGTTTTTCCCAGCGGGAATGTATGAGGCTATCTGGGCTCGATTCATGGAAGACTTGGGCGCCAGTACCCTTTTTGTGGGCATCAGTCTGACAATGTACGGGATCCCTTTCGCCTTCACGGCAAGCACTGCGGGGAAACTTATCGACCGTATAGGGCCGTGGCGGGCCGCCGGTTTTGGGATCTCGGTGATTATTCCGATGACTTTTTTTTACGGATTTCTGACCTCCCCGTGGCTACTGATGGGCTTGGCCATGGTTGAAGCGGTAGGGCAAGGAGTTGGTTCTCCGGCATGTCAAGCAGCCATGGTCAAGGCAACATATGAGAGCGAACGCGCGACTGGTCAAGGCATGGTTGGTGCGGCCCAAACCTTCGGCGCCGGACTTGCAGCCCTCATCGCCGCACCCTTATACGCCGGCCCTGGTCCGGAGGAAACTTTCATGATTGTCGCGTGTGTTGTCGCAGTGCTAGGCTCTGCGGCTTTTCTGCTCGGCAGGAGTAGAGTCCCCCTTCCTGAAGTTGTGCGGCCATGACGCGCATTATCGCCGTTTACAATGCGGACGGCTCCATTCTTGGTGAATTGCAATTCGCTATCAACAAGCTCATTGGGAAGAGCAACTGTGGGCTCTGTGACTTAACGCATGGTTGGAACCCATTCGGGAAGGCGTCGTGGAAACACGCATGTTCGTCTAGCAATCTCAGAATCGAATTATTGCACCGAAACGAGCTTACAGGTGATCAAAGCGAAGCTGCAGGAGACTTACCTGCCGTAATCGCCGAGAGCGCAGGAGAATGGAAAAAGATTATGACTGCAGAAGAGATCCATTCCTTCAGCGGAGATGCTCCTGGGTTTCTAACTCGAATTGAAGACCTAGCGGGTGAGGCCTAACTTCGCTGTCTTTCTTCTCCCGCTCGTGAATCTTAAAATGGCGTTTATCCTGCTATTGCGCAACAATTGAGGTGAGGCAAGGAGTTTTGGGTGTTTATTGATTTCACTGACGAACAGAAAGCGCTGCGAGAGGAGTTACGCGAATACTACGCCAATCTGATCACCCCAGAAATTCACGAATTACAAAAACAAGAGGAAGGCACGGGACCAGTTCGTAGGAAACTGGTCGAACAGCTCGGCGAGGACGGCTGGATCGCCATGGGATGGCCAGAAGAATACGGTGGCCAAGGGAAAAGCGCCATAGAACAATTCATTTTCTACGACGAAACCATGCGTGTCGGCTCACCTGCGCCCATGCTCACGATTAATACCGTTGGACCTACCATCATGGAATACGGAACTGACGAACAGAAGCAGTTCTTCCTCCCGCAGATTGCAGCGGGAAAGCTGCATTTCTGCATTGGGTACAGTGAGCCGGACGCCGGAACAGATCTTGCGTCCTTAACAACAAGAGCGGTCCGCGACGGGGATGAATACGTTATTAATGGGCAGAAGACCTGGACGAGCCTCGCTCTGGGCTGTGATTACATTTGGCTCGCAGCCCGCACAGACCCTGACGTACCCAAACATAAGGGGATCTCCCTGTTCGCTATTCCCATTGACACGCCCGGTATTACGATTGAACCCCTTTCCCTGCTTTCGACACACAACATCAACCACACGTTCTTCGATGACGTTCGAGTCCCCGCGTCAAGCATTATCGGTGAGGAGAATCAGGGTTGGCGGCTCATCACCAGTCAGCTGAACCGTGAACGTGTCACATTATGTTCCTCTGCGATGATTGAACGCTGCATTGAAGAAGCTCTAGAGTGGGCAAAGAATAACTGCCGTCACGATGGGACGAGGGTGATTGACATACCTTGGGTTCGCCGCAATCTTGCCGAAGTTACCGCTGAACTTGAATTCCTCAAATTGTTGAATTGGAAGGTGGCCTGGAGTGTTGCCACGAAGCATCTTGACGTGGCGGACTCTTCATCAGTGAAAGTGTACGGAACGGAGTTCTATACAAGAGCGTTCCGGAAATTGATGCAGATTTATAACGAGATGGCGTATTTGGTTTCAGATGACTTTGAGAAAGAAGGTCGTTTGGAGTCGTTGTACAGGGGTCTGGTGATTCTCACGTTCGGTGGTGGCACGAATGAGATGCAGCGGGATCTGATCACGATGTTTGGCATGGGTTTTCCCCGTGCCGACCGGTAGGGCAGATGTATGGACTTTGATTTTTCTGAAGAAGAGCAAGCGATCAGTGATTTAACTAGGCAGATTTTTGAGGATAAAGTCACCCATGAACACCTTCGAGAGCTAGCACAAAACAATCTTTTTTTTGATCGTGACTTGTGGGAGACTTTAGCGGAGTCAGGAATTGTTGGAGCGGCTGTATCGGAAGACTTTGGTGGGGCTGGGTTAGGTTTTCTTAGTATCACTGCTGTCCTTGAACTAGTCGGAGAGTTTGCAGCGCAAGTCCCCGTGCTTGAAACCATTGTGATGGGAGCTTTACCTATCCAAGAGTTCGGATCAGATGCGCAGCGCAGTGAACTGTTGCCGCGCTTGTCATCTGGGGAGCTTGTCGTAACTGCCGGGCTGGTGGAAGGGGATGAAGTGCTGGTAAACGCGGGGAAGCTATCGGGAAAGGTTGATTTTGTTCCGTACGGGTTAGAAGCAGAGATCATTCTGGTTCCTACTGTTGATGGCGTGTACCTAGTGGACTCTTCTGCGGACGGCGTGATTCGAACTGTTCGGGAAACAACGACAGGCCACTCGCAGGCTGCGATTGTCTTCGATGGTGCCTCGGGTGACCGTTTGGGTTCTGCTTCGACAGCTGAGGTCGTCAGTTGGATCCGCTTAAGAGTTGATTCGGGGATCTGTTCGATACTTTCCGGTGCGTGTAAGGCTTCGCTCGATCTGGCAGCTGAATACACGAAGATCCGTCATCAGTTTGACCGGCCCATTGCTACCTTCCAAGCGGTAAGTCAACGTGCAGGTGATGCATACATTGATACAGAGGCGGTTCGTCTTACTTCTCGGCAGGCTGCTTGGCGGATTGCTGCTAACAGGCCGGCGAAGGAGAAAGTGGCGATAGCGAGGTGGTGGGCGGCTGAGGCAGGCTTTCGCGTCGTTCACGCAGCCACGCACCTTCATGGTGGGGTCGGTGTTGATCGGGACTACCCGCTGCACAGATTTTTCCTTATGGCTCGGCAATTGGAACTTACGCTTGGAAATAGTGAAGAGCAGTTGTCCTTCTTAGGCGACCTAATCGCAGAAAATGCATGACCACAACCCTTTCCTTTTGTCTGTCTTCGGATTAGGATAAGGGTATGGAACTTACAGATAATAGTGATGCGTGTACGTGCGGGTCGACCTGCGAGTGCACGGCTGAATCAAATTGCGGTTGTCGCTGCTGGGCTAACGATTAAGCAAATACCCTAGGTACAACGTGACGGTGTCACGCCAATTGAGGTGCGAGCGTCCCTGCTAGATAGACGAGGTATCCAAACTGTTCTTCTGATAGTTCCCCGCTACTGCGATGGACGACAACGCCTTCGCCATCTACGAGAACCCAGAAGGGAAATCCGGTTAGTCCATATGCTTCTGCTACTGATTTTTCGGGACTATCAACGAGGACTTGGGTCGGCCATTTTTCTGCTTCGAACCATTCGGATGGAGGGTAGTTTGGTGTTCCTTCGCGTACCGACGTTGAGATCGCTACGACTTCAACCCCATTGGGTAGGTCATTTTCATTTAACCACTGGGCTACTCTCGGTACTTCTCGTTGGCAGTGGGGGCACCAGTGAGCGAAGAAACCAATTAGGCGCACGATCCCGTCGTCTGGTTGGATTTCGATCATTTCTGCGCTGGTATTTGGTTGGGCTTTAAATCCTGGGGCAACATGTCCAACGCTTTCATCCGGCGGTAATGCTTCGCCGATGATTTCGACGGTTCCGGTCTCAAACCGTGTTTGCTGTTCTGTTGCGGTTGGCGTATTTGCAGGTTCTTGCCCTTCCTCTTCTTCTTCGACTGGTACCGGAGTTGAAGAAGGGGCCGACTCCTGTGGCTGAGGAGGGATGGTTTGTTCTTTGCTGTTTTTCCCTCCGGCTAGAAGTACACCGAGGAGAACTGCGCCGCCGATCAGTAACGAGAGGACCGCGAAGATTACCTTTTGTTGTTTTCCCGATTCGGGTGGTTCCGCGGGTTCGGGTGCTGGAGGGTTTATGGATACCACGCCGTTATCCTTTCCATGGTCGTGGAGTTGCTAGCAACAGGATACCGATGAGCACGAAGCTTCCGAGCGCGAGCATGGGGATGCTGACGAATCCGAAGACCTCGATCCACCGGTAAGTGCAGGAAGCATTAAGTGCACATGAGGTGCCTTGGCTGGGAAAGGCTTGAAGTTGATAATGGTAAATCGAAAGGCCAGCTCCTGCTGTCGTGAGAGCTAGAGCGTAGGGGATGATCTTCCGGTCTCGGCGAAAAGTGGCTATGGGAAGTATTACGGCAAGAGGGTACATGGCGATTCGCTGGTACCAGCACCATTCACACGGGAGGAATTCCCGTATTTCTGAGAAATACAGGCTGCCCAACGTTGCCCCCACAGCGACCATAGAGGCAAGGAGCATCGCTGTTGATCTGAATTCTCTCCGGAATTGGGCTCGGGAGAATTTCAAAACAGCAAGTGTTGAAAGGATGCCCGACGCGATTAGAAGCGTGAAAATTATCTCAGGTGCTTTCTGGTCCATGACTCTAGGGTAAATGGCTAAACCCTGTATGCGGTGGCGGGCGGAATTTTCTCGTGGTGTTTATCCGACCGTCTCTACGACTCGTTCCAATGTCCAGTCTGGGTTTTCATCGATGGTTCTTGCAAGCCGCCCTGTGGAATCGAAGAGTACGAACAGCGTCCCGTCTAGCGATCCGAGGATGCGAGTACCGCGGAGGCCGAGAATCAGTTGTGCTGTTTCTGGGTCGGTTCTTCTTGCCACCACCCATGCGGTCGGGGACATTTCCACTGAAGCGCCGAATTCGTGCTCGAGCCTATGGGCGAACACTTCAAACTGCATTTGTCCAACAGCTCCCAGTACTGGCGTCGCAGTAGGAGCATCTGGGTCTCGCAAGACCTGTACAACTCCTTCCTCATCGAGTTGGCTCAGACCTTTCCGAAATTGTTTCGTTTTTGAAATATCTACTGGGCGGGCATTCCAGAAAAGCTCGGGCTCAAACCTTGGGATGGGAGGGAACGCTACCGGATCTCCTGCGTAGAGGGTGTCGCCGATTCGCAGGTCATTGGCGTTGACAAGTCCGAGGACATCACCGGGGTATCCGTCATCAGCGGTTCCCCGATCAGATCCAAACATGGATGTCGCGAATTTTGTACTGAAGGCCTTGTTGAGTCGTTCATGGGTTACTTGCATTCCGCGCTCGAAGTATCCCGAATTGACTCGCATAAACGCCACTCGATCGCGGTGAGATGGATCCATGTTTGCTTGCACTTTGAAGACAAAGGCAGAAAAAGGTTCGGTGACTTCGCGCAGTTCTCCGTCTTGTGTTTCTCGGGGTCCGGGGTTTGGTGCGAGGTCTATCACCGCGTCGAGCAAGTGGCGTACACCAAAGTTCGTTAATGCCGAACCGACAAAAAGTGGACTCGTCCTCCCTGAGAGAAAACCTTCATCGGTATGCGTTGCTTCAATTTCATCAAAGAGGGCTACTTCCTCTTGGGCCTGCGTCCACATTTCACCTTCTTCTACTTCCGCATGCTGAGGAGAGACAATCTCTTCGGGAGCCATTGTGGCTCCGTGGCTGGTTCGGGAAAAACGAATAAATTGATCGGACATCCGGTCGATGACGCCCCGAAAATCGCCTCCGGGACCTACCGGCCATGTAATCGGGGTGGTCTGGACTCCGATCGATTGTTCAATTTGATCCATCAACGCGAGCGGATCGAGGCTTGGACGATCCCATTTATTGATAAACGTTAAGATCGGCATATTCCTCGCTTTGCAAACTTCGAAGAGTTTTAAGGTTTGAGCCTCGATTCCTTTCGCAGCGTCCAGGACCATCACCGCAGCATCGACGGCCGCGAGAACGCGGTATGTATCTTCAGAGAAGTCCCTGTGGCCCGGGGTGTCGAGGAGGTTAATAACGTGTTCTCGGTACGAGAATTGAAGAACCGTGGAGGCTATGGAGATCCCACGGTCCTGCTCCATGGCCATCCAGTCAGAACGGGCTGCACGGCTACTCTTTCTTGATTTCACTGTACCTGCTTCTGCAACCTGCCCCGAGTACAAAAGGAACTTCTCAGTTAACGTCGTTTTTCCCGCGTCGGGATGACTGATGATCGCGAATGTGCGCCTTTTCTTAGTCTGTTCCGGAATATGTTCTTCTGCCATTGCTCCTGCTTTGTAGGCGACTTTCAGCGTATACGGCTCTGGTCCAGAGAGGGCGGAACAAAGCCGGACTGGTCCCATATTTTGGATTACTGTTTTATCTTAATCGCGTGTTAGCGTCATTGATGAATATGGTGAACACCGAAATTACGAGGTAAATAGATGAGTGAAGAAGGACCCACAGATCAAGATCTGTCTGATTTCCGATCGGCGTGTCGTTCATTTCTCGATGAACACGCCACAGGGATCAGTCTCTCAGAACCTGACCCTCGAAGCCACGCATCGATAGCGCAAAGCAAAGCATTCCAAGGTTTGTTAGCGGATGCTGGTTTAGCAGGACTGACCTACCCCAAAGAGTACGGTGGTGCCGGTTTGACCAAAGCACATGAAGCAATCTGGCGCGAAGAGTACAGCAAATACCCAGATATGAACTCTCAACTAACGATTAGCCATGGAATGTGCCTACCGATGCTCAATGAATACGGAACCGAAGAGCAGAAGCAAACCTACGTCGCCGATAATATCGCCGGACGTACAGTTTGGTGTCAAATGTTCTCTGAACCCGGAGCTGGTTCAGATGTGGCAAGCCTCCAGACACGTGCTGACCTAGATGGAGACGAATGGATCATAAACGGACAAAAAGTGTGGACGACACTGGCCCATGTATGTGATTTGGGGATTGTGATTGCGCGGACAGACCCGGATGTCCCAAAGCATGCCGGCATCTCTATGTTTATCGTTGATATGCGGGATCCCGCGGTTGAGATCCGGCCGATTCACCAAATTGATGGCGGTATGCACTTCAATGAAGTTTTTTTCACTGATCTTCGTATCCCGAAAGACAATTTGCTCGGCCCGCTTCACGAAGGGTGGCGGCTCGCGACTGCGATGCTGATGTATGAACGTGTCGCTATCGGGACTGGTTCTACGGGAGGGATAACGACACCGCACTCGAAAAGGCTAATTGAACATGCACAAAAGAACGGACGGATTCATGAACCTGTCTTACGGCAGAAACTTATGAGAATCCATTGCGAGGAAACTGCGAAGAGCCTTGTTTCCATGCGGACCCGTGCGGAACTTAAAGCCGGGAAAACGCCGGGACCGGGGGGCTCTTTAGGGAAACTCCATGGCTCGAAGATCCTCCGTGAAGTCAGGTCCCTTGCGAATGAACTTGTTGGGATGGAAACGGACGCATGGATGGAAGGCGACCGTGGTCAGTGGTGGGGGCGTCTTATTCTTGGAAGTTTCCAGGCTGGCATAGCTGGCGGGACGGATGAAATACAGAAAAACATTATTGGAGATCGTGTTCTTGGTCTTCCACGAGAACCAAGTGTCGACAAGGGCGTACCTTTTAATGAACTCCGAGTTGGCACCCAAAAGGAAACCTGATGAGAGATTTTTCAGGTGGGACTGCTGTCATCACCGGTGGAGCAAGCGGTATCGGTTTCGGCCTTGCCCATAGGCTCGCTGAAGAAGGGATGACCATCATCCTTGTCGATGTTGAAAAGAATGCTTTAGAGTCGGCAGTTGATGAACTCACTGCGAAGGGATCTGCAGCGCATGGTCGTATCTGCGACGTCTCCGACAGGGATCAGGTCGAAGGGCTCGCAGAAGAGATCTTCAAAGAGTTCGGTACTGTTAACTTCTTGGCGAATAACGCTGGTGTGGTGACCCGACACAAGTCTTGGGGCAATCTTGATGACTGGGATTGGGTGTTAGGCGTTGATCTTATGGGGGTAATCTACGGGGTGCATTCATTTGTCCCTCGTATGCTCGAGAGTGGCAAAACTGGGCACGTAATGAATACTGCTTCAACTGCCGGTTTGCTTGCTTTCCCGATGATTGGATCATACAACGTAGCCAAACGTGGGGTTGTAGCTCTGAGCGAAACCCTTCACCATGAACTAGAAGGAACCGCAGTAAGCGTTTCCGTCCTTTGCCCTGGGATGGTCGATACGAATATTCATTGGTCCGAGCGAAACAGGCAAGGAGTTGCGAAGCCCTCTGAGATGGCTACGGCAGGAAAAGGGAATAAAGAGGAACTTTCGCCCGCTGAAGTCGCAGATATCGTTGTTGAATCCATTCAAAAGGAAACTTTTTGGATTCTGCCACATGCCCACTATGGCGAACAGGCCTTAGAACAAGCGAAAAGGCGTGTCGATGGTGGACCTCCCGTATTGCCATTCGTGGACCGCTAATTAGAATCCCCGATAGCAAGAACAATACATTCTTTAAATACCCGCTCACTATCCTTTCATGCCAGACTAGGGGAACGGAAAGCAGCAAGGAGGATCATGACATCACAAGTAGCTGGATGGTATTGGGCCGAGGGTGACCCCGAAGGTACTCAACGTTACTGGAATGGATCAGAATGGAATCCTGGAATCGTAGGCCTCGAGCCTTGGCGAAGAGTCGGAGCAAAGCTCATCGATATAGCCATTATGGTGGCTTTCTCATATTTACTTGTTCTGATTTTCGGAACCGATGCGGGCAACACATATCTACTGACTCTTCTTACGCTTATCGTTGCAGTGTTTTACGAAGTGGGATTTGTGACTACACGCGGTGCGACGCCAGGAAAACTTCTGCTTGGGTTCCGAATTGTCGAGGTTGAAACTGGTCAAACACCTCCGAGAGGATCGATAGCTGCGCTGCGCTGGGCGCCTGGACTGATCGGCGTCATACCATTTATTGGGGCGATAGCATCAATAGCCATCTTCGTCATGTGTGTCTACTGGCTTTTTAGCGACGTGAATCGCCAGACCGTGTATGACAGAGTCGCGAAGACCTACGTGGTGCTTTTACCAACCAGCGGGCCCGTTCTTTAGAAAGGATCCTGACATGGGGAAAAAAGTTGACTATACCGACGTCAGCGATGTATCAGTAAGCGATGAAAAGCGTGAACGTCTATATACGGCCCAAACAGAATGCTGTGTGAACTGGACAAATCGTCATGGCTGGCCTGTCGGTGTCCTACATCGCTTTGTGTGGCATGAAGAGAAGTTCTGGGTTACCTGCATGGGGCAACGAAAGCGTGTCCCAGCGCTTAAAGCTCGACCGCAGAGTTCAATAGTTATTTCTAGCGAAGGAACATGGCTCGGAGGGGATATAACAACAACCGCAAAAACACTTGCTACGGTCCATGAAAGTAACACTGGAATCAAAGAATGGTTCTATCCGTTGCTGGCGGCCCGTCTGCGCGCAGGGGATGCTGAAGCAAATGCGGAATTCAGCCGACGTCTAGACACTCCCGGAAGGGTCATTATCGAACTCGACCCCCAAGAATGGATCACGTACGATGGGACGCTGCTTGAATCCCAGTTACGAGGGAGAGAACATCACCCCCGCCTAGTGAAGCCCACACGCAACATTACGGAACCGCCAGACGGATGGGAAATGGAGACACTCTAATGAGCGACGATTTAGAAAGTCGGATACAAGCGTTGGAGAGAGAAGTTCAACGCCTTCGTGCCCGCGAAGAAATCATCCATACCTTTAACCAGTACTTGTATGGGGCTGATACCGGCTACGAGGAAGATATTCTCGATACCTTCTCTGAAGATGCAGTTCTTGACGTGCTAAATTTCCCGCCTGATGGAAAAGACATGCATTTCGAAGGCAGAGAAGAAATCGCTCCTCTGTATGAACGCTACCGATCTAAAAGATCAATCATTGCTGGCGGCCATACAACATCCAACATTTCGATCGTGGTTGATGAGACAGCATCCACGGCCATGTTAAGTGCGTATTTTACTACCACACGACCAGTTGGAGTTCAAGGTGGTAGATATGAAGGACACCTTCAACTTGAGGAAGATGGACGATGGCGCTTCAAGGAACTCGCGATTATTAGCGCATGGGGTTGGAAAGCAGACGTGGAAAAAATCAGTGATCCGGTTAACGCCGATCGCTCACGATTTGGTGGCAAATCAGCAGCCGGCAGCAGCTAGTTTATCGGGCACGGATCGGATCTGAGCCGTCCCATCCTTCGGATGCAGCACGTACCTTTTGATAAAAGGACTGCAGTCCTGAGCTGGGTTCATAGAGTTCAAGGAAATGGCCCATCTGTGAAACTGCGTCAACAAAATGAAAGCGTGTATCTCCTCGAGCTTCTGCCGACATAGCCAATGGAAATCCACGTTTTTCTAATTCTATAGTTGCCGTATCAAGGTCGTCGACGAAATATGCAACATGGTGTAATCCTGTTTCTCCAGGAGCGTAGAGGTCGCGGATAGCTGATGGGCCGTCACCATGGTCTTGGACGAGTTCGACCATTATCTCTCCCCACTGCCCATAGGCTGACGTGTGGTCGAAGACTGCAGGGTTTCCACGGTGAACAACGTTAGTGACAGGAATGTGTTCAGCCAGAAAAAATGGCCCCGCTCCAAAATCTTCCGCCCATTGGTTTGCCGCCTGTCGGGCATCGTTAACTGCGTAGGCTATCTGGACAGGTGGGCCGAGTTTAAACATTGTCACCTTTGGGGTGGAGGATGAGGTTGAGTGATTCCGATGACCTGAGGTAGAAGCCGACCTCTTTGGGAGTAGGACCGGAGAATTCAATCTCTGAAAAATGTGTCAGAACGTAGCGGAGTGACTCTTCCATTTCTAGTTTTGCTACCAGTGACCCAGTACAGTAATGGGATCCACCACCGAATGCCCTATTATCTCCGGCAGGAGTAAATTGTGCCCGTTGGGTTTCCGTAAACCGGTCGACGATAAACTGGTCTGGGTCCTCAAACACATTTTGGTCGTGATTGGCAGCTCCAAGAAGGCACATTATTTTTGCCCCTTCAGGAATCTGCGCTTCTCCTAGTTCAGCCTGCTGACGTGTTTTTCTTACTGCTCCTTGCACTGGGGGGCGGAACCGAAGAATTTCAGCAACCGCCGAAGGAATGAGGCCATGGTTTTCCTGCAGTTTGTTCCATTGTTCTGGCCATAAAATGAGCTCTCGGTACAAATTAACCAGCGCTCGATCCGTTGTTTCTATGCCGGCAGAAAGAAGGAAAGCACAAAACGATTTGATTTCACTATTCGATAATCTTTCATGCTCATATTCAATAGTGCATAGGTCAGAGAAAAGATCCTCTGTCGGGCATTCTTTTTTCTGAGTTATTTCTGGTTCGAGCCATGCGAAGAGGTCTTCTCGCGCCTCAACGCCACGCTGGTGAATAGCTGGATCTCCGGTTACGTTGGAAACACTTGCAGCAACGATTTGGTGATACCAATCTGGAAATGCTGTTGCTTCTCGCATTGTCATAAGTTCTCCGATGACTTCCAGAGGAATAATCGAGGTAAATAATCCCTTGACATCGGCTGGCTCAGGGTTTCTCGGAAGCCCGTTTCCGGATACCTCCACGATGTCGCGGATCATTTCTCCAATGTCACCACCGAGCCTCTTAGGGCTCCGTAGGCGCCGAGCAAGGATGGCTGATTTTTTTCTATGCTCTTCTCCGGACATATGGAGAATAGTTCGACCATAAATTCCAGAGCTTCCAGATCCAGCTTCCATGGGAGTGAAGTATTCGGTGTCCTGAAGAACTCTGGATACATCACTCCATCGGCTAACAACCCAACCGTCGATTAAGTCACTATAGAAAACCGGATGATCGCGGAGTTTTTTGAAAGTTGAATATGGGTCGTCGCTAATCCCAGGTATTAGGGTGTGAAATTCTTCAACTAGCTCGCTTGCCATAGTAGCTATCTAGTATGGCATAGTCCCGCCGTCACATGGGAAGAGGCAAGCTGTAAAGTTACTTGCTTCATCTCTTGCGAGCATGACAGCAACTGCCGCTACTTGTTCCACGGTATTGGGTTGTTTAGTTGCAGATCCTGCGGCGTAGTATTCAGCAAGTTCTTCAATGTCGTTCATCCCCATAGCCTCTACCGTTTGCGGGGCTGATTCATAGAACAAATCGGTACGGACAAAGCCAGGAAGAATAGCGTTGACGGTGACACCGGCAGCGCCTACTTCATGTGCGGCTGTCTTTACGAGGCCATTGATGGCGTGTTTCGTTGCCGTGTAATGGCTGCATGTTTCTACTTTCATTTTCCCTTCTACGGAAGAAATGGCAATGATTCTGCCGTCTTCTTGCGGGAGCATATACTGCAGGGCTTTTCTCATGCCCCAGAATGTGTGATTAAGGTTTAAATTGAGGGTGTAATTCCAGCTCTCGTCTGACATTTCCGCTACGGGAGCCGCATCGAGAATACCTCCAGCGTTCAGTACAGCAATGTCAATTTTCCCGAAATGGTTTACGGTACCTTCAATCAGCCCCTCAACATCGGACTGCTTTGATGCGTCACAAGCAATGTAGGTCGCGTTGTCTCCCGCGTCCATTTCTTCTAACGCTGTTGCTCCCTTCTCTTCTGACCGGCCGCTAACGACTACTTTCGCCCCTTCCGCCAGATATGCTTCCGCTATTGCACGACCGATACTTCGAGTACTTGCCGTTATGGCCGCTACTTTTCCTTCAAGTTTTCCCATTGTTTGTCTCCTCGTCTAGTAGGGGGCTTGTCCGCCGTCGATGCTAATAAGTGATCCTGTGATACCGGCACCCGCCTCTGAGGCGAGAAGTACCGCTACCAGTGCGCAATCTTCAACTGTATTCATTCGTTTAATTGCTGATGGTTGCTGCATCCATACTAGAAATTCTTCAAATTCCATTCCCAGTTGTTCGGCTGCCATTGGCCCTGACTCCTTCATGACATCAGTCAAAATGCCGCCGGGGCATAACGCGTTGACTGTTATCCCTAATGTGCCGACCTCCTGTGCTACCACTTTGGTTAGACCATTAAGGGCGTGTTTTGTCGTACAGTATGGAGCTTGCGCGGGGATAACGACCTTTCCGTACATGGACGAGACGGACATGATCCGCCCTGAACCCTGTGGGATCATGTACTTCAATGCTCTTCGCATCAACCACATGGGATGATTGAGGTTCCAATCTAAGACGAAGTTCCAATTGGCGTCAGTCATGTCCACCAGTGGTGATGGTTCTTCACCCTCGGCTGTACCGCCGCCGGCATTAGGGACGACAATGTCGATCTTCCCGTAATGCTCTACTGTCTGGTCAACCAGCCCCTCGCACACTTCTCGGCTTGTCACATCACCTGCAATGAAATGTACTTGGTCTCCTGCATTCATTTCCTCAATTGCTTGAGCTCCTTTTTCTGCGCTGCGTCCATTAATGACGACGTTCGCTCCTTCGGCGACGAAAGCTTCAGCTATTCCTCGGCCGATACCTCTGGTGCCGCCAGTTACCAGCGCAACCTGTCCTTCAAGTTCCATATGTTCCCCTTCTAAAATCTCTTTGAGAAATGTACCTTATTCTCCCTCAAACACTAGGAAGAACGCAAAGTACCCAACCAAATTATTTCTCTGCGTCTAGAGGTGCTTAAATTAGATCCATGGGTAATCAACGTTTGATTTCTATTGCTGCCGGAGTTTCTCCAGAACTCGAGGATGATCCATGTACCTTTGTCGAAATAGCGGCGCAGGCAGGCTGGAAGGGCACCGGAGTCTGGTTTGATCCGTTGACTTGGACTGAAACGACGACGAAAGAAGTTGGGAAACGTGTCGATGATACGGGTTTGACCGTGGTTGACATGGAAGTCGTTCGTATGGGGCCAAAGGGTGATTGTGGAGAACGCCTTATTGATGCTGCGTCTTCTATAGGGGCGAAAAATATTCTGACAGTATCTAGCTTCGATTCTGTCCAAGAGACCGCTAAGCGCCTTAATGAATTGTGTGTTCTTGCTCTTCCATCGAATATTCGGGTGTGTATAGAATTTATGCGATTCACTTCAATACGGTCACTCGCTGATGCGTTGCAGGTCGTTGAGCTCGTCGATCAGAAAAATGTCGGAATTCTCGTTGATCTTATCCATGTTTTCCGATCGGGTACGAGCTATGAGGAGATCCGTGCGGCTGATGCAGCCTTATTTCCTTATGCACAGTGGTGTGATGCTTCGGAGGAGCCGCGCGGTTGGTCAACAAAAGAGCTTATCCGTGATGCGGTAGATGACCGTGCGATCCCTGGGGAGGGTGATATGCCTGTGAAGGAATTTGAGTTCTTGTTCGATATTTCAGTGCCGTTTTCAGTGGAAGTCCGTTCAAAAGCTCTCCGCGACGCTTTTCCTGGGTTTCTTGATCGGGCAAAACATCTTTTGTCAGCGACTAGCAACGCGATCACGTTTAGAGGTTAACTTAGAGCTATGAGTGACTTACATAAAGACCGTGTGGTGTGGGTAACCGGTGCCGCATCAGGTATTGGAAAAGCAACCGTGGAGGAGGTCCTGATTGAAGGCGGGTTTGCTGTCGGGTCGGATCTTCCTACCGCTGATTTCAGTTGGGCTGAAAAAAACGAACGGATCGCCGTTGTTACTGGTGATGTTACTGACCCTGATCACAACCGTGCGGCGGTCGATTTAGCTTTGGACCAGTTTGGGAGACTTGATGGAGCGGTGCTCAATGCCGGTATTGCCGGACGGGATGACCTCTTCGGTGAATCAATGGAATTGTTTGACCGGGTTCAGGAGGTAAATGTTCGAGCAGTCATACTTGGTATCCGGAGTGCAGCAAAAGTGATGCGCCCTGGGTCTGCGATCACGGTTACGGCTTCTACTTCTGGAATGCGGGGAGATCCCGGTATGTGGGTTTATAACACATCGAAAGCTGCGGTGATCAATCTGGTCAGAGCAGCTTCAATGGACCTTGCTGGACGTGGTATACGAATTAACGCCGTATGCCCTGGGCCAACGAAAACCGGAATGACCGATGGCGCTTATGATGATGATTGGCATGAGAATCTTCGGCGGCGAATGCCGCTGCAGAAATGGGGTCTCTCAAGTGAGGTTGCTGCCGCTCATAGTTTCCTACTCTCAGAGAAAGCTAGCCAGATTACTGGAGTTCATCTTCCCGTCGATGGCGGAATGAGCGCGAACTCTGGACAGTTTTTGCCACCGTCTTTCACGCTCTAATCAGATAATATTAAGCGAATCGAGCACGGTCGAAGCGTAGGCTTCATCTCCATCGATCGCGCATGAAGATCGCCAGTCTGAACGCTTTGTTCCCCAAGAGACGAAATCATGGGCGTTTGATGTCACGGTGGCGCTAGCTCCTAAATTGGCTCTCGGCGGGACAGTGATTAATCCATCTTCTCCTGCTGGTTGGATAGTCCACGTTCCTCCACCTGGGCCAGTCAATTCAAGTTCCAGCGGTTGAGTGACCACGATTGGGAGTTCGTCTGGCTGCATTTGTGGTATACCGGCGATCATCCATTCAATGCCTGGTCGAATCATCTCATCACTTCCCGGATCAGCTTCTATGGCTAATGGACCCTCTGGCGCGAGAATATCGACATACAGGTGGCAATAGTGATCGAAGGCAAAGGCATTTGCCATCATGTGGAGTGGGTAGGTCCCTAGATCTGCGAGCGGAACCATGGTTGATGCGGTTGGTTCTTCCTGAAGTGAAGCCATCCATTCAATCCATGCGTCAAAATATTCAGCGTATTCATCGAGGAGCTCTTGCGCCGTCCAATCTCGGCGAGGAGCAACGAGGGCTTCCATCGCTTCTTCTGCTTTAAGGGGTTCTTGGTCGAGGTTGTCGAGTGGTGTCGGATTGATGGCTTCTTTCATGTTTGACGACATGTGCGCAAATACTTCTTGGACTCTCCACCCGTCACATAGGCTTTCACGCTTCCAATCGTCATCTTTCATGTTTTGGATGACTTTTTCGACCTGCACATGAATCTTCTTTAGTGCGTCAACGGCTTGTGAACTCATGATGACCCCCTTGTTCCTTACGGTAGAGAAAAGCAACTTCCGCGTCAAAATTGCTGGATGACTCTTGCTGGGGAGCCAACCGCCACGCAATTATCGGGGAGGTCAGCCGTAACGATGGATCCTGCGCCCACCGCTACTTGCTTACCGATCGTCACTCCAGGGAGGATCACAGAATTTGTTCCAATCCAAGAGCCCCATCCGATCCTGACAGGCTCCTCCGCCATTGTTTGTTTCCCTATGGGCAGATTCTTGTCGCTGAATCCGTGGTTCTGGTCAGTTACATATACGTTTGGGCCGAAAAATACGTCGTCCTCAATCACAATTCCGAAATGCCCAACGATGCTTGATCCACGTCCGATCAGAACACGATCCCCGATTTGAACAATCCGGTCACTTAGCAGCTCTTGATTTGGACCCATGCCTGCACTTAGAGAGACGTAAGGGCCGATAAGTGTATCTTTACCAATTCTGATGGCATGTTCCCCAAAGAGTGCCGCCGGAGGAAAACACATGATTGAACCTTCGCCGAAAGAGGCAAAGCGTCGCCCTCTTTTCCCCTTTGGGTGGATTGCAGCCCTTCGCGCATACCATTCATATGCGTTGAGCATGAAATCAGCTCTACGAGCCCTAAAGGTCATGCTCCTCGACCGGCAGCTGCCTCATCAGCACGATTGCGCCCGCTTAGAAGAATGAGTTCCTCATGCATCTCGAACCATACAGTGTGATAGCTGTCTTTAAGCGGTGCAGCGAGGTATGTCCCATCGCCACCTTTGAGTTTTTCAAGAGCCTCACTGAAACGTTCGATGTATCTGCCGAGGCGAGGCGCGAGACCGGCAGCGTCTGAAAAAACCGTACCTACATCTTGGTCTAATGCCTCGAGGCGAGTAACGATAGCTGCGTCGTAATCTGCGTCCTCGTGGTCATTCATCACTTGTTCTCCATCTATGATTTTTATTTGCCAGTCTGTGACTAGTTGTTTGAATGTGTCGTTATGTAGACAGAAGTTTTCATAAATTTCGTTCATGGAGGACTGGTCAATGTGCTGTCTCTCTTGCTCAAGTAGTGAATCTACCCATTCTTTTCCTTCGGGAAGGAGGCGTAGTCCTCTTGGTGTTTCTTGGGCATGGCCGGCTTCAACCATAGCTGCAAGTGCGGTTTCAACTGTGGCGGCATCCTGTCCGGTAACTTCAACAATGGCGTCACTTCCGGCTATACCTTTTAGGCGTAATGCCATCGCTATTTCGAGCACAACTATACCTTTCTCCTAGTATCAGTATTTAAGAATAGATGCTCGGACGCGGGTTACAAAACTCTGGGGAAAGTGATGTAGTTCGCAGAAACGATTTTCCCGGACATGCGTTTTGATTTGTTGCCTACATTTTTTGAGATTCGATTCGCATTCATTACGTGTGAACAGTTAGGTTCATCTTACGTTTGACATAGATAGATGGAGAAGATCATGGAAGACAGATGGTTTTGCGACTTGGAACCAAGCAAACGTTGGCCGCATTACACGAGGGCGAATGCTGGGGAAGTCCTTGCTCCTCCTGCTAGCCCGCTTGGGCAGACATTTGTTTGGGATAACGGAACGTTTCTTGGCTGGCGTGATGGTTACATTCGGCAGGGGTATTTCAGTGAGGGTGAGATAACGGATGCACGAACGGAAACCGGTGGATTCTTTGGTGGGTTTTTTTACATCAATTTGTCAAATGTCCGGATGCAGGGGGTTCGGAACCCTGCTGTGACAATAGAGGACCTTGACCTTGCTTTTTTCGGTGACCATCCAGATGTCCCTCAGTATGAGGAACACCCTGATGACGTCAATGAAGACCTGACTGAGGGTATTTTGGCCCACGTTGGGTGGGTTATGTCGTTAACGGAATGGCCTGAAATTGACGAAGCAAAAGACAAAACGATTGCACTTCGCGCCGAGCGGCCTGACCTGTCTTCTCTCACGCCAGTGGAACTGCTTCAAAGAGCCCGTTTTCTGCAACCGTTTCTCATTGAGACATACAATACGCACTGTGTTGCTGCGTCAAGTTCAGGTATTGCCCCTGGATTGTTAGGCGCTGTTAGTGAAGCGATTGGAGACCCTACGGTGCCGATGCGGTGTCTCACGGGCCTTGGTGATGTTGATTCAGCTGCTCCTTCATATTTTTTGTGGGATCTTTCACGGACCATAAACAGCTCGGAGGAACTAACTGCTGTTTTTGATGCTGGGATTGATGGTCTTCTGGAGCGTCTTGCTGAATCCGGTAGCGAAGATGCCAGCGGCTTTCTTTCTTCATGGGATGATTTCATCTTCGAATACGGCTGCCGCGGACCCAATGAATACGAGATCTACTCTGATACATGGGAGACCCGTCCGACTATTGCATTGGCGCTTCTTGATCGTATCCGGTTACAGGCAGATGAGGAAAATCCCGCCGAACGGCATGGAAAAATAGCGGAAAGTCGCGTTTCGACAGTAACCGAGGTGCGGGAGAAGCTTGGTGAGTTGGGTAATGCGGAACTCAGTGGGACTTTTGAAGCTGCCTTGAATGCGGGGAATATCATGGTCTTCCAAGAGCGGACCAAAACCAATTACATCCGGGTGGTAAATGAGATACGGGTGGTATTTGAAGAGTTGGGCAATAGGGCAGTTTCCGATGGGCATTTCAGTGACAGTAAGCACATCTATATGCTTACTGACGATGAACTTGAATCCTACGTTGCTGAACCTGCAGCTATGAGCGGTACCTTGGCGAGCCGCTACGTGGACTATGAACAGCTTCAAGAGCTTGAACCGCCATTCTTTATCAAAGATGGTATTGTCCCTCCTTTGAGCTCATATAGGCGGCTTGGTTCCACGGGGATAACTGCCGCTGAAAGTGGGGAGGTTCTAGTTGGTGTAGCTGGAAGTCCCGGAACAGTTCGAGGGACAGCACGGATCATACTTGACCCTACTGACCCTGGAGAGCTAGAGCCCGGTGAGATTCTCATAGCTCCACTTACTGACCCTTCTTGGACTCCTCTTTTCATGGCAGCGAGTGCTGTCGTGGTAAACGTCGGCGGACAAAGAAGCCACGCCGTTGTCGTAAGTCGGGAGCTCGGTTTGCCTTGTGTTGCTTCGGTGACTGACGCGACGTTACGCATACCCAATGGGGCAACAATCGAAGTGAATGGGAGTACCGGGGAGGTGACTCTGGTATGACAAAGCCTTTCCGATTTGGTGTTCAAGCGTACTCTGCGGACTCGCCAGATGAATGGCGCGACCTCGCTAAGAAGGCTGAGACGCTTGGGTTTAGTAGTTTCCATCTTGCCGACCATTACATTGGGGAGGGACCTGCGCTAAGTGCAGCAAATCATCCTCTTCAAAATTTGGCGTCTATCCCTGCTCTTGTTGTAGCGGCTGAAGCCACGGAATCAATCCGGGTCGGGTGCCGAGTGTTTTGTTGTGATTACCACCAGCCGGTAGTTCTTGCAAAAGAGGTGGCGACAATTGATTGGTTTAGCGGAGGGCGACTGGAATTAGGTCTCGGTGCTGGATGGGTAGAGACAGAGTATGACGCAATGGGGGTCGCTATGGACCGCCCGGGAATACGTATCAATAGAATGACCGAAACCCTTGAATTGATTCGACAGCACTATAGCGGCGACCAGATCGAACTTACAGGAGAGCATGTGCAAGCCTCGGGGTTCTCTGGAGCCCCGACTACTGGTGCGATGCCCCCAATCATGATTGGGGGAGGTTCGCCCAGAATACTCGGGATAGCGGGCCGAGAGGCAGACATCGTCTCAATCAATTTTGATAACAGCGCTGGGAAAATTGGGCCAGAAGGTGTTGGAAGCGGGACAAACGATGGAACGGCTCAAAAAATCGAATGGATCCGGGCAGGAGCCGGAGAACGTTTCGATGATCTAGAGATTGAGATCGCCGCGTATTTCACCGTGGTAACGGACCACAGGGATGTTGTGCAAGAAGAATTCGCGAATTTATTCAGGCTAGAAGTATCGGAAATCGCGAATCATCCTCATTGCTTGATCGGACCTGTGGAGGAACTAGTAGAAAAAATTCAGCAACGGCGTGAAGAACTCGGAATAAACTACGTTAGTTTTAGCGGTGCCGTTATTGACGACGTAGCCCCCATCGTGGATGCATTAAGTGGGACGTAAGGGACCTACCCAAGCAAACGCAATGGCTGCTCAAGGAGATTCTTGATAGTCGCTGCAAATTCCGCAGCGGGTGCACCATCTAAAACCCGGTGATCCCATGTCAAACTGATTGTCATTCTTTTCACTCGGACAGGGAGATCTCCTTCCCACGCAACATCATCTCGGATTCTCCCGACACCGAGAATGCCTGAATTTGGTGGGTTGATTACCGGAGTAAATGCATCGACTCCAAACATCCCTAATGCGGTTACCGAAAAGGTTCCGCCTTCCATCTCGGCGAGGCTGAGTTTCTTTTCTCTGGCTGCCGTAGCTAGTCGTGATGTTTCCTGTGCTATTTCCGTCAGGCCTAGATAGTCGGTTCCATGGACAACTGGAACGACGAGTCCGTCTGGCACGGCAACCGCCATCCCGACATTAATTTGGTCGAGAAGGACAACGTCATTCCCATCGACTTGGCTATTTACTTGCGGGTGCTGCCGGAGAGCTTGGGCTACTGCGGCAATGACAAAATCGGTGTAACCGGGAACCGC
Source organism: uncultured Candidatus Nemicrothrix sp. (assembly GCA_964564495.1). Taxonomy (GTDB): domain Bacteria; phylum Actinomycetota; class Acidimicrobiia; order Acidimicrobiales; family UBA8592; genus UBA8592. The sequence continues at coordinate 49,520 of CAZMAW010000010.1, forward strand.
TCCGACCTCTTCAGTTCCTATATCTTTCAACTGTTCTCGGAGTGCTATCACCCGATCCATATCCACATCCATGGTTAAAGTAAGCTGGGCCATTTCGTGAAGGGATGAGAACATCCGTTCCGCTATGATTCCCCGCATCCCCTTCATCGGGATACGCTCACCTTCAACTCCTTGACTTTGCGACGACGTTGCAGATGAAGCTTTCGCCCCGCTTGATCGTGCATAGTTGTATACGTCGGTGCGGCTGACACGGCCTTCAGGTCCTGTCCCTGAGACCTCATCGATGTTGACCCCAAGTCGTTCTGCTGCCATGCGGGCTGCAAAGGGAACAAGCCTCGCTTGACCTTCTTCTTTCACATCAGGCTGATCAACCGGTTTTTCTGGTGCAACATCTGATGCTACGGCCGCTACGGCAAAAACGTCTTCGGATGTAATCCGGCCTCCCGGACCGGTTCCTTGGACGGAAGAAAGGTCAACTCCCCTTTCACTAGCGACTCGCCGAGCATTTGGAGAGGACAGCAATCGCCCTTGAACCGATGCGTCCGTTAGAGGTGATTGAGAAACGTCTTCGGATGTAATCCGGCCTCCCGGACCGGTTCCTTGGACGGAAGAAAGGTCAACTCCCCTTTCACTAGCGACTCGCCGAGCATTTGGAGAGGACAGCAATCGCCCCCCGTCAGGGCCATCGACGAACGGTTCTGTTTGTGATTCAGGAGTTCTTTGTTCTTCAGCCGGCGGAGACTCTTCAACGGGAGCCGGCGGAGACTCTTCAACGGGAGCCGGCGGAGACTCTTCAACGGGAGCCGGCGGAGACTCTTGGACTTTTGAACCATCGGGTGGGGCTTCACCTTCAGCGAGTAACCACCCAGCGATTTCTCCTGGCTCTAGGGTTTCACCGACTTCTGCTATGTGAAAGACAATCCCGTCCCCTTCTGCAGGAACTTCTTCTTCCACCTTGTCGGTCTCTATTGTCATCACGACAGACCCTTCAGTCACCTTCTGCCCTGCTGCAGCCACCCATTCAGTTATGGTTCCTTCGGTCATTGTTAGACCAAGTTTGGGCATTAGAATTTTTGTCGCCACATCTGCTCCTAGGACTCTCTTTGAAAATACTTGTTTTCGTTCGCTAATTCGATTGTTTTTGTCGGATTGATTACCCAGGGTCCATCTTTACGGATGGAAAGAGTCGCCGTTTGGCCTTCCGTTAGGATATGGTCTCTTTCGCCGTCAAAGGCAAGGACCCCTGGTCCTTCTACGATAACTTGCTCATCGAGGCTTATGACCCGATGATCGACAATTCCAACCGTTTCATACGTTCCGGGTGCTATTGGAGCTCGAACGGATTGTTTTCCTACCCCCATCTCTACGTATAGCCCAGCGTCTTTCGTTCGGGGGATGTTTGCCAATGCTGCTCCGATTGAAGACAGTCCAACCGACGCCGGTTCAGATATTGCGAATACGGCTGACCGTAGACTTTCTATCTCCCATATTGCACGCGCTCCAATAAAGTCATCGTCAGTGAGTACCACATCCACTAAAGCCCGGTCATTTTCGCGGTCTTCGAATTCGACGTGGATGATTTTCGCACGATGAGCGACCTTCTCAAGGTCTACTTCCTCTGCGGCGACGAGGCCCGCTGCGACTCCGCCGAGAGTGGGTTCTATTGATAGGGGGAACACATTATTGGTTCCGACTGAAATAGGAATGATGGGCGCATCCTGCCACCCCTTCGCTATATCGCGGTTTGTTCCATCACCTCCGAAAACAAGTACGGCCGGAACGTGTTCTTTCGCGAGCGCTTCTGCAGCGCGGACTGAATCCCGGCTGCTCCCTAATGATGGGACTTCAATGCGTTCCATATGGACATGTGAATGAGGAGGAGACATTAGACCTTCTATGGCCCGCTCGACCAGATGGCGAGTGTCATCGAGGTAGAGCAAGCGAGTAGCTCCTCCCTCTATCGCTCCAGAAGCAGCGCGGCGGATAATAGAGATTTTGTCTACGTCGCCAACCGACCCTGCGTTAGCTACTAGTCTTCGGAGATCTTTCCCTGCTGATGGGCTAGCAACTATGCCGACCGTTGTCATGGTGTCCTCAACGTCAGGCGTTTCGGTATAGAACGCCTCGAACTCCTTCAGCAATACTCTCTGCATTTGGCACATAGGCGTTCTCAAGAGCAGGGCTGAAAGGTACTGGGGAGAAGGGGGCCGCTACTCTTGCAATAGGCGCGTCAAGGTAGTCAAAGGCTTCTTCTTGAATCTGGGCGGCTATTTCAGCGCCGATACCTCCGTTGCGGACTGCCTCGTGCACAATCACGATCCGGTTGGTCTTTTTCGCTGACTGGACGACGGTTTCAATATCGAATGGAAGCAAAGTTCGAGGATCAATGACTTCAATGTTGATGCCCTCTTCGGCAAGCTTTTCTGCGGCTTTTTCAGCTTCCCCTACCATCATTCCTATGGCTATGACAGTTGCATCGGTTCCTTCTCTGACGACTTTTGCCTCACCGAGTGGGATCTCATAGAGCCCTTCAGGCACATGGCCTTTGCTCCCTAGCATTTTCTTGTGGAGTGTAAAGATTGTTGGGTTGTCATCCCTGACGCAGGAGACTAAGAGGCCCTTGACGTCGTATGGGTTTGAGGGATACACCACTTTCAGGCCGGGAACGTGAATTAGCCATGCTTCGAGACTCTGACTGTGCTGGGCAGCGGCTCCGAGACCGGCTCCTCCGGTCGTAGTGATGGTCAAAGGGAGCGTTGCTTTCCCTCCATACATGTATTTCATTTTCGCGGCTTGATTCGCGATTTGATCCATTGCCACCATGACGAAATCCATGAACATGAGGTCAACGATGGGCCGAAGTCCCACCGCTGCGGCTCCTATACCAAGGCCAACAATCGCTTGTTCTGCGATGGGAGTGTCTACAACTCGTTCATCGCCGAATTCTGCATTGAGCCCAGCGAAGGATTGAAACACTCCGCCATAACGACCAACATCTTCTCCAGCGATGAAAATGTCCGGATCATCGAGGAGGAGTTCGCGAAGAGTTTCAGTAAATGCGTTGTTGTATCGGATTATCCGTTCTTCTGTTTCTGCCACTGTCATGTTATGACGCCTCCGTATATACATCTGTCAGCATGTCCGTACTCGGATCGGGCATGGGACTTGCCTCTGCGAATTCAATCGCTTCATCGACTTCGGCCTGAATCTCCTCGTGAATAGCCTGCGCTTCTTCTGCGCTGAGGACTTGAGCAAGTTCCAATTGTGCTTCGAACAGTTTGATCGGATCGCGCTCCATCCATTCTCTGACTTCCTCATCGGTTCGATATGGTGTCCCAAATGCTGATACTCCGGCATGGTTGTAGAACCGGTACGTCTTGCATTCGATCATTGAAGGCCCATCACCGTTTCGGGCTCGGTCAACTGCAGCCCTCGCTGCTTCATAGACTGCCACGACATCCATCCCGTCAACAATGACGCCAGGCATTCCGTATGCTACCGCCCTATCAGCAACATCTGTGATTGCCATTACGCGTTCACGGGCGGTGTATTCGGCGTACTCGTTGTTTTCGCACATGAAAACGACTGGCAGGTGCAAAGCGCATGCCATGTTCGCTGCTTCATGGAACGCTCCAATATTGGTGGATCCGTCTCCGAAGAAAGCCATTGTGACAAGATTGTTCTTCCGATACTTGTTTGCAAATGCCGCACCTACTGCGTGGGGTACTCCCCCTCCGACTATGCCATTTGCTCCGAGCATTCCAAGGTCAAGGTCAGAAATGTGCATTGATCCGCCTTTACCTTTGCAATATCCAGTTGCTCGGCCCATGAACTCGGCCATCATTGGTTTGAACTGGCCTCCCTTGGCAACGAGGTGGCCGTGGCCGCGGTGAGTGGAAGTGATTTGATCACCTTCATTGAGGGCTACGCATCCCCCGACCGCTACAGCTTCCTCACCAACGTACAGGTGGATAAAACCTGGTATTTTCGCCTCGGATGCCAGGCGCCCGGCGGCTTCTTCAAGCAGTCGGATCCGTACCATGCGGCGGTGTAGGTCGAGCAGTACCGCTTTCGAGATCTTGCTTTGCTGTTTTGTCGCCATTAATCAGTGCTCCAATCAGGTTTTTTGGATTGTTGTTATTGTACTTAACGAAAAATAATCCGGCTAGTTCTCTAGGTTGGTCAATTTTGTTGTCCAAGGGCCCATCGTATCCCTCGCCGAAGCAATTCATGGTATTGGGGTATTTCCCATGAGCATCGCTCTAAATTCGGGTAGTACTTTACCCCAAGTGAGGTCATGTCCCAGTGGCCGCGGCAATGCCCGAGATTATTGTAAAGGATCTCGCCTTCTCCATGCGACTTGAGATACATGACCAGATGCACAGGGTCACAATTCTGCCAGTCCGATTCTTCAAATCCGGGTGTCTCACCAAGCCATTCTGTTTTTAGGAGTGGATGGAGAGAGTCTCGGTCGTGGTACTCACAAAGATAGAGTTCATCATCGGTTTCAAAGGGATCGATTCCTTGCACCAACCAATGGTCTGGATCAGCGAGCTGTACTGGGAATGGTTGTATCGGTGGATGCGATATGAATTGCGTTCCCAGAAGTTCAGCCCATACGGGAAAGCAACGCGGTGATGACACGGGGTTTGGCGGGTCCAAATCTAGAGCTGAATTTGTGCCATGCAGCGCTAACCACCGGCCCCCTTCACTTACCCAGTCTCGGATAGCTATTTGGGCCGACTCTGATGGGCGAATGTCACAAGTGTAGGAAATGAGGAACTGCGATCCAGTTATTGCTTCAACGTCTTCGTAGTCAGAACCAACTTTGAGTCTGATGTATGGATGTTCAGCAAGGAGTTTTAGGAGTTCAAGCCGAGCATAGTCAATGTCATGGTAACGACCGCCAGCAACTAGGTAAGCGTCTACTCTTTCGGGATTATCTCCTGACATGGATTCCTCCTAGAATTCAATGCGCTTGGTATATCCACCATCAACAACAATGTTCGCACCGGTCACCCAAGAGGCTGCGGGACTACAGATAAAAGCAGCTACGTTGGCTACTTCTTCAGCGCTGCCCATTCGGCCAGATGGCTGATCTGCAACTGTTGCTTCATAAAACTCCGGCATGCCTGCCTTGATCCTGTCCCATGGCCCATCTTCAAAAAAGATTGGACCCGGTGCTATCGTGTTGACTCGGATTCCCTTTGCTGCGAGTGTTTGTGCTAATCCGGCGGCGTACACTGTGGCAGCCGCTTTCAATGCGCTATAGCTCGTTGGCCCGGGGCCGAAATGTTCAAGCGCCGCAGTTGAGCTGATTGTTAGGACAGCTCCCTCACCGGATGCAGAAAGTAGATCCTCTGTTGCTCTAACGCCACGGACTAAGCCCATAAGGTCAACGTTGTAATTGGCGTCAAATTTTTCATCTGTTTGGCCGCCGCCTCCACCAGATGCGTTATTTATCAGTATGTCAAGACCACCAAGTTCGTCTGCGGAACTTTTTAGCCAATCTTCTAATTCGTCACCATTGCCAACATCAACTGCTTGCCCAATAATGGTTCCCTTACCTTCAAGCGCTGCAAGTGCCTCGTCTACGCCTTCTTGACCACGTGCACAAATTGCAACTGACGCTCCTTCTTCCAACATTCTTGTGGCTATCGCTCTACCGATTCCGCGAGATCCGCCAGTTATCGCTACCCGCTTTCCTGCAAGTCCAAGTTCCATGTTCTCTCCTGTCTCGAAATTCTGATGTGGTCTGTGCCTTCTCAGCAACTATATGAGTCTTGCACTGCTAGCGAAAAACAGCAATCCGGAGGAACGTTTAGGTTTTAAAGAATTGTTGACAACAGCGCTGATTGCATTGTCTGGAATTTTCCATAGGTTTCTTCTAACTCAGACTGCGGGTCGCTGTCGGCGACTATCCCTACACCCGCGAAAAGACGCGCTTTGGCGCCAGCTATTTGTGCCGAGCGGATACCAACAGCGAAAGCCCCGTCCCCATTGGCGTCGACCCAACCTACGGGACCCGCATACTTTCCTCGTCCGGATTTTTCAATCTTTGAGATCAGGTCAAGAGCCTGGGTTTGAGGTTTCCCAGCTACAGCCGGCGTCGGATGAAGCGCAGCGACAAGTTCTAGCACTGACGCTGCAGGTAGTGATAGATGTCCATGCACGTTGGTAGCGAGATGGTGAACATTCGGTAGCGAAATGATCCTTGGTTCGGGATCGGCATCAACATACGAGCAGAACGGGAGGAGTTCGTTGAGAAGCCACTCGATGGTTATCCGATGTTCATAATGGTCCTTCACCGAGTCAAGTAGAGATGTCATAGATCTTCGATCTTGTTCTTCATCAGCGAGTCTGATCGCAGTTCCCGCGAGCGGATTAGCCTGTACAAGGTCATTGGTTCGCGAGACAAGGAGTTCAGGGGAAGCTCCAACAAATCCCTCGATGGAAAAGATCATCGCATCGGGGTTTGTGGAGAGGAGGTTATTTATGACTTGAGGGACGTTGATGTCATTGTCCATCGAGATTTGGATCTCTCGAGCTAGAACCATTTTTTCAAGATCGCCGTCACGGGTATGCCCTATGGCTTCTGTGACGAGTTCATCCCTCCACTGTTCTGGGGGAATGAGAGATTCGACCTCTGCACTTGTCGGCCTTAGATTCTCATCTCGCTCAGACAAGGAAACGATCTCCTCGGTTGCTTCCTCGAGTGAGAAGTTACCCTCCCCTGTTACCGTTACCCAAAGTGCTCCATCAGACGGTTGGCGTATAAGGATCCTTGGGATGATCAGGTCCCCTGAGGCTTTGGGGTCAAAAGGGAACGCTGCGAAAGCTACTGGAACGTGATCTAACTCTCCCTCTTCAGATGCAGAAGTAATGTCGGACAGGATTTGTTGGGCCTTTGATGCCCCCTCGACTCCTCTTGCCCGGTCGACTGGGATCCTGATCGCCTCTCCTATGCCTGCAAGAGTGAATGCTGCATCAGCCCAGAGCGTTCCGTGGGCTCCTATACGTATAGGGTCGATATCAAGATCTACCTGAACTGTCATTGATTTCACATTGTTTAGAATAAAGTACTTACCACCCGATGTCGCATCCTCTATCGTTGGAGGGGAGATTTCGTAGATCGGAGTAATTCTCTATGAGGCAAGTGGTCCAGGTGGATCTTGATGGTTCCGCTGAGCAGATCTTTGACGTCCTTAAGAACTTGGAGGCCTATGAAAGCTGGTTGGGCTTTGTCGACTCTGTTGACGCTCTCGAAGCGGAGGTTCACATGCCATGTTGGCAAGTCACACTTCGAGCGCAGATTGGGCCTTTCGCTAGGTTGAAGAAATTGCGTATGGTTAGGGTAGAAGAGGAAGCGCCCAGAGTAATCCGTTTTGTTCGACGAGAAACTGATGGGAAAGAGCATTCGGATTGGGAGCTTTTGGTCCTTATAGAGGAACAAGAAAGTGTCAGATGTTCTGTGAATATGGAGGTTTCGTACTCTGGAAGGTTTTGGTCTCTCCCTCTTCAGAGCGTCTTTATTTCCCATGTGGATACTGCGAAAAACCTTCTTCAACAAACTTTTGCTGAAGATGAGAACTCTTAAGAATTCTCGAATGCCTCTAGGAACTGTTTCTGATCTAGTATTGACTCGATGAAGATCATTTTCGTTGTTATCGATGCGTTACCGAATCGGTGGGTAAGCGAAAAATGGACTCCGAACTTGTGGGAGATCGCCATGGAAGGTGGTTGGAACCCGTTAGGTGGTAGGGCTGTTTTGTCGACTGCCACATACCCTAATCATGCATCGTTCGTTACGGGTAGAGATCCGTCATCGCATGGGATCTTCGTTAATCGGGTATGGGATGGTTCAGAATTCGTCATTTCATCAAAGATCGGGCCGCAGGGAGATACCTTATTTCGTGCTGCAAAGCGATCCGGAGTGTCGAGCGCTGTCGTTGTTGGTGACCACAAACTTATCGGAGTTATGGGTGCCAGTGAGGCAGATGTTTGTTGGCCTCCTGACGGCGAAAGGCAAGATGTTGCGCTCGATGAGTTCCGTTATGCGGCTGATGCATCTGTTCTGGATGCAGTGGACTCCACTGACCTACTGAAAGCAGACTTCGCGTTTGTCCATTTCAATGAACCAGATACTGTCTGCCATATATTCGGCCCTGATGCTATGGAGACACGGGAGAGAATCCGGGAAACCGATGCCTCTTTGGGAACGCTTGTAGAGCGTTGCAAGCCTGAATGGGGCGATGCTGTGATGATTGTGGTGAGCGACCACGATCAGGAAGAGGTTGTGGAATACGGGTTTGATCTCGCCGAGGTTCTTTCGCAAAAGGGGTTACCCGGAGTTGTGGAAAACGAAGGAACGTGCGCAGTCGTAGTTGATGGTCCCGACACAACCGCCTTGACGAATATCGATGAGATAGAGGGAGCTTCTATTCTTGATGATCGCCATACATTGGTGTGGGGAAAGTCTGGCCATATTTTTGGTCCGTGGCTGGAAGATCTTCATGGTTCTCATGGAAGTCCGCGAACTTCGACTCAGGTGGCTGTCGTTGGAGGCGGACACTCAAAGGTAAATGAGCTAGCGAGTTTGATAGCTAAAGAACGCCCTTCAGCCGTAGATTGGGCCAAACACATTAGTGGATTACTGGAACTTGGCCTTGAAGTTTGAAAATTAGTGAATCTCTGTTTCTAACTCTTTTGCAAGATTATCGAGCGTTGTCTGCATGGACATTTTTGTATGGGACATCCGGTCAGGAACCCCAGTCAATATAGATCCAATTTTTCGCAGGAGTGCCGTTTCCTTCTCAATCCACGTCTGGGTAACTTTGCACCCATTTTGGGTCGGTTCTATATCGAAACTCCAATCTGCTCCACCTAATGGCCTGATCCGCATTTCGAAAGTGAATCGGCGAGGTGCGTCGAACTCTGTGATCGTAACCGGAGCTTTCCAAGATTTACCTTCCCAACTGTTCTCGCCCCGAAATTTCGCTCCTAGGGCGGGGCCGGAAGCTCCCTTAATCCAATCACCGCCATCGTTTTCTGGAGACCATCGTCCCATAGAAGGGAGATCGGTTACTAGGTCCCATACTTGCTCTGGGGTTGCTGCTATTTCTTTTGAAACGGTTATTACTTTTTCCATAGGATCACCTTAGTGAAGTAGAGGTGTTCGGGCAAAGCGACTATTTAGGAATGTCTTTAAAGGGGACATTCTTGTCAGTACGTGGTTCGCCGGGGAGTCCCAAAACTCGTTCTCCAACGATATTGCGTTGAATCTCATCAGAGCCGCCAGCTATGCGGTAGCCAGGTGCTCCGAGAAGGTGCTCATTCCAATCATATGTTCCCCATTCACCGCTATCAGCGGTGATTCTCGGGCCAAGAAGTTTTGTAACCACATCGCTCATAAGATTCATTGACTTGACCCAGATCATTTTTGAGATCGACCCTTCGGGGCCAGGTGCTTGACCGGCTTTGGTTTGGGCGGCGACACGCTGGTTATTTAACGCCATGATCCTGTACTGGGAGTAGAGGCGAGCGAGGTCGTCGCGGACAACTGGATCCGACGTGACTCCGAGGTGTTGTGCGAGCGCTTTTGCCTGAGCCCAGTTACCCCCTACGCGGGAACTGCCGTTGCTGCTCCCTCGTTCAAAACCGAGGACTGTGAGTGCGACCTTCCACCCCTCTCCGACGTCTCCGACACGGTATGCGTCTGGAACGCGAACATCTGTGAAAAACACTTCGTTGAAGGAAGTCCCTCCGCTCATTTGTTGGATCTGTCGAACTTCTAAGCCAGTAGAGTCCATCGGAACGATAAAGACCGTGATTCCTTTGTGCTTGGGGAGTTCAGTGTCTGTTCTGCATACCGCCATCCCCCATGGGGAGAATTGCGCTCCGGAGCTCCAGACTTTTTGGCCATTGAGGATCCATTCGTCTCCGTCGCGTTCTGCCTTCGTCGATACGTTCGCTAGATCTGACCCTGCACCTGGTTCTGAGAACAGTTGGCAGCAAAGTTCTTCAGCTGCGGCCCATTTCGCAACCCAATCTTCCTTCTGCTGCTCAGTACCTAGAAGTTTTATTGAGGGGGCCATCAGATGGGTTGTTACGCTGTGTGTTTCGTGCCCATCAGGTGTTACGTACTTTGCTTCAAGCTGATGGAATGCTTTCTCGTGGTCCTTGGTGAGGCCCATTCCCCCATATTCTGGTTCCCACGTTATTTTGTGGTATCCAACTTCAGCTTTTTTCTTTGTCCACGCGACCGCACCATCGATGACAGCTTTTTCTTCTTCGAAGGTCAGATTGTGAAATACAGAGACGGTGAATTCGCCTTCTCCCCATGCAAGTTCTCGTTGCCCCTGTTCGTTTGTCGTTCGAGGTTCAGCGTTATTGTCGAGCCATTCCTTGGCTTCGGTGGTAAAGGTCTCAATATCTATCATGTCTTTATTATCTATGAGAAATCCATGAATTGCGCTATTGGAAACCGAGATTTCCTTTGATGGGTCACAAGGAGGCTAGACCTTCAGCGATCTTTTCGACAACCGATGGGTTTTCTGTTTTTGGGATCGAAACAATCCCTAGATGCACTCCTGCGAATTCAAATTCTTGCGCTTGTTGGATTGTTTTGGAAATGTCGCCGGAATATTGGAGCAGTGTAGAGATCGTGATTTCCGCGGGGTCCCTTCCGACGTCATCACACGCCTGAAGAAAAACCTTATGTCGTTTTTGAAAATCCTGTAGGGACATCGTTTGGGATCCGTAATTCCAGTGATGGGCGTATTTGGCGACAGCGGGTATGGTTCTTCTCAGCCCTGCGCCGCCTATGCATATTGGCAGCGGATCTTGGGGTCCTTTCGGGTTATTCATTGCGTTTTTGAGTGTGTACCAGTCTCCAGCAAAGTCTGACCGCTCCTGGGTGAGGAGCAACTTTACGACTTCTAGCCCTTCTTCGAACCGGTCGAAGCGTTCTTGCATCGTTCCAAGGTCGAAACCGTAGGCTTCGCATTCTTCTTCGTTCCAACCTGCGCCTACCCCCAGTTCCAACCGGCCGCCGGAGGTGATGTCGAGTGTGGATGCCATGTTCGCTAGCAGAGCGGGGTGGCGGTACAGAATACCGGTTACAAGAACTCCGCCTCGGATCCTGTTGGTTTCCTGAAGCAGTGCCGTTAACGTGATCCACCCTTCAAGGCACTCTTCTGTTGAGTCACCAAAGAGCGGGTAAAAGTGGTCGAATGTCCACCCTGATTCGTAGATTTCAATCTCATCGGCGCGTCTCCAAACCTCAAGGAGCCAATCCCACGTGCATCTCTGTGGGGATGTACTGATGGCAAATCTCATGATCGTTGGCGGATATCGGGGTTACCTTCTATCCAGTCCCTTGAAAGTTTCCGGAAAGTTATCCTCCATCCATCATCGGTCCTAATCAATTCATCGTCGTATCTTCCGGCAATGACGAAGTTGTCTCCCCCTTCGGTTCCCCTGAGGGTATGTTGAGCGTGTAGGTAGCAGCGGCATGTGGCTGTATCCCCGTCGATGGTGACTTGTTGGTTGCTGACGATATGTTGTGACGCGTCTAACGGCCCCAGTGCATTTGTTACTTTTTCGATGATTGCGGGGAGTCCCTCTACGATTGCACCCATATAATCACAAACCGCATTTTCAGTGAAGACGGTGTCGAGCCTTTCTCTGGGGCCATGATCTAGAAGCCATGCGTATGCGATCGTAAGATTAATGATTTCTTGACGATCAACTATTTCCTGTAAAGCATCTTCCATTTCGCATCCTCTCATTTGCTTTGAATTTTAGATGATGTTTCGGCAATTGTTTAATTCGAATCGGCCTCTTTGTTTTGAAGCCTTTCGTTTGACTGTTATTCTCCGAGGATGATCCACCGTTTTTGCACCGATACAGCGTTGTTGTTGATTGACGTTCAGGTTGGCGTTGACGATCTGGCACATTGGGGTGGGGTGAACGGCAGGAGAAACAATCCTGATGCCGAACGGGTGATGCTTGACCTTCTATCAGCATGGCGTTTAAAGGAGCTACCTATCGCTTTTACTCGACACGACTCCGTTGAAGAGAAGTCGCCGCTGAAATTACATTTGCCTTCTGGAGATCTGAAGCCGGGATTTTCTATAGACGACGGAGATATCTCCGTCGTGAAGAATGTCAATAGTGGTTTTGTTGGTACGTCCCTACATGAGGAATTCGGGAGTCGGGGAATTACACGGCTTGTTGTAGTTGGTTTCTTTACGAACATGTGTGTCGAGACCACAGTCCGAATGGCTGGGAATATGGGATACGACACGTACCTTGTAGCTGAGGGGTGCGCAACGACGAACCGTGTCGGGCCTGATGGTCTCGATTACGACCCTCAGGAGGTTCACGACATGACGGTCGCGAATCTTCATGGCGAGTTTTGCACAGCACTCAGCCCCTCAGATGCGCTCGATCTGGTATCAACTGATCGTGCTGATTTGGAACGTGTGCAAGGTAACGAGAAGGGGTAACGATGCGAAGTCCATTTGGTGTTAGCTCAATGTTTGGACCTTTGACTAGCGTCGCTATGAGGTCCCCGCGTGCCATCCTGAATGCCGACCATCTGGAGTGGCACTATGGGAAATCCCTTGATGCTGAGGCGCTCATCGGACAGTTCGGTGCATTCACGGAGTTGTTGTCTTCAGCCGGAACGGAGATTTTGTGGCTCCCTGACGAGGAGGATGGGCTCGCTGACTCGATATTCACCTATGATGCATCGTTCATGCTTCCCTCTGGGGTGGTGCTGTTACAGCCCGGGAAGGTTCTCCGTAGGGGCGAAATTGATCTCCACCGAAGATTCTATGATTCATTGGGGATACCGATTCTTGGCGGCATCGAGTTGCCCGGAACTCTGGAAGGAGGGGATTGCTTTTGGCTTGATGATTCTACGCTTGCAGTGGGTAGAGGTTTTCGAAGCAATTCCGATGGGCTCGCCCAATTCACGGAGATCGTCAATTCCGCCGGAATCGATGTGGTGGCATTCGATCTCCCCGCGTACAAAGGACCCGAAGCTTGCCTGCATTTGCTGTCGCTGGTGAGTCCTCTGGATAGTGACCTCGCTCTGGTTTACGCGCCGCTTCTTCCGGATGGTTTACGTGATTTGATGTTGATGCGGGGATATCAGCTGCTTGAAGTTCCAGAAGAAGAATTTGAATCCAGTGGCGGGTTATGCCTCAATGTTCTTGCGACTGGGCCACGCGAAACAATCGCCATTGACGGTTTTCCTCTCACAGCATCGCTCCTTGAGGGCGCCGGATGCGAAATAGAAGTGTTTTCTGGCGACGAATTATGTATCCCCTGCGAAGGCGGTCCAACCTGTCTTACCCGTCCTCTTCGACGGGAGTAGAAGCACCCGCCTGAAAGCTTCCGACGATAGCTGGTCGGGGTTGCTAGTGGTTATGAGCCTGTCGTTCCAGCATTGGGGTCTTCCGGCGTTTCTTCATTCTGATCCCCGCCGATCGGTGGAGCGACGTCCCAGCCCTCACTTTCGAGGTGCTCAAGAACAAGTTGGGTTACCGTGTCGGCAAGCTGGCCGACGTCTGGGTCGACGGGAATAAGGTTCGTAGATAACGCTATGGATACATCTAGATCAGGGAAATATCTGGCGTGGGACCGGAATCCGGGAACTCCCCCACCATGTTCAAAAGTTCGGTAGCCGACCCGTTCACTAAGTTGGATTCCTAGCGCATATGATGTGTCGAGAGCTGTTTCGGAAAAGAGGGCTACAGTTTCCTCCTGTAGGACTGTTCCATCAAACATTGCCTTGAAAAGTCGTGCAAGGTCATCCATTTGTGCTTCGACTCCCCCTCCAGTCCATGGGGCGGAGGTGAGAACTTCCTGGGGTCCGACGCTGAGGTCGAGGAAATCGCCAACTTCCGCTGCGTCCAAATATGGGGCTAATCCGGGCAAAAGGGAAATGAGACCAGCTAAGTCTCCTTGGACGTACATTGCGGGAACGTAGGTGGGTGGCCATTCACCTGGGGTAAGGTACACGTCGGTTACCCCCGCTGGGTCGAAAACGAGTTCACGCATCGCTTCGTGGGCTGTTTTACCCGTGACCGCTTCGATGACCAGCCCTGCAACAATATGCCCAACCGTGTTATAGGCGTATTCGGAGCCTGGTACGTATTGGGGTCCGACATTGAAAGCCCAATCCACAACTTCCTGAGGATCCATGGGAACATCAAGCCGGTCATTGACCATGATGTAGAACCCGGGGTCGAAGGCGTATTCTCGGAAACCATCAGTGTGGTCGAGGATCTGACGGATCGTGATGAGCGGCGCGTAATCTACTCCGTCGAGTTCGTAGCCGGTAGCCCATTCATCTCCAAGGTAGGTCGCTACGGTCGCCTCAACATCGATTAGGCCTTGCTCGACGAGTCGAAGGACTACTGCGGAGGTGATCGGTTTACTGATACTGGCTATCCGCCAGTAGTCCTCTGACGTCGCCTCCCCTTCTGCTCGAAGGTCTCGGACTCCGGCAGCAGCTAGAATTTCTGATCCATCTGGGAGCAGGACAGCTAATGATGACCCGGGAGCTCCATTGGCTGTTATCCAGTTATCTAGCGCTGTCTGAATGGTTTCTTGCAGGTCTGGAGTAGCTAGAGCAGGTATTGCCTCAACTGTTTCCGGTTCCGGTGCTTCCTCAACTGTTTCCGGTTCCGGTGCTTCCTCAACTGTTTCCGGTTCCGGTGCTTCCTCAACTGTTTCTGTGGTTTGCGCCTCTTCGCTTGGGCCTTCTTGGAGAGTAGCGGTTTCCTTCGAGTTATCTGAACCGCCGCAGCTACTCAAAATCAATAGAGATACAAGTAGGGAGCTAAGCATTTTAGACATTCGTATCATTCCCCTCGGGAACGTTGACAGCAGCAAAAGATTTACCGGTCAACGCAGTCTATTCACTAATTACCCTTTCGCTCTGGAAGCGAAGCCAAAAAGTTTCCCAGCGACTTTTCTGATCTGGATTTCTTCAGACCCTTCGGTTATCCGATACCGGCGATGATGCCGGTATATATGCTCAAAAGGGAGTTTCCTTCCGTACCCTTGCCCTCCACATGTCTGCATGGCCCGGTCGGCAGCGTCACAACAGAACCGGTTCCCCCTGTAGTTACACATGGCGACCTTGTCCGTTATTTCCATGTGATCAACGCCTTCATCGAGTTGCCAAGCAGTTTTCCAGATTAAGGAGCGGATCATTTCGGCCTCGGTATAAAGTTCAGCAAGCGGAAACTGGATTGCCTGATTTTGCGCTAAAGGTTTTCCAAAAACGACCCTGTTTGATGCCCATTCAACTGCAGTGTCGATGCAATGCAGGCCAGCGCCCAGAGACGAGGCTGCTTGCCGTATTCGGTTTTCATGGACGAACAATTGAGCTGTTTGAAGCCCCTTACCTTCTTCGCCGAGAATATCCGCATGATTGACTCGAACCTGATCGAGCGTTACGTGGGCATGGTCGGTCGGCATGTTAAACGTCCACATGAATTCCTCCACCTTGAATCCTGTGGAATCTGTGGGAACAATGAAGCAGGTGATTCCATTGCCTTCACCTGGCTTCCCTGATGTTCTCGCGAAAATATAATCGTGGGTTGCATGGTGGAGCCCCGTGTTCCAATATTTTTCACCGGTGATGATCCATTCATCTCCGTCCCGTATGGCGGTGGTTTCCATCCATGTTGCATCAGAACCGTGGAGAGGTTCTGTAAGCCCGAAACCGATCCTTGCCTCGCCGTTGAGCATTTTGGGTATCCATTGTTCCTGTTGGGCTTCGCTGCCGAATCGTTCCATCATCAGGACAGTGACCAGATTCCCGACAATGGAACTTTCATTCTGCAGGTCATTATGTAGACCTAATCCCTTGCGGGCGAGGTGCTCTCGAACAATCGCCATATCGAGGTTCGTCCCGTTCTGGCCACCGAAACGCTCAGGAAGGTGATAGCGCCAGAACCCTGCTTTGTCTGCTTCCTGACGCATGCGTACTAGGAGCGCTTCCCATTCCGCGTTTGGTAGCCCACCTCGTTCCCAATCGGTCCGGCTGTCTTCTCTTCGGTGGTCGAAAAACCGGATATTGTCATTCTCCTGTTCGATCGGCTTGATTACGTCATCAATAAAGGAGTCAAGGTCGTTCAGAAGTTTCTGGGTTTTTTCGGGAATATTAAAATCCATACAGTGAAATTAGCGGATCAGGTCGTTGGTGTGAATTGGAAAAGCAAAGTTCCTGATGTCATTGGTGATCTCGACCATACCCTTCTGGCTCTTCCCAATTCGGCATCGCCTCCCAGGTAACAGGAGATTCCCATTTTTCTGAGTAGACGAATTCGTGGGCTGGTTGACGGCTTGCCATACCCCACCGGCCAGTCGGATACCCAATAGGAATCATGGCGTGCATGTGCCAAAATCCCTCTGGCATCTCTAAGAGATCTTCGACCTCTTTTTTCCGCAACTTCATTAATGTAGTGATAAACGTTCCTAGCCCTTCTGCCCTAGCCGCCAAACAGAGGTTCCAAAGGACGGGAAAAGTCGTTGACTCTCCTCCGTCCTTCCCGAAGACAAAGATTACCATCGGGTGCTCCTCCAGATGTTCAACGAAATGTTCAGCGGAACTGGATATACGCCGCGTCTGTTGCACACTGGGGTCATTGGGGTCGCCATCGCGTAACTTTTCCTGCACGCCGGCGTAACTTGTTTCTTGAAGTTCCCAGTAGGAGTCATGGTAAATCCTTTTCAATTTCGCCATAGTCGCTTTATCTGTCACGGTTAGGAAACGGAAGGTATGCCGGTTCCCCCCTGATGGCCCCCGTACGGCTGCGTCAAAGATCCGGCCTAGTACATCTTCAGGGATAGGGTCTGGTTTGACTCGTCTCATCGAACGGGTTGTGTACATTGCTTCGTAAAGATCCATTAGTTCCTTTTTTCTGTTGATAAGTTATGAAGGTAACCGTTTCGCAATGGTTTTGCGAACTGAACAGGAGATTCAATATGGCGGGAGATGACTTCAACTACGAAGATGTGACGGTCTACACCCTTGATGATGAAGATGAGGAAAAATTACTCAAGCTGCAGAATGAATGCACATTCATCTGGGCGAACAAGGAGGGATGGCCGGTGGGCGTCATCATGTCCTATGTGTGGGCGGATGGATGCTTCTGGGTGACCTTAACCAACCAGCGTGCCCGTGTACCCGCGATGCGCCGTGATAACAGGTGTGCAGTGTGTGTCACTAGCAAAGGGTCCAAAGCAGGTCATAACCAGACAGTGACATATAAAGGCCTTTGTGAGATCCTCGATGACGATGAAACCAAAGCATGGTTCTATCCGGCTCTCGCTGCAGCACTCAACCCCAAGGACGAACAGTGGCAGAAAAACTTCGCCGGATTTCTCGATTCTCCCCGTCGAGTGATTTTTAAAATAACTCCGACGCAGCGGATCGGGTACGACGGGCGAAAAATGGGGGAAGCTACCGCAAAGTGGGTAGCTGACCACGGAAACCAGTAAATGTCTCAAGGGGGGCCACTACTTGTCATAATGGCCATGGCGGCAGAGGCAGCCCCTGTCCGCTCTGCACTCGGACTCGTCGACTCGAGTGAAAAGATCCACCCAGATTTTCCCTCTGTGATATGGGAAAGCTCTCGAGTGTGTCTAGCTCTCAACGGCCTAGACAAGCGGCACGGGGTGGATAGTATCGCTTCTCAGCCTGCAGCTGTTACTGCCCTACTTGCGATCGAACGGGTTCGTCCCAGTCTTGTGATTTCGGCAGGGACGGCCGGAGGGTTTGCGAAACGGTCAGGATATCTCGGGGAGGTGTGCTTGGCGACTAGATGTTTTTTTCATGATCGAAGGATTCCGCTCGAAGAGTTCGAAGCATATGGAAATGGCAACTATCCGGTTGCCGACTTGGATACTATCGGTTCCAGTTTGGGTTTTCATCTGGGCGCGGTTAGTTCGGGCAATTCCCTTGACGCTCCTGATGTTGACCTTAAACGGATGGATTCCTACGAAACGGTTGCAAAAGATATGGAGGCGGCCTCTGTTGCTTGGATTTGTGAACAGCTCAATGTCCCCTTTACCGCTTTAAAGGTCATAACGGACCTTGTTGATTCGGAGGACTCGACGGCTGAGCAATTTGTAGCTAATTTCGAAACCGCGACGAAGCGTTTAGGGGAAGCGTTAAAAGATTTTGTTAATGCAATAACCACACAAGGAGAAAACTATGAAACTAGGCCTTGATGCCGATGAGGTACTCAATACAACACGATCGGTTCGAAAGAGGTTGGATTTGGATCGACCGGTAGAGCGAGAAGTGATCGAGGAATGTTTAGATATCGCTCTACAAGCTCCAACCGGGTCCAACACACAAGGATGGCAGTGGGTTTTCGTCACAGATCCCGAGAAGAAGAAAGTTATAGCGGACTATTACGGAGCAAACTATGACATGTATACGAATCGACCCGATCAGCCCCAATATGGGGATGACGATCCGCGTACTATGCAGAGGCCAAAGATTATGGACTCGTCGAGATACCTTAGAGAAATCTTCCACCAAGTACCCGTCATGATGATTCCTTGCATTCAAGGCCAAGGGCGACTCGATAGTGGAGTGCCCACATTTGGCCAAGCTAGTGCGTGGGGTTCCATCCTTCCTGCCGTGTGGAGCTTTATGCTTGCCCTTCGTGAGCGAGGCTTGGGGTCAGCATGGACAACCTTGCATCTCCCAAATGAGAGAGAGGTCGCGGACCTGCTTGGAATTCCATTCGATACTGTTACTCAGGCCGGGCTCTTTCCAATTGCGTATACCAAAGGCACGGACTTCAAGTTGGCGAAAAGGCTTCCTGGTGCTGACTTGAGCCACTGGAACCAGTGGTAATAAAGCTAGGCTCTTACGCGTATCTTCCAGTGCCCTCTCTTCGTTGCCGCGCCCATTCATGTGATGTTTCGTCGTTAGCCCAAGAAATAGCGTTGCTGATTAGCCTCCCATAAATGGGTTCAGCGTATTGCGATGGGCCGTCCCCGAATTGGATGTATGCAACTGGAGAATTCCCTGCGTGCTTTACCCAACCAACGAGACTGCTACCGGTAGGATGCTCCCAGCCTTCATTGCTGTTCCCTTTACCGCGAATCGCTAAATCAGCGGAATAAAATTCTTCAGGGGTGAAAGAAAGATTTGAGCGAAGGATCGGATCGACAAGGTCCTCCATCACCGGAACTAGATACGCTTCATCGACAAGTTCGAATGATGGTGGAATACCTTCAACTATTGGATGGCCAAAATCAACCACTTCAATGACCTGCTCAACGTCGTGACGGTATCCGGAGTCGGGATAGTCGACCCCTCGAAGTGTCCCGGGCTGATAATGAAATCTTCCCCCAATGACATGGGCCCATTCTTCCCATTTTGGCCAACCTGCAATGGCATGATGCAAGAAAACCATTCCTTTACCCTGCTCTAAGAGAGCTCGACTTCCATTGACGAACTCTTCTGGAGGGTCATGAAATTTGACAGGTTCCTTACCTTTGCTTCGGTCATCAGAATCAGCAAATTCGATTCCGGGCATGTCATACATCACAAATACGTCCCACCGTTTGCTGATCTCTGGATCAAAAAAGTGTTGTGCTGCGGGCTGTTCGACATGCGTGTATTCGGTGACGCAGCTCTTCTCATCTGCGATGAGTTCGTCAAAGATTCGAAAGAACTTGTCTTTGTGAAAAGGGTGACCTTTCGTCATCAAGAGCACTCTGGTCATGGGAGAAACTTAACACAATGCAGCGAGGTGTTAAACATTCAACTAGCGTGCACGTTATGCAGAACCCTAAGGAAATGCCCGAAAAGATCATAGCGCTGCTGGAAGCGAGTGGAGCTTCCGATATTTTTGTCGATGGGTACGAACCGATGACGGGTGGCTATTCGCGGCTTATGGCACGCTTCGAAGCTTCTTTCACCATTGACGGAGCTACCGAATCCGGTACATACGTTCTTCGGGGTGACCCCCCAGAAGGTACAGCCCTTATTGAAACTGACCGCACCCAGGAGTTTGAAGTACTGCAGGCTGTGGACCCACATTTGAACACCCCGTCTGCCCGATTTCTTGATGGGGATGGTTCGCACATAGGAACTCCTGCTCTCGTGCTTGACTTCACCCCAGCAGAATCAACACTGCCATGGATTGCTGAAAATGGCGTGACCTCCCTTCCTGAAAAACTTGCTGATCTAGCTGGAGCCATTCATACGATCCCTGTTGACTGTCTTCCGGCAAGCCTCCATAGGCCTCTATCCGGAGATCCGTTAACTGACCAGATTGCCATGTGGAAAAACACGGCCCACACCCATGTCGAAGCCTTGCCCATTTTCCACTATGTTGCGAGCTGGCTGGATACACATCGGCCACCCCCTGTCCCTGTATCTCTTGTCCACCATGATTTCTCAACAGCAAATATGCTCGTTGATGAGAAGGGCAACTTGGTCATTATTGACTTCGAATTGGCAAGCGTTGGAGATCCACGTGAGGACTTGGGCTATTTCAAAGCGTACGCGCAGGCTGCACCTCCGGACATTATCGATGAAGATCCGGAAACGTTTCTTAACCGGTACAGGGAACTTACCGGATTCAACGAGGACCAAGTCAACCCGAGTGTTTTGATCTATTTTCTTGTACTTGGAGTAATCGGGGTTGTAAGTCAACTATCAGCGACCGGTTCCGCTATGGCTCGAGGAGTTTCATCCTCAACGAATATCGCATTTTCACTCGATGGATTATTGTTCGGACAGGCGGCGTGGATGGCGGCAACCGAAGCCTTGGAAGCTGCACTAGATGGAGAGGAGTAGGGATGTTATCTCAACCAACAACTGACAAAATTCTTCTTGCAATAGCTGATGACCTTAACGCAGTCATCGCACCAGCAATTGCGGATGAGCAAGCTAAGGTACTGCTCGGGCAAGCTGAACAGCTCCTCCGACGACTAAGCCGCCGGAGCGCATCTGAAATAGCATGGATGGTTGAGGAAATCACAGAGATAGAAGACGTCCTTGGGGGGGGAAAGACCAGATCCAGAGAGGAGAGCCTGCATCTCGAGGATGTGGCGAAACGTTACTCGGAAGCTTCTCAGGCGTTAGGAAATGCTATTGACGAAGCTTTTGAAGTTGGGGATGAACAAAGGCTTGGAGAACTAAAGCAGGTATTGTCTGCGCGGATCGCGAGGGAACAGGAAATCCTCGGGCAACTTGATCTGGTTGGCAGAGGTTAACGAAGTACAAAATAAGAAGCGGGCATTTAATGCCAGAAACAAAACGATAGGAGTAGGAGATGTTTAATTTCGATGGGAAGACAGTCCTAATTACTGGAGCCAGCTACGGCCTTGGAGAACAATTCGCGTATGCGTTCGCTGATGCTGGAGCCGACTTGATCCTTACAGCGCGAAGTGAGGATTTACTTCAGAATGTAGCAGGTAGTTGTAGAGAGAAGGGAAGAGAAGTCACAGCGGTGACCGGAGATGTCTCGATAGAAGAAGACGTGAAAGCTGTAGTGACCGAAGGTATCAACGCCCATGGAAAAATCGACGCCTTGATCAACAACGCTGGTATAGCTGATATGCGTGGACTCGCTCCGGAACACTTCGATAGTGAGACATTCAACCAGATTATTTCGGTTGACCTCGTTGGGGCTTTCTATTACGCACGAGAGTGCGGCCGCCACATGTTAGAGAACGGTTCCGGCTCCATTGTAAATATCGGGTCAATTCTTGGGAGCGGTGGTAGTGAAAATGGTGTCATTGCATACAGTGCAGCAAAGGGTGGTCTGAGAAATATGACCCTTCAGCTTGGAACTGAATGGGCGGATCGAGGCGTGCGAGTAAATTCGGTCTCTCCTGGGTTCATTGTTACTGAAATGACAAGGGTGGCTTTGGAAGCCATGGGAATCGACAAGTGGATAGCGAGCCGAACCCCGATGCGTCGAGTAGGAGAATCCCACGAAGTGACAAACGCTGTGATGTTCCTCGCTTCGGACCTAGCTAGCTACATCACCGGCGTCGACCTCCTCGTTGATGGCGGGACAAACGCATCGAATGGGACTTTCCAGATTCCGCCGATCCATCACGAATGGAATGTTGAAGCGCCTATGGTGCCATCGCCCTATGAGCCGGTCCAACCTCGACCGGATTGGTATCAAGCTCTTGAGGCAGGTGTCCCAGGAGTCCACTACCCCCTACCTGAGTAGATTTGAACAACTTCAACGACCTAAACCATTCAGAAGAAACCGAACCGATAGCCAGAAGGGCTTGGGTCGTTCTTTTCGTCTGTTCGTCATCAATGGTTCTGCTGCTCCTCGACAGTGGTGCTATGTTTGTCGCCTTTCCTTTCATAGAGGACCGTTTCAGCGACCAAGCTTCGCGTACAACACTGTCATGGATTGTCTCAGCTTTTTTCATTGTGATGGTTTCCTCTCTCCTTGTAGCTGGAAGAGCAGGAGATAAATTCGGCCGCAGGAGAGTTTTTCTTGGAGGATTACTTCTTTACGGGGTATCAGCTATTCTCGCTGGGTCATTATCGAATATATGGGCATTAATCGTGCTTCGATCTTTGCAAGGTATGGGCGTAGCTATGCTCTCCCCTACGGCATTGGCGATTTCTCTGGTAGAGTTCCCACGTTCTCGGCGAGCATTCGCATTTGGCGTTTGGGGAACCATCGCTTCAGTCGCGGGTCTCTGTGCAAGCCCAATGGGTGCTGGCCTAGTTGAGATTTTCAATTGGAGAGCTGTGTTCTATTTCTCTGGTATTTGTGCGATAGCTGTCCTTATAGTCGGATGGTTTGTTCTGGGTAAGGACACAGAGGAACGAGACCCGACCCCTATTGACTTCCCAGCGGCTTTGCTGGCGACCGTGACTGTAGCGAGCTTCACTTTAGTATTGGTTCAAGGTCAAGACTGGGGTTGGAGCGCCATTCCAACACTGGTCTGTTTCGGGATTTTCATTTTCTCTGCTCCCGCCCTGGTCCATCGCAACACATCGCATCAGTACCCAATTTTGAATCCTAAAATTTTCACTAGCCGGTCATTCAATGTTGGTTGTTTAGGATCGGTCTTCTGCCAAATAGGATTCTTTTCAATATATTTCGGTTTGCCTCTCTACATGAAAGAGGTCTGGGAGTGGGCACCGCTGCGCATAGGGTTTGCTCTGATTCCTCTCAATATTCTCCCCTTGTTCACATCCGCCATTGCCGGAAAAATAGTAGATGAGCGGGGCCCACGCACAATGATTATCTTTGGCGGTTTATGGAGCGGTTGCGGATGTATCATTATGGGGTTCTGGCTTATGGATAGCGGCTACACCTATCTTTCTATTGGACTATTAGCGTTCGGGTTAGGGGCCATGGCAATAGGAAATACGACGACGATCGCAACCCTTCTGGGGATCGACGACGAGATACTGGCGAGCGCTACATCGGGTTCATATACGGGCCGAAGGCTAGGATCAGCCCTTGGAACTGTTTTAGCTGCCGCCGTCGTAGGGAACAGAGTCGGAGAGGACTTTGCCGATGCGTACCTCTGGGTGTGGATCATTGGAGCTGCTGCGTACTTTTTGGGCGCGGTAGTCACATTCCTGTTTTATCCGAAACAAGTCGAAGGGCCGAGCGGTCAAAAGATCCACAAGATTCCTTTTGCAGAGTAGACCAATGAAGGAAATTCGGCTCTGATTCTTCCTTCTCTCGGGTTTGTTATATCGTATGGGCATGGACAATAAACGAATAGTTATCACTGGTGCCAGTCGTGGGATCGGACTAGAAATGGCGCGTATTCTTATTAACAAAGGCCACACGGTATATGGAGCGGTCCGAAACCCTGAAGGGGCAACCGACCTGCAGGAGGCTGGGCCTGCTGGGATCCTTCAACTCGATATAAGCGACCAGGCTTCGATAGATGCTTTCGGAGAGGAACTCTCAGAAACCACAGAAGCACTTGACATTCTTGTCAACAATGCGGGAATAACTAGCAATGATCTTGGAGCTGACCGGAGGCAATGTAACCCGTGGCAAATCGATCCATCAATAGTCCTCGAAGAAACAAGCATCAATGCCCTTGGACCCATGATGGTTACACGAAGCGTCATAGGGCTTCTCGAAGCAGGAGAGAATCCGGTCGTGCTAAATACATCATCCCAGCTCGGATCTATGGTTATCGGAGCCATGATGCCCTTTGATGTCGCCTACAACGTTTCGAAAGCGGCAGTAAACATGATTACTGTCATGTCAGCTTCAACGAACCAAAATGTAGCTTTTGTTGCCCTGCATCCAGGTTGGGTCAAGACGGATATGGGGACAGAGCATGCTGAAATGGAAGTCGCTGACTCAGCGGGGGCCATTGTTAACTCCCTTTTGGAGCTTACTATCGAAGACTCGGGGCGGTTTATCCGCTGGGACGGCACCGACCATCCCTGGTAATGACGACTATCGAACAGCTTTGGCGCTACCCGGTTAAGTCTCTCCAAGGGGAACAACTAACCTCCACAGAAGTCACAGATGTCATCCCCGGTGACCGAGCATGGGGAATTCTTGATAATGAAAGCGGGCAACTGCTGTCGGCAAAGCGGGTGCCGAAACTACTTGAAGGGTCAGCGGCATTAGTCGATGATGGCTGCCTTCTCACCATCGATGGCAATGAATTCCACAGTAGCGACGCTGGAATCGATGCTGGCCTGTCGTCGTGGTTAGACCGAGAGGTACGACTCGCTCTACCCACTCCCGGAGAACAGGCAACAATTGAAATTGAATGGGATGAAGGTCTCGATGAGACCCCTGAAGAGCCAGAAGTTTTTGAATTTTCTACGTCACCAGGCTGGTTCTTCGACTCAAGTTCAAGTCTGCACCTAATAGGTTCAGGTACCCTTACCATGCTCGATTCTCGCGTTGGGGAAGGAGCTGGCGATGTGCGGAGATTCAGGCCAAATATTGTTGTCGCTACATCGGAAGCGTTTATCGAAGATGAATGGGTCGGCAAAGAGTTGCTTCTTGGGGGCGTCACTGTAGATGTAAAGAAGAGAACGGATCGCTGCATCGTAATCTCTAGAGCCTTTGGTGAATTTCCAGCATCACGAAAAACTCTGAAATACCTGAGCAAAAATCATCAACGAGAAGCAGGGTTGAGTTTGGAGCCGATTAAACCAGGACTAATGACAGTTGGAGATCCAGTCGAGGTATCGAACGACTAGTTCTAGTCAAATTGTTCACGTACCGCTGGATTAGTTACTACGTCAGGAAGGCTGTCGCCCGATGCTCCGAGGGTGGAACCTCCATCAACAGTCAAGGTCTGGCCCGTGATGTAGCTTGCCTTCTCTGAAAGAAGAAAGAGGACAGCGTTGGCGATATCTGCGGGTTCTCCTCGGCGTTGAAGCGGGATCCTCTGGGCGACTTCTTGCACGTCGCCCTGACCTGCCCTCGGTGTTTTCACGGTTCCTGCCGCTACCGCATTGACCCGAATACCATGCTGACCCCACTCGGCAGCCATGGTCCGAGACATAGATTCAAGTCCTGCTTTAGCAGCCCCGTATCCGGCAAGGAGGGGAATAGCCCGTGCTGCGATAGACGAAATGTTGACGATCGCCCCTGGTGAAGATTGTTCTATCAGCGACGATGCGACCTCGCGACAGCTAACTAGGGCATAACGGAGATTTCTTGAAAGGATTCGGTCAAAGGTATCCATCTCGCAGTCTTTCGTCCTGCTCCAGTCTGTGACACCAACCCCGCCAACAACATTAACTAGAAACTTCACCGGATCTTGGGCGTCTAAAATGTGGTTAAGCACTGCAGAAAAAGCCGTTTCATCGGTGACATCTGCAATGTGGGGTTGAATCGACCCTCGCAAGCCTTTACCTTCTTCAATGACCTCTTCCGCATGGTCTCTGTCGTAAGTGACGATGTGGAGTTCTGCTCCAGCGTCAGCGAGAGCTAAAGTGACCGCCGATCCTATGCCCCCACCGGCGCCGCCTACGACGAGTGCCGTTCCCCCTGATAGATCGAGTGTTGGTAGGTCGCTCACAATGTCACATTATATGAACCGGACCACGTGTTCCATATTCGCCGATACTTAGAATTATTTCGGCACTTAGGGTGGTCTTCCCGATCAGCTTCTCTAAGCTCATGATGTGGAATTAATAATCGTTAGACACGGAAGACCGAACCGCGTAGAAAACGTTGAGGAGACTGCGGACCCCAGCTTGACCGATATCGGGCATGCACAAGCGGACGCTGTTGCGAACTACTTATGTGATCTAGATATTGATTTGATCGTTTCTTCTCCTATGCTTCGGGCGCTTCAAACAGCTCAACCGCTTGTCGAAAAGCTCGGTAAGGAGTTGATAATCGTCGATGATTTAATAGAAATCGACAAAGACAGCGTTACGTACCTTCCAATGGAAGAAGTAAAGGCCAAAGGGGGCGATGAATGGCAAGCAATCGTCGATGATCCGGACAGTATGCATGGCGATGTCGATATCGAAGCGTTTGCTAATCGCGTTTACTCAGCGTTTGAAGAAATAATTACGACCAACCCTGGAAAGACCGTTGTGGCCTTCTGCCATGCCATGGTTGCTATGTCTTTTCTACAACGGACACTTGGATACGAAGACCGGTACGGCTTGCGGATCGACTACGCCAGCATTACTCGCGTACAAGCTTCACGAGCCGGAGTTCGTTCGGTTCGATCCGTAAACGAAACCATGCACCTAGGAGATAAGGTCATTCTTACCCCATAGGGGTCGCTGGGGTAAGTTACGATTACCGCCGGATATGAAGTATTCTGATACTGAGACTAGGTTGAGCATATGCAAGCAGCGCTAATCACCGATAAGGAAAAGATCGAATTCGTCGAGTTTGAACCCAGCGACCCTGAAAGTAATCAGGTCGTAGTGGACATCATATTCTGCGGGATTTGTGGAACCGACATCCATTCGTATCAGAGCCCGGGGCCTGCTTGGCCCTCAACGTGCGGTCACGAATGGACTGGCATTATCTCCAAAACCGGTTCGGAAGTAACCCGAGTCACTGAAGGAGACAGGGTAATCATCGCTGTTCCCCCTTCCTGTGGTACTTGCCCCGCATGCCTCGCAGGACAAATGAGCAAATGCCAAACAGTGCTAACGGCAATGGTCGGACGTGGGCCTTTTGAAACACCCCATGGCGGCTTCGCTGAACAGCTCACGATTCACCATGGTCGCGTTGTCCCAGTGAAAAATCCTGACTTAACGGACGAACAAGCAGCCCAGATTGAACCCGCAGCTATTTGTTTCCATGCCGTGCGCGCCACTGCCCCACGATTAGGCGATGTAGCTGTTATTCAAGGTGCTGGGCCAATTGGTCTGAGTGCTTTGCAATGGGTTCTCGCAGCCGGAGCGGGAACAACTATCGTCGTGGAACCCAACGAAACTCGAAGGAATCTGGCGTTAACCCTTGGAGCGCATCACAGCATTGACCCCAGTGACGCAAGAGAATTCGTCGCCGAACACACCGGCGGCTTAGGCGGAGACGTCGTGTACGAATGCGCAGGGATCCCGGCAACTGTTCAATCCGCCGTTGACTTGGCCCGGCGAGGTGGGAGAGTTTCCTTAATTGGACTGGCAATGGGAGATGCTCCCATGAGACCACGAGAGTGGCTTAACAAGGAAATAACAGTTTCTGCTGCTCTCGGATACACCCACGAGGAATTTGAAATGACGATGGGATATGTGAGTGACGGCAGGATAGATTTAGACGCTTTACACTCCGGAACCATAGACCTAGCAGATATCGCTGAGACATTTGCCGAGCTAGCTACAGGCCAATCTGAACATACGAAAGTTCTCGTCCGGCCATGACATTCATTCGGTAAGCGAGGAATACGGTGGAGATAGAATTCTGGGTTGACCCGATATGACCGTGGTGTTGGGTTACGGCCAGGTGGGTCGTTGACGGAGTACAGCCTCATCGTGACGTAACAATCACGTGGCAGCCAATAAGCCTCTATTTCAAAAATAATCCCGATAAGGACAGCAGCCGTTACTCCTGGTATGTGCGTTCCCATAACTTACTGCGCGTGATGGAATCCATCCGCGAAACCGAAGAACGCGAGGCCGTCCAACGTTATTACTGGGAATTAGGACGCAGAATCCACCACGACAGAGATTTCCTTGACTTCAACCTTAACGAAGTGCTCAATGCAATCGGAGTCGATAACCGCCATGTCGCAGCGTATGAGGATCCCTCCTTTGATGAAGAAATCCGTACCCGCATGGATGAGGGCATTGAGCTAGCTGGTGATGACATCGGAACGCCTATCATCGCCTTTACAGACGACGAAGGAGAAAAAGTCGGAATATTTGGCCCTGTCATCACCCGAGTACTTGAACAAGAAGAGAGCCTCAAAATGTGGGATAGTGTAGTGACTCTGACAACTACACCGGGGTTTTGGGAATTGAAACGGACAAGAAAAGAAGGCCCTGATTTTGGAGAACGACCATGACACATGATGCTTCACTCGCAGAGGATAAATTAGCGGTCGCTGAAACAATTTACCATTACGCTTTAGGGATAGACACTAAAGATTTTGCTCTGTACAGGTCAATATTCGCTGACCAGGTAGAGATTGATTTTTCTTCCTACGAAGGATCCTCTGTTGTCGAACCAAGTTTGTTATCAGGTGATCAATGGGTCAGGCGTGTACAGCCCCTCTTTGTGGGATTATCTGCAACACAACATACGATGACGAATCCTCTAGCAGTAATAGATGGGGATTCTGCAACCTGTCGCATGTACATGCAAGCCCATCATGTATACCAACCAGATAAAGAAGATTCGTGGTTCACACTGGGCGGATACTACGACGACTCTCTTATTCGGAGTGATTTGTCTCCTACTGGGTGGCTATTGACAGGCGTCAAGCTAACGGTTTTATGGAGGCAAGGCGATCATTCAATTATGGCTGATGCCCGTGAAGCAGGTCGGAAATTATTAGAGTGATAACTGCATTAATTCCGTATAGGAGCGGTCGTAATACCTGAGTAGCACATTTCATCGCCGGTGCCCAGCGACCAGAGAATGTATCCGACTGCTTCGTACGGTGCTCTTTCCCTGTTCCAAGCGCAATCAACTCGGATTGTATCTCCGTATTGCAGGATGATTTCTTCGACTGGGTGGTAGTTAAGTTGCCATTGGAAGTCCCAGTCTGGGATATCCAAAAGGATGCGTTCATTTTCTGTTTCTGGATTCAGCGTTAAACGGATGCTTAAGCCAAGTTCATGCATGTGACCGGTGAGACTTACGATTTTCCCTGGAGCTGAGACACTGATATCACAGGAAGAGTTCGCCGTTCCTGTGGTCATATGGGCATAATCAGCTGGCGTAAACCCGCACTGTCGATTGAAGAAATTTGATAATTGTCCACGCGGACCAAAGCGTTCAGTTGCATTCTCTATAGCTGCGTCCCGATCACAAAGAGGGTGGGAGTCACCGTCATAACAGGGGATCTCAGCTGGTCCGAGAAAAAGTTGCCCTGTTAATGTCTTGAATGCTCCTCCGTTTGCAGCAATGTCCTCGTCGCTAGCCAAATCAAACAACATTGTTGAAAGGTCAGGCGGCGCTGAGTAATCGTAGTGATAATGGAGTTGAACGATGAGAAAATCTCCGGGACGTAACGGAACTGCGTAGCCGTCTGGACTCACTTCGGGTGGGTCACCTGGAGCCCACCCACCGAAACCGAATTGGTAACCGCTTTCTTGTTCTATAAGACCGGTCCCTCCGTAGCAACTCCAACCAACGCCAGTATCAGATTCGTCAAGTTGTTCTGCTTGCTCTCGGTATTCTTCCGAGGCGAGGGTAAATATTCCGTGGTGGACGATCTCCAACTTGTCGGGCACAAAATGCGATGCGAGAATCCATTCGGTCTTCTTTACGTCTGGGTCGAAAATCATACACCGGTAGTCATCGAGATTATCTGTGGAGCCTTGGTAGGGCCCTTTTGCTGAAGTTATGGCAAGGTCTGGCTCTGTGATTGTCATTAATGGCTTCTGGGAAACTATTTTTTTGTCTGGTGTTGTATCTATGGGGCCGCCTTGATCAGCCCATGCAACAAGAAGTTTCTTTTGTTCTTCTGTAATTGAATGGTCACCCACAAAGTCAAGAGATAATT
The DNA here is from genome assembly GCA_964564495.1 of uncultured Candidatus Nemicrothrix sp. Classification (GTDB taxonomy): domain Bacteria; phylum Actinomycetota; class Acidimicrobiia; order Acidimicrobiales; family UBA8592; genus UBA8592. The sequence goes on from CAZMAW010000010.1 coordinate 79,697, forward strand.
TTGAAGCAGGCCATGGTGGCATGTCGCCGCTGTCCACTAACCGACCTATTCCAAATGCGTTTGCTGAGGCGTCAGCGGCCACGGCGAGTTCCATGTGAGTTGATCCAGGGGAACCCGGAGCGTGACATAGGGCGCAGTGATTCTCAAGAATGGGGAGAACTTCCGAGCTAAAACTGATGGGTTGGCTACTCGCGTCTTGTTGGGTGACATTTGGATTTTCCTGTGGTGTCGGCTGTGTAAGAGATTCTGATTGCGGTTGTTGCTCTTCAATAGAGTCCGTTCTTTCACTGCTTACGGGTGAAGTGTCGTCTTGTTCCTTCGAACATCCCGAAGTGAAAATTATGAGCAGAGCTATTGAGAGGCACGTCAGAGAAGTTATGGTCTTAAAGTTAAACGTGTTTTGATGCATCTTCACTCTTCTTTTAGACGTAACGTAACTAAATGCCTAACATAACAAGTAACAGGGAGGATTAATGACGGGTAGAAAATTTAATTTTGAAACTGAACTTGATGAAATACACCGCGCAGTGCTGAGTGTACTTCCTGAGAAATTGTTGGACCTTACGGATATCACAGCGACTAGAGCGGGACTTGAGGAGCTCTTTTCTCAGATGCCATCTCCTGAGCTTCCAGACCACATTTCTATCGAAGATGTTCAAGTTCCAGGTTTAGATGGGGATCCAGATGTGTTGGTGCGAGTTTACAAACCTCAATCGCTTCCAGATGAAGCTCCTGGGTTGTTGTGGATCCATGGTGGCGGAATGGTCCTTGGTTCGGTCGGGTGGGACGACGATGTCTGTTGTCCCATAGCTGAAACTCACAATTGTGTAGTGGTTTCAGTTGATTACAGACTTGCCCCTGAGGATCCCTGCCCAGCCCAATTGAATGATTGTTACGCAGCATTGAACTGGTTCAGCGAAAATGCAAGCAGTTTAGGTGTCTCACCTGAACGGATCGCTATAGGTGGCGCTTCAGCTGGTGGTGGCCTTGCAGCGGGAACAGCGTTAATGGCTAGAGATAACGGAGGACCGAATCTAATCTTCCAACTCTTAGTGTTCCCGATGCTTGACCACAGGAATGAAACCCCGAGCAGTTACGGTACTTCTGACACCCGTGTTTGGAATAGAGAGGCGAATGAAACGGCCTGGGCGGCGTACCTCGGTGAAGCTACTGAGGTTTCTCCATATGCTTCTCCAAGCATTGCAAACGATCTTTCCGGCCTGCCTCCGGCGTATATCAACGTAGGAACACTCGATATTTTTCTAGATGAAGACATTGAATATGCCCAGCGCTTATCCCAAGCGGGAGTACCAGTTGAACTTCATGTCTACCCTGGTGCTTTTCATGGAAGTAGCGGTTTTGTCGCTGACTCCCCTCTTTCTATCCGATGGGCCTCTGATCAAACTGCTGCACTGCAAGCCGCCTTACATCCTTCGACCTAGTTTCATATTTTCTGATGATTAATCTTTCCGGAAAGGTTTTTGTTGTCACTGGCGGCAATGGTGGTATCGGACTCGGATTGGCTGAAGGAGTCGCCAATGCCGGAGGAGCTGTTGCTATATGGGCAAGGAACACAGAAAAAAATATAGCTGCTGTACAGAATCTGGAAGAAAGAGGCGTCAAGGCCCACGCTTTCTCGTGTGATGTCAGTGTAGAAGACGATGTTCAGCGATGTATGCAGGAGACCCTCAGTGAATTTGGGAGGGTTGATGGATTGTTCGCAAACGCAGGACGCGGAGGTACCGGTACGCCGTTCGTAGACGTGACTCTTGAAGAGTGGCGGAAAATCATGGCCGTGAACTTAGATGGAGTTTTCTTAACGTTGCGTGAAGCAGCTCGACATCTCATCTCTCAGGGGACTGGGGGTAGTCTCGTCGCCGTATCGTCAACGTCAGCAGTCCATGGGGCTGGAGGTAATGAAGCCTACGGAACCGCGAAAACAGGTGTAACCGGGCTCGTGAGGGCGCTCGCCGTTGCTTTGGCACGCCATCAGATAAGGGTAAATAGCCTTTTACCGGGATGGACAGTAACCGAACTTGCGACTCCTGCGTATGAGAACGATCGTTTCCGCGAAGTCACAACGAAGAGAACTCCGGTTCGTAGATGGGCGGATCCTAGTGAATTCAGGGAGGTGGGTGCTTTCCTTGCCGACCCTTCTCAGACTTTTCATACCGGCCAGCAGGTATGTCTGGATGGCGGGTACACAATCTTCTGAGCGTTTGTGTCACAAATCACAACTTAAAATACCTTCGGGTTCGCAGCAGTAGAGTGAAGTATCGCTACGGTTGATGTCTATGTCTGAACGACCTAATCGTGGAACTACCCGAGATGCTCTCGCCGTCACTGCCTTCAGGCGTCTCTATGTTGGTTCTTTTCTGTCCGGAATTGGGCGCTGGATGCAAACAACAGCTTTGGGAGTTCTGGCATGGGAAATAAGTAACTCGAGTAAATATCTGGGAGCTATTATCTTTGCGAATCTAGGACCTCTCGCTCTTCTGAGCCTTCTCGGAGGGTCACTAGCTGATACTGGGAATAGACGCAACATTCTTTTCTTCTCCCAAATTTGGCAATTAGCGTGGACGGTGGTTCTGACGATAAACGTTGCTGATGGCGAGATTGGGCAAAGAACACTTCTAATTTTAGTATTTATCATCGGTCTTGGACAGGGTATTTACGCCCCGACTTTCACCTCGGTCATCCCCGAACTAGCTGGGAGAAATAATCTCCAAGCAGCTGTGGCTTTAAATTCGATGTCAATGAATGGCGCCCGAGTTATTGGACCTGCTTTAGGTGGCTGGTTGACTAGCCGCTTCGGGTTCGCAGAAGTTTTTGGATTAAATGCTGCAACATACCTATTCGTTCTAGCAGCAATAGTAATTACCCAAATCCCTGTAACCACGGCGGAACCAAAGAATCTGAGTGACCGTCTCCTTGGCGGATTTAGAATTGCCAAGCGCGCCCCACAAGTCGGAAGCCCGCTAATCCTGATGTCACTATTCTCGTTCTTTTGTCTTCCTTTTATCGGCCAACTTCCTGCTATCGCTGAAGTCAACATGGGCATTGACGCCAAAAGCACACAATATGGATGGTTTTATGCAACATTTGGCTTTGGCGCGCTTTTCGGAGCTCTCCTCGTAGGGACCGTCTTACTGCAAGCTCGCAGAGATCTGTTGATCAAATTTTCGCTCGTGTCATTTGGCGTAACGCTCGCATGGCTCGTTTCCCTCCGATCCATTAACACCGGATACTTCGCTATTTTCTTGGTTGGCTTGTGTTACCTTATTCTGCCGACAACGCTAAGCACATACTGGCAGGAACACGTAGATGAGAACATCCGCGGAAGGATCGCCGCTATCTGGGTGCTTTCCTTCGGGGGAACGGTCCCTTTCGGAAATTTGATCGCAGGTCCCCTGATAGAGATAACATCACTATCAGCAATTCTTTACTCAAGTGCGATTATCGCCGTTCTTCTCGGTGGACTCTTTAAATTAAAGTCCGGCCCCATAATCGGAGAAGACATCCTCTCTAACGGTCATAATTAGGTACTATCTGCCTCATTCATGTAGTCCCGGTAATAGGTGATGCATCCGTCTTCGACGCGGTAGACGCCAACACCCTCCCGATGTCCGTCGTCCGAGGTGAAAGACCACTGTGCCCAAGCAGTGTGGTCATCTCCTGCTAGTTCTTCGAGACGAAATTTGCCATTGATCGAAGCCACGATCGTATTCATCTTTTCCAGAAATTGAGATATTTCAGACCTTCCGTTAAATGTCCCGAAAATTGGGTCGTCAAAGACCGCATCTTCAGAAAACATATGCGCTGTAAGGGTGTAATCCCCCGAATCCTGATTAGACCAGAATTTTTTTATCACGTCGTATGCTTCACCACCCAGAAAATCCCTCCTTCGCTATTTTGATTTCATACGAAATCAAGCCTTGTGTCTAATTGACTTGTTTTTCTTGGCCCTCCCAATATGGAGCACGTAGCTTATACTTTTGAAGCTTGCCGGTCGCCGTTCGTGCAAGTTCATCACGGAATTCAATCGACGTCGGACATTTGTAATGGGCTAATTTCTCACGGCAATAATCGATAAGTTCCTGCTCAGTTATTTCGCTGTCAACGACGACTAGCGCCTTTACCGTTTCTCCCCATTTGTCATCAGGGACTCCAATTACAGCCACTTCAGTCACATCATCGTGGGAGAAGAGAACGTCTTCAACTTCAATAGAAGAAACATTTTCACCACCTGAGATAATGACATCCTTTTTTCTATCAGCGATAGTTACATAACTCTCATCATCTATATATCCGCCGTCACCCGTATGGAACCAGCCGGAACGAATAGCATCATTAGTCGCTTCAGGTTGTTCCCAGTATCCCTTTAAGACATGGTTCGATCGGGCGAGGATCTCACCATCATCCGTTACTTTTATCTTCACGCCCAAAGCTGGCGCTCCAGCACGTCCAAGTAACTGTGCCCGTTCTTCACTGGGCAACTGGTCCCATTCTGTTCTCCCACGTGACATAGTTAAAAGTGGAGCTGTCTCGGTTAGGCCGTAGATCTGAATAAATTCCCAACCTAGTAATGTTTCTACCTGCTCAATGATCGAGGTTGGTGGTGGGGCTCCAGCAACAACGATCCTTGTTCGACCAGCCCCTGGAATTTCTTCTTTCCATGTTCCAGCGGCGTCAAGTATCGCAGCGACAACAGCGGGGGCTCCACACATCAACGTCACTCCATGTTTTTTAACTCGTTGGAGAATCTCCTCACCATCGACTTTACGCAAAACAACCTGAGGAACTCCCATCGCCGTTAAAGCAAATGGCATCCCCCACCCATTGCAATGGAACATAGGCAATGTATGCAGATACACATCACGATCGTTGACTCCTGCCTGCCACCCAAAAATCGCAGCGTTTGTCCAGAGCATCCGATGGGTCATCTCAACACCTTTAGGTCTGGCTGTTGTTCCGCTGGTGTAATTTATTGTTGCGGTGGCGTTTTCATCCTCTTGCCATGCTTCTGGTTCTCCAGGAACAAAGATTTCTTTATCTGTTTCACCTCCAAGGACGATGAAGTCCTTTACCGGTAACCCATCCAGAGAGTCGGCCAGCTCTGGGTCGACAAGTAAGGTTTCCGATCCGGAATGATCGAGAATGTACTTTATTTCCTCCCGATTCAAGCGGAAATTGATGGGTACACCTACTCTGCCCCAAGCTGCTGTTCCGAAAAGAAATGTGAGCATCCGTGACGCGTTCTGTGACACTAGCGCTACACGGCCCCCTATCGGTACACCCATCTGTTCAAAACCCTTGGCCATAGCTTTTGCTTGTTGAGCAAATTCACCATAGGTGAGATCAGGAAGAGGTTCCGCTGGCTGATTTGGTTCATCTATGATCCCGATACGCGTGTTGTATACCAGTTGAGCCCGATCGATATGGTCTTTGACAGTTAATGGAACAAGCATGCCGAGCGCTCCTTCTTAAAATTTCGCAGCTTGTGGGATTTTAGACGTTGCAGCCTCATTCGTCAGATGCAATCGAACGACTTCTTTGTAAAAGAAATTGTCTGCGTCCTCTTTCGGGATTTTTTCCAAAGCTTTCACTCGTGCTACCGTTGTTTAAGTGAACGTACCGAACATTCTTCTCATTGTCGCCGATCAAGAGCGGCAAAGAGACTGGATCCCTGAGGGGTTCTCTCTACCGGCTCGACAGCGGCTGATGGACCAAGGACTAGAATTCACGAGGTATTACACCCACACGTCACCCTGTTCCCCGAGTCGCGGGACGTTATTTACAGGTCAATATCTTCCTGTACATGGGGTTCTAGAGAACTGCATCATGCCAGCGAATGGAGAACTTTCTACTGAAGCCCAAACGCTTGGTAAACTTTTCAGGTCTGAGGGCTATTACACGGGCTATAAGGGGAAATGGCACCTTGCTCCCGTTGCCTTTCCTGACATGGATGCATATGGCTTTAGCGACTGGGAAGGCAACGACAAGGCATTTTGGGGTCAAGCTGGGAGCGGCGTCGAATTTGATGAGCCTATTGCACGCTCGGCCGCCCAGTGGATACACGACCGGGGTGGTGATTCAAACCCTTGGTTTTTATCGGTAGGTCTAGTTAACCCACATGACATAATGTGGTTTCCGATGGATCAACCTTGGTACCAGGATCTCCACAAAGAGCAAGTAACTGCCCTTAAAAACCGTTATAAAGACTACGACTGGGGACGAGAGGATCCCCTTCCCGCCTTCACCCTCCCATACGAAGAGTGGGCAACAGAACTCCCAGCAAATTTTGATGATGATCTTCATACCAAGCCTGACGTTCATAGAAGATTTATGCATGAGATGTCCAGATCGAATGGATGGCTAGACCCTGCCGATAGGTCTAAATGGCTTCGACTTCTTGATTACTACCTGAAGCTACACCAAATGAGTGACCAGAGCCTTTCTTTGATTCTCGATGCATTAGATGCAACTGGGGGGTGGGATAATACTGTGGTGATCTTCACAGCAGACCATGGAGATCAGTGCGGCTCTCATGGCCTTCGCTCAAAAGGTCCATGGAATTATGAAGAAACAATGCGAATACCTCTATATGTAGTTGCGCCAGGCATTACATCACCGGGAACCGTATGTGATGCGATGATGAGTCCCATCGACCTCGCCGCTACAATCTGTGAACTAGGCGGGATTGATTCACAAAACGCAGCCCTACCTGGAAGATCGATGCTTCCACTTTGGGAAAACCCATCTCTTTCGGGAAGGGATTATGTCTTATTCGCGCAAGATTGGGCTTGGTACGACGGCCTTATTAATACGCGTTATGCAAGTAGGGGCATCTTTGACGGACGTTACAAATACTGCCGGTATTACGGAGTCGGAGGGTCAAGCACTACTCGAGGGACTCCCATCGCAGGGCCGAAACTCTTTACAGAAGATGCTAACTTCGACGATCAAGAACACGAGTTCTACGACCTCCAAGAAGATCCCCATGAATTAACAAATCTTGCTATGGACCGAAGCCGCCGAACAGAGATGCGGGAATGGTACGAGCGTCTACGGGAAGTTGAAGCATCGGAGTTTGTTTCACTCTTGGACAACGCGTGATCCACCCCCCGCCATTTGCAGCGTCAGTTGATCAACTTAGCGAACGCTTTCTCAGTGATGCTATTGGATCAGAAGTGTCGGGGTTTCATACCGAACGCATCGGGGAAGATCGAGGAATGCTCGGTGAGATTTTCAAGCTTGAAATTTTCTTCGTAGACAATAAATTAGAACCTCTTACAATAGTGGCAAAATTCGCGGCGATGCGCGAAGAAACTTTAGCTTTGGCGAGGCAAGGTCGGACACACGAACGGGAACTCCGTTCTTACGATGAGCTGCTAGCTCCAACACCGGTTAATGTTCCAAAAATGCTCGCATCGTGGTACAACGCGGAAACTGCTGAATTCCTACTTTTACAAGAACTTATTAATGCAGATACCTCTGTCGACCAGATCGCCGGTATATCGGAGAAACAAGCGCGTCTAGTAATTACAGAAATGGCGAAATTGCATGCTTTTTGGTGGGGTGATCCATCTCTCGAATTGATGCACTGGTTGCCAAGACTAGATGATCAGAGGCGACGGGTAAATCTAACGACGATTACCAGAAAAGGTTGGGATCATCTAGCTAAACTTCTTGATGGAGAGATCGCATCAACTGTCACTCAAGATGCGGAACAACTTGCTGGAGAAATCGACAAGATGTTATCCCGAACTGCGGAATTTCCATCGACTTTCGTTCATAGTGATTTACGAGCTGACAATCTGCTCTTTTCGCCAGATGGTTCATCTGTTGCGTTAATTGACTGGCAGGGATGTTGTATCGCCCCCCCAGTGTTTGATTTCACCTATTTTCTTATCCAATCCTTGACCGTTGAAGACAGGCAAAAATTTGAAGAAGGCCTCCTGCGTTTCTACATGCAAGAATTAGATAAATGCGGCCTCAGTATCGGCCTTGATAGTCTTCGTGAGGTCTACGAATCATCACTATTCTACAGTCTTGCCATTGCTTGTTCGATACCGCTCATTAACGACACTTCTAAACCACGGGTGCGCGAGCTAGGGGTCGCCATGGGAACTCGTTCAATTCAAGCCCTAAAGGACCATGGTCAAATCTGAAGTATTTGAATTTGCCAGAACTTTGAACAATTTTATGATTACTTCACCACCCCCGGGTATTTCTTCTGCGCGAAAATGCCGCTCAAAAAACCATCCCATGATTAATGCTCTCAGCAGTTCGGTACCTTCTTCGATCGAGAACCCTTCAAGCTCTCCCGTTCTGATCCCAATGGCAGCTAATGCCGCAAACGTTTGATCCTGGAATTCCGTTCTTCGCCTCAGAAGGGGTGAAAATTCTGGATGTAGACGTGCTTCAGTCGGTGTGGAAGCAAGAAACTGACTGTGATTCGGCAGTCGATCTGTTATGGATCGAGAGGATTCGATAAGGTGTGATACCGCTTCAACAAGGGTTCTTTCAAAACGAGCGGAACTCACATCAGACCAGATCTGATCCGCGCTATCTTCAAATACCGCGACGTAGAGTTTGCGCTTGCTTTCATAATGGTTGTAGATAGCGCTAGGGGCGAGTTGAGCTTGTGCGGCGATCTGTGCAATTGACGCACCATCAAAGCCTTTTTCAGAAAACTCTACGCGGGCAGTTTCGATTATCCGCCTTCTAGTTTCAATGCTAGAAACGCCGCGCGGCCTTCCCCTTTTGTTCATGAGGTTCCCCTTGCCTTAAAGAGAAACAACATTGCCTCGCGTGGTGTCATCTTGCCAACGAAGGAATTTGCGCTCTAAGAAGCCAATCCCAGCGTTGAAAAATAGGGCTAGAATCGCAAGGATAGACATCAAGGCGATAGC
>CAZMAW010000011.1:0-82670 GCA_964564495.1 uncultured Candidatus Nemicrothrix sp.
GGCCGGCGACCCCGTCGAACTGATCCGCAACGACCTGTCGTGGGAACGCGACGTGGTCGAGGGTCCATCGATGATCGAGGTCGACGGGATCTGGCACCTGTTCTATTCGGCCAACCGGTGGGACACCGCCGACTACGCGGTGGGCCATGCCGTCTGTGAGACGGTGACCGGCCCGTGCGTCAAGGATCCCGAGCCGTGGCTGGCCTCGACCGACGGCACCGCTGGTCCCGGGGGGCTCGAGGTGATCGAACTGGCCGACCGGCCCAACGACCTGGTCGTGTACCACGGTTGGACCGGTGGTGAGGTCGGGTACCCCGACGGGGCCCGTGCCCTCTACGCCCGAGTGATCCGTTGGGTGGACGGGCAACCCGTCCTGGTGGGCCGCTGACACCGGTTGGGTGCCCCAGGGCGGATCGGTACACTCTTCGGGCCGACCACCCTGGTGGTTCGAACACGCCCCGTTCGTCTAGCGGCCTAGGACGCCACCCTCTCAAGGTGGTAGCACGGGTTCAAATCCCGTACGGGGTACTTATAGATTCGCGCTCTTAATTACTTAAAGTACTAGCGCGACGGAACCCAATAACTCTTCCAATGGCAGTACCTGCGGTTTCCCGAACGAGTTGACTAAAAGAGCTCGATAGATCCGTAGGTGAAAACCACGCCTGTAATCCAACTTCACGAGCGATCTCTTTCGCCCGGAGAGAATGATAAGGGTCGGAAACCAAGACAACGGTGTTGCCTATCCCCTTTTCGACGAGGACGTTTGCCGTGGCACTTAGTGACTCGAAAGTGCTCCTCCCATCAACGACGACGAGTATTGAACTTTCCGGAACTGATCGTTCCAACAGGTACGTTAAACCTGCGTAGGCTTCAGTAAATCGATCACCTGTTTGTTTTGATCCAGTAGTAACAATCACCGATGAAAACCCTTCCTCATACAGCTTGAGGGCTTGTTCCAATCTTGCTTCAAGAACGGGCGATGGGACTCCATCCCATTGGGCAGCCCCTAGAACGACGATCGCGTCGACCGTACGAGCTTGATCGCGGGTGCTATTCCACCAGACTTGGGCAAAGACGATAAGAACGTACGAAAAACATAGTAGAAAAACAGAAAGCACACTGATCCAAAGAAACTTACGTAATTGAATGGATCGCTTTCGGCTTGTTTCCGCCGCGGTCCCCGCACTTTGATTATTCGAAGTTAAGGGCGACATAAGGAGATACTTATTCCAAACTTGATCTGGCTCTCTGTAAGCGTTCAAGCACTCGTTCACGGCTGAGATGCACCATAGGTTCGAAGAGCGGGAGCCCTGTTCTTCGCCCTGTTACAGCGATCCGAATTGGTACTTGAGGTTTTGTATCAAGGATCTCACCAACTTCTCGGATCTCCATCGAAAGGGTTTCCACATCCCACTGACAATCCTGAAGCCTCCGGATAGCATCCTCAAGAATTTGAGGAACTAAAGCGCCTCCCATCGCTTTATTTATTTTTGCGATCTCTTTTTCTTCGTCTTCAAGCGGCAAGTCATCTTCAAATACCCAGTCAAGGAGTGGAACCACATCTGAAATACGGGTGGTTCTCTGTTGGAGATATGGGCTGAGGGACTGTAGGACAGTCACATCATAATGGGGTGGCGACCATCCAATCTTGTGAATAAAATTCGAAACTTCATCGACAAAGACTTCTATCGGCATCGCCCCGATGTAATGACTGTTGATGTGATCTAATTTTTTAACATCGAAAAAAGCAGGAGCTTTATTGACATTCTCCAATTCAAACAAATCTATGATTTCTTCAATCGGCCTGATTTCTTTCTCATCTGATGGCCCCCATCCTAGAAGCGCTAGATAATTTACCATTGCTTTAGAAAGTACCCCATCGTCTTTGAAATCTCCTAAGGCTACTGAGTGGCGCCGTTTCGATAATTTTTTCCTGTCTTCACCGATAAGAAGCGGGAGATGAGCATAGGTAGGAGGATCTCCATAATCTAAGGCACCCCATAACAAAAGTACCTTTGGGGTGGTGTTAAGCAGATCCTCTCCGCGTATGACATGGGAGATGTTCATATCTGCATCATCTACAGCGTTTGCTACAAGAAACACGGGCGTACCGTTGGCGCGACGTACGACAAAGTCCTCCAATTCTTCATTATCGAACTGGATTGTTCCGCGAATCAGATCAACCACTTCCACCGTACCGCTATCGGGGGTGCGGAATCTCACACTTGTCTCAGATGTTTCGACAAGGTCCCTATCACGACAGTGGCCGTCGTACCCACCTCGGAAACCGTTTTCACTATTTCGCTGGTCGATTTGTGTTCGAGAACAGTCACAGAAGTACGCTTTCCCCGATTCTAGAAGGGCATCAATAGCCTCCAGATACAATGCTTTCCGCTTTGACTGGAAGTATGGACCCTCATCCCATTGAAGTCCTAACCATTTGAGAGGTTCAGTAATAGCGTCATAAAATTCTGGTGAGGCAAGTTCGGCATTCGTATCTTCTATGCGAAGAACAAACGTTCCACCAGTTCGCTTTGCAAATAGCCAGTTGAAGAGTGCGGATCTCGCAGAACCCACATGAAGGTAGCCCGATGGTGCTGGCGCGAAACGCACACGAGGATTGGAGTTCATCAATGAATTCCAGTCCTTTGGAGTATTGAGGCGTCAATCATGGATTGCCAACCTCCCTCGTAGTTTTTCCGAATTCTCTCTAGATCTTCTTTTAAGACATCCGATGGAACACTGTCCGCAATGGAACGTTGAAGGAGGTAATTGTGTGTCGCTCCGATATTTTTCAACTTGTCATGGCGGAGTTCAACTAATTCGGAATCGGGTTCGGGATCAAAGAATCCCCATATGCAAAATCCTGCCTCGAGGTCATAGCGAGAAGGAGCACGTCTAAATAAGGATGCTCGTTTGAGTCCAACTATCACGGCGACCTCTGCCGCATCTTTCCATTCTTCCGAGCTGGTGAGATATACCTTGTCACGAAAGTGCTGAACTATTTTTAGTGCGTACCCCTGATCCGGCCCCTGGTTACCAAATCTTGAATTCCTCCGAAGGGCTGAAGTCTGCTCGGCAGGGCGTCCAGATATCCAACGATCCGACTGTTTTCTTCTGACGGAATTGTAGAATTTCCTCTGAAGTGGAGGGGTGGGAACATATTGAGGAGCTGCCATTCTCCTAGTTTATTCGCCCTCACCCTCTACACGGTGAGGGGAATGCAAAAGACCATAGACGATTGAGTCAATCAGTGCTTGCCAACTAGCTTCGATAATGTTCTCGGAGACACCAATGGTCGTCCAAATCGTCTCGCCGTTTGTGCTATCCAAAAGCACTCGGGTGATCGCACCTGTTCCTTTTTCCGTATTAAGGACACGGACCTTGTAATCAACTAGAGAAATAGCTTCAAGTTCCGGATAGCTACTAGTAAGAACGGAACGTAGTGCATTGTCAATGGCATTAACTGGGCCATTACCGTCACCGATGCCGACCAGTTTTTCTCCGCCAACATAGAGGTCAATCACCGCTCTTGTATCTACCTCTACCGCTATTTCGTTCCAAGCTCGACTTCCAGAACCCACATGATTCATATCGACTTGAAAACTTTCGATTTCGAAGAAATCTTGCTTCCAGCCGCTCGCACCACGCATCAACAGTTCAAGGGAAGCATCTGCTACTTCAAAATGGTACCCCTCATATTCAAGTCGCTTAAGAACTTCGACCACATCTCCAAGTACTTTCCCATCAAGGTCGATTCCCAAGTCGTTTGCTTTGAGTTCCAAGGTGGATCTTCCAGCCATTTCTGAAACAACGAAACGCGTACCATTACCGATTATTTCCGGATCCACATGTTCGTATGCGTCGGGTCGTCTTGAGATCGCGCTTGTATGGAGTCCTGCCTTATGCGCGAAAGCTGAACTACCCGAGTATGGCTGTTGGGAGTTCAAGCTCAAATTGACCAGTTCTGCGATGTGATGGCTGACAGGGGTTAGGCGAGAAAGGCGATCTTCCGGAATTGTGTTATATCCCATTTTTAGAGTCAGATTTGCAATAACGGCCACCAAGTCACAATTCCCTGTGCGTTCACCGTACCCATTGATCGTTCCTTGAACTTGAATTGCTCCGGCCTTAACGCCCGCAATAGCATTGGCGACTCCACAACCGGCATCATTGTGGAGATGGACCCCTACACCGGTGTCGAGATGTTGGACCACTTCACCTACAGCGTGCTCTACTTCATGGGGTAACGTTCCCCCATTGGTATCACACAGTATTAGTCGCTCCGCACCAGCAACAGCAGCGGCTTCAAGGACCTTGAGAGAAAATTCAGGGTTATTTTTGTATCCATCGAAAAAATGTTCAGCATCAAAAAATACTCTACGACCATTAGAAACCAGATATTCGATAGAATCGGCAACCATGGCAACACCTTCCTCAAGGGAAGTTTGCAGAGCTTCAAGCACGTGATAGTCCCAACATTTCCCAACGATGCAAACTACTTCTGTATTTGCAGCGAGAAGATTTGCAAGGGTCTGGTCTTGATCTACTTTCCCTTTCGCCCGCCGCGTCGACCCAAACGCTACAAATTCCGAAGTCTCTAACGAAAGTTCTTCTTGAGCTCGCGCAAAAAATTCATCGTCTTTGGGGTTAGAACCGGGCCAGCCACCTTCGATGTAGTGCACGCCAAGGGAATCAAGTTGTTCCGCTATGCGGAGCTTATCTTCGACTGTCAGCGAAATGCCTTCGAGTTGGCTACCATCACGAAGCGTAGTGTCATAGATTTCTATGGGCTGTAAACCAGTTACCGGCATCAAACAACCTCACACCAGTGTGCGTATTCCTCTTTCTTCCCTCGAACTGTATCGGCATACAAGGAAGCAATTTTTTGCGTTATTGGCCCGGGGCATGGTATCGGACGGTCATCCACACTATTGACTGCACTTACTTCAGCTGCCGTTCCTACGACAAAGATTTCATCGGCAATAAACAAATCCGACCGAGCTAGACCTTCAACTTTTACCTCATAGCCAAGATCGCGCGCGAATGTCATAACGGTATCTTGAGTAATGCCCTCAAGCGCCCCAGAGACCAGAGGAGGGGTATACAGTGTCTCATTCTTTGCAACGAATAGGTTCTCTCCGGTGCATTCAGCGACGAGGCCATCCCGATTCAACATGATGGCTTCGTCGTACCCTGCGCGCAAAGCCTCCATTTTGGCTAAGGTTGAGTTCACGTAATTTCCAGTGGTTTTCGATGCCGGCGGCATAATGTTGTGATCGTGGCGAGCCCATGAAGAAATCTTCATTCGAACACCTTTGGTGACCGCATCTTCTCCGAGGTACGCCCCCCACGGCCAACAAGCTATCGCTACGTCGACAGTACAGTTTGATGTAGCAAGGCCCATCTCTCCATAGCCATAATAAGCAATGGGGCGGACGTAGCAACTATCAAGGCCTGAATCACGTACGACTTCTTTAGCAGCATCTTGGAGCTCTTCTGATGTGTACGGCATGGGCATAGACAAGATCTTGGCGGAGTTTAGCATTCGATCCATATGCTCTGTAAGGCGAAAAATCGCTGGGCCGTCAGATGTCTCGTACGCTCGTATGCCTTCAAATACCCCTGTCCCATAGTGAAGGGTGTGGGTCAAAACATGGATCTGAGCATCTTCCCAAGGAATCAATTCCCCATTCATCCAAATACTTTTCGTTGGTTCGATTGGCATTTTCTTTAACCTCTGTTTGTCTAGACCTGTGCAGCGATTGCGTCGCCGATTTGACTGGTAGTTCCACTTTGTGTTTTTGGGTCAGCACATGCTTTCTCTATCCTCTGTGCCGCTTCAGTTTCGTTTAAAAAGTCGAGCATTAGTGCACCACTAAGGATTGCAGCTGTTGGGTTTGCTTGACCTGTTCCCACGATATCGGGTGCAGACCCATGTACTGGCTCAAACATCGAAGGAGATGTCCGTTTCGGGTTAAGATTTGCTGAACTTGCTAGGCCAATTCCTCCAGAAATTGCCCCGCCAAGATCGGTAAGAATATCCCCGAAGAGATTGTCAGTGACAATAACGTCATATCGTTGAGGGTTCTCCACAAAGTAGATACATGCCGCGTCTACGTGGTTGTATGCCGTTTCAACATTTGGATACTCATCGCCAACAGCCTCAAATGTTCGTTCCCAAAGGTCGCCCGCAAAGGTCAAAACATTGGTTTTGTGAACAAGGGTTAAGTGTTTCTGCTCTCTAGAGTCCGCTAAGTCGAAAGCGTATCTGACGCATCGTTCAACTCCGTGACGTGTATTCACCGAGCCTTGAGTTGCAATTTCTTGCGGCGTTCCTTTTCGAAGAAACCCTCCTTCTCCAGCGTAACTTCCTTCAGTGTTCTCCCTGATAACTACAAAGTCGTGGCCGTCATTCTCTTTCCCATCGGGGGTAACAAATGGGCGCAAATTGATATAGAGATCAAGTTCAAATCGCATTTTCAACAACAATCCACGTTCGATGACCCCAGGGGGTACAT
Organism: uncultured Candidatus Nemicrothrix sp.; assembly: GCA_964564495.1. Taxonomy (GTDB): domain Bacteria; phylum Actinomycetota; class Acidimicrobiia; order Acidimicrobiales; family UBA8592; genus UBA8592. The sequence goes on from CAZMAW010000011.1 coordinate 6,522, forward strand.
CCGGAGTCCCGACGGCGCCAAGATAAAGGACGTCTAGCCCTCTCCATTCCTCTAGCACCGAATCAGGAAGTACGGTTCCGTCTCTAAGGTACCGCTCACCACCGAGATCATAATTATGGATTTCTAGGTTCACGCCGGCAGCATCGATTACTTTCAATCCTTCTGCAATTACTTCAGGACCGATCCCATCACCGCCTATTACGCCTACTCTATGAGCCACAACATCTCCTAATGCTTGATCATTTGCGAATTTCTTCTCTTCTTTCAGTCTCGCATGGAAATCGCGAATCGCAAACGCTGAACACAAGGTAACCTTTTGTTATGGCACAAACTCAACAACTTTCGCAAACTGCATATGACCGGCTCAAAGACGAGTACACCCACCTAACCACCGCCGGAAGAATAGATATTGCAAGAAAGATTGAAACGGCCCGTGAATTAGGTGACCTTTCAGAAAACGGCGACTACCACGCCGCGAAAGAAGAGCAGGGGAAAATGGAGGGCCGGATAGCCCACCTATCGTCAATTCTAGAAAACGCGGAAATCGTTGATGAAGTATCTGGTGGGGACACGGTTCAGGCCGGATCAACGGTCTCAATCCTTTATGCTGGTGACGACGAACCTGAAAAATACCTAATTGGTTCTATTGAAGAACGCATAGAAGATGTAGAAGTAATCTCTCCCACATCACCGTTAGGTGAAGCTTTAATAGGGTCAAGCATTGGAGATACGGTCACCTACGAAGCACCGGGAGGGACTCTTGAAGTTAAAGTAGTGTCTATCGATTAGCTCCCCTATCTGTATTTCCGCGAATTGGTCGGAGCATCTAATTAGGGAAGATATGAATCCCCACCGAGTGTTTTTCGGCAAGACTTGAGAAATATGGATGGCAACGAAGACCAAAACCTTACACAGGAAGAAGATAGCGGCGTCGCTGGCTCTTCTGAGGATCTGTTCCCAGAATCTCAAAGAGCAACTTCAAGGGAACTCGATCTAGATTTTCTCTCTTCGCAAGAAGACCCGTCAGATCTGTTCCCACCAGTTTCGGAACCTGAAGAACCTTTACCTCCACCAACAACGCAGAGGGTTCCTCCACCTCCTCCCCCTCGGAGACAGTCCCGAAGAAGACCATCGAGCTACTATCACCCCAACGATTACTATCTCGCCACCGATTGGCCAAGGGTCATCGTCGGTGGACTTATTTCTCTATTGATCCTCGGAGGAGTTGTTCTTCTTGGCGTCTACCTCTTTGACAAATTTGACGAACAAAATGAGTCTCCAGCGATCATCCCCTCCTTGGTAGAGGAGATTGTCTCCGTCCGGGTCTATCCCTGCGCCGGAGATTCAATACCTGTAAATGAAATAGAACCTCCATCCCAAGCTTTTCTAGAAGGAAAAAATGCTGCTGGAACCTGGATAGCGTTCCGCGATCCTTCCTCACCGCTTAATCAGCTGTGGGCCCGAGCTGATGAGCTTCCACCTTTGGACTTTGGCTCCCTTGCTATCCTGAGCTGTGAAAGTTCCGAAACGAACCAAAATGAGGATTCTCCCCCATCTGATAGCAACAACGGATAGGCATCTGAGCGGGACTCGATAAACTACCCCAAGAGCATAGGGGAAGTATGGGAAAGACATTAAGCCAAAAAATCTGGGACAACCATCTTGTTCGATCAGACGATGGAGAACCTGACCTCCTCTACATTGACCTCCATCTTGTCCATGAAGTGACATCACCCCAAGCTTTCGATGGGCTTCGAATAAACGGAAGGAAGGTACGTAGGCCAGATTTAACAATCTCGACAGAAGATCATAATGTGCCCACCGAAAATGTCGACCAGCCAATCGAAGACGAGATCAGCCTGAAGCAAATTGAAACTCTTCGAGCAAACGCAAAAGAATTCGGAATCACGCATTACCCTATGGGCCACCCAAACCAAGGGATCGTACATGTGATAGGTCCAGAGCTCGGATTAACCCAACCAGGGATGACCGTTGTCTGCGGAGATAGCCATACATCGACCCATGGAGCCTTTGGCGCTCTCGCATTTGGCATTGGTACGAGTGAAGTCGAACATGTTCTAGCCACACAAACGCTCCCACAGCCGCGTCAAGAGACTATGGCAATAACCGTAACAGGTGAACTGCCGTTAGTGTCGTCCGCGAAAGACGTCGTTCTAGCAGTTCTAGGTGCTGTCGGAACTGGAGGTGGAATTGGTGCGATAGCTGAATTCAGAGGCCCAGTCATTGAACGCCTTTCGATGGAGGGCCGAATGACGGTATGCAATATGTCGATTGAGTTTGGTGCAAAAGCTGGGCTAATCGCCCCTGATGAAACAACTTTCGAATACCTAAAAGGTAAGGCGAATTCGCCAACAGGAGAACTCTGGGAGGAAGCGATAGCTGATTGGCGAAAACTCCATACCGATCCTGATGCTGTCTTCGATAGGGAAATAGTCTTAAACGGGGCAGATATCCTCCCGCAGATAACTTGGGGGACAAATCCGGGTCAAGTAATACCCGTTAATGGGTCCATACCAAACCCTGCAGATTTTGAAGATCTAGCTGAGCGGGAAGCCGCAGAGCGTGCCCTTGAATATATGGGCTTACAGGCAGGTACCCCTATATCAGCTGTCCCCGTTGACACCGTTTTCATCGGCAGTTGCACCAATAGCCGTATCGAGGACTTGCGTGCTGCAGCTGAAGTAGCCGAAGGAAGACAGGTCTCCAACGGAGTTCGAACGCTTGTTGTTCCGGGTTCGGGGGTAGTGAAAAAACAGGCCGAGGAAGAAGGCCTGGACAAAATATTTAAAGCTTCCGGTTTTGACTGGAGAGAACCAGGCTGCTCTATGTGCCTTGCTATGAATCCTGACAAATTAGATCCGCGTGAACGGTCAGCAAGTACCAGTAACAGGAATTTTGAGGGCCGGCAAGGGCGCGGAGGGCGCACCCATCTGGTGTCTCCACGTGTCGCTGCTGCGACAGCTATAGCTGGATATTTTTCGACACCGGAGGATTTATAGATGGATCCTGTACATATTATTCAGGGAACAGCGGTCCCCTTAGACCGTTCGGACGTTGATACCGATCAAATCATTCCCAGCGACTGGCTAAAACGCGTTGAACGGACAGGATTCGAGAAAGGGCTTTTCTCCGAGTGGAAAGATAACCCCAATTTCGTTCTGAACGATGAAGCCTATGCTACTGCTTCAATCCTAATTGCCGGACCGAACTTTGGGACGGGTTCCTCCAGAGAGCACGCCGTCTGGGCGATTCAACAAGCAGGCTTCAAGGCAGTTATCTCACCGAGGTTCGGGCCCATCTTTAAAAACAACTCAACAAAGAACGGACTCGTTCCCATTGAAGTTGAAACCAGCATTGGGAAACGCCTCCTCGAAGAAGTAGAGCTACAACCTCTCCTAGAATTCTTGATTGACGTCGAACGGGCTCTCGTTGAGATACCTGCTATCGATCTTGAATTCGGTTTCCCGATTGATGAATCCGTGCAAGAAAGACTATTAAACGGACTCGATGATATTGGCATAACTCTTGCCAATGAGAATTCAATAAGCCAGTTTGAAGAAAATAGACGAGCGTGGCTACCAACGCAGTCGCCATAACCTCAACAACTAGAACCAAAGAATTATGGACTGATTGGAACTAAAGTCGTTATCTAAACGTCGGAGATGTATAGGCAAAAGTAAGTGAGGGGAAAATGAAGAAACATATTGTACCTATCCTGCTAGCTCTCGGAATGATCCTTGGAGCCTGCTCCAACTCCGGAGAGGTCAAATCATCTGGATCATCTATCGATCTTGGTTCAAATGATATAGAACTTGTCACCAACCTTGTCCCATTCTCCAATTGTGATGAATTGCTATCCCACCTGAAAGAGGAAGCACGGGAGCGAGTAGGCCCATATGGATTGAATTACCAAGGGGGCCCATGGTGGGGCGAACCAGAAATTTTCCGCGTTGATGCGGTTATGGAATCTGAAATGTCCACCGGAAGCGAAATGGGTGAAGGGGCAGTGAACTTTAGCCAGCCTGAAAGTTCAACGGATTCCGGAGGCTCGGATGAGGGCTCCTTCACGGGTACAAACGTTCAAGAAGTAGGAGTTGATGAGCCAGACATAATAAAAACGGATGGAAGCAGGATTCTGGTTGTAAATAATGGAATCCTCACCCATATCGCCGTCGATGGACCACAAGGGACAAAAACAGATCAGATTGAAGTCCTTGACGGATGGGGACATGAACTCTTCATCTCCGGTAATCGGGCCCTGCTCTTTACCAATGGTGGCGGATATGACGATGTCATAATCTTCGAAGATAACGGCGAAAGCGAAGGCCCGGCCGCTGATTCTATGTCTATAGGGCCGTCATTCTATATTCCGAAAGCCCATGTAATCGAAATAGATCTAACTGACCCTTACGACCTGCAAATCGTCGGAGAAATAAAGATAGAAGGGCAATATTTAAGCGCACGTTTAGTTGGAGATACAGTTCGGATGGCAGTCAATAGCGCTCCGAATCAGCTGGAATGGGTATATCCAAGCAACCCCGGATCAGAAGATCGTGCTACCAAATTCAATCGAGAACTTATCGATGAAACAACTATCGAAGACTGGACACCGAGCTTCACCCTCACCAGAGGGAACACTACATCAACAGGGGCTCTGCTACCGTGTGAAGATCTTCACCGTCCTGAAAAATTCTCCGGATTTGATGTGCTCTCCGTTCTCAGTTTCAATATCGCGGAAGGGTTAACAGAAGGAAATGGAGTCGGAGTACTGGCTAGTGGACAGACGGTCTACTCATCTCTGGATCGATTTTATATCGCTACCACCAAATGGTCAGACACTGAAATCACAGAGGAAGACTTCGCTGAATGGTCCGAATCTTACTCGACAGATATTCATGCATTCAGCATCAGCACCGCTACCCCAGCGCAATATGTTGCCTCAGGACTAGTTGCTGGAACACTACTCAATCAATTCTCCATGGATGAACACGAAGGCTACCTACGGATCATCACCACAACCGGATCGCCGTGGGATGAGCGGAATCTTAGTGAAAGCCAACTGGTTGTCCTTGAAGAACAGGGCAATTTCCTAAAGAGAATCGGACAAGTTGGTGGCCTCGGGAAGGGAGAATCTCTGTATTCAGCCCGGCTTCTAGATGACGTTGGGTTTGCAGTAACATTTCGGCAAATTGATCCCTTCTACGTCTTGGACCTGAGTGATCCGTCCAATCCCGATGTTGTCGGGGAATTGAAAATTCCTGGATTCTCGACTTACCTTCATCCGATCGATGAAAACCATGTGTTAGGAGTCGGACAGAACGCAACCGATGAGGGCCGAGTGCTTGGCTTGAAGGTGAGTTTGTTTGATATTTCTGATAAAACAGATCCACGCGAAACGGCGACATGGATAATGAACGATGCCAATTCGCCAGCCGAATGGGATCATCGCGCGTTCCAGATTTTCGGACGAACGGTCATACTTCCAGTTCAGAGTTGGTCGGAGAGCATCAATGGAGCAGTTCTCCTTGAGATCGGCGAAGGGAAAATCTCATATGTAGGTGAAGTTACTCATGAGTTGACTTCATCGGATCCGGTAAGTGATTGCCGTGAGATCACAAGCAACGATGTACAGGGTACTGAACTCAGTGAATGGATCGAGATGTATGGCGGTTACTTCCAATTATGTAGCGCTACGGATGAAGGAGGACATCGAGGCACATGGTGCGAGGCGATCCCTATTGAAGAACTAGAGAACTGGGTAGATGGGGAGAATTCACTAGAAGATCTTATTGAAGCAATCGGAGCCGAGGCCGGAGACCGCATCGAAGAGTGCTGGCCACAACCGTTCGATTGGAACTTACAAATCCAACGAAGCCTCGTCATCGACGATGTCCTCTGGACTATGAGTTGGGGCCAAATCCAATCAAATGCGCTTGATGGACTAGAAACCGAGTCAGTCGTTCCAATTTCATAACTGGTATAGAAACGAGAAGACGCCACCTAGGTGGCGTCTTCTGCACCCCATTGTTAAAATAGGGTTCAAGGGTTGGAAACACCATGTTATCGGTTATTTGACCTGTCGCTTTGGGACAGAATCCCCTAGAGTGAGGATGAGATGAAAATACTACGAAAACTCCTTAAATTTGCTGTGATAGCGGCCATTATTGCCTTTATCATTTCTCGGTTGCGGAGCCGTTCTGCCGAGCGAAACCAAGATGAAGATGAAGGGGATTTCGCTTGGCCTCCAATTAACCTTAGCGATTCGGCCCATCCTGTTGACACTCCCTTAGCTGAACCCACTGATGGAAGCCCTCTGGAGCCCCGCAAGTGGCTTGCATGCGACGAGAATGGAAGCTGTCCTGCGTCTCATCCAATAAAAGCGAAAGATGGTAGTGGCCTGTACCATGTCCCCGGAGGGAACGCCTACGAGCGGACGATTCCGGACCGTTGCTACTCCTCAGTAGATGACGCTGAAGCGGATGGCTACCGCCCAGCGCAACGTTAAGTCCCTCAAGTAACTAGATTCTCAGATTCTACGTTAAGAATTGAACATCTTGTTACGCCGTCAGTGGCTATAAGAAGATCAGCTATATCATTTGGAACCGAATGATGTGTCGATATCACCATTAGAGCTCCCAATCCATCTTTGCTACGACCAACATTCATGTCAACAATATTTATTTCCGCTTCGCCGAGGATCGTCCCAACTTTTCCGATGACCCCCGGCCGATCATCGTTCCGAAGGATAATCATATGAGGGCTTGGGGGCATATCGACTGTGTGATCATCCACCATCACTATTCGAGCTTCGCTCTTCAATCCGACAAGGGTCCCAGCGATGGCATGGTCTCCCCCTCGGATAGTGATCGTATTGACATAGTCTGCAGCTGACGTCGTCGTTACTGAACGGATATGCACTCCATGTTCCTTGGCAACATCAAGAGCATTTACATACGAAATAGGTTGATCACTAATTGCGGAGAGAAGCCCCTTGACCACAGATAGCTCACTGATTTTATTGTCATATCCTCCTATTTCCCCTGCAAATTCTATTTCTACCATTTCAGGAAGCGCGCTTGAAAGACCAGAGAAAAGCGCGCCCAGTTGCTCTGCTAAAGGAAGGAACGGGCGAACAGTTTCTGTCGCTTCAGTCGCTGCGACATTGACAGCGTATGGTACGAATTCACCGAGGAGAGCTAATTCAACCTGTTCCGCGATTGACTCCCCCGCCTTATCTTGTGCTTCTGTCGTACTCGCTCCAAGGTGAGGAGTTACCACGACCTGCGATAAGGGGAAAAGAGGTGAGTCTGTGACAGGTTCATTCTCGAAAACATCAATAGCGGCACCAGCGATTTTCCCGGATTCGATCGCTTCCGCGATGTCCGCCTCGTTCACGATCCCACCTCGGGCAACATTGATTACCCTGAGACCAGGTTTAGCGTGGGCAAGCGTTGCAGTATTAATAAGGTCGAATGTTTCCGGTGTCTTAGCAACATGAACCGTGATGAAATCTGAGATCTCAATAAGATCTTGCAAAGGCATTAGTTCTACGGACAACTGTCGCGCTCGATCTGTAGCTACAAAAGGATCGTACGCGACCAGATTCATTCCAAAAGAAAGAGCTCGTTGCGCTACAAGCTTCCCGATTCTCCCAAGGCCAATGATTCCCAAGGTCTTGTCAGCTAATTCGACCCCTGTCCACTCGTTTCGTTCCCATCTTCCACTCTTCAAAGCTTCGTTAGCCTGAGGAATATTCCGCGCTTGTGCCAGCATCAAAGCAATTGTGTGCTCTGCTGCCGAAAGGATATTTGATTTCGGGGCATTTACAACCATGATCCCCTGCTCCGTCGCCGCATTGACATCTACATTGTCAAGGCCAATTCCGGCTCTACCAATTACTAATAAATTTTCAGCCTTTTCAATGACTTGTTTCGAAATCGTGGTTGCAGAACGAATAATGACAGCATCAGCCGTTCCGATTTCTGATAGGAGCTCATCCTCTGTGAGGTTGAGCTTCACATCAACGTTATGCCCAGCTTCTCGGAGCCGTTGAACCCCTGCATCGGCAATTTTTTCTGTTATCAAAACACGAGCCATGGTTCCAATGTAGAAGGTCCTTGCCCAATAAGGACAACAATTAACGTATATGTACTTACAATGAATAGTTGATACTTCGGCTACATAGTCGCCAGCGCTATCACCTCGTATAAAGGACCTTACGTGACTGACTTGAATTTCAATGCATTCGATTGCGATCATCACTACTACGAAGCGGAAGACGCGTTTACTCGCTATTTAGAACCGAATATGAGTAAGCGCGCGATGCAATGGGCGAACATTGATGGGAAGCAACGATTGATGGTTGGCGGGAAAGTCAACCGGTTCATTCCTAACCCGACTTTTGACCCTATAGCGCAACCAGGATGCTTAGATGATTACTTCCGAGGGAAAGTATCTGTGTCAGATATCCGTGCAGCCTTCGGAGATCTAGAACCAATTAGTAACCGACCCGAATATCGAAATAAGGACGCGAAAATCAGCCATCTCGATAATCAAGGGCTCGAAGGATGCTTTCTTTTCCCGACGTTGGGAGTCGGGATGGAGTCAGCACTCACACATGACCTTCCAGCTTTGCAAGCAGCTTTTACTGCATTCAACAAGTGGCTCGCAGAAGACTGGGGTTTCAACTATCGGGAACGTCTTTTCGCCGCACCATATATAACCCTCACCAGTCTGGAACACGCTATTGGTGAACTAGAGTTCGCCTTAGATAGCAATGCCCGCATAATAAATCTTCGGGCTTCAGCAGTCACTACACGAGATGGCCAACGAAGTCCTGCTGACAAGTCCTTTGACCCTTTTTGGGAACGTGTCAATGCATCCGGCATAACCGTTGCTTTCCATGCCGGAGATGCGGCATACGATTTCCTTTTCTCCCATTGGGGTCTTACTACAGAATTTGAAGCTTTCAGATATGACCCGCTTAAACGACTGCTCTGCTATTCGAACATCGCCGATACAGTTGCAGCACTCATTGGTGGAGGGTTGTTTGATAGATTTCCGAATATCCGTGTCTGCACTATCGAAAACGGGTCCGAATGGGTCAAGGGTTTGTTACGACGTTTGGAGAAGGGATACAAGCAGGCTAGTTACGCATTTGCGCAAGATCCAGTTGAGACATTCCGCAAACATATATGGGTAGCACCATATTACGAAGATGACCTTCTCGAGCTTCGGGACCTCATAGGCGTCGACCATATGCTCTTTGGATCTGATTTCCCCCACGCAGAAGGCCTAGCGAATCCCACCGATTTCGTTCATGATCTTCAAGGCTTTACCGCAGAAGAGATTCAAAGAATTATGCAACTGAACGGAAAAGAATTGGTTGTCCCTAACAACTGAAACCAGAGTAGGAAGATATTAGGATTGTTGATGGCTTTCCACGACCACATTGCTCTAACGAAAATCGAACTAGGGAAATACCGTGTAACGATCCATGACAAATACTGGATCGTAGCTGGCCCAAATGGCGGGTATTTAGCTGCTTTACTTGCAAACGCCGGTGACCTTCACATCAATTCACCTGATCGGCAACTTCGGACCCTCACAACCCATTTTCTTTCACCTCCGCAATTGGGAGAAGCCACCCTAACCGTCTCGATAGAACGTAGTGGGCGACGAGTAGATTTTTTGCGCTTGGAACTCTGTCAGGATGGCAAGACCATATTACTTGGAACAGGAGTTTGGGGTCTAAGCGGAGATGATTCCTCATCGCTTCAACTGATCATGCCCGACGTGCCTCCCCCTGAGGAATGCACTCCAATCAATAGACTTACTGAACAGCCAACGCGACTTCACGAGCAATGGGAAATCAGATCTACCCACTCAACCGAAGTAACCCATGCTTCAATAGATGAACTCGGATCAGATCCAGACCTCTTCTGGTGGATACGTCCTACTGAACACACAATCACCAACGCGCCTTTAATAGTCGCTATCTCTGATGCCTTGCCGCCGCCGATATTTGTTGCTTCAAGCCTGATACGTTTTGTCCCTACGATTGACTTAACCGTCCACATCAGAGCTGATTTAAACACCACTCGTTGGACAGCGGATGAATGGGTGTTCACGAGATTCGTTACACGGCATGTGGCGCATGGCTTTCTCGAAGAAGACGGTTACATGTGGCTTAAAGATGGAACGCTACTTGGGATGAGCCGGCAACTGTCAGTAGCGAAATAACCCGATAGGACTCTCAAATTCTCTCAGAGATTTCTACTTCTGGAATCTGATCAGCAGGTTGAAAACCAAAGATTTGAGCGAAAAATGAGTACTCTCCTTCGAGTGCAGCCACGATATTTTCAGCTTTTCGAAAACCATGGCCTTCTCCTTCGAAAAGAAGGTACGCATGAGCTACACCCTTTTTCTTCAAGGCAGAAACAACATGATCCGCTTGGTTTTGCGGAACTACAGCATCCTCGGCTCCTTGGAGAATGATCATGGGGCAGCTGAATTTTTCTGAATGATAAATTGGGGAACGTTCGAGGTAAACCTCTCTCTGGTCTGGGTACGGACCGATGAGTCGATCAAGGTATCTGGATTCAAATTTGTGAGTATCACGTGCAAGGGTCTCAAGATCAGCTACCCCGTACCTGCTTGCCCCCGCAGAAAAGACCTCATAAAACGCCAGAGCTGCTAAGACGGTGAACCCGCCTGCACTTCCGCCCTTGATGGCCAAACGTTCCGGATCAACAAGTCCTTCTGAAACTAAGAATTGAGCAGCAGAAACGCAGTCCTGGACGTCTTTTACTCCCCATTCCCCATCGAGTGCCTCCATGTATGAACGACCAAAACCGGTACTACCTCGATAATTCACGTCAACGATCGCCCAACCGCGACTAGTCCAATACCGCAAGGCTAACTGCAGTTCATGTCGCGCTGCACCTGTCGGCCCCCCATGAGCAAGAACAAGCAAGGGAGGTTTGTCACCTTTTGGGCCTCTATGCTCGGGATGGGCCGGGGCATAAAAGAGAGCATGGGCTTCAGCGCCATCAAAAGTAGGGAAGGTTAGACCGATAGGTGCGGGAAGGTATTCGAGTGGGACCCCATGAGGTTTGGAGCGATGAATGATGCTTAGCTCTGGTGACGCTTGGATAATAGTGGGTCCCGACTGATAGGTGGATGCCACGACAACCGGAATTCCTGATGGAGTGCATCGGACGGTGTGGATGGTTGCCCACTGGGCGATTTCGGACTCGGGCGAATTCTTGACCAAAGCATCATTCTTTGGGCTACGTGCAGCAACAAGGACGTCCTTCTCAGGGGTGATTGCATATCGAGACTGGCCCAAACCCCATAGTGGCCCGGCAATGTCGAACTCCCCACCGCATACCAGAACGCTTCCTTTGTCGCTGAAACGATAAAGGTTTGACCACCCTGTTCGATCACTCAAAAAATAGAGGTCGGTTTCGTTAGACCATTCAGGCTGCAATACAGATTCCTCACTGCCACCTTCAAGTTTTTTTGCATTAATAATCTGGCCTTCTTCTATCCTCCCTACCCAAAGTTCAGTACCATACCAAGGCATGGACGGATGGAGCCACTGTATCCACGCCAAAAACTCGCCATCTGGCGATGGACGGGGGAAAGCATAGAAATCGGCGCCAACAACTAACTCCCGTATCCGGAAGCTACCATCTGTTGCTATCGACACAATTTGGTTATCTGGTTCAACTACCATTCCATCATCAAAATGATGGTGGACTTCCCGCACACACACCATAGATGAACCATCAGGGGTGATACGACCGTCAGCAAATCTCCAGGACTGGCCTTCAGGTGGCGTTGGGGTTAACAAGGTAAGTTGACCATCAGAGGAAATACGTCGGACACGCTGGTCACTAAAATCGATATAATAGAGACACGCTTTGGCGACACACCATGCTCCGCCACCATATTCATGAACTCTCGAACGGACATTCGTCTCAGAAGGTGTTATTTCCCGCGGAGGCTCCTTCCCTGACCGGAGCATAATCGCAACCCGCCCACCTTCATCTGGCCTCGACTCCGACCACCAAACATCTTCTCCATCGACAAACATGTCAAGAATTGTTGATACACCTTCGACAAGTGAATGGGCCGAGATAGGAGATGGCCAACTCCCATAGGGAAGATTATTGGAAGGCTTCATGCTAACTAGCCTTGAAGTAAATCAATGATTCTCTGAATTCCCTCTTCCAGGTCATCATCACCAAGAGCAAATGAAAGTCTAGCGTACCCCGGTGATCCGAAAGCTTCTCCGGGTACAAGGGCGACGTTGACTTCCTCAAGCAGAATCTCCGCCAAAGCGAGAGTTGATTCGGGGGTTCGGCCTCGTAATGAACGCCCTAAGACACCTTCAAAATTAGGGAAAGCGTAGAATGCCCCCTGAGGTTCGAGGAGGGACACACCCTCAATTTGGGCGAGCATGTCGTACATGACTAGACGACGTCTATCAAACGCTGCCCGCATTCTTTCCACATCCTCAAGGGGTCCTGAAACTGCCGCAAGTGCAGCGCGTTGGGAAACATTGGCAACATTCGAAGTCTGGTGCGACTGCAAAGTTGCAGCAGCCTTAGCTATGTCAGGAGGCGCGATAATCCAACCGACCCGCCAACCCGTCATTGCGTACGTCTTTGCTACACCATTGAGGACAATACACCTATCCTGAATTTCAGGTACCACAGTCGGAAGCGAAAAATGTTTGTTCGTGCCATAAACTAAATGTTCATAAATTTCATCCGTGATGACCCAGACATCGTTTTCAACTGCCCACTTGCCGATTTCTTCAATTTCTTCTCGTGGGTAGACTGCTCCGGTCGGATTCGACGGAGAGCAAAAGAGCAGAGCTTTTGTGTTCTCGGTTTTCGCTTCTTCTAGTTGATCTATCGAAACACGAAAACCAGAATTCTCACTTGTCGGCAGAACTTTTGTCATAGCTCCAGCAAGTGCTATCGGTTCAGGGTAGGTAGTCCAATACGGCGCCGGTAATAAAACCTCGTCTCCAGCATTCAGAAGAACTTGCATGCAATTGTACACAGCATGTTTTCCTCCGTTCGTAACAACTACTTGCTCAGGAGAAATTTGCAGTCCCGAGTCACGCTCAGTTTTCCCCACTAGTGCTTGCTTCAATTCGGGTAAACCACCAGCGGGGCTATAGCTGTGATTGGAAGGATCAGAAATCGCTTGCTCGGCTGCAGCAAGAATATGATCTGGAGTTGGGAAATCCGGCTCCCCAGCCCCGAATCCGATGACAGGCGCCCCAGCTGCTTTCAGTTCTTTCGCCTTATTCGTAACCGCCAACGTGGCAGATGGGGATATAGCCCCTACACGTGTCGACACCCGAGATTGGTCAGACAATTTTCCTCCGATATGTTCAATTTCACTATCTTTGTATATCTGCCGGAAGAATGCAGATCATTTCTTGATTGTTTTAAATAGGGATCTAGAGTTTTTCCTCCTTCTTACGCCATCTAACAGAGGAAGCAGAGTAGATTTTTGTAATGGTCTCGAACAAGAAAATCTCTATACCAAACGAACTACTCCCAAACGATGGGAGATTCGGAAGCGGCCCCTCCTTAGTCAGAAATGAGGCAGTAGCTGCGCTAGCAAACACTGCCCAGCAATATCTTGGAACAAGTCACCGTCAAAGCACCGTCAAAGCAATGGTCAGAAGATTACAAGAGGGGCTAACTGAGTTGTTTCAGCTCCCGACAGACTGGGAGATACTTTTGGGAAATGGTGGAGCGACTCTCTTCTGGGATGCTGCAACATTCGGACTCATTCGAGAGAAGAGCCAGCATTTAGTATTTGGTGAGTTCTCGTCAAAATTTTCCCAAGCAGCTATAGACGCCCCACATTTAATGCCACCGGAAATCATAAGTTCTGAGTACGGAACTGCACCTTCCCCGAAAGCATCCAATGTTGACTTGTACGCCTTGACACAAAATGAAACATCTACTGGAGTCGCTATCCCACTTACAAGGCCTGAGAAAACTCCTCCCGGTCAAGCTATTGTGGCGGTGGATGCGACTTCGGCAGCAGGTGGAATGCGGTGGGACTCAGAAGAAGTTGACTGCTACTACTTCTCTCCTCAGAAGAGTTTTGCTAGCGACGGAGGATTATGGATTGCGGCTTGCTCGCCTGCGGCGGTCGACCGAATAGAGGAAATCTCCTCCTCAGATCGGTGGGTTCCTGCTGGCCTTGACTTAAAAATTGCATTGGACAACAGCCGAAAAAATCAGACATACAACACTCCATCCCTTTCAACGATTTTTCTGACAGTGCACCAGATCGAGTGGATGAATGATCAAGGAGGACTTGAATGGGCCGCAGCGCGAACAGAAACGTCATCCGCATACCTCTACAACTGGGCAGAAACCCACCAGTATGTACAGCCCTTTGTCACTCACACCGATCTTCGAAGCCCCGTCGTTGTAACCATAGATATTGACGAAAAGATATCCGCTGATGATTTAGTCTCAGCATGTAAGGAAAATGGGATTCTCGACATCGGGGGATACAGAAAACTTGGCCGCAACCAGATCAGAATCGCTACATTTCCGGCAATTGAACTTAACGACATCAAAGCACTAACAAGAAGCATCGACTACCTGGTGGAGTCACTACTCTGAGCACGGCGGGAAAACTTCTCATCGCTAGCCCACTTATGGGTGATCAGAACTTCGAAAGATCTGTCGTGCTGATGATAGAGCACTCCCGAAGTGGAGCTGTGGGTTTGGTTCTCAATCGCGCAACAGAAATAACCACCCAGGAGATCCTCCCAAATTGGCACGCTCACGCCGACCCAATATCTGAAATCTTTAAAGGTGGCCCAGTGGAACCGAATTCCTGCTTAGCCCTTGGACGTTTTCTCGGGGAGACAAGCAATGACTATCATTTCGTTTTCGCAAATGTAGGAATTATCGACTTGAGTTCAGATCCAAAGACGCTTCCAAATGCTGTTAGTGAAATAAAAGTTTTTTCTGGATATTCGGGCTGGGGTCCGATGCAACTCGATTCGGAACTAGCTGCAGATGCGTGGTTCGTGGTAGAAGCAGATCCGTTTGATGTCTTTAGCTCAAATCATCATGATCTTTGGTCCATAGTCCTCCGGAGGCAAGAAGGTCCAATGGCTTGGTTAGCGAATTATCCGAAGAACCCCAAATTGAATTAACGCTACGGCTCTTGACCGAATTAAAAAACACTACCCGGTGAGAGATTCCCTTGAGAGTGCACTGCAGTAATGGGCGACAGCCCAACATCAAGGAGCACACTCGAATGGGAAAACCAATGCCCCAAAGTTAAGGCCGCCGCTGAAGCGCCAGTAATTGGGTCGGCAACAGCATCGCCGATAAACCAAAGCGAACCATCTACCTCGGCCAACAAGTTCGCCGCAGCAGCTGCGTCATCTCCGAAACCAACCCGATGCGGTTCACTAGACCGCCCATACCCTGTAATCGAACACCATATAGCTCCTCTTGCGACCTCTTCCATAGCATTAACACCTAATTGCTCAAGCGCTCGAGGACGCGACCCTTCAATAACTATGTCAGCTCTCCGAATAAGGCTCCGTAGTTGATCAGTATCTTCCGAATTATTGAAATCAAGAGAAACAATGTCCTTCCCCCCATTTAAGCGGCGATGAAAGATATCCGACCCCTTCCGAGTCCCATCTGGACGGTTGATAGATTCAATCTTTACTACTTTTGCCCCGCACCGCATTAGATACCAGCTGCATAAAGGGCCAGCCCACATGCTAGACAAATCGATCACCGTTGGTGATTCCGAAAACTTTACTTCTCCTCCGGAAATATCCACCTGCTCCGAGGGGGGCTTCCCCTCCCCTATCAATGACACCGGAATCCCAAGTAACTTACCTCTGTGAACAAGCTCCCCAGAACCTCTTTCTCCGACAGCCTCTTTGATTGACGCCCAGTCATTTCCTTCTATAGGTGAATCAAGCCAAGCCGGAACGCTTAGTTGGTCATCTTCTCTTGGGAGGTTTACGGCGATGGGAGCATCCGCAGTCGGCAAAATATGACATGATCCGCCCGCAGAAATGGGACCCCAACCACGAAGACCCAAGAGTGGTGCTCGTTCAACTACCAAAGAAAGTGCACTTGGACCACCTTCGGGGCCACCTAATTGGGAGGAGAACCAATCCAGAAGCCCAATTGTCGCTCGAAAACGATGGAGCCAACGCAAATCCAGCTTTTTTAGCAGCGTATTTGGTGGCCCTACTAGCTCAGCTAGCGCCACATCCGGCCAGGCCGGCCATTCAGGGTAAGCAGATGCCAAGTCCTCAATTACTTTAGCTGGGACTGTCTCAGGTGGAAGCCTGCGTGTAAATTCAAGTAGATGATTTTTTGCAACGAGAAAAGGATCGTTTGTAATTACGCTCTCCATTACACATACCGTAGAGGAAGCGCTGGCATTGGCAATGCTCTTAAGAATACGAAAAGATAATAAGCACGAGATCAAAGGAGGAAATATATGGAACTACGAGCAGGAAGTCGGCTGAAAAGCGCTGTTTGTGATACTGAGGTAATCGCGGTTAAGGCACCCGGCGGAGACATGGATATCAGATGTGGTGGAGTTTCGATGCTTGACCCAATCGACACTGATACGGAAAGAACAGCACCAACAGATGGCGCTGCGAATGGAACTCAGATGGGGAAACGATATGTGGACCCAGATGAAAGCATTGAGCTTCTCTGCACTAAGCCCGGCGAAGGTTCATTGGGGCTTGGCGATACTCTGTTAAACATCAAGGAAAGTAAACCGCTTCCAGCATCTGACTGAGGATTTGAATAATGAACTTGATGATGTTGCTGGAAATGGCTTCGAACGCTTTCGGAGATAGAACAGCAATCGGCAGCCGAGATGGGTCGGGGATAGCATACACTGACCTTTACGAGCGAGCGGGGCGGGCAAGCCGGATCCTAACGGGCAATAACGCTAAAAACGTGTCTTATATCGACACTTCGAGTGCTGCTCTCCCAGTCACCCTTTTCGGTTCAGCATGGGCAGGAATGCCTTTTGTGCCCTTGAATTACAGACTAACGGTTGAAGAGATTCAAACACTTGCTGAACGGATTGTCCCTGCAAACGCGATCTTCAACGAAGACTCTCAATCCATGGTGCAAGGCGTTCCAGGATTTGAGGGATACTTGCAGGAAGAATTCCTTACCATGACGAATCAGGGCGATGTTCCCGAACCTGACTGGAACATGGATCCTGATGAGATCGCCATACTACTGTTCACTTCTGGCACGACAGGAGCTCCAAAGGCCGCAGTTCTTCGCCATTCCCATCTTGTTTCCTACATCTTGGGCTCGGTTGAGTTCATGGGTGCAGGTGAGGATGAAGCGACCTTGGTATCTGTCCCCCCTTACCATGTAGCTGGGATAGCAGCGATGTGCAGCTCAGTCTATGCCGGAAGGCGAATCGTGCAGCTTCCGAATTTTGATGCAGATTCATGGATCGACCTAGTGGCACAAGAACAAATCACCCACGCAATGGTCGTACCAACAATGCTTGCTCGAATCGTTGAACGCCTGAGTGAGGACTCTGCCAAAAAAATCGAAAGCCTCAGAGCCCTATCCTATGGCGGCGGGAAGATGCCGCGACCTGTCATCGAGAGAGCGCTGGAATTATTTCCAGATACAAGCTTCGTCAACGCATATGGTTTGACAGAAACCAGCTCAACGATATCTGTTCTGGGTCCAGAGGATCACCGCATAGCTTATGAAAGCTCCGATCCTTCTATACGGCAGCGACTTTCCTCCGCGGGTAAACCGCTCCCCACCCTTGAGGTCTCAATTCGTAATGAGAAGGGTGCAACTATTGGGGCAGGTGAAAGTGGTGAAATTTGGGTTAAGGGTGAACAGGTCTCTGGCGAATACCTAGAGCATGGAAATCGACTTACTGAAGATGGCTGGTTCCCGACAAATGATGGTGGGTCACTTGACTCAGACGGCTACTTATTTGTCGAAGGAAGAATTGACGACATTATCATTCGCGGAGGGGAAAATATCTCCCCTGGAGAAATCGAAGATGTTCTTTTACAACATCCACTTATCCGTGATGCCGCTGTCGTTGGGACTCCTGACACACAATGGGGTGAAATCATTGTTGCATTAATTGTTCTTTCCGGCACTGAGACCCTTTCCGAAAGCGAAGTCCAAGACTTTACAAAGGAATCCCTTCGGTCATCGCGTACACCGGACAAGGTAATCGTATTAGACGAACTCCCCTACAACGAGACCGGAAAATTGCTACGGCGAGTCCTGAAGGACAACCTAATACGCAGAAGCGGTATTGAGGATTAACCCGTGAGTGACCTCAATGTCCTCACTTTCCCTGCAGCGCTAGATTTCGTAAACGGTGTTTGCACCGCTGACCACATTTACGAGAATCAGCAGAAAACTATGGTTGTGGAAATTCATCCGGATCTGTTCGAATCTCAACCAGAAAATTTCTACGCTTTCTCAGCAGCAGCGTTCTCTCTCAACATCGTCATCGTTGGCCTTCTGACAGGTAATAGCACAGAAGAATTTTCTAGCCTAATGCACGGATTTGATGTTCTCTTTAGCTCTTCCAGCGATGATGGGCTTTCCGTAAAGACCCCAGAGCTTGAAGAAGCAGCACATGATCTTTCCTTGTGCATCGCCAAAAACCCACAGGCATCAATTAGCCTGGCCCAGATCCTTCGCCAACAAGCCTTTCACGATGTGCCAAAGGGCTTGACACTTGAGTCACTTGGGTACGCCATGCTACAAAATGGCTCTGAATTTGCCAACTGGCTCGAAAAAAGAGGATCAATGTCAGCCCCCGCTGATGAAAGTCAAGTGGTACTTTCCAACCGAGTTGGTAACCGGCTAGACATCATTTTGAACCGACCTCACCGCTCAAACGCGTTCTCTTCAAGAGTGCGTGACGAATTCGTCGAAGCCCTCCGAATCGCCTTAGTTGACGAAAGCATCGAGGAAATCGTCCTCAGAGGGAAGGGGAAATCTTTCTGCTCTGGCGGAGAATTGGCTGAATTTGGTCTGGTTGATTTCTCTCCCGATGGACATCTAACTCGACTTTCACGAAACCCTGGGATGCTAGTTCACCGCTTGTGCAACAAAACCGTCCCATATCTTCACGGTGTCTGCGCTGGAGCTGGAATTGAGATCCCCGCATTTGCCTCAAGAGTTATCGCTCATGAATCTGCACGTATTTTCCTCCCTGAAGTTGCGATGGGGTTAATCCCAGGAGCTGGGGGAACAGTTAGCATTCCAAGGCGAATTGGTCGTCACAGAGCAGCCTATCTAGCTTTAAGCGGGCGCGAAATTTCGGCCGAAGATGCCTTAACGTGGGGTCTTGTCGACGAATTAATGGATAGCTAACTTTTTAGTTCAAGGTTTCGATGATGGTCACGTTTGCTTGCCCACCACCCTCACACATTGTCTGAAGACCGAACCTTCCTCCTGATCGTTCTAGTTCATTAAGTAATGTCGTCATAAGCCGACCACCTGTACAGCCAAGAGGGTGACCGAGCGCTATGGCTCCCCCGTTGACGTTAACTTTCTCATGGGGGATGCCATGTTCCTTCATCCAGACTATGGGAACTGGGGCGAAGGCCTCATTACATTCAAAAAGATCAATATCATCAACGGACATTCCGGTTTTGGAGAAAGCATACTCTGTTGCAGGGATCGGCCCCGTCAACATGTAGATGGGATCATCTCCACGAACACTCATGTGATGAATTCGAGCCCTAGGTTTTAATCCGTGATCTTTTACAGCTTGTTCGCCAGCAATTAATAGTGCTACCGCTCCATCGGATATTTGGCTAGCCACCGCAGCGGTGATGACTCCTCCTTCTTCTAGAGTTGCCAGCTGCGCCATTTTCTCCAGCGTGGTCCCCCTTCGAACACCCTCATCCTGGTCTATTTCCCCGTATGGCAAGATTTCATTGTCGAACCGACCTTCGTCTTGAGCGCGCGCTGCACGCTCATGCGATTCCAGAGCAAATACTTCTAATTCCTCTCGAGTTAGATTCCATTTTTTCGCAATGAGTTCAGCTCCTCTAAATTGAGAAACTTCTTGGGTCCCGTAGCGTTCTACCCAACCCTTGGAAGTTGTAAACGGATCTTCAATCTCAGGGCGACCGATCGTTTCGTGGCCCATTACGTCCATTGCCGAACCTATTGGGATTAGGCTCATGTTTTGGATGCCGCCTGCTACCACCATGTCTTGCACTCCTGATAAGACCCCCATCGCCGCGAAACTAACGGCTTGCTGGCCGGACCCGCATTGCCTGTCCACAGTTACCCCTGGTATAGCCTCCGGCATTCCGGCTGCTAACCAAGCTGTCCGTGCAATGTCGCCTGCCTGAGGACCCATATTGTCTAAACATCCCATAATCACGTCATCAACTGCTAGAGGGTCAATACCGGTTCTCTCTACAAGACCACGTATAACGTGTGCCCCTAGATCTGCGGGGTGCTCCTCAGATAGACCCCCACCTCTTCTCCCTACAGGTGTTCTGACAGCATCAACAATATAGGCCTCTCCCATACGATGTCCTTTCAATTCTTGCTTCCATATGCGCATTCACTTTACCGGCAGGATCGTGTCTCTTCACATTTACGGATCTTTTGAGAAGGATTATTTGGGCTCTTTGGCTAGGCCCAGAACTCGTTCCCCGATAATATTCTTCTGAATCTCATTGCTACCACCGTAAATAGTGTGAGCTCGACTGTAGAGAAAAGTTCTTTGTTCTCTGTCAAGCGAGTACGGAACCCCATCATCGCCAACATAACCACCCTCAGCGACCATTCCTGATGCTCCTTTGACTAACATCCATAACTCTCCGAGTTCTCGATGCCATGAGGCCCAGTACAGTTTTCCGATACTTTGCTCAGCCCCTGGTACACCATCGGAAGCTAACGCTGTAAGCATTCTCAACTGGTTATACCGAAGAACTTCTAAACCGATATAGGACTGCATTATTCGCTGACGGATCACATGGCTGTCCCAACTCCCGTTACCCTTTGCCGCATGAAGGAGGCCATCCAACTCTTGTCGGAAACTTACCTGCTGCCCCAGTGTTGATGCTCCGCGTTCAAATGAAAGTGTCCCCATCGCTACTTTCCAACCGTTTCCTTCTCCACCGACAACGAGATCTCCTCTAGTAACAGCATTATCAAAAAATGTTTCATTGAATTCGGCGCCACCTGTTATCTGGATAATCGGCCGGATCGTAACTCCATCTTGATCCATAGGGACCAGTAGGTACGACAAACCGGAATGTCTTTTAGATTCCTTATCCGTCCTTGCTACTACAAAGATCCAGTCAGCAAACTGTGCAAGAGAAGTCCAGACTTTCTGGCCATTGATGAACCATTGACCGTCCACCAATTCTGCTTTTGTTTTGATATTTGAAAGGTCAGAACCCGCATCTGGTTCGCTATACCCTTGGCACCAAAGCTCGTTTCCGGCGAGAATCTTAGGGACAAATCTTCTTTGCTGTTCATCTGATCCAAATACCATCAATGTTGGCCCCAATAGGGTGACACCCATGTTCGGGATCCGGCCAGGCGCTTTAGCTTCAACATAGGTTTTGTGGAATAACACCTGTTCCACTAGGGAACATTCACGCCCTCCTATCCATTTTGGGAAATCTAGTCCCAGCCAACCTCCTGCGGCGAGCTCTTTTTCCCAAGCTATTTGTAGCTGCGGATCCACATCCTCGTGCCCCGTAAGCCCTCTGCCGCGAAGCGCTGTAAATTCACCTTTCACATTCTCCTCAAGCCAAGTCCGGACCTCGTCTACGAACTCTCTTTCTGATTTTGTGTAAGTGAAATCCATTGAGATTAAAAGTAGCTGCACTTTTGGCGTTTAGGTTGCTACTAGGGATTTCTCCGCTGTCGATTACGCTTCTGCGATTGCTCTTGTAGCTCATCACTCAAACGTAAATACCGATTTAATTTCTGTTGATCTATCACTCCATTCTCTACAGCTTTGATTACGGCACATTGTGGCTCAACAGTATGCGTGCAGTCCTTGAAGCGACAGTTCTGCGCTTCTAACGAGATTTCAGCGAAGACCTGACCAAGTGCCTGTTCTGCGTCCCACAACCCAACACCTCTTATACCAGGAGTGTCAATGAGAATCCCCCCCGTGGGAATAGTCAACAACTCTCGAGCTACCGTGGTGTGTCTTCCTTTCCTGTCCGAATGACGGACTTCAAAAGTTTCCTGTACATCTTCCCCTATGAGGAGATTCACCAAAGAGGACTTTCCAATTCCTGACTCACCTAGAAGAACCAACGTTTGGTCTGGCGAGACTAAATCCCTGATCCCGGTGATCCCATTCCCATCCAGGACACTAGTCTCAAATGATTGGATTTCTGAGAATTCCTTCGTTATCTGGTCCCATTCATTTGGGATACCTAGATCTATCTTGGTGAGAATAAGGACAGGCTTAGCCAGACTATTTTCAGCAAGAACTAAAAATCTTTCAATGCGAGCAATGTTAATTGGGCGGTCTGTCGAGGAAACTATCCCAACCAGATCTATGTTGCTTACCATGACCTGCGCTAATTCCATCTCTGCAGGGTCGCGACGCACAATAGATGAATAACGGGGCAAAACCTTTTCTACGAGAAACCCCAGATCTGGATCTTCAATGAGCTCTACCCAGTCGCCGGTTGCAGGAGCTGTATTGGATGAGGCCCGTTGGCTATCTGACAAGGCCCGTATTTCCCCTCTTTCAGTTACAACATCCACCTCTCCACGATCCACTCGTCGGACTCTTCCATAGAACCCAGAGTCGAGGCTTAGACTCTGAGACTCCCTATAGTTCTCCCATCCCAGTTGGTGTAGAGCGGTCATATTTGCATGGGGAGTTTAGTTGTCGTGGAGTTCTTCGTTTAATCCCTGCCAACTTGAATCCTCTCCCCTGAGGAGAGCTTCAACTGACCCCGTGATGGAATTTCGGCGGAACAAAAGATTGGACATTCCTGATAGTGATTTAGCTTTGGCTGTGGTTCCATCTGGGACAGTTACTAAAGTACCTGAGGTCACGTATAGTCCTGCTTCCACAACACAATTATCCCCTAGCGAAATCCCGATACCTGCCTCAGCCCCTATCAAACAGTCTTTACCCACAGATATCACTTCTGAACCACCCCCGGAAAGAGTCCCCATTATTGACGCTCCTCCGCCTACATCTGAGCCGTCACCAATGACAACGCCCGCGGAAATCCTCCCTTCAACCATAGACGCTCCTAATGTTCCTGCATTGAAGTTACAGAACCCTTCATGCATGACTGTCGTTCCTTCAGCAAGATGGGCTCCTAATCGAACTCTGTCCGCATCAGCGATTCTGACGCCGGATGGGACCACGTAATCTGTCATGCGAGGGAATTTGTCAAGACCATGTACGTGTACTTCTTTGCCTTCGGCCATTAACTGAATCCGTTGAGAATTGAACTCCTCAACTTCAAAGGGGCCAAGATCTGTCCACACACAATTCGTTAATTTTCCGAAAATTCCCGACATGTCTATTCCATGAGGTTGAACGAGTCGTGTGGAGAGAAGATGAAGGCGCAGGTATGTGTCTATCGCGTCTATTGGGGCATGTGAAGGGTCTGCAATGATAGCTGCAACGGCTACCCTCCTTCCGCCAGGAACGTCGGGTTCCTCAACCGCATCGGCTATTGCTGATAACGTCGCAGCGGACGATTCGCCATACTCTTCGTTCCGTTCAACTTCTTCCAATACAGCGCCGATCTCCTTTAGAACATCAACCTCAAGCTTGTATGTTGCTACTTCTGTGTCCCAACCAACTGTGCTCGTAAGAAGAGCGCAGGTAAAGGGTTGCGACTGACGCTGCGGTGAGGGATAGAAAACATCCAGAATCTGGCCACTCTTGCTCTCAGTCGCTACCCCCACGCCAAAAGCAAATGGCTGACTGTAGTTTGTGATGCTTGATTCAAGCTCTTCTCGTTTACCTTCTATTTGTTCAAGAGTCTGGATTTCTTTCATAGAAAAGACGTTAGCCGCTAAATGCGCCGTGCGGACCGTTTGGGGTACCGTTATCTAGTGGGATCTGTAAGCTATAGAGGAAATCATGGGGGGTTAACGGGTTCTACGCCTCCTGAATTTTTGTTTGTTTTAGGCGCTATTTCACAGTATCTGGGTGCGGCTCTGGCGTTTAGCATCTTTGACAACTTAGGTGCAAGCATGGTTGCGACTCTGCGCGTAATCGGAGCTGCGGCCATTCTGATCCTCTTCAGACGCTCCTGGAAACGCTCGATAAACGACTTAGACATGTATTGGACGGCGGCGTTTGGAATTGTGTTAGCCGGAATGAACCTGTGTTTCTATCTTGCTATTGACAATCTCCCTTTGGGAAACGCAGTAGCAATCGAATTTTTGGGTCCGATTGCAGTGGCAGCTGCTGGACATCGATCTTCAAGAAATGTGGTTTCGCTGGTTGTAGCAAGCTTGGGAGTTCTCCTATTAGCTCAAGTGACATCTGAAGGGACACTCACGGGAGTACTCTTAGCTCTGGCTTCGGGAGCTTTGTGGGCGCTTTACATTCTTCTAGGTAGCAAAGTTGCGAGAACGGGGGCTCACCTAGATGGATTAGGAATCGGGATGCTTATCGGTGGTCTAGTAATCTCTCCGGCCGCAATTCATTCTATTGATCGCGCGTTTGATTCTCCCTTGTTTGTTGTACTTGCTCTTTCAACCGGATTGTTAGGAAATGTAATCCCTTACGGAATCGATCAACTGGTGTTTCAACGTATCTCGAATTCTAGATTTGCTTTCCTTCAATCTTTGCTCCCCGCAACTGCGGCATGTGTAGGGATCTTGGCTTTGCGGCAGAAAACATCGCTTGGCGAACTTTTCGGAATTGGATTGATAATATTTGC
The DNA here is from genome assembly GCA_964564495.1 of uncultured Candidatus Nemicrothrix sp. Lineage (GTDB taxonomy): Bacteria > Actinomycetota > Acidimicrobiia > Acidimicrobiales > UBA8592 > UBA8592. The sequence goes on from CAZMAW010000011.1 coordinate 31,516, forward strand.
GATCGTCTTCAGAGGGCGGGAAGAATAGTTTAGTTTGAACGGTCTAGGACCCTTCGAGCTTGCTTAGCTAAAGCTTCGTCGACCATTTGACCGTCAAAGACAACTGATGCTGAACCTTGCGAAACAGCCTGATCATATGCGGTGAGCAACTCCTCAGCGCGAATGATCTCTTCTGCAGAGGGAGAAAACGATTGATTGGCGAGGAGAACTTGGGAAGGGTGTATGCAGAGTTTCCCTGAGAATCCTAGCGCTCGAGCTTGTTCCGCCTCCTTCACGAAGCGTTTGCTATCAGAAAAATCCGCTACGATTTGATCGATCACAGGAACTCCAGTCATCCTGCTAGCCATTCCCATTTGTGATCTGGCGAGAAACACTTCATCATTTCCGACTGTTCGGACCCCACCTAAATCTAGAACATAATCCTCAGCCCCGAAGTACGCGGCAATAACTGATCTGTTTCCGAGGATTTCGCTGGCAGAAACTACCCCCTGAACAGTTTCGATTCCGACCACGATGTTGGCCTCGACAGAGTTTCTCGAAAAGATGATTTGGGCTTCATCCAATTCTTCCACACTACTGACTTTTGGGATGATCACTCCATCAATCTCAGGAGGCACAGCTTGGATATCAAGTTCAAAATATCCAGTTGAAATTGGATTTACCCTCGTAAACAAGGCGAATCCTCTGGCCTCCACAGCGGAACCATACTTCTGCAGATTTTTCCTAGCTTCGGTTTTCTCAGTATCTGGAACTGCATCTTCAAGGTCAATGACGGCCGCATCAGGCTGGATCTTTGAGAACTTCTCTAGAAGTTCGGATTTGTTCCCCGGAGCAAATAGCATGCTCCTCAATCTTTGCGTCATTGAAGCTCCTCTATACCTTTGAAATAGTCTAACGCTTCAGGATTTGCTAATGCTTCTGTATTACGAACGGGATTCCCCTCTACCACTGCCTTTACGGCTAATTCTGAAAGTTTTCCGCTTCGGGTTCGCGGTAGGTCTGGGACTGCTTCGATGAGGGCAGGCACGTGCCTTGGCGATGCCTGTTCGCGAAGCGAAGTCTTTATCTTGCTCTTAAGTTGCCCATCAAGCTCATGTCCTTCGGACAAGACAACAAAGAGGACTGCCCTCTGGTCACCATTCCATTTTTGACCGATCACCACACTCTCACTAATTTCAGGAAGGGAATCAACGACGCTATAGATTTCAGCCGTGCCTATCCGTACTCCGCCAGGGTTTAAAGTCGTATCTGACCGTCCATGGATGACGATCCCATTTGTTGGAGTCCATTCTGCGAAATCCCCCTGATGCCATTTCCCTTCATATCGATCGAAATACGCGGAATGGTATTTTTCTCCGGTCTTATCGTTAAGAAATGAAATTGGCATCGACGGGAACGGATTGGAGCATACAAGTTCACCCTGTTCGGCATGACCTAATCGCTCTCCGGATTCACCAAGGATTTCGATCTTTACCCCTAAGGCTGGTTTTTGGATTTCCCCACTGTGCACCGGACCAGTTGGGTCACCCGCTACCAGACATCCACACAAATCAGTTCCACCGGACATGGACTGAAGATGCACATCCTTTTTGATTTGTCGGTAGACGTAATCAAAGCTTTCAGCGGTAAGGGTCGAACCTGTTGAACAAATCGTTCGTACGCTCGAGAGGTTATGTGTCCTAATTGGTGCTATTTCAGCTTTTGCACATGCATCTATGTATTTTGCTGAGATCCCGAAGAGCGTGACCGATGTTTCATCGACCAGATCAAACAGCACTGATGGATTCGGATGGAATGGAGACCCATCATAAAGTACGACTGTTGCCTCTGTGGCTAGGGCGGACACTAACCAGTTCCACATCATCCATCCCGCGGTGGTGTAATAGAAGACCCTATCCCCAGACCTCACATCACATTGAAGCCCGTGTTCAACTAGGTGTTTTATAAGGACTCCTCCGGAACGGTGGACAATACATTTAGGTTTTCCGGTTGTCCCAGAAGAATAAAGAACATACCAGGGATGGTTGAAACTATGGGGTGGGTACTCTACAGATCTAGGATGATACGGCTCTACAAAATCCTCCCAAAGGAGTCTCGAGGCACCTATTGATGCATCTACCTCCGCTCGGTACGGGACAACAATAGTTTGTCGCACAGTCGGTAGGCCTGACTCAACATCATCAAGTTTTTCTAAACAGGAAAACCACTTCCCTCCATAGAAATAGCCATCGGTAGCGAAAAGTACTTTTGGTTCTACTTGAGTGAAGCGATCAAGTAATCCTCTTACCCCAAAATCTGGTGACGTTGAAGTAAAGACTGCACCGATACTTGCAGTTGCGATCATAATCGAAATCGTTTCAGGGCGGTTCGGCAACCATGCAGCCACGCAGTCCCCGCTACCTACACCCAGATTGAGAAGAGCCTGTTGTAGTGAGGAGACTTGATCGTTGAGTTCACCCCACGTTAATTCTGATCTGTTACCAATCTCATCGACCCAGATGATCGCCTTCGTTCCATCGTCCCTCTTGAGAAGATTCTCTGCAATGTTAATAGTTGCGTTGGGAAAGAATACAGCCTCCTGCAACTTTTCTCCTCTGGAGAGGACTTGGTCCCCCACTTCGCCAATTAAGCCAAGATGGCTCCATGCATGGCTCCAGAATTCTTCCGGTGAATCAGTACTCCATTTGTGGATTGCATCATAATCAGGGAGTTCAACGTTGAACAAAGGTTCGGCTGCTCTGGCGAAATCCATTAATTGAGAATCAAAGATTCTCTCCTTTGACGGTTTCCAGAGCTGACTCACCCCCCCAGCATAGTCTCAGCTTCAGAATCGCAAACCTGAAGCCCAGTTCAGCTGTGTAAGTGGAGCTGAGGGGAGTCGAACCCCTGGCCTCCTCGATGCGACCGAGGCGCTCTAGCCAGCTGAGCTACAGCCCCAAAGGGAACTCCATTCTATTGCCTGAAATTAAAGATAGTGAAATCTTCAATTTGCTTTAGAGTGCTGCTCCATCTGTGCCTGTGGCTGCAAAGTCCATTCCAGCAGGTTTGTATACCCGCTGCTGCTGACGAGACGCTTCGATCTCTCTTTGATACTGGACAAGCACAAGAACATACCCGAGGAAAATAGAATCCACAAACAAGTTCAGTGCTATAAATGCCCCACCAACGACTATCGCCATGAGTAAGGTGAACATGACGATTCCAATCAAGGATAAAAGAACTTTTCGCCGCCGAAGACGAGCTTGTTCACTAGATACTTCCATCGGATTCAACCCCTTCTGTATTCTGTCAAGTGGTGGTTCAACCAAGGAATGTCCGGGTTGATGGTAGGCGTGTTCCCATGATGTGAACGGTTGATGAATTGGTACCACAACCGCTCGGGGAGCTCTTCGAATTCTCATTCGACTAAACGAACTCCCCATTACCATTGAAGACGTTCCTACACGGGTACGAAGCCAATAAACACCTGCTCCGAACCATAGAATTGCTAATGCAACTAACAGCACAAACTCCACCAGTCTCTAGGCTGCTCTTCTTAAAATTTTTGCACCAATTCCCTACTCGTTGGTGGATAGAGGCATCAAATTTGTTATCGGGCCGTTACTAGGAAAGAAGAAACACGAATCGAGAACGGATTGAGGTAGCTGCCCACCGTAGCTCTGAGCTGTTGAAGTTGGAGAGTTGCAAGGTTTAGCGGGTGAAATCTCCTGTTGAACCGCCCGTTTTTGCTACAAGTATCAAGTTGGTGATCTCCATCCCCTTATCAAAGCTCTTACACATGTCATAAATCGTAAGTGCGGAAACGGAACACGCAGTCAAAGCTTCCATCTCTACGCCAGTACGTCCGATAGTGCTCACTTCAGCCTCAATATCAACACTTCCATCACTAACCACAAAATCAACAGTGACAGAGTTAAGCATTAACGGATGGCATAGCGGGATCAAATCAGCGGTTCGTTTCGCGGCCTGAATCCCAGCAATTCTAGCTACAGCGAAAACGTCACCCTTCGGGATATCTCCTGCTTGCAGCGCCATGAGGGTCTCTTTGGACATAGAAACAGCCACTTTAGCTCGAGCGGTTCGAACACTGTCAGGCTTCTCACCAACATCAACCATGCGAGCCTGACCATCAGAGTCAAGATGCGAGAAAGAATTTTCACTCAAAACTAACCACCAATCTGTGACATGGACTTACTTGGGCGAATAAAAACAGATTTGCCGATCTGATGCCCTGCCCATTTCTTCCCAACGGCTCGAGAGAACAGTTCGGCAATCTTCTCATCCCCGGCATCGTCGCGAAGAAGCGCCCGGACATCGAATTCCTCTATCGCAAATAAACAATTTCTGAATTTCCCATCTGCCGTAAGACGAATGCGATCACAAGAATCACAAAACGCTTCTGAAACAGTTGCGATAATACCTATCTCCCCAGACCCATCAGTAAATTTCCAACGCGCAGCCGGGGAGCTCCCTCGGAAAACGGGTTCAAGTTCATAGTGGGGCGAGATAAGGGCAAGAATCTCATCTTGCGACATCACCTTTGACTTCTCCCATGCCTCATCAGCGTCTAAAGGCATGAACTCGATAAACCGAACTACAACTCCATTTGTACGGCCGAAAGAAACAAAATCTAAAATTTCGTCGTCATTGATCCCTTTCATCACAACCATGTTGATCTTCACAGGGTCAAAACCGACCTCTTTCGCAATCTCGATACCTTGCAGAACTTGTTGGAGGTTGTCCCGTCTTGTCAACGATTCAAATCGTTGACGGTTCAGAGTATCCAGAGAAACATTGATCCTGTTGAGCCCCGCATCATATAGGTCTCTTGCAACTAATGGCAGGGTTGCTCCGTTTGTCGTTAATGATAAATCAACTCCAAGCTTTGCAAGTTTCTCAATCAACTTGCTTAAGTTCGCCCTAACCGTCGGTTCACCGCCGGTTATCCGGATACTTTCGATCCCGAATCTATCTACAAGTATTGTCGCCAATCGTTCAATTTCTTCGAAGGTGAGCAAATCTTCCCGCGGGGTCCACTCCAGCCCCTCTTCCGGCATGCAATATTGGCATCGGAAATTACATCTGTCAGTAATCGAGATACGCAAATCACGATGGATACGTCCGAAGGTGTCAACTAGTTGATCTTTCATTACTAACAATCTAGCGCTTGTTCTGCCCTAGAAGCGAAAGTATTCGATAGAGCTTCCTTTAGCGATTCCCTCCCCATCGGGAACAACAGCTAAAGTGTCAGCCGCTGCCATTCCACTGAGTTGATGGGAACCTTGCTTCCCAACAGGGTTTATCAAGGTCAGATCTCTTTCCCGTTGGAGGGATGCTCTAACAAAATGAGTTTTTCCATCGATTCGTCGCCGGAAATCATCTGCGGCTTCACCGACAAGATAGTCCGGGAAAACGTTTTTCCGACCCATCATCTTATACAGTGCAGGTTTCGCAAGGAGCAGGTACGACACCATAGAAGAAACAGGATTTCCTGGTAACCCAAAAACAGGTACGCCTCGGACAAGGCCAAAAGCGAAGGGTTTCGCAGGTTTTATAGCAATCTGCATCCATCGCATATCTCCGACCTCATCCAACACCACTCTGACATAGTCGTAATCCCCCATACTGACTCCACCTGTGGTAAGTAGTGCATCACATTTTTCTACCCCTTCAAGAACAGTCGATTCAATCGCTTGCTTGGTATCCGCTATAAGGCCAAGATCCATTGTTTCAAAACCGTCACGTTCAAGAAGTGCAATCAGCGAAAACCGATTTGAATCACGTATCTGACCTGGCCGCAGTGCTTGACTCCCTTCAACAAGCTCATCACCGGTAGAAAAGACACCAATTAACGGACGCCGAACCGCCTTGATCTGGTATACCCCTATACCTGCTAACAGCCCTATATGGGCCGGAGTTAGGAGTGTTCCTTCGCCGATTACTTCATCACCGGGTCGAAGATCTTCACCTGACTTCCGAATATGATCACCTACTTTGACGCTTTTGTTTATATAGACAACCCCACCTCCTTCGTTAGCATTAGTCCACTCAACCATTACCACAGCGTCAGCACCCTTTGGCAGTGGTGCACCTGTCATTATCTTTGCAGTTAGACCGCTTTGGATCTCAAAGTCTGGTTGTGTACCCGCAGCGATCGAACCGATGACCTTCAGCTCTACTTCATTACTTTCTGAAGCTCCGGTCGTGTCTGCTGCCGTCACGGCGTAACCGTCCACTGCAGTGTTATCAAAGGGAGGAACAAGCTCACCGGATCTAACTTCTTCAGCAGTTATATAGGAACATGCAGAACCTATCCCCAATGTCTCATTCGAGAGCTGGGAGACGCTGTCCAAAACGTATTTTTGTGCTTCCTCCAACGGGATCATAATCTCATGCTAACAAAGGTCGATCAGGTACAGACGCTAGAACATGACGAGGAGCGCGTATTATAGAAGCAATGAACTTATGGTGGCTCCTCATACCGGCAAGCTATGCGCTTGGGACTTTCCCAACCGCGCACATTGTTGCGGGATTCGTCGGCCATGACCCAACATCAGAGGGGTCTGGCAATCCAGGTGCATCAAATGTTTACCGGGTTGCCGGAGCGAAAGCAGGAGCGATTGTATTAATTGGTGACTTGTTAAAAGGCCTAGTCCCTAGCCTCGTTTGCCTCCTAATCGATGGACGTGTATTGGGACTCGTTGCCGGCCTCGCCGCAATGATTGGTCACATTGCCCCAATAACCCGAAAGCTAAGTGGCGGGAAGGGAGTAGCGACCCTTACCGGCCTCTCTGTCGTACTTTACCCCTTGGTCACTCTCGCTTTATTCGTAGTCTGGGTCCCCTTAATGAAGTTGTTCCGCAGAGCTTCAATCGGCTCATTGGTTATGGTCATACTGTTTCCTATCGGAGTGTTAATTATGCCTGGCACTAGATGGTATGAAGCAATTATTACTGGAGCTGCATCAATTTTGGTCACCATGCGCCACCATGAAAATATTAAGCGCCTCTTTAAGGGAGAGGAACAAGCAATTGAATAAAAAAGGGCCTAGAAGTGTTCTTCATCACCTGACATACTGCTACCCTACCGATCGCTGGTGATTGGAGCGATGAATGCCAACATATGACTACAGATGTGATACTTGCGAAAAAACCTTCGAAGTCTTTCAATCATTTCATGAAGACCCCATCTCAGAATGCCTAGAGGAAGACTGTCCGGGATCTCTGAAGAAAATATTTTCAGCGCCCGGAATAAGTTTCAAGGGTTCAGGATTCTACAAAAACGACAGCAGGTCTTCGGGAAGCAAAAAAACAGCTTCTGAACCAGCGAAATCCTCTTCAGATGATACGAAAACCTCCACTCCAACGAAAGAAACAAAGGATTCGACACCCTCACCTAGTTCATCATCTACTGATGACTAGGCCTAAAGTACATCAGCGGAGAACAAGATAATAGCTAGCACGCCGATTACGATCCGATAAAAACCAAAAACTGAAAAACTTTTTGTTTCAAGCCAACCAACCATCCATTTCACGGAAAGTGCCGCGGAAAGAAACGCTGCGATTAATCCAACGAGAGGAGCCCAATACCCAAAAAGATCTATGATTGTCCCACCATCTTGAAAGAGCTCAAATATCGTTGCTGCAGACAACGTCACTAGACCCAATAGAAAACTAAATTCAACGGCGGCGGCGATCGAGAGACCAGCCGCAACTAACGCAAGTATCGTTACTAGACTTCGACTAACCCCAGGCCAAAGCGCCAAAGCTTGCGCTACACCAACCCAAACAGCCCCTTGGATACTTAAATTCTCTATCGGTAATCCTTCCCGCCGCAACCAGTTCTTCTCATGGGCAAAGAGGATGCATACGCCACCAACGATCCACGCATACGCTACTGATTGCATCTCATACAACTGGTCTTTCACGGGATCTGAAAGCACAAACCCTATAACGGCTGTGGGGATGAACGCGAGAATCAAATTACGGAGAATTATTTTCCCTTCTTCGCTTTGACCACGCAATCCTGTATACATCTGAACAATTCTGTTTTTGTAAAGAACGAGAATCGCGAAAATTGCTCCGATTTGAATGGAGATGATATAGCTGTCAATAGCTTGCTCAGATATTTCAGTTTGTCCAAGGCCCATGAACTCTTTCGCCGCTAACAAATGACCCGTCGAACTAATAGGAAGGAATTCCGTTAACCCTTCCGTCAACCCAAGAAGAACCGCTTTCCATAGGGCTAATCCTCCGGCAGCAGATACCGAGTCGTAAGCAAAGGCTTGATTCCCAAATACCCCTAGAAACAAGATGGCGGCAACGGCGGCAAAGCCGAACAATAAAAAACTAATTCGACGGATTTTAATCATGGTCTAGTAAACCGTAGTCCGGATAGGGAGCGATACATATCGATCTCTTAGAAAGAACCCAAAGTTTGTAATCAAACTCCTGAGACCATAATGTCTTCCACAACAATCGACACTCCTGATGCTCGCATTGGAAGCCGCTCTAAGTCATTCCCTATATTCTGGATATCAAGGAGCATGCGCTGAAGGGTAGACGCAATTGTTACCTCTCTCACAGGTTCCGCTATTTGTCCTCCACGAATCATTAAGCCTTCGGCGCCCGCTGAAAAATCCCCGCTCACCGGATTCACTCCTGAATGCAAGCCGGCCACTCCTTGGATAAGCATTCCCTCTCCAACCCCTTCAATCAATTCTCTTTGACTGCTTACGCCAGGAATCAACGCAAGAGCGTGAGGGCCAGCACCGGGTGAACTATTATAACTCCGCACTGCTGAGCCAGTCGATGACGTTCTCAAAGCGCGGGCCGTATAGCTATTGTGGAGAAAACCATTAAGGGAACCATGATCAATGAGAACATTTCTTCTACTCGCCAAGCCCTCACCATCAGCTTCCGTTGCAGTAAACGCATCTGCATCTGTCGGGTCATCAATAAGTGTTAAGAAATCCGGAGCAACCTGATCCCCGTCTCTATCTGCAAAAAGAGACCTTCCCTTAAGGAGCGCTTCACCGCTTAATGTCGATCCAATGATTCCGAGAAACTGGGCGGTCACATATGGATCTAAGATTACGGTCATTCTCCCCGAATTGGCTTTCTTCGCTCCTAACAACCTGGTCGCCCGTTCCGTTGCATCAGAACTAGCTTTTCCAATATCAAGCTGGCCAGGGTTTCTACCTACAGAATACCCAAATCCTGTCTGCGTATCTCCTCCATCTGAGGCCAAAGACGATGCCGCAAGATAACAACCACCTTCTTGACTAGCCCGACGGATCCCCGTGGTAGTTACTATTGCACTGGTATTAATCGAATCGGCATAGTCAGTTGATTCGACACCAATTATCCGCGGATCAGATTCAATAATAGATCTTTCTAAGTCAATTGCCATAGCGATTTTCTCTTCATTCGCGAAGCCACTTAGAGCTGGATCAAGGAGCTCAAGAGACACCGATTCAACTCCATCTGGCTCTGCAACCGCCTGAAATTCATCTGGCGTACCGAAAGAAGCATTGTCACGAGCCTCTTCCAACGTCTCTCTCAAGACATTTCTATCCAAAGAGCCGGCGTATGCCATTCCCTGCCTTCCTTCACTAACGACGCGTATCCCAACACCTTGGGATTCAGCAGCGGTGAAGGATTCAATTTCGCCTTGGTAAACCCGAATTTCAGTCTCCTTGCCATGCACGGCAACCACTTCAACCTGTTCACCTTCAATTGCTTGACTAGCAACCTGATCTGCAATTTTTAACAATTCAGCCTTCATCAACGCCCCTAGCCGGCAGTACCACCAACAGTGAGACTTGTGACCCGCAATGTCGGCGTACCATCACCAACTGGAACACCCTGCCCGTCCTTCCCACATGTGCCGGGAGATCCCATATCAAAATCATTACCAAGGGCATCAATTTGGGTAAGTACCTCAGGTCCATTTCCGATAAGGTTTCCTTCTCTAATAGGTTCAGCTATTTCACCATTTTCGATGAGGTACGCCTCTGTCATCCCAAAGACGAAATCACCCGTAGCCGTATTCACTTGCCCACCGCCGAGTTGAGCGACATACACACCATCAGAGGTATCCTCAATAATGTCTTGAGGGTTAGTTTCACCATTGGCAATGTATGTATTCGTCATCCGAACCATTGGCAACACCTGATAACTCTGCCTCCGACCGTTTCCTGAACTCATTCGTCCTTCATTTCGCGAACGCAACCCATCCCACATATAATCAATCAGCACTCCATTTTCAATGAGTACATTCCGTTGCGCTGGTCGACCTTCGTCATCTATCGCGAATGCCCCCCATTCATGAGACATCGTCCCATCGTCAATTAGCGTTACAAGCTCACTAGCCACCACCTCTCCAACTTTTCCGGCGAAAACAGATGCCTGTTTGTTCACAAGGTCTGCTTCAAGCCCATGGCCACAAGCTTCATGAAATAGCACTCCCCCACCTCCAGACCCTATAACAACAGGCATAGTTCCGCTTGGTGCTGGTCGTGCATTAAGTTTTGTTATTGCCCTCTGAGCAGCACGTTCCGCGAGTTCTTCTACATCAACATCATCGAAAAGCTCAAAACCTATAGGTCTCCCGATCGACTCTCTTCCTGTCTGCATCCCTGTATCTCCGGTAGCGACACAAGAAATTGAAAAAAGAGAGCGCACTTGGTCATCACTTGCAAAGACGCCATCGCTATTCGCCACGAGTATTTTCCGACGCGAGTCTCCGTACCGAACTGACACCTGAGTGATTGCTGCATCTTGACTTCTGGCTACTTCATCTGCCTGTAATAGAAGACTTACTTTCCTTTCCTTGGATACCGACTCTGGAAGCGTTTCAACCCTATTGGGCGATGGGGAAACCACTGGCTCAAGGGAATTAGCATGAGAACTTACCCCAGAAGTTCTTGTTGCCGATGCAGCAGCCCTTGCAGCAGCCATCAGCCCTTCTTCAGACAAATCCGCAGTGTGAGCGAAACCAGTTGTTTCTCCGACAACTACACGTATACCGGCACCCCGATCCCGCCCAGAACTTAACTCTTCCACTTTCGCATCATCGAATAACGCTGAACTGGATCGTTTATCTTCAGCAAATACCTCAGCAAACTCGCCACCTGATTTTAGAGCTTCATTAAGAACTTTTTCTATCAAATCTTGTTCAAGCATATCCACCTCGTCGCCTAAGAATAGTAACCGTTTTCTCGTGAGTTTGCCCTATCCGACAAAGGAGACCTTCATTTGCGTATGGTACTACTATGGCTTTAGAACCAGGACTTAGTGCGTCCTTCGACCACAGCGTTAAAGAAGAAGATCTATCGATCGCACTCACTTCCGGTGACGTGCCCGTCCTATCCACTCCAAGGGTGATCGCATGGTGCGAGGCAGCAACAATGGCTGCTATCGAAGGCCACATTTCCGAACAAGAAACGACAGTTGGAATGCGGGTTCGAATTGATCACGTTAATCCATCTGGATTGGGGGCCATGATTCGAGTTAGCGCACTTCTAACTAGAATCGATGGACGGAGGCTCACGTTTCAAGTAAGCGCCCATGATGAAAGATCACAAATTGCTATGGGGCAGGTCACCCGTGTGATTGTCCATCGACAACGCTTCTTAGAAAGGGTCTGAACCCAAACCCTGCAGAAAATGCAGACGATAGGGGAAATACGTTCACAACTAGGGGAACTATGTTTACTATTTCTTTCGGCTGTTTTCGCTGAAAATCAAAAGTTAGGTGACTTAAGTTGCGAAATCCGATGTTTCTGCGCTAACGAGGAATAACCTAACAAAGGCTAGATTATTAGTTCTCTTATCCAAATTCCTACCTAGCGGACGATCTCAATGAATTACATTTACCCGAGAGCACAGGAGAAAGAATCCACCCCATGGTGGAAACGTAACTCGATTACGATCCCGTTCCGCATTGGGCTAAGCGTTGCACTTTTCCTAATAATCCTTAAATCCATGGATGGAATTGACTGGGATGAACTTATCCCAGAATGGAACCAACGAACTGCCTTCTGGACTATCGGAGCCTTTATTTTCACTCTTATTGGATTTCTCCTCGGAGCAATAAGATGGCAAAGGGTGTTAAAGGCTTTAGGAGTTAACCAATCACTCTGGAGACTTTTCAGCCACTATATGGCTGGTCAATTTGTCTCAAATTTTTTACCCACCACGGTTGGAGGTGATGTCATACGTGTAGGGAGACTCACTCGGGATACCGATGATGGCCCCGTAAGCTTTACCTCAGTCGTCTTTGAACGTCTAAGCGGCTGGCTTGTACTTCCAGTTATAACTTTTTTGGGGTTTGCGATCAACCCAGGGCTCACTGGTTTAGGAACATCAACGAAAGTTCCTCTTATCGTAGCAATGGTGACTCTTATCGCTTTAGTACTTGTGATCCTTCTACTCGGAAGCAATCGAATCGGTAAAGGGTTACAAAATCGTGATGGAATGTTGAGATTCGCCAATGCCGTGCATTTGGGGATTGACCGATTAAAGGGCCATCCGCGATCTACTAGAGAGGTCATAATTTCTGCATTTGCCTATCAATTCACACTTCTGCTCGCAGCTGGTTGCGCCGTCGAAGCTCTTGGAATCGACCAAGTAGGATTAACAGCATTAATGGCATTTATACCCGCAGTCCTGATTATCCAAGTTCTGCCATTAGGCATCGGCGGTCTAGGCGTAAGAGAGGGAACACTGGTCGTCTTCCTCAGCGGCATCGATGTATCTAGTGAGCAAGCCCTGGCACTCGGGCTTGCATTATATGCCTTGACTTTGGTCAATAGTTTTATAGGTTTACCCATGCTCATCTTTGGAGGAAGAAAAGGCACAAATACAACCGGAACCGAATCATCACCCCTTTAACAAAATGCAAGAACAACGCATCCACCAAAAATTGAGCATAGAGAACCAGAAACCTTCAATGAACTGGTTCAGAGAGCTGCTGCTCATTGGAATTTTCTATGCGGTTTACTCTTGGGTTCGGAACCAATTCGGATCAGCAACCGTCGCACCAGATCTAGCATTGCGAAACGCAGGACAAATGATCGACCTTGAACGTTTCGTTGGACTTTACATAGAAGCGGACATCCAATCATGGTTCATAGGATGGGATCCCTTTTTACGATTTTGGAACATTTTTTACGGAACTCTCCACTTCGTCATTACCTTGGGTGCTTTGCTCTACCTATACTTTCGCCAACCCAAGGCTTACCCTCGATGGAGAACTATCGGATTAACAACTACAGGACTTGCCTTAATCGGCTTCGCCGCTTATCCCCTGATGCCTCCGAGACTTTTAGGGAACTGTGGAACATACGGTGCATGTCTTGAAGGTAGCCCATACATCGATACTGTTGCCGAGCTCGGAGGGCTATGGAGTTTCGACTCCGGAATGATGGAAAATCTTTCCAACCAATACGCTGCCATGCCAAGCCTTCATTTTGCCTGGGCTTGCTGGAGCTACTTGGCATTAAAGCCTTTTGTCCAACATCGACTTTCACGAGCAGCTATCTCCCTATATCCCGCATGCACTCTTTTCGCTATTGTGGTCACCGCTAACCATTATTGGATTGATGCCATCGGGGGCGGACTGATCCTTTGGGTTGGCTATTTGGTTGGGTCCCGATTACAAGAGTGGACGAATTCCCAAGCTTCCGGAATAATTCCTACAGTAGATTACCTCGATTGACTTCATATGGGAAAAGAACAAACAACTGCTAACGTAAGACCGAAACCAAGAACATCATGCTAGAACAAATAACGTGCCCCGCAGACCTTCGAAGGCTCTCATCTTCTGAATTGAGGGAACTGTCGCAAGAAATCCGATCATTTATTGTCGAGACTGTTGAAACAAATGGAGGGCATTTAGGGTCCAATCTTGGTGTCGTAGAATTGACCATTGCCCTTCATCGAGCGTTTGACTCACCGAGGGATATTTTGCTTTGGGACACAGGACACCAATCTTACGTTCACAAAATACTCACTGGCCGTACAAAAAACTTCAGGACTCTACGACAGTCAGGTGGACTTTCTGGGTACCCGAGTCGCGAAGAATCCGATCACGATTGGATAGAAAATAGCCATGCCTCAACGGCACTAAGTTACGCCTTTGGAATCTCCACAGCTCAATCCAGCGAAATAGGAGAAGGAAGAAGAGTTATAGCAATAGTTGGCGATGGTGCATTAACCGGTGGAATGGCGTTCGAAGGCCTCAACAACCTCGGCCATGCTGGAAGCAACGTAATTATCATTTTGAATGACAATGGGCGCTCCTACGCTCCCACAATCTCTCGCCTATCCGATAGTCTCAAGCGCCTACGGAATAACCCCCGCTACCTCGAACAACAAGAACGACTTGAAAGAAGAGTGAAAAATATTCTTCCATTTGGAGAATCCGTTGAGAAAGCAATCGAAGCTGCGAAAGCTGCGGTTAGAGAAATATGGGACCCGACCTCATTCTTTGAAAATCTAGGACTCCGTTATAACGGCCCGTTCGATGGTCACAATATCGAGGAACTAGAACGAGCATTTCGAAATGCCGCCGCCTTTGAAGGCCCAACTGTTGTTCATGTTTTGACAGAAAAAGGCCGTGGCTATGGACCCGCAGAAAACGACTCTGTTAAAAAGCTGCACGATATTGGGCATCCAAAATCAGGAAGCTTCACGGCAGCATTCACTGAAGCCCTTGTTAAGGAATCTGAAAGCCGGCCAGAAATTGTCGCAATTACCGCTGCGATGCCTGATAGCACTGGGCTCCTACCTTTTTCAGAACGTTTTCCAGACCGCTTCTTCGATGTCGGGATCGCAGAGCAACACGCAACAACAGCTGCAGCTGGAATGGCTATGTCTGGCCTACGGCCAGTTGTGGCTATTTATGCGACATTTCTCAATCGAGCATTTGACCAAATAGCCTTTGATGTCGGGCTCCATAAACAGCCTGTAATTTTCTGCCTTGATCGGGCGGGAATAACTGGCCCTGACGGAGCTTCCCACCACGGCATCCTTGACATGATGTTGATGTCGAAAATCCCCGGGATGACTGTTTTCGCTCCATCCTCGTATCAGGAACTTCAGCAAATGTTTCACGATGCCCTTAACATCACTGATGGTCCAGTATGTATCAGGTACCCCCGAACTCCTGCTCCGATTGTCCACGAATCAAAAGTTGGAAGTGGAACACACGCGCGGAAAGTTCGTACCGGAGATGATGCATGTATTCTTGCCGTAGGCAAAATGCTTGAACCAGCGAATCAAGCGGCAGAAGCTCTAGAGGAACAGGGAATCCAATGTGGGATTTGGGATGTCCGCTGCGTGTCCCCACTAGATACGAAAATGCTTGAAGACGCTCATCGACATCCTGTTACCATAACTGTTGAAGATGGAATTGCCGAAGGTGGAATCGGAGCAACCATCAGTAGTAAACTTTCCAAATTGGATGGCCGAGGCCCCATCGTAAAAACATTGGGAATACCTGTCGCCTATATCCCCCAAGGAAACGCCGAGGAGATTCTGTCACAATTAGGTTTGGATGCGGAGGGGATCACCACGGCGGTCCTATCTTCAATAGAATCCCTTCGAGCTTAAATCGAAACACTTAATCGAAAAACGGGTTCTCCCCTGCCTCATGATCAGTCAGGTCTACAATCTCCGTAATTTCAGGGATTGCTTCAGCGATCATAACCTCAATCCCTTGCCTAAGTGTCGCGGCAGACATTGCGCACCCTTGACAACCACCGCCCATCAGAATATGTGCAGCCGTTCCCTCCATTTTAACGAGCTCGGCATAACCCCCATGGGCAGCCAATGAAGGATTGATATGTCGATCTAGTAGCTGTTGTAATTTCTCACCAATTGTTCCAGCAAGTTCTAGTTCCTCTCCATCTAATAGGTTCGGACGATTAGGGTTTCGGATTACAAGCCCCCCCTGCATCGGATTACTCGGAAGATCCAAGGTTGCACCATTAAGGTTCTCATAACTTTCTTCGGGAACCATAACCGTTAGGCCACCAACTGTTGAAACAAAATCACCCTCCTGAGCTTCATCAATATTTTCGAAAGAGAGGTCGTACGAGAATTCCGGCCCATTGACCCCAGTTATTTGCACGCGTAATCCGAGCTTTTCAGGCTCGACCTCGTCAGCCCGAACCTCAAGAACTTTCTCAACGGCAGCATCCGTCACTGACAAACCTGCAGGAGCATCTTCTCCTGTTTCAATTTGATCGATAGACATATCAAAATATTATCCAAATTAATCATGAGCGTGGCAGTCATAGGAGAATTTCATTAAAGATATCTCACTCTAGAAGCCAGCACGATCTACGGTAAATAACGTGCATTTACAGAATTTTGATTTCTCAAAAAATCTTAAGATTGTTCGCCGCTTCTCGCTGGTCTTGCTACTCATTCTAGGGTTCACACTCCGGATCTGGAATGTGAATTGGGATGAGGGCACACATCAACATCCTGATGAGCGTTATTGGAGCATGGTCACCGAAGATATCACTTGGCCCGGAGTCGGTAACTACTTTGACTCAAACAATTCAAGCCTCAACCCATACAATCATCGCGACACTTGGGTATATGGGACTCTTCCACTGTTCATCACTAAAGCAGCATCTCACTATCTCGAGAAAGACACACCCATTTCGAACACAATCGTTGATGCTGCCGGAACATTAGGAATTGACCTTGAGGAGCAAATAACCACAAGAGATGGGGACATTATTAAAACTAAGGCATTTGATAGCGGTTACAGGGCAAACCTAATAGGTCGTCTCCTCTCAGCAATCGTTGACACCGGAACGATACTTCTGGTGTACCTGCTCGGACGTGAATTGTTTAATAGGAAGAGCGGTTTTCTCTCTGCCATCTTCCAGACCTTTACAGTTCTGCATATTCAATACAGTCATTTCTTCGGGTCAGAACCCTGGATAGCTTTTTTTACCACCCTCACAGTGCTTCTTTCAGTAAAACTTTTCAAACATATTCGTTTACGAAATCACACACCAAAGTTATTAAACCCGAAATTAGGATGGCTTCTACTCTCCGTAGGTTTGGCTTTCGGGCTTGCAACAGCTTCGAAGCTCAGCGGCTTGGCAGTAGGCATAGTGCCCCTGGTGGCTTTAACTCTCTGCCTTGGAGAAAGAATCAAACTGAAAGAACTCTCAAGAACAATCAAAGAATTCGCTAAGTTTCTAGGATTTGCAGCTTTGACACTGCTTACAGCTTTCTTGGTCTTTCGAGTATTCCAACCATATGCATTCAACGGACTCGTTTCATTAGATAGAAGGTTCACCTCGGATATTGACTACCTCACATCTATCAATTCGGGTGCAGATGTGCCGTGGGTTCTCCAGTGGGTCGGAATAACCCCGTTCTGGTACCCACTGAAGTCAATTTTCTGGCATGGTATGGGCCCAACCCTAGCAATAGCGACCGTGCTTGGTCTTTGGTTAACAATCTATGAGGTTACAAAAAAGCGTAAACGTATACTTCTGATTCCACTTAGCTTCTTGTTTATAATGCTCGGACTAGTGAGCCAGCAGTTCAACCCCCTGATCCGGTACTTACTCCCTGTATACCCTGTAGCAACTACCTTCGCTGGATACGGGGTTTACTTTCTATGGCAATGGGGCAAACACCAAAATTTCTTGATTGGGAAAAACAAGGTTCTTGGTCGAATTAGTCAAACTACCGCTGTAGCGCTCATAGCGGGAACGCTTCTATGGGGGGCGGCATTCGTAAATGGTATTTATAACGAAACGCACCCCCGCATATCCGCATCTGCATGGATTAATGAGAATATCGATTCAGGGTCTACAGTTACTCATCAGATCTGGGATGACAGACTCCCTTTACCCATTCAAGGTGAATCAAAACCCACATTGAATTATGTCGACCTCGATTTATTCCGTTCTGACGTGTTAGATGACCCTACATCCGGAAAGTCCAAGCTAAATACATTGATTGATAACCTCGAAGCGGCCGACTACATCATTGAATCCAGTAATCGGCTTTATAGTTCCATCCCCCGAGTTCCTGCTGAATACCCCGGAACTTCTGCATACTACAATGCTCTATTCTCGGATGACCTTGGATTCGAACTTGTTGCCGAATTTGAGAATTCCCCATCACTGTTCGGTATCAGTTGGTCAGATGCAGACGGTGAAGAAACATTCACGGTCTACGATCACCCCCGAGTCACAATCTGGTCCAAAACGAGTCAATGGTCTCGAAGCGAAGCATTCAAGATTATTAATCCTTTCCGCGCCATCCATGCGCCAAACCTCGAACCCAAAGACGCTAGCGCAAATGCACTTTTACTTCGGCTCTCCGAAACAGCTGCTTTAGCGAATGATTCAACTTTTGATGACACATTCGCGAAACGAAGTTATTTAGGTATCCCAAATTGGGTTTGGTGGCTGCTGTGGATCCAACTAGCCGCCTTTGCTGTTTTACCATGGTCGACGCTGCTATTTAGACAATTAGCAGATGGCGGCTACGCCTTAAGCAAAGCGATTGGGTTTCTCTCCTGCGGCCTACTCCTGTGGGTATTTGTAGTATGGGACCTTTGCGAATTTAGCCAAGAGTCAGCGATAGCAAGCATGCTTGTGATTTCTGGCATCGGGCTGTATCTGTGGTGGGTCCACCGGGTACGTTTGAACGAACTATTCCGTAAACACCGATACACCTGGCTCGCTTCAGAAGTCATCTTTTTGGCGATCTTTTCTTTTCTATTGGTACTCCGTTCATTAAATCCTGACTTATGGGAATCCTACCTCGGCGGAGAAAAGCCAATGGAACTCGGCTATCTCACAGCCGTAGGACGATCCCCTGAATTACCCCCATACGATCCATGGTTCGCAGGTGGGTCTATGAACTATTACTATTTTGGATGGTTCCTTCTAGCAGTACCAATGCGAGCTTTAAAAATACTCCCAGAAGTTGGATTCCAGTTAGGAGTTGCGACTTTCGGGGCGTTGGTGGGAATAATCGTCTTTAGCATCGTCTACAACCTTGTAATGATTAAGGGCCCAGCAAGGGCAGACAAGTTCAAAACCAGGTTCCCCGCGATAGTGGCAGGATCTTTAGGCCTCTTCCTTTTTCTTGGAGCGGGTACATTAGATGCGGTCCGCGTACACTTTGCTCGCCTTAAATCGGCCAATACTTGGACCACTATGGATGGATGGCCGGTCCTAGGAACACTCGTCGAGCTAGTAGGAGGAACGTGGTCGTGGATTTCCGGAACCCATTTGCAAAGATTCGACTGGTGGGCTTCAAGCCGGGTCAATTCAGGGAATTTTGATATCACTGAATTCCCATATTTTACTTTTCTTTTTGGAGATCTCCATCCACACATGATGGGAATGGCCGTAAGCGGGCTCGTGCTCTCATTTGCTTTGGCATACATGCTTTCTTGCCGTGAGGAGTTCTCAAGAAACAAAGCTATTTTAGCTGCGTGTGTTGGACTGTTGATCGGCGTTGTCCGGATGACCAACACATGGGACTACCCGACTTCACTTCTCTTAATGATCGCTGTTTTTTTCTTCAGTGCTTGCATCTCGCCCGATAAGGCGCTGCCAAGGTACGTTGAAAACAAAGCTGCTTTATTCGGAGTAGCAGGGCTGGCTACGGTTATAAGCGCTTTGAGTTCCGGTGGAAGCACGTTCACATTTGTCTTGGGAATCACAGGGCTTCTGGGAGCACTATCAGTCTTCTTCTCTCCAACCCTTCAGGGAAGAATTTTACAATTCATTTGCCATTTCTTAATTGCTGTCATATCACAAATTGCCTTGATTTGGCCTTACCTTCGCGACTCACAAAATTTCAATGTCGGAGTTCATCGGGCGAAATGGACTTCACCCATCGATGATTTTCTATCCCATTGGGGAGTGTTCCTTGCCATCGCTTCAGTTTTCTTCGCCGTGAGTTTCATTGAATCACAAAGAAAATACGGAAGATACAACATCACTGTCCATTTTCTCCCGTCCATACTTCGAAGGAACATATGGACAAAGGTTGCCTTCTCGAGTGTGGGCATCACTTTTCTAGGACTTTGCATTTGGGGAATAAGTACTGCTTTCGCATTAACAATACTGGGAGGCTTTTGTGCCGTAATTCTCGCGGAATATGAATGCAGGAATCCCAATCCCAATATCGGACGGCTTTTCGCATTGCTCATGTTTATGTTCGGTTTTGCCGTCATCGGCGGACCTGAAATCGTCACTGTTAACAACGACGTCGCACGGATGAACACGGTCTTCAAATTCTGGCTACAGGGATGGCTTTTCTTTGCCATTGGCTCAGCTTTCGCTATCTACCATATTTGGGCCTTTGCTAAAGACTCTCAAAAAGCAACAAGACCAGAGAAGTTAACGTCTCGCGTCACGCCACAAAAAATGTGTGGAATGCTGGTTATAGCCACCATAGGGATAAGCCTCATTTACCCCCTGTTCGCAACAAAACCACGAATCTCGACGAGGTTCAGTTCTCAATATCAAGGACTGAACGGGATTGCGTATCTTGACTATCAGCCAAGTATCACCCGACATGACAACGACCTCTTCTTGGAAGTACACCTTGGCGAAGACCTTCCCCTCATTCACTGGATGCGTTCAAACGTTTCTGGAAGCCCTACGATTGTCGAGTGGTCCGGAGAAAGCTACGACTGGAATAGTCGCATCGCAGTCCATACTGGGTTACCTACGGTACTCGGATGGTCATCTCACCAGTATCAACAACGACAAGAATACGCCGAGTGGATTAATCGTCGACGCTCCGATATTCAGGAGTTTTATACTAAAGCTACTTCAGAAATGATTTCGGAGTTCCTGCTCACATACGAGGTGCGTTACATAATTGTAGGAACACAGGAACACCGTTTCGGAAATCCAGATGTTCTGAATTCCTATCAGGATCATCCAGCGTTACAGAAAGTATTCGAATCTGGAGAAAACATTATCTTTTCCGTAAATACGGAAGCAATATGGACTTCGATAAGTTCTTGAGGGACGAAATCATATTACGGCTACCCCCAGCCTGTCAGAAAGTTACTTACTGAGCTACACGACTTCTGATAAGAAGGCTTGTCCCCTCGCCTAGGGAACGGTTGATGAAAGTACTCTTTCCCTAACTCATAAATATCTTCCCTGATATACACCGAACCACTTAATGAAGCAGGACAAAGGCCGCTCTTACTATCCCATGGCTCACGATTCCAGATCCAGCCACCCCATGAAGAAAGGAGATCAACTATCTGGTTCGGGCCACTAATCCCAGTATCAAATTCGGGAACCCACCACCAACGGTGCTCGTAGGGAATTTCCACAAAGTTTTCATATCCATCCTCAAGTGCTATCCGGTCCCAATGAGGTACAAAGACAACATCCGCTTCAGATGGAAAACTCCCGTCGGCAATAATTGCATACGACGACGTCGGAAAATCTCGGAGATACCAACCATATGGCCAATAAACATCGCTATCTATTTTGACCTCTAGATGTCGGTCAAAGTGTGCAAATGACAGACGATCAAGAGCTTCAAGTTGCTCAGCCCATTCAATGACTTCTGGGGTCGCTTGGCCTGCTTGAACAAACAATTCTTGAGGTTCTCCTCCTCGGAGATAAGAACTATAAACACTTGTTGCACATGCATAGATCAGCCCAAAAACGATTAAGGATCCAAGGCAAATAGTAGGAATTTTTCGCCTCCTCTGGTTCCAGATTGACTGGATTCCTATACCAGCAAGAATCATTATGGGAAGGAGAACGTGGACCATTAACCATGGCATACGCTCCCCAGCCCAGGAATAAACAATCAGGCTTGCGCATGCCCACCAGACAACTGTCTGACCAAAAAGATTCGGTTTCCGAACTACTTGGAACACCCCCACTAGAGCAAAACATAGAGCCATCCATTCGTAAGCAAATAGAAGCACAAGATAGTATTGCCAACGAGAATCGCCTCGAACCGTAGCCTGTTCCCCTAACCAATATTCAAAACCCGCTGTCAAACCATTCCGAATTGCCCCGTGCGGAGCGGTTACGACACCAGGACCCTCAAATTGTTGAAAGAACTGTGAAAATATAACGACGAAAAGAAATCCGGCAACCACCAAGGCCAAAACCCAACCAACGATTCGAGGGACTTGTAATGACCTCCAGACTCGAACCTGAGACAGCCGGATCCCGCGACGAAAAGCAAATGCTCCACAGAGGAGCACCGCTAAGGCTAGCAGTGCTCCGTAAGTACCCAATTTCAATAGAGTTGGACTATCTTCCCGCTGCCCCGGATTCGTCCCAATCCAGAAAAATGTTGCTGCCATTAGCACAAGCCCAATCAATAGGAACCAGCGCCGAATTGTCTCTTCAGAAACGCTCCCGGATTTGAGAGGCAAAGAAGCTCTGGACTGAACACTGATCGTCCTTCGCCTAACCCCTTCGATCTGTATTTCCTGTTTGAATTCTTTATAACTCGGTTTACCGATTTTCACTTGATGAAGTGAGGCCGCAAGAAAATCTTGGGCGAGGAGAATCATCCCGAAAGAACCAAATATAAACACCGTAAGAAAGACGGATTCTTTTACAGCCAGACCCAATACGAGTAGAACGAACAGTGCGATGGGATGCCACCGCCTCGGAGCATCAAGAAAAGAAACTAGCGTTATCACTGTTAAGAATGTCAACGCTAAGAAGAAGCTATCTTCTCTTCCAAATCTTGAAAAATACAGCATCGTTGGGCTCGTGAGCAGAAGAACCATTGTGAAGGGAGTCCCCATCGCTCCAAGGTTTCGACGCCAAATCCAAGGGAGTGCAACCACAGCTATACCCGAAATTGCAGGAAGAAGGCGTGCGATACTATCTGACTGGCCAAACAACCAGAAAAAAGCAGATGTGATATAGAACCGTAAAGGGCCATGGTAAACAGGGTCATACCCCTTATAGGTCCCATCAAGATATTGAAGCGAAAACCATGCGTCGAGACTTTCGTCATGATGAAATGTCCGAACCCCCAGATAGGACAATCTACTGATAACAGCTAAGGCAAAAAGACATGTAGCTATCCAACGCACCCGCCTCCACGTCAACGAAAGAGTACCCCGACTCTTAGAAGTCGGGCGTATAGCCAAATGTTCAGAATTTGTAATATTTCCCTTAATCATTCGATTTCTGCGTTTCGTAGATTTGATATTTGCCAATGTCATAAACCAGAGTCCCGAAAATATCTAGATCG
This sequence comes from uncultured Candidatus Nemicrothrix sp., assembly GCA_964564495.1. Classification (GTDB taxonomy): domain Bacteria; phylum Actinomycetota; class Acidimicrobiia; order Acidimicrobiales; family UBA8592; genus UBA8592. The sequence goes on from CAZMAW010000011.1 coordinate 54,779, forward strand.
AGAGCACCTGCCTTGCCCGAAGAAGAATCCTGAAGGGCGAACACACTTCGCTCATAAGGACCAAGAACTATGTAGTCGATCTGATAACGATGCAACACCTCGTCGAAATTTTCTGGATTTGAATAAAGGTTTCTTAAATCCTTCTCCCGTGTGGACCAATCGACACCGAGGTCATTCAGTCTTCCCGGAGAACCCGAAACGACCGTCCGACCTGCCAATGCCCGTATCGGATGAACATTCGTGTTTGCACTGGCGAAGACTGCATCCGTTTTGGTGTTGTCCCTCACCCATTCACCAACCAAAACATCCTTCCCCGAAAGATAGTGAGCAGGGTAAGGACCCGAACTCCCTTCAAATGCTTTCCAAATATCCAATGTTCCAGACAATGAGAGAGAAATGACCAATAATCCGGCGAGAACTTTTCCAACACCAGAACGAAAGAACAAACTACTCAGCGCTTCGCCAACGAGCGGAGCTGCTAGAAGAAGAAAGAAAACCACATACTTCGCATTGTTACCAGGCCAAAAATGCCAAATAGCGACGTTTGGGATGACGAGAAGAGCATAAATGGGGAAAAACCGATACCCGAATCTCTTCATTGTCATAAGAGTTCCGACAATCGCTAGAGGGATGAACACACCTGTATTTAGAAACCAAAAATACAGGAAATCGATCGGATTTCGCTCCCATGACGATTTACCTAGCATCCATAAGAAATGCCATTCATGGCCATCGCGTTCAGGAAGTTGCCAAATCAGTACGGGCAACCCCAACAGAAGACTCGGACACAAAAAGAACAACCAGGCTTTCGCTCGGTCTATAACTATCCACCCCACACCTACGAGAAGAATCGCCCCAAATGCAAATACATGGAAAATGGGGAGAAGACCAGTAGCAACCCCAGCAAAAAAATACGTAGACTTATTCTTTTTCTCTTTATTAAGCCAAAGGAGCAGAACAATAATCAAAGTAGAAGAGAAGCCGATGAGAGTAGGACGTTGAGGATATAGGAACCCAGTAACGGGATTATCAACCCAGTTTCTATCAAAACCATCGAATGAGTAGCTCCGAGGCAAGTCCCCTAAGACAGAGAAACCGTTATCGGGAAGATCTTCAAACAAGAAACGGTAAAGGGCAGACGTTCCACCTGCTGTGAGAAAGACCGTCACAGCCAACCCAGCACCTACACGACTTGAACAAAACTTATCACATGTAATAAACATGACCGCAGGGAAAACGATTGCAAGAACTGCAGTAGATATTTCTAACGCCCCCAACAAACTTGACCCAAGGGGTACGAACATCGCCGAAAACCAATCAATACCGAAATGGTAAGCAAAACTTTCGCCGGCAGCAGTGGGGAGGCTGGGCGAGAAATTGTCAGCATAAGCAAATGAAGATACGTAGGAGAGATGGGCCGACCAATCACCATATACAGAGAGATGGCCAGCGGAAATTCCACCATCTTGTGTCACTCCAAAGGCATTTTGCATGATGCGGATCGTCACGACTGAACTAATAAAGAGAATAAATATAAGAGGCCTGGGACTTTCTCCGTCTTTCCACGGGAGAGCCAACCTCCTTCGAAAATCACTTGCATCTTCTTTTATCCTGCTCATGTTGGAATAAAGAAGGGGTGCAACAACAACGAAGCCTAATGCGACGGTGGTCAAGACCATCAAACCTCTCACGCCTATAAGCCATGCAACACCAAAACCGAGAAGCGAACTGACCACCGTTCCGATGACGACCCCGAAACACACCCTTTCTTCAAACCGTAAGGTGACGCCCGAAGCATATGTAACAAAAAATCCCACCGAAGCAAACCCACAAACGAAGAGAACAACGAGAAGATTCACATTCCTTCCTTCATACGGGGAAACTAAAGGCCATTGCGCCCGCTAGTTAAATTCATTGTGGTAAGAACCGGCCGCACACGGGCCACGGAAACCACCCATTGAGGTGATAGAGATATCTTGCTCTGGCGTCCTGCTCTTCTGGAGGAGCGAGTGAAGGATCTCCCTCACCACCTACACCTACCCATGTAATGGGATCAAACTGGTAGGCCCCGTAATAGCCATTTCCAGTTGAAATATCGTACTGCTCTGTCGACTCGCAAAACCGTAATTTCCTCCACTGTTCGTCAGTAGGTTCAACATACCCATTCTGCGCTTTTAACACATCGGCGGATGCATGAATCTGGGCAATTTCGACAACATACTCCGCCCAGCGAATTCCTTCCTCAACTTGGGACCGATTTCGCTTCTCAACAAGAATAGCAACCAAAACATCATCAATTTGACTTGCGATTTCAAGGCCCGAGATTGACGCGCTATTTCTCATGTCCTCGTAGGCTTGTGACTGCTTCGCTACAGCATGAGCTGCTTCCAGAAGAATCGCACGGCGAAAAGTAAGATCTCCGAGACTGTCCGCACCAAGCAAATACGCTGTACTGCTCATCGGATCTCCACCCATATACGCTTCTATAGCCAACTCTTTTGTTAAATCTTCCGCCTCTTTCATTTCTAGAAGAAATGAAATCTCAAGAGCTTCTTCCCTGTCTTCGGCCCGAAGGAGACTTGCCAACTCCCGCTCCTTCTCATCAATCTTTCTTTCCGCCAGATCAAATTCTGCTTCTGCTTCGGTCAGTTGCAGTAATGCTTTCTCTAAATCCTCCCAAGGCGGATCACCAGATTGATTCAAAGCGCCCGACGAAGAGGACTGAACAAGAAAGATAGAACACAATACAAACGAAACGACTACAAATAACCGTTTTCTCTGTGGTGCCTGTGGCATCTGATGCTGGAAGTCTTTCCCCATTGTCCAGTGGTAGCCGATGAACCAATACATTCGCAAATATAGAATCTCGCTATCTGCGAGCAAGTAGATAAAGCTGACGATACCGTTCGATTTGTGCCAGAAGGACACACGATTCACCGTTTAGCCGAAGATCTAGAAAAAGATCTTCTTGATAAGCCAGTAACTGCCTTTTCTCCGCAAGGTCGCTTCTCAGAAGGGTCTCTACTCATTGATGGCACCCAAATGCTGCGAAGTGAGGCGTGGGGTAAGCACCTTTTTTGCTGGTGGGACAATGGATATATTCTCCATATCCATCTTGGCCTGATCGGTAAGCTGCGCAAGTTTGACTTACCACATCAGGCAACTGAAACCGTCAGACTCCGTCTTGAAACGACTTCAATAGCTTGGCAGCTCACTGGACCACAAACATGTACAGTCATCAACCAAGATGAGTGGGAATACCGCATCTCCAAGCTAGGACCTGATCCACTACGACTAGGAAAACGGGGAAAAAAACAATTCAGCGAAAACATCCTAAAATCATCAAATCCACTTGGGGTAGCTCTTTTGAATCAACAACTTATTTCAGGCATTGGTAACGTATATCGTTCAGAAATTTTATTTCTAAACGGACTACAGCCAGACATACCAGGCAGAGAACTCACACAAACTCAAGCCGAAGAGATCTGGGATACCGCAGTTATGCTTCTCCGAAAAGGAAAAGCCTGGAATCGGATCATAACAGTAACTCCTGAAGATCATGGTGGCCGAGTAACCAAGAAAACTCTTGAAGAAAATGCTCTCTATGCCTATAAAAGAGGTGGGCTGCCCTGTAGACGGTGTAGAGGATTCATTACACAGAGCACTTCAGCCGGACGATCTATTTGGTACTGTCCTTCTTGTCAGAAAGGACCAAATGACTGAATACGAAGCGATTTTAGTACTCTCTTTCGGAGGGCCAGAATCGAAAGAAGATGTTTTACCCTTTCTGAAAAATGTCACTGCCGGGAAGGACGTTCCCCTCGAACGCCTGCAAGAAGTTCAAGCACAGTATGGCCAATTCGATGGGGTTAGTCCGATAAACCAGCAGAATCGAGATTTAATTAACGCTCTCAAACAAGAACTAAGCGAACACGACCTAGAACTTCCAATTTATTTTGGGAATCGCAACTGGAAACCTTTCCTCCAAGACGCAGTTGATCAAATCATCAAGGATGGGCATCGAAAAGTCCTAGCATTTGTCACAAGCGCGTTTGGTTCCTATTCGGGTTGCAAGCAATACCAAGAAGACATCGCTGAAGCCATACGAAATACCCAAGTAGAGGACCTCACAATTGACAAAATCAGGTTGTTCTGGAATCACCCCAAGTTTTTCTCTGCAGTTCAGGACCACCTCGAAACGACTTTGGCTGCAATCGATGCACCTAACAAAAACCGAACAAAACTTATTTTCTCAGCACATTCAATACCCAAATCATGGGCTGAAACAAGCCCGTACACCTCTCAACTGCTCGCTTTTTCACAGGAAATGAGCACCAAAGTGGCTCCTGAACTCCAATGGGATCTTGTTTTCCAAAGTAGAAGTGGGCCACCTTCGGTCCCTTGGCTCGAACCAGACATCATCGATTACCTCGACGAATTGGACACGAGCACTGTGGACACAATAGTCGTTGTGCCTATCGGGTTTCTTTCTGACCATATGGAAGTCAAGTTTGATCTTGATACTCAAGCAGCTAAACAATCAGAAAAAAAGGGAATAACGATGTTCAGGGTCCCAACAGTTGGGATACACCAAACCTTTATTTCCATGATCCGAGAACTGATCGAAGAAGCAATAAAGGGGAAAGAAGCCACCACTGAGTATGGAGAGCCTTGGGAATGTTCCCCCGAATGCTGTGTTATCAATTCAAATTCGAAAGTACGAAATAGGAACCGGAAGTATTGAGTTATGGAAACCGTGATAGTTGACTTGGCTGTAGTGATCCCCGTATATAACGAAGAAAAAAACATCAAAGACTGCATCGAATCATGGACTCAAGTTCTTTCAGATCTGCAGATCCAGTACTTGATTATTATTCTTAATGATGGGTCATGGGATAATACCGAACGCGTCCTCTCCGGAATCCCACAACGGCAATCAATTCGTGTTATCCATAAAAGAAACGAAGGACATGGCCCGACGATACTTAACGGGTACGTTCTAGCGTCTGAAATCGCTCAATGGGTATTTCAGGCCGACAGTGACAACGAAATACCTCCGACAGCTTTTCATACCTTCTGGAACTCCCGACATGGGCAGGACGCTATTCTCGGTTACCGTATCGGACGCAAGCAGTCCTTCGTACGGAGAGTAATTAGTCAAACAGCGAAGAGCGCTACGAGAATCCTGTACAACAGCCGCTTAAAGGACGTAAACATCCCATACAGATTAATTCGTTCCAATGTTTTAGCCCCCATAATCTCCCGCATACCCCAAAACACCTTTGCGCCTAATGTAGTGATCAGTGGGGCTTTAGCTAAGACTGGAGCTGCTGTCATGGAACTACCGGTTCCTTTCCAACCACGAATGCATGGTGTAGCCTCACTGAACGATATCTCAGCGTTTACACACGCTGTTCGGTCACTCTTTCAAATCACGCGCATCTCTCGGTCTTTCACATGACATCCAAGAGAATACTAATCATCGGTGGGGGCCCGACAGGCTTGGGAGCTGCATACAGGCTAAGAGAGCTCGGATACGACAATTGGGGCCTCCTCGAGCGATCGGGAAAGTTTGGTGGACTGGCTTCAACAGCCATTGATGATCAAGGATTCCTTTGGGATCTAGGAGGTCACATACTTTTCTCACATTACGAATACTTTGATGCCTTACTAGATGACCTTCTTAAAGACGAATGGCTGCACCATATTCGAGAAGCCTGGATCTGGACGCACGACCGATGGATTCCATACCCATTTCAAAACAATCTCTGGCGTCTACCTGAGAAAGATCGCTCAAAATGTATTGAAGGGCTTATCCATCTTCAAGAAAATCCCCCTATAAAGGAAATCAAGACATTTGACGACTGGATCACATACTCTCTTGGCGAAGGAATAGCAGAGGTATTTATGCGCCCATATAACTTTAAGGTGTGGGCCTACCCCCCACACGATCTTTCTGCTGGGTGGGTTGGAGATCGAGTCGCTACAAGCGATATCAAACGACTAATCGCAAATACTGAATCAAAGACTGACGACGTCGGGTGGGGGCCGAATTCTACTTTCCGGTTTCCTGCTTCCGGAGGTACGGGAAAGATATGGTCTGAGCTTGCATCACGGTTACCAGAAAAGAATCTTTTTCCTTCAAAAATGGTTGCATCTATCAACCCACATAAAAAAACTGTGTCCTGCGAAGATGGAGAAGAATTCATTTACGATGCTCTGGTGTCAACTATGCCAATGAACGAACTGCTCGAATGCCTAACAGACACCAGTTTGTTTCCAGAGAAAGGCAAGGAATTTCGTTGGTCGAGTACCCACGTTATCGGAATTGGTATCGAAGGGAGTCCCCCTGAACAGTTAGCTCAAAAATGCTGGATGTACTTCCCCGACGAAAACGTTCCTTTCTATAGAGTAACCGTCTTCTCAAACTATGCTCCGTCCAACGTCCCCCTACCAGGTTCACAATGGTCATTACTCTGCGAAATATCAGAATCAAACAAGAAACCTGTCAACCACTCAAAGGTGATTGACGAAACTGTTTCTGGCTTACGAAGTGTCGGACTCATCAACGGTACAGATCAAATCGTAAGCAACTGGACTACTTTTCTTCCTTATGGGTACCCAACACCATTTCTCGGGCGAGATGAACTCCTTGCAGATATTGAACCGGACCTCAGATCTATGGGAATTTACTCACGTGGTCGATTCGGAGGATGGAAATACGAGGTCTCGAACCAAGATCACTCAGTAATGCAAGGTGTCGAAGCCGTCAACCATATCCTCATGGGTCAAGAAGAAATAACCTATTTTTCGCCGGAAATAGTGAATGGCCGTTGAAACCTTCCTATTGATTTGAGCAACGCCATTAATGGGTTTTTTACTCTAACTGCAGGCTTCTAAGGGATTGACACAAAATCTTCGAGTAGATCGATTATTTTCGTAGAAGGTGCAACGTAGCAATTCCTGCGTCTCATCTGGATACCTCTTCTTCTATCTAATCGAACAATGAAAGGCATATGATGGCCAGCCAGAAACAGCTTCCGTTACAACCATTTGCTAGGGAAATACTTGAAATCCCAGTAGCGACGGAAATGTCAGAATCGTTTCTTGCATATTCTTTATCTGTTATCACGGCTCGAGCCATCCCAGATATCCGCGACGGTTTAAAGCCGGTCCAACGACGCATTTTGTATTCAATGCTTGGAATGGGTCTCCGGCCCACAAACCCCCATCGAAAATGCGCTCGCGTCGTTGGAGACACTATGGGAAAGTATCACCCACACGGAGATATGGCTATTTACGAAGCTCTTGTCCGCATGGGGCAGGACTTTGCTCGTATGGTAACCCTTGTTGACCCTCATGGAAATTTTGGTTCTCTAGACGACCCTCCTGCAGCAGCAAGATACACGGAATGTCGTTTAACTGATGCTGCTATGGAAATGGTCAGGGAAATCGAGGAAGACACTGTTGATTTTCGACCTACATATGATGGGGAGAGCACCGAACCCATCTGCTTACCAGGCCTCATGCCAAATTTATTGGTGAATGGAACAACTGGTATCGCCGTTGGAATGGCAACGAATATGCCAACGCATAACCTACGTGAGGTATATGCAGCCATTGAACTCGTTATGAAAAAACGCCGTCCAAAACCTACAATCAAAGAACTGCAGGCGTTGCTTCCAGGTCCGGACTTTCCTTCTGGTGGGACTATCATCAACGACGACTTACAGGAGGCTTACAAAACGGGAAGAGGAAGTTTCCGCATCAGGGCGAAAGTTGAGTTCGAAAAAATTACCCGTTCTCGTCAAGGAATCGTTGTTACCGAACTCCCGTACATGGTCGGCCCAGAAAAAGCAGTCAAACGAATAAACGAACTTGTTGTTGCAGAAAAACTTGAAGGTGTGGTGGATGCCAAGAACCTATCTGACCGAAAATCTGGCCTGCGGATACTAGTTACCCTTAAGCCAAACGTAAACCCAGAAGCCGTCCTTGGTGAGCTCTTTAAACAGACACCCCTTGAAGAGTCTTTTGGTATAAACAATGTTGTTCTTGTGGATGGGATTCCTGAAACGCTAGGGATTTACGACCTCTGCAAGCACTACATCGACCACAGGCTGAACGTTGTTGTTCGACGGACCCAATTCCGTCTCGATCGCGCTCAAGAACGGCTACATATTGTTAAGGGCTTGATTGTCGCTCTTGATAATATTGATCGCGTTGTGACCATTATCCGTGGCTCAGAAGATGCAGACGAAGCAAAAGCATCTCTTAGGAAGGAGCTTAAACTTTCTGAAATTCAAGCGACCCATATCCTTGACATGCAACTCCGTCGCTTGACCGCGTTGGAAATGCAAAAAATCCTTGATGAACAAGATGAATTGAAGGGTCGTATCAGTGAATATAAAAAAATACTTGGTTCTGAGCAACGTCAACGAACGACAGTTCTGAAGGAACTTAAAGAAATCGTTGATATCTACGGCATAGATAGGAGAACTGAGATCGTTCCACTCTCTGATATCCCGACATACGATGAGATCCCCCTTGTTGATGAAAAAGAGATTCCTGATGAAGCCTGCATCGTGACCCTGTCAACATCTGGCAAAATTGGCCGCACACCTATTGAAGGAAGTAGTAGAACGACTCCTGGTCAACATGATGTGCTCGTCTCTTCGACGCTGAGTAGCACACACAGTACGATATTTGCGATTACCTCTGAAGGGCGCGCGCTTAGTGTACGGTCTTTAGAACTTGGGGAAGTTAAAGGACGAAGCCGAGGGGTTGCATCGGCTAAGTTTTTCGGAACTGGGAAAGGCGAACAAATCCTCACTGCTATTTCACCGGGGGAAGAGAACTTAGTTCTAGTAACGACTAACGGAGTCGTAAAGCGGATTTCTCCAGAAGAACTCACTGGGACAGCTAACGGAAAACCGGTAATCAAACTTAAGCCAAATGACAAACTTGCGGCAGCATTCCCCTGTCCAGACGGAGTGGATATCATCATTGTCGCTTCCGATGCACAAACGCTTCGAACTCCGGTTGACAAGGTGAGTGTACAAGGCAGAAATGCAGCAGGCGTTATTGGCATGAAACTCCGCGATGGAGTCAAAGTCATCGGAGCTGGTGCTGCCCTAGGAGATGGTGCGGTAATCACAGTAACAGATACCGGAACTGCAAAAGCCACACCATTTGAGGAGCTAACTACTAAAGGAAGGGGAGGAACGGGGATACGAATTACAAAATTTACTAAGGAAAAGTCGATTGCCCTCGCCAAAGTAGTGGGGCCAGATGTTGTGTTGGCGGTCATGGCAACTGATGATGACCCCAAAAAAGCTGATCCCACTCCTGTTGATCTTCCTCTAGAGCCCACAAAGCGCGATCTCGTTAGTTCCAAAACAGGCCGAAGAATTCTTGATGTTGGGCCAGCAAGATGGTGAAAACTGTATGTAGATATTCCCGATCTCTCCCACGAATTAATGGAGACTTATGACCACGGCAACAAAGACGAATAAGAACACGAAAAAGAATACAAATAAGAACACGGTCAAATACGATGCTGACGCTATCCAGACTCTTGAAGGCCTTGAAGCGGTCCGGAAGAGACCCGGGATGTACATCGGAGGCACTGGAAGCGATGGGCTTATGCATCTGCTCTGGGAGTTGATAGATAACGCCGTTGATGAAGCTGCAGCCGGCCATTGTGACAAAATAGATGTGCTGCTACACCGCGATGGATCTATGGAGGTTCAAGACAATGGACGGGGGATACCGATCGGGAAGCACAAAAAACGGAGCGTATCAGCATTGGAAGTTGTACTCACGGAGCTTCATGCAGGAGGAAAATTCGGCGGCGGTGCTTACTCGGCCTCTGGTGGACTACATGGCGTAGGTGCATCTGTCGTAAACGCTCTCTCTTCCAAATTGGTTGCCGAAGTAGATCGATCAGGAAATACCCATAAATTGTGTTTCCAAGACCGAGTTGCAGGCCAATACAATACAAATGGAAAATTTCGCGCGAGTCACACATTGGCCAAAACGAAAAAAACAAAAAAAACAGGCTCTCGTATTCGATTTTGGCCTGATCTGGAGATCTTTGATGCAGAAGCATCCATAGATTTCGAGCTGGTATGCGAACGCGTTGCTCGGACATGCTTCATAGTGCCAGGTTTGAAAGTACGAGTAGAAGATAAACGAACAGGAAAGAAGAACGAACCTTTCGAATACGTTAGTAGGGGTGGCTTATCTGATCTCGTTGAATCACTGAGCCAAAGTTCACCTGTTTCAGACGTTATTAAAATCAGTGGTATTGACAACTTTGAAGAGAAGGTTCCTATTGATGGGAAAATGAACCTTGTTGAAAGGGAATGCACAGTTGAAGTCGCATTCCGATGGGTTGAAGGTTACGAAAACAAAATTGTTTCTTTCGTTAACACCATCCCCACCTCTGAAGGAGGTACCCATTTGTCTGGATTTGAGAGAGCAATGACACGCGCTGTTAACGATGTCTTATTGGCTGGATCAAAAAAATTAGCGAAACTAGCTAAAACAGGTAATGACCGAGCATCAAAGGACGACGTACAAGAAGGACTTATTGCCGGACTCAAAGTAACTTTTCCTGAACCACAATTCCGAGGGCAAACCAAGCAAGAACTCGGAACTCCAGCAATTCAAGGAATCGTATACGAGATCGTGAAACAAAGCTTGTCGGATTGGTTTGATGGGAACGGCAAAAAAACACATATAAACGCAGTCCGCGACAAGATTTCTAATGCCATTCTGAATCGAGTGGCATCTAAAGAGGTCTTAGATGCAAAAAGAAAAGCTGCCAGCCTTGGAAGCACTGGAATGCCTGACAAACTTGCTGATTGTCGATCCCATGGAGAAGAAAGCGAACTACTCATCGTAGAGGGTGATTCCGCAGCAGGTCCTGCCAAGGCAGGGAGAGATGCAGAATATATGGCTATTCTCCCACTGAGAGGAAAGGTGGTGAACGCAGGCAAAGCCACTATGAAACAAGTGATCGATAATACTGAAGCCCAAGCCCTGATTACCGCTATTGGGGCAGGAAGCGGGAAAGACTTCAAAATTGAAGAGGCCCGATATGGAAGGATCATAATTTTGTGCGATGCGGATGTTGATGGCAGCCACATCCGCTGCCTGCTATTGACGCTTATCTTTCATTACATGCGTCCTCTCTTGGAAGAGGGGCGAGTCTTCGCTGCCCTTCCCCCCTTGTATTGTTCAAAATGGCGCGGAGAGACGTACTACGCTTTTAGCGACAAGGAAAGAGACGCCATAGCAAAGAAAAAGAAAGTGCCCTTAGACAAGTGGGTAAGGTTTAAAGGTCTTGGAGAAATGGACGTTGACGAATTAGCTGAAACGACTCTTAACCCTGAAACACGAATCCTCAAACGGTTAACTATGGATGATGCTAAACAAGCCAAGCTAGCAACAACTATGTTTGAGACTCTAATGGGGTCAGATGTTTCAAAAAGAAGAGCCTTTGTCCTTAAGGAAAGCGCTCTATTTGATAGAGATGCCTTAGATGTCTAAGCACTAAAGATTAATAACCGGGTTTCCACACCATCACGACAAGCATGATTGCAAGTGAGAGGTGCAAAATGCCCGTCAGCAGAGGGTGATACTTCTGCAAATCGGGAAGAGTAAGAAACGGTGGTTTATACAAAATCGTTGCTGCACCAAGTGAAGTCAACCAAAAGATACCAGCAAAGGTAAGCCACATCTGCGAGAAGTCGTAGACATTATCAGACATACCTACAAGCGCTCCGCCGAAGACACCTCCGAAAAGCAACGAAGGCGCGATGACCAAACCTAGAGTTCTATCGGGAAGTTGACATCTGTCAATTGACTTACGTTCGGTCAGCACAAGTATTTGCATGAAGAAAGCTGAACCTGTTCCCACGATAACTGAAATCAAGTGCAACAAAAGCACAACGTTATATCCGTCAGAATTGATTGCCGCAAACATAAATGTTCCTAAACCTCGCAGTTAACAATTGCTTTTACCCTAGTGAACTTGAATGGAAATATGTGATTTGAGTAACTGATGTGCAATAAATCACATATTCCCTAACCATGTCCTACCTGTCTGATAAACAGTTGGAATGGCTGATGATCCTTCAAGTAAGAATATGCTTCCCGCATATTTGTCATCATCAAGCGCGGGGACTTTCGTGCAGTGTCCACAAAAGTGGAAATTTCGATATATTGACCGCCTGCCAGACCCACCTGGTCGAGCTGCTCTATTGGGAACTTTTGCCCATGCAGTGTTAGAGCATTTATTTCAGGAGCGACCAGAATCCCGAACTAAAGAGAAAGCTATAGCAATCGCTACTTCTTTATGGCCCCAGATGGATAGCAATCCTGATTTCATAGCTCTTGATTTGAGCGATGCTGAGAAAATCGAATTCAAGCACGATTGCAAGTCTGCATTCACTGGGGTTTGGCAAATAGAAAAGTACGACCCACAGATGGTTGAGGTTGAATCCACAGAAAGAGACGTCAAAGTTCAGTTAGGTGACGTACCTTTCAGAGGAATCATCGACTTGGTCCACAGAGAAGATGGAGAACTTATCGTTAGCGATTTCAAGTCAGGTAAGAAACCACGGTCGGCTCGAGACAAAGAAGAAAAGATGAAACAAGTTCTGTTATACGCTGCTGCCCTTCTTGAAGCTGACAAAGAAGCAGTTAACAAAGTTCGTCTTGTGTTTATCGGTGAGAAAACAAACGTTGATATGGAAAGTGATGTAACTGAATTATCGTTGGAGAAACCAATTGAAGAATTAAACCAAACGTGGAATGAGTTACAGACTGCATGCAATGATGGATCTTTCGAAACGCGTACAAGTGCTCTTTGTGAATGGTGCCCATACGTTCTTGAATGTTTTAACGGCTACAAGCAAGTAATCGGGCGTTATATACAAGGTAAGGTTCGAGCGGATGCTCCTGCTTTAAAACTAATGGGCTTGAATGGCTATACCTTGACCGGCGAATCTCTAGAGGGATAGCTTTCACCTATGCCCGAATTGCCTGAAGTCGAATCGATTCGGCGACAACTCGAGCCGCTTTTGTATGGACGTCATGTGATCCGGTGCGACAGTCACCCCTCTATCAAATTCCTGCCAGCGAGAGAGATCGCTGGCATGGGTTTTGAATCTGTGAACAGACGGGGGAAGTATCTCCTCTTCGGCCTTGATGACGGAAGAGAAATGGTTATCCACTTAGGAATGACCGGCCAGCTACTACCGGTAACGGACCTTTCAGATCCTCATTTACGAGCATGGTGGGAACTCGACAATAAATTGACTCTCGGCTACAAAGATATCCGCCGCTTTGGCCGGATTCGTATCTACGAGCCCGGTCAATACGATGGGACTTTAAGGACCATGGGTCCAGAGCCATTATCTGCTGATTTCACTGTTGAGCAATTTCATTCCACGTTGAAAAGAAGCAGCAGAAAAATTAAAACACAATTGCTAAGCCAGAGGCCGGTTGCTGGGGTCGGAAATATCTACGCGGATGAAGCGTTGTTTCGAGCTGGTATTTATCCAGGAGTCAGAAGGCTAACAAAGGCACAGGCAAAAGACCTCCATGAAAGCATACGCCATGTTCTTTCTATAGCTGTTGAAAATGGTGGAACCACTTTACGTGATTACGTAAACGCAGAAGGCAAAGAAGGAACTAACCAGTATTTTCTCACTTGCTATGGACGGTGGGATCAGCCCTGCTTGAATTGTGGAGAACCGCTACGAAGAACCGTTATTGACAACCGTGGAACAACATTTTGCAGTAACTGCCAGCGAAGATAATTGGAAGCTACAGCGTTGAAAGTCTTTCGTACATAAGTTGGAAGAATCCCGAGTCATTCACGCCAGAAACCCAGAAGCAATTGGGTTCTTTTCTTCGCGCTCCCCAGTAATCGACAACGGTCATTCCCATGGTCAAGCTAGAACGGGTTTCTACCTCAACGTAGACATCTTTACCGTTATAAAGTTCTGGTTGAAGCAAATACGCTATCGTGGCGGGGTCATGTACAGGGCTTCCAGCCATTCCATATCGCTCAAGATCAAACCGATTGTAGAAAGTCAGCATTTGAGCTGACTTTTCACCAACTTCAGTTCCCAGATCTGAAAGGGTATGAATCCATTCTTCGGTCATTAACGCTTTGTGGGTGACATCCAACGGCATCGCTACAATTGGGATTCCTGAACGGTAGACGACATCAGCAGCATGAGGGTCTACAAAAATATTGAATTCCGCAGCAGGAGTGACGTTGCCGCCGACGAAGTAACCTCCTCCCATAGTGACGATCATCTCAATCTTTGAAGCAATCGCTGGTTGGCGTACCAAAGCCATTCCAATATTTGTCAGCGGCCCAACTGGACAAATCGTAATAGAATGATCTTCAGCTGCCATTAAAGTCTCAACAAGCCAATCGACTGCGTGCTCAGGCTGCAACTCCATATCGGGCTCCTCCCATTCAGGGCCATCAAGCCCAGTCTCGCCATGCACCTCTTCAGCGGTAACCAGTTTTCGCACCATTGGCCTATCACAACCGGAGAAAACTTTAATATCCTTTCTTCCTGCCAATTCGCACACTCGGAGTGCATTCTTTGCCGTTAAATGAAGCGGAGCATTCCCAGCGACACATGTGATCCCAAGAACCTCGAGCTCCGGAGACGCAAGTGCAAGAAGTATCGCTATCGCATCATCATGTCCCGGGTCGGTATCAATAATTATCTTCTTTTGCTCCACTTCTGCAACATAGCTCAGTTCGATGCATAATGTGAACGTATGAGTACAGACTTTCGAGAACTACAAAAAAAGAACAAGAGGACCACACGATGGCTTGTGCTAGCAAGTTTTCTTCTAGTTTTCATCGTTTCATTTGTCGCCGGACTCGCACTAACAGGATTTTTAGGTTTCGGAATTATTGCCTTACTATTCTCCGGAACCTTGACGTTCTTCCAATACCGCAAATCGTCGAGTCTTGCATTGCGTGCAACGGGCGCTATTCCAGCTGACCCTGATGAATACGCACAGCTGCACAATCTCGTTGAAGAAATGGCCCTTGCCTCAGGCCTTCCAAAACCAGACGTATACATTGTCGTAGATCCTGCACCAAATGCTTTCGCTACAGGGCGGGATCCGGAGAATGCAGCTGTTGCAGCGACCACAGGACTCTTAGAGAAGTTAGATAGAAACGAGCTTCAAGGCGTCATCGCCCATGAAATGGCGCACATTAGAAATTATGACATTCGTGTCATGACTGTCGCAGCAGCAACTGCTGGAGCTATAGCAATAATCGCTGACTTATTTTGGCGAATAGCATTTTGGGGAGGGCTAGGGGGAAGCAGAAACCGGAGTAGTAGCAATCGAGGAGGTGGACCCCAAGCAATCATTGTTATTATCGCTTTTGTATTCGTAACGGTACTAGCACCACTTGCCGCAGGGCTACTGAAAGCGGCCGTGAGCCGGAGCAGAGAAGAACTCGCCGATGCGACAGCAGTGGAGATAACACGAAACCCTTCTGGAATACGAATGGCCCTTGAAAAATTAGATCATGACGTAACTGTTGTCCGGAAAACGTCTCATGCGACAAGCCATTTGTGGATTGAATCTCCAGATGACCATGTCAAGGGACACAGAGGAAGAAAAATAAACGACATGTTTAACACCCACCCGCCGCTGTCAGAGAGAATTAATCTTCTTCGAAAGATGGAAGGTTTACCACCATACCAACCGTGAGAAAGATGCTACGGTGGGCGTACTTACAGCGACAGAGAAGGGGGTTCGCAACTTGGGACTGTTAGACGGGCAGGTTGCCATAATTTCAGGTATCGGTCCGGGAATGGGACGTGACGCTGCTCTTGCCTGCACAAGAGAGGGAGCGAAGGTAGCACTTGCTGCCCGAACACCATCAAAGGTTGAAAGTGTCGCAGAAGAAATCGAAACCTTGGGAGGTAGTGCCTTAGCCATCCCAACTGACGTGACTGACTTGAGCCAGATTGATCATCTGGTGGAAAGCACTGTCGCCGAATTTGGCAGGATCGATATCCTGGTAAATAACGCTTTTGCTCAACCACCGTTTGAAACTTTGGAAGAAATGAGTCTTGATTCTTGGTATACGAGCCTGGAAGTGAATTGCACTTCAGCGTTAAAGATGAGCCGAGCCGTCCTTCCGACCATGCGCGAACAGGGTTGTGGCTCAATCGTTAACATTTCCACCATGTCTATAAGAACGAACAAGCCCATGTTCGGAGCCTATGCAGCAGCGAAGTCAGCTATGACATCTATCACGAGAACTATGGCAAAGGAGGTAGGGCCAGATGGAATACGTGTTAACGCCGTTTGCCCGGGTTTTATTTTCGGCCCCTCAGTCAAAGGATACCTTGAGAGCCTCGCACAGCAGAATGGAACTTCCTATCAGGAAGAATATGACAAAGTAGCTGATGAAATAGCCTTACGATATATCCCCGATTCAGAACAGATCTGTGGTTCAGTGATTTTCTTTGCCTCGGACCTTTCGGTGGCGTGTACTGGTACAAGTCTTGATGTGAATGGTGGCCATGTAACTACTTTCTAGCTTCATCACTGCTGACAATGATGGGAAATAGTGGGTGGTCCATCGGGTCTCCTCCGACGAGTTCGTTCTCTAACTCCGGAAATGGCGGCGACGTAGGCCCCGGCCTTTGAGCGTATACAGCGTCATCTCCTAACCACCTTGCGGAAAATGCCCTCCGACGTGTTTTACTTCCTGCCGCAGCATGGAGGGTACGCATATGAAAGATAAGAACATCACCGGGTTTCATTTCCCAGGATTTGATATTAGATGATTCCCGTTTTTCGTCGATTTCAGGAAGTTCATCAAATCCGTCATACGCATATGAGGAATGGTCTACAAAGCGGCGAGGAGCATACATCGGTCCATTATGAGAACCAATCAAGAACCGCATGGCCGACTGCTTCGGGACATAATCAAGAGGTACCCATGTAGAAACTACTTGATCACCATCCACACAATAATACGGTTGGTCATGATGCCATGGAGTCTCTTCATTTGTTTGGGCCTCTTTGACCAAAACATGTTCATGGAAAAGACGTATCTGGGTTGACCGAGTTATCTCCTGAGCCAATTTCGCAAGCGGTGACTCAAAGAGGACTTCTTTATATTCACTAAATCGTTGCCAATTACAGTAATCGTCCCAGAATTCCCCTGTGTCACCGGGCTTCGTATAGTCACATGACCATGGCCCTCGATCGAGTTTATTTCGTTCAATTCCTTGATCTAGAAGATTCAGCCAACGACCTTCTAAAACATTGGAAAGATGTATCACTCCTTCTACACCGAACTGGCTGATTTCATTTTCCGTGAGCATACATTTATCTTAGATGCTCTCTAGCTTCGGTGGCCGCGCTTATGATTCTTCATTAGTCGCAAAGGGAAGGCCAGACAAGTGAGCATGGTCGTTATATCGAATCAACGTCCAACGGCCCCTTTTATCTCCCATATCATCAACGACGAATTCTGTAAGCGACGTATTGAGAGTCCAAAGATCAAATTGTCCTCTACGTGGAAGGTCGAGCAACTGGCGGATGGCAATATCAATGACACCTCCATGGCACACAATCATTATGCTTTCACCCACGTGCTTCGCTATTAGAACCTCTAAAGCAGCAGATACACGAAAATGGAATCTCTGAAGGCTTTCTGCCCCAGGAGCGAAAGATGAGTGCGGGCGACCATAGTAATCATTGCGCCCAAAAAGCTCTTCTAGTTCATCGTAAGGTTTCCCATCGGCTTCTCCTGGGCGATGTTCAACAAGTTCTGCATCTGTGAACAAATCCCTAATATTGAGAGCTGGTTTGATGATTTCGGCCGTTTCGACTGCGCGTGGCATTGTGCTTGAATACAAAACGTCAACGTTTGCCTCCTCTTTCTCTAGGCGATTACGAAGAGCACTGGCTTGCTCTCTCCCAAGGTCGCTCAACCCTGTACAGCTCTCCTCCCCTCCGAAAATTCGTTCCACCGTGGCATTCGATTCACCATGTCGAACAAGGATGAGTCGGGTTTTATTCTCATGGACCATCCCTATATGTAAGCCTTTCGGACACTTTTATTGCAACCCGTGGAATCAAGTTGCCCTATTGTCATGCAAAGTATTCCGCTGGAATGGTTCCGGATGATGTTTGAGTGAGAACCTCACATCCATCATCGGTGACAACAAGCGTGTGCTCAAATTGCGCAGATCTTCGCCCGTCCGTTGTCACGACTGTCCATGTGTCATCCCACATCTGCAAACTGTGCCCACCTAAGTTCAACATTGGTTCAATAGTGAAACTCATCCCGGTAAGGAGTTCTGTCGTTGCTCGCCGGTCATAGAAATGTGGAATAGCTAGGGAACTATGAAACTCCGGACCAACGCCATGGCCTATGAATTCCCTTACAACGCTCAATTGATTTGAGTGAGCGTATTTTTCGATAGCTTGTCCAATGTCGCAAACCTGAGAACCATTACGTACTGTCTCGATCCCCTTGTTGAGGGCGTTTCGAGTCGTATCCACAAGATGTCGACTGTGATCATCCACTTCCCCTACAAAAAAAGTTACTGATGTATCTCCATGAACACCCTCGTAAAAAACTGTAATGTCAATATTTACAATGTCACCGTTTTGCAATTGTCTGCTATCAGGAATCCCATGGCAGACCACCTCATTGACAGAAGTACATACGGATTTTGGAAACCCTCGATAGTTGAGTGGACTCGGGTATGCGCCCAAGCGAACGATTTCATTGTGAGCGATTTGATCGAGCTTGTCAGTTGTAATTCCTGGCGTAACTTCTTCTCCAACATGTAGGAGGACTTCAGCTGCGATTGCCCCAGCCTTACGCATTGACTTTATCTCATCTCGGGTTCTAACCAACGGAAGAACAGAGGGTCCAGGGTCACCTGTGAGGGCATAGGGCGGACGTGCTATAGAACTTGGGACGTTCCGACGAGGACTTACGAGGCCCTGTCGGATTGGAGGAAGAGAAGCAGGAGCCTTGGGGGTTTTCGACTTTCGTTTTGCCATGTTATAAGGCTACCCGAATTGACGAACTGATTGAGCAGTGTTTAGTTTAGGAATCTGCTGATACTTTCAACAACACATGCAGGTTTCGAACTGTCTTCAACCTCTATAGAGACTTCAACAATCGCCTGAACTCCACCAGAAATTTCGGTGACTTCACTGATTGTTCCACTTGCTCGGACTCGTGAACCCACAGGAACAGGGCTTGGGAACCGGACTTTATTAACCCCGTAGTTTATCCCCATGGAAATTTGTGAGACCCGAAGCAACTCAGGAAGAAATAAGTTTGTTAGCGAAAGGGTCAAATAGCCGTGGGCTATCGTCACCCCGAAAGGCCCATCCTTCGCCTTATCCGGATCTGTATGGATCCATTGATAGTCCCCAGTAGCTTCAGCGAACAAATCGATACGCTCCTGACTGATTTCCCGCCATTCCGTAGACCCAAGATCTGTCCCTTCGGAGCCAAGAAGGTCTTGTGGCTTGTTGAAGATAATTGTCATGAGAGGAAGATTAGCCGAATACACTCGGTTTTAGAGAATTTTTTTGTACGCTATTGAATCACTCAGAGGGGAGAACCATGGCTGCAACAGGTGGTACAAGGACAATCATTACTGCTTTTGTAGCGAACTTAACAATTGCGATAGCTAAATTTATAGGTTTCGCAATCACAAGCTCTTCGGCCATGCTTGCCGAAGCAGTTCATAGCCTTGCAGATACTAGCAACCAAGCTCTTCTTCTTCTCGGGAAAAAACGTTCAACGAAACTACCCTCGGCCGAACGGCAATTCGGGTTCGGTAGGGAACGATTTTTCTGGGCTTTTGTTGTTTCACTTGTGTTGTTCTCTCTGGGGTCGATGTACGCCGTATACGAGGGAATCGAAAAGATTCGCCACCCTCACGAGATTGAATCTTTATGGTGGGCGCTAGCCATCCTCTTGTTCGCCATGAGTCTGGAGGCTTACGCATTCCGAACCGCTATCAAAGAATCACGATATTACAAGGGAGAGCATTCTTGGAAAAGTTTCATTCGTAGATCAAGGATCCCAGAACTACCTGTCGTCCTCCTTGAAGACTTCGGCGCTCTCATGGGCCTAGTTTTCGCCTTCGTCTGTGTCCTGATAGCTGACATCACTGGGAATGCCATCTGGGACGGGATAGGCACGTTATCAATTGGTATCTTGCTTGGCTTGATCGCAATTATTCTCGCAATTGAAACAAAGAGTCTTCTGATTGGTGAAGGAGCACTACCTGAACAGACCACAAGGATTGAAGCGGCTATTAATCAATCACAGCATGTCATACGCCTCATCGATATGAGGACTGAATATCTCGGACCAGAAACTCTCCTGATTGCAGCAAAAATAGAATTCCGAGATGACTCTTCATCTATTGACATTAGTGATGCGGTTGACGCCGTAGAGGAACAGATACGTGACGTGGAGCCTCTGGCGAAGATCATATACCTTGAACCAGACACCTTTGAAGACCAGAATACCTGACTTCCTGCGTATGGATACACGATTTCTTCCTCATTAGTGTGCCTTTAAATCCATTAACCCTCTAGGCTCTGAGTCATGTTTAAAGCGATTTACTTAACTCAAGACGAAGAGAAAAACGTATCTGCTGAAATTGCGGATATTGATGAAGCTGCCTTGCCAGAACACAATGTTGCTGTTGACGTAGAGTACTCGACGATCAATTACAAGGACGGATTAGCAATTATGGGGAAACCAGGGGTTGTTCGAACTTACCCTATGATCCCCGGAATAGATTTGGCGGGTACTGTGAGTTCCAGTGAAAGCCCAGACTACGAAGTTGGAGACAAAATTGTTCTCAATGGTTGGGAAGTCGGCGAATCCCATTGGGGCGGGTTGGCACAAAAATCGCGCCTATCCGCTGAATGGCTGGTACCACTACCTGAAGTTTTCACGTCTCAACAAGCTATGGCCATTGGAACCGCCGGTTACACATCGATGCTATGTGTCCTCGCTCTCGAAGAACATGGAGTAACACCGACCAGCGGCCCCATTCTCGTGACTGGTGCCTCAGGAGGAGTTGGTAGTACAGCTGTCGCTATTCTGGCGAAGCTTGGGTTTGAAGTTTTTGCTTCGACAGGGCGACCTGAAGAATCTAGTTATTTGACTGACCTAGGAGCATCCGAAATTATTGACCGGAACGAATTAGGAGAAGAGAATCCTCGACCACTCCAGAAAACCAGATGGGCTGGTGTAGTTGATGCTGTAGGAAGCCATACTTTGGCAAATGCCATCGCTCAAACAAACTCGAATGGATGTGTAGCTGCATGCGGCTTAGCTCAGGGAGCTGATCTGAAAACATCCGTGATGCCATTTATCCTTCGCGGAGTGACTCTTGTCGGAGTCAATTCTGTCTATGAACCCTTTGCCCGTAGGAAGCAAGCTTGGGACAGAATGGCTAGTGACCTCGATCCCGCCAAACTAGAACAGATGACGGAAGTCGTCAGCCTTGACGGGGCTATTGACGTTGCCGGCCAAATCCTTCAGGGGCAGGTGCGTGGAAGAGTAGTTGTCGACGTCAACGCTTAACAGCTTGTCTAATCCCAATTTGTAATTTGCCGAACGTGTAAAATCTGCCACACTTAACTTTCGGAAGGCATGGAGGTGAATAGTGGAACGCCCACTTAAGGGTCTACGAGTCGTTGACACGACTAATAACTGTGGCGAATTATGTGGGAGACTTCTGTCTGACCTGGGGGCAGATGTTGTCCTTGTTGAACCTACGATGGGTTCTGATCTTCGACAGATTGCCCCTTTCTCCTCAGAAGGGGAAAGCCTGGGGTTCCTCTGGCGCAATGCAAATAAGTCAGGCATTTCTTTAGAGTTTGAAGATGGAGATGGGCCTGAACAGCTTCTTAAGCTAATTGGAGAAGCTGATGTATGGATCGAGAGCGATTCCAACCTCGGGAAAATCACCCCGAAATCCGTTCAGAAGCTCTTTCCCCATCTCGTTATTACTTCCATCACGCCATTTGGGTATACGGGACCTTATGCGGGCCTAATCGCTAATGATGATGTGCTTGAGGCAATGAGCGGAATGATGTTTAAAGCAGGAATATCTAGCAAGCCACCACTCTTACCACCAACAACACTTGCAACCGATATAGCTTCTATTTCCGCTGCCGTAGCCACAGTGCTTGGCATCTACCAGAAATTACGAACAGGAAATGGGCAGCACATTGACTTAGCGGTTATGACGGCTGCTGGAGCAACAACAGACTGGTCGTATTCCAACGCTTCGGTCTTAAGATCTGCAGGACATCCTTACAACGAGGTTCGGCAAGGCGGAGGTTTTATGTACCCTATCTTCGAATGCCTCGATGGTTGGGTACGGATGGTGATTCTTAGCCCCAGACAATGGGAGTCATTGTGGGATTGGATGGGTAAACCTGAAGCGTTCAGTGATATGGAGTTTTGGTCTCAAGTTGGCAATAGAATAATGAACGCGGATGTTTTGAATGCAGCATATGGAGAGTTCTTCGCTGACAAAAAAATGTTAGAGATCTGCGCTGAGGGTCAAAACCGCGGAATCGTACTAACGCCACTTTTACAGCCAAGCGAAGTACTTCAAGAACCACATCTGAAAGCCCGCGGGACATTCGCGGAAACAGAGGTATTAAAAGGTGAAACTGCCCTCATCGCTTCAGGGTTTTTTGAACTCGATGGGACTCGGCATGGATTTTCACGTCGAGCCCCTGATCTTGGAGAGCATAATGGCTTTAGTTTCGAAGGAGACCGCCTTTCAGTTTCAGAACTACATCCTGAGGTCCTATACCCCCTGCAGGGACTACGAGTCCTTGATTTCGGAATCGGTGGAGTAGGCGTGGAAGCTTCAAGGCTGCTCGGCGAATACGGGGCAGATGTAATAAAAATTGAGACAAGGACTTACCCTGATTTCATTCGTCTAGTGGCGCTGAGTGAGAATTCACCATCCTTTACCTCTTCGTCGCGCAGCAAACGTAGTTTCGGCTGCAACGTCAAAACTGAAGAGGGATTAGAAATAGTCCGAAACCTTGTAGCTGAATCTGATGTACTCGTGGAAAATAGTGCTACAGGTGTGATGGAATCACTTGGTCTGGGTTTCGAAAACCTGAAAAAAATTAACCCAAATATTGTAATGATAAGCAGTCAACTAGTTGGCTCTCGAGGCCCGAATAGCCATTGGACTGGGTACGGCCCAACAACGCAGACGTATGGAGGGCTCCTTCACCTTTGGGATTATGATGATGATGACCCTCCAGCAACAAATGGCACGATTTTTCCAGACCACGCAGCGGGGCGTTTATGTGCACTTGCTGGCATATCTTCCCTCATCGGTCGCGACGTTTCAGGTGGTTCAACCCATACTGAGGTAGCTCAAGTAGAAGTTGTTGTGAACATGATCGCAGAGAAACTCCTTCAAGAAAGTTTAATTGCTGGATCTGCTAACCCCAGAGGAAACCGCCATGAACAACGATCTCCTCGCGGCGCTTTTCAATGTGGCGGAGAAGAACAATGGGTAGTGATTTCCGTTGAGACAGATCAGCAATGGAGATCTCTAGTCGAAGCTATCGGGGAACCCGATTGGGCCCGAGAAAAACAATTTTCAACATTGGAGGGGCGTTTAAATAACCAGCAAACCCTCGAAGACAATCTGGCAATGTGGGTGCGCAAACAGGACCGAGATGAAGTTTTCAAACTCTTCCAAGATGTAGGCGTTCCATGTGGTCCTATGGTGATCGGAATGGAAATGCTTAATGACCCGCATCTGGAAGCACGTGGCTGGACCCTTGAAATCGAACAACCCGGTGTGGGATACATGAAATTGGAAGGTCCGGCATGGGTCAGTGAAACTATGGGTGGACCAATAACGTTTCCTTCGCCAAACTTAGCCGAGCACACACAAGAAATAGCTGAAGATATCCTTGGACTTTCAAGCGATTCGATTCGTGACTTGGTCGAGCGAGGTGTTCTTGAGGAATGAATAGAACCCGTGTACGACTCTCGGGATTCGAGTAAGTATCATTCGTTTAGACGATTGAGGAAAGATGTCCGATCCAGAAAAAGGAACACTAACAGCCAAGGTTGAAGGTCACGTAGGGTGGCTAACCATCAAAAACCCGCGAAACCGTAATGCCATGAACTTGTCTATGTACGTGCAAGTTCCCGAGGTAGTCAACGAACTCGTCAGAGCCAATGTCCGAGTAATCGTTGTGAGAGGATATGGGAAAGAAGCATTCGGAGCTGGATCAGATATTTCAGAGTTCAGTGAACTTCGCACTGACGAAAATGCCAAGGCTTACGACGCTGCCGAAGCTCAAGCTCATACCGCGTTGGAGAGCGCTCCTGTTCCAACAATCGCTATGGTTCACGGCGCCTGTCGTGGCGGAGGCCTAGCTATAGCTTTAGCATGCGACCTTAGATTTGCCAGCGAGGATGCGAGTTTCGCCGCGCCTCCTGCAAAACTCGGTATCGCTTTCCCGCACCTGGCATCGATATCACTAGCACACACCGTTGGCGACGCTCACGCTAGATATCTACTCCTAACCGCTAGCACTATTAACTCCAATGAAGCGTTTCGGATTGGCCTAATCCACGGAATTAGCAAAAAGTCGGATCTCGAGGGAATCGTTAAATCGATTACCTCCAAAATATGCAATCTGGCACCCCTGTCATTAACTGCAGCGAAAATCAGTTTGGCGAATCTGAAAGGACAAGCAACAGCTGACCAGGTAAAAGTCGCGCTTGATGGCTGCTATGCAAGCAACGACTACCAAGAAGGAATAGCAGCTTTCCTCGCAAAACGCGCACCCAACTTTGACGGCACATGAGCGAAGAATCTGCTACACCATGTAAAGAGGAGAACTAAGGAGGAACTATGAATGAATATCCCGTCCGCGCTGGAAGCATGCTCTACACACTCGTCGATCCAAACAAAGGACATGAGGTCGCCTATAACCGTTGGTACGAAAGAGACCATTTTTACGCTGGCTGCCTTATTGGACCATGGCTTTTTGCTGGAAAACGCTGGGTAGCAACCAAAGAACTAAAGGAACTTCGTTTCCCCGAAAACAGTAACGTCACTACTCCTGTCGACCGAGGATCCTACCTAGCTACTTATTTTGTCCTCGAAGGAAAGCACGACGAACACTTCAAGTGGGCAGCAGAACAAGTCTGGAATTTATACGCAAATGATCGGGGTTTCCCCGAACGTCAGCACGCCCACACAGTTATGTTTAACACCCCTTGGGCCTCTTACCGTGACGAGGAACACGTTCCGATTGAGTTGTCCTTTGATCACCCATACGAAGGGCTAGGGAATGTGTTTCTTGACCGCTCAGAAGGAACCACCGAAGCGGAGCTCCGTAATTTCCTTGAGTCTGCAGCTCTACCATCGCTCCTATCCTCCGGATCTCCAGTTGCTTCTTGTGTAAATTGGAAACCAATTCCTCGAAACGACGATATCGATGGGAATGCCCCAATGGATCTAGGCTCTCCCACTGGAAATGAAGAGCGAACAAATCAAATGTTCTTCTTAGAGGATGACCCTCGCAACATATGGGACTTGTTTGTAGCGTATGCGAATCAAGTCAACGAATCAGGTCTTGCGACTGTCACTCTAGCGGCGCCTTTCATTCCGACGATCGTCGGAACGGACACCTACACCGATCAACTCTGGTAGCGACATCCATTAGCTTGATGGATTGTGCTCCTTCCACCAAACATCGAGCTTTTCTTCAGTTTCCGTTCTGCCTAGATCTGGGTGATTCCGCTTCAATTCCAATAGAAACTCTAAAGCTCGACCAATCGATGGTCCTGGCCCCACTGAAAAACGTTCCATAATTTCTCCTCCATCCAAAAGAGGACGCTCAGCGGATTTTCGATCTTCCTCTGCGAGCTCTCCTATCCGACGCTCTAGATCATCAACATGGTGATATAGCTCTACATGGACTCGTTCATGGCGAGAAGTACAGTCAGATCGAACTAAGTCATTAAGTTTCCCCAAGAGGTGTCCGGCGTCACGGGCATATCTTCGTACAGCAGAGTCACCCCACCCTTCGGCATAGCCTTTAAATCTTCCTGACAAGCGGACCAGTTCAGAAACATCTTGGACGATTTCTTCAGAATATTCGAGTCGGCGGAGTCGCTTTCTAGTTATTTTTGCCCCAACAACTTCATGATGGCGGAAAGTTACTCCCCCATTATGGATTTTACGCGTGGCTGGTTTACCAATGTCATGAAATAGTGCTGCGAGTCTTAGAATCAGATCTGGGCTTGTCTTCGATGTCACTGCAATAGTATGCGAGAGAACTTCCTTGTGTCGATGTATCGGGTCCTGTTCAAGGCGAAGAGCTGGAAGTTCTGGCACAATATCGTCTGCCAATCCACTATCGATAAACTCCCAAAGCGCACTGGCTACATCGCCATCCATAAGGACAGTATTGAGAGTTTCCCTCTGATCTTTAACGCTGAGTTCCATGCTGATGGAAGAGAA
The DNA here is from genome assembly GCA_964564495.1 of uncultured Candidatus Nemicrothrix sp. Lineage (GTDB taxonomy): Bacteria > Actinomycetota > Acidimicrobiia > Acidimicrobiales > UBA8592 > UBA8592. Next base: position 81,379 of record CAZMAW010000011.1, read on the forward strand.
GGACGCTACTTCTCTTCCTTAAATATTACATGCTTTCGAGCTATAGGGTCATACTTGCGCAGCTCGATACGGTCTCTGGTGTTGACCTTGTTTTTATTCGTCACATACGTGTAGCCAGTGCCAGCAGTTGACTTGAGCTTAATGACGGGTCGCTTATCGCTTCCTGCAGGCATCTAAATCTTCTCTCCTCGTCGTCGCATATCAGCGAGGACATTTTCGATCCCGTTCTTATTTATCGTCTTTATCCCTTTTGCGCTTACAGTAAGTTTTACCCACCGTTTTTCGCTAGGAACCCAAAACTTTTTAACCTGAATATTAGGATTCCAACGTCGTCGGGTCTTCCTATGTGAATGAGAAACATTGTTCCCAAAAGCTGGCTTCCGCCCTGTTACTTGGCAAATCCTTGACATAGGTAGATTCTAACAATCATGTGAAAGTTCCCCTACCCTGTGAGAATGTTTCTAGCTGAGGCGACATTCTAAATCGAACTTGGGATTGTACAGTTAACGTAACCCACTAAGGATTTTCATAAATGCATGCAGAGCTAGGTTGCCGCCCAAAGTTAGGTGTCCTGTTACGAATAATGCTATGCGTTCTCTTGTTGACACCAATCGCTTTAGCTAGTGAACTCAAATCTGCATCTGATGTTTCTGCTGACCCTGGCGTTATTTCTGATGCATCATGGATGCCATTCATTGGTGAATTCGACATTTGGTGCACCTTAGCTACTGGCGGGTCGGGGCCATGTGGCAACCATCACTCAACATGGGGAATCGATTTCGAACTCCCATTCAATCATCCGGTCTACTCCGCTGGAGCGGGAACAGTAAAACAAATATTCGACGGTTGTGGCCCGTCAACGGGATCCGGATACTGTAATGGCGGTGCCGGAAATTGGATTTCCATTGACCACGATGATCATTGGGCAAGATACATCCACCTCGCCTACATCAATGCAACTCTTGAGGTTGGTGACTGGGTAGAAATTGGCGATCTTGTTGGGTATGCGGGCTGTTCGGGTTGCTCCTACTCAGGAACCCATCTTCATTATGATGAAACTCTGCCACAAAGCCTTCCGGTCACAAGAGTCAACTTCGGCCAGATATTCGCCTGCCATGGTGGCACCAAAGTCATTTACCCAGACCATCTTGGTACAACAAATTGGCAACAAGTCCCGTACGGGGCCTCTATAAGGAATGATGGGTATGACTGTGCCGATCCATCGATGCCAGGTACAAATCAGATTGATCAGGATACTCCTGGGTTTTTGTCTGCGGGTTGGATTGGCGCTG
>CAZMAW010000012.1:0-1479 GCA_964564495.1 uncultured Candidatus Nemicrothrix sp.
GCTCCTGCTGAAGAAGAAGCAGCTGAAGAAGAAGCTCCTGCTGAAGAAGAAGCAGGCGAAGCATTCTCTGACGCTGTTAACGGTGACGGAGCCGAACTTCTAGAAAGCCTTATTGATAACCCGCCAGGAGCAGCTGATGACAGCCTCGACGCGATCGTTATCACAATGTCAAATATCGAAGGAACCCCAGTTGGTTCATTCCCTGAAATTCGTGAAGGTGCTGAGGCTGCTGCCAAAGCATTCAACGACAACTATGGAGGAATGAACGGCAGGCCAATTGATTTCCAACCATGTGTTCATGGTCTGGATCCAGCTGAAGCCACCAACTGCGCCAACGATATTGCTGACGAAGCACCAAACGTGCATATTCAAGGGATTGACTTCTTCAACCCGCTGCAATGGCCAACACTTGTTGCCGCCGGTGTCCCAGTTATGCAAACAGTTCCGATCTTCGTATCTGACTTCAACACCCCAGGTCTAATTTCGACTGAAGGTGGTTGTGTATCCGCATTCCCAACCGGTATGCAGTACATGGCTGAAGTTATTGAAGCTGATCCTTTGATCATCCTTTATGCAAACAGTGCCCCAGGTATTGAGTGCTACAACGATACTGAAGCTCGACCAGCCCAACAGCTTGTTGACGAAGGCAAACTCACCTCATTCATAGGTGTTGAAGATGCTTCCGGTGACCCAACTGACAACGAAGCCGTTGTTCAGCGAATCATCGAAGAAGCCGCCAAGGGATCTAACCCAGGTGTCTACTTCGGACTCCAAGCTTCAGACTGTGCCGAGCTCGTAGCCGGAATGGTCGCTGCTGGATATGAGGGACAAATCGTTTCTTCCGCTTCTTGTAAGGATGACTCTGTGCTTTCACAGCCATTCTCACATGGCATGACCTTCGGTGGTGATGAAGAAATTTACACACCAAACGATGGCATCCAACTGAGCTACTACGCAACTAAGTACCAAGCTTGGAGAGAAGCTAACATAGAAGCCTACGGTCCTGATGCACCGCTGTCAGTGTTCATGAACGTCGCTCACGACGTCATGACTACCGCACTCATTACCTTGATGCGTTTAGAGAATGAAGGCGGAGACGTTGACGACAATGCAGCCGTCATTGAATATTTTGCAGGCCAGGACAACTGGCACCGTGCAGGACGTTCAGTGCCAATGGACTGTACACAAAACAGTTCCGAATTCGTATCAGTCTGTAAGAAAGACTCCGGATACTACATCTGGAACGGATACGAAAACGGCGGATGGTCATATGGTCCTCTAGGAACCAAACTCATAGATGGAACCGACCTTCTCCTCCGTATGGCTGACGGAGCGAACGCTCGACCAGCTGCAGGCTAATAGGAGTACACAGCAAAGAAATACTTATTTGCTACATACTTAAGGTGGTGGGGGGGGGGCACAAGTTTGACCCCCCCCCCCCCGTTTTGGGCGTGGGTGGCGAACCCCATAATAAAATTT
>CAZMAW010000012.1:1489-73012 GCA_964564495.1 uncultured Candidatus Nemicrothrix sp.
TTTGCTAAAAATTTCGGGGGGGGGGGGTCAACCCCTTGTCCCCCCCCCACCACACGTTTTGGGCCTTCGTAGCCTAACCCATTCTTCAATTGGTGCAGGTTGTAGGAATACTCCTCACTCATTACGATAGTTACCGACAAGACTTGTTATATTTAAAGTTGCAACAACCGGATGATTTAGTCTATAAATGGCAAGGTTGCGATACTTGAGGGGGCCGCAAAGTATGGACCAGTTCTTAATAGCTGTGATTGGCGGGGTCGGTACTGGCGCCCTGTACGCAATGTTGGGAACTGGACTTGTTGTTGCATTCCGTGGCTCCGGAGTCATTAATCTTGGTCATGGTGCAGTAGCCGGATATTCTGCGTACGCCTTCAACGAGCTCCGTACTTCTGGAGATCTCTACCTTCCCTGGTTCGATATCATTCCAGAGTGGGGGTTTCTAAAAACCCTACGTATTAACAACCTTCCAACACGTTTCCACGTGTTTGACTTCGAAATGTATATAGGGAAGCCCCCCCTAATTCCGACTCTTCTCCTTTCGCTTGCTGTGTCAATTCTGCTTGGCCTTATGATGCATTTCTTAGTTTTCCGCCCCCTTCGTAACGCCCCAATACTTGGGAAGGTCATCGGTTCAGTAGGTGTCCTGCTCTATCTTGATTCTGTTATAGCTGTAAACTTCGGTGGGCAGAACAGAAGTAGCTCCGGATTCTGGGTCTTTAAACCAGATATGCCGCCTGTAAAGAACTTCCTCGGCCTCGGCGGTACCATCCCGCGTGCAAACTTCTCCATGCTCTACGCCGCCCTCATAATGGGAGCATTCGTCTACCTCCTATACAGATTCACACGTTTCGGTGTTGCGACCCGCGCAGCTGACGAAAACGAAAAGGGCGCAACATTGCTCGGGTACTCCCCTCAACTCATTGCTGGCATTAACTGGGTCCTCTCAGCTGTCCTAGCTGGAATCGCAGGAATACTATTCCTTCACAAAACACAACCTTCGCTATACGCAACTTTAGTAGTTGGCGCGCTTGGAGCAGCACTGTTTGGCAAATTGACCTCTATTCCAATGACTGTATTGGGAGGCATCATAATCGGTATGATGTCCGGAGGTGGCGTTGAATTAGCAAATAATGACTGGTGGCCGCATTGGCTTGAAATTGAAGGCGTACGAACCTTCATGCCTCTTCTTGTAATTATTCTCGTCTTGTACTTCCAGGGAGATAAATTACCCATCCGTGGTTCCATCAGCGTGGGAAGGCAACCAAATGCCCCCGCAAGCAACAATGTTGTTGTCGGAACTATTTTTGCAGTCGGCTTTGCCCTGATCCTCTCGAATGTTTTCGTTTCGAAATGGGAAGCTGTTCTCACCACAAGTATCTTGGCTACGTTGTTCATGTTTAGCCTTACCGTAATTGTCGGCTATCTTGGTCAGATATCTTTGGCTCAATTCAGTATTGCGGGATTCGCTGCCTTTATGATGATTCGGTTTGTCGGAGATGGATCACTTCAAAGACCAGATGACTACTACGTAATCACTGGACTCAATATGCCTACTATTCTCGGATTCATCTGCGCTGTTGCCGCTGGAACACTTCTCGGGCTTCTAATTGGCTTACCCGCTTTACGTATCCGCGGTGTTCAGCTAGCAGTTGTAACAATGTCATCAGTCCTCGCCATCGAAGAACTTCTAACCAAGAGCCGATCATTGATGGGCGAGGGCGCAGCTTCAATCCAGCCCACACCTTCTAATCCAACATGGTTTGGCCAATACATTAGCGCATTCAACAAAGAAACCTTCCGAACGGACTATTGGAAATACAGCCTTTTCCTTATTATCATGACCGCATTAGTCGGGGTGGCAGTTGTGAACCTCCGGCGTGGAAACACAGGTAGGAGATTTTTAGCGATCCGCGCAAACGAGCGAGCTGCCGCCGCCACTGGGATCAATGTGAAGAACGCAAAAATGCTTGGTTTTGGAATCTCTTCAGCGATTGCATCTATCGCCGGTATCATGCTCGCATATAAGATCCCAGCTGTTCAGGCGGAAAATTTTGCCATCTTCAGCGGCCTCGGGTTGCTTGCCTTCGTATACCTAGGCGGAATCACTACAGGGTATGGTGCTGTCGTAGGTGGCCTTCTGGTCGCTGGTGGGATGATGCCTGAATTCCTGGGAGTTCATTTCGGTGATGTAGAACGGGGCATGATCAACGCAGTTGGAGCAGTTGGTCTAATCCTGAACGCTATCGTGACCGGTGGTGAAGGTGTAGCGCTTCTACAAAGTGACGCCTTAGGGAAAGGACCTCTGGCACTCTTGCGCCGAAACCCGGATGAGGACGTTATTTCTCCAACTGATGAGGACAATGCAACTGAAGGAGCTCCGGTATGAGCAATATTCTTGAAACATCAGGATTAACTGTCACATTCGGAGGGCTAAATGCTTGCGACAAGGTAGATCTAGAAGTTCCTAAAGGACAATTTGTTGGACTCATAGGGCCTAATGGAGCAGGGAAAACAACTTTTATCGATGCGATAACTGGCTACGTTCCCATTTCGGCGGGTTCAGCAATTTTCGATGGGGAAGACATCGGCGAATTAAAACCTCATGAAAGAGCACAAAGAGGATTGGTTCGAACATTTCAGTCTCTCGAGCTCTTCGAAGACCTTTCGGTCAGGGACAACCTTCTTGTTGCCGGTTACGACACACGGTGGTACAGCTTCATTCTCGATATGCTCTATATGCCGAGAAAGGACCAAGAAGTCGAGGAGCAAATCGAGTGGGCGCTTGAGATTATGGGCCTCAATGATGTTGCAGACGCTATGCCAAGCGACCTTAGCCATGGTCGGAGAAAGCTCGTTGGCGTCGCGAGAGCACTTGCTGCTTCACCAAACCTCATCCTGCTTGACGAACCGGCAGCTGGATTAGATACAGCTGAAAGCCAGATCCTTGGAGGCCACTTAAGAGAATTCCTTGACCATGACATGTCGGTTTTTCTAATCGACCATGACATGGGACTAGTACTCAGTGTCTGTGACTACATCTACGTTCTTGACTTCGGGAAGATCATTGCCCAAGGAACCCCTCAAGAAGTTAGAGAAAGCGATACCGTGAAGAAAGCATACCTCGGAGAAGAAGCTGGAGAGATCCAAGCTCAAGCAGGTGAACGGATGACGAGCCTCCAAGCAGAGCAAGGAGGCGATGATGACTGATACCTTATCAACTGTCGAAAACGATCAGAGCGGCTCTGGCAATCTGCTGGATGTCGTGAACTTGTCTTCAGGGTACGGCGGAGTAGCCGTTATTAGAGATGTTAATTTACATGTGGAGTCTGGCGAGGTTGTCGCGTTGCTTGGGCCGAATGGGGCTGGGAAAACGACAACACTATTGACAACCTCTGGGCTGCTAAAACCCCTTGAAGGCACTGTTGAAGTACTCGGATCAGCTACAAACTTCGGAGCCCCTCACCGTACAGCTCGGAGAGGTCTCGCACACGTCCCAGAGGACCGTTCTTTGTTCTTCGGATTAACTGTCCAGGAAAACCTCCGCCTCGGACTTCGAGGTAAGAGAAGCGAGCAACAAGCTGGATACGAGATCGCACTCGATCTGCTGCCCGCTCTTCGACCACTAATGAACCGCCGAGCTGGCTTACTATCCGGTGGTGAACAACAGATGCTTGCGATGGCAAGGGCGTTGGTTTCAAACCCGAAGATGTTACTTGTCGATGAAATGAGTCTAGGTCTCGCCCCAATCATCGTGGAGAGGCTCCTTCCCATCGTTAGAGATATAGCTGACGAAACAGGCTGTGGAGTACTCATAGTTGAACAGCACGTGCACCTTGCCCTTGAAGTAGCTGACAGAGGATACGTAATGAGTCACGGGGAAATCGTCCTTGAAGGAACTGCAGCTGATCTAATGGAACGTCAAGACTTGCTTGAAGCAAGTTACCTCGGTGGTGATATCGAGGAGGCCCGATGACACCTCAGGAGAGATTACTGGCAAATGTGAAAAATCCCTTTGTGCTAGCTCACTTGGTGTTCGCTGGATTGTATTTTGTTTTCGTTCTTCTAGGAGAGTGGGCTAAACGCAGGGAAAGCAATTATGATGCGTTCGAATTTCTTGGAGGTGCAGGGTTTGGAATTCTTGCTGTTGCTATTGGTGCGGCTCTTTGTATTCTCGCCCTTATGCGGCTTGCTGGTTACTCGAAAGTCTTACCTGGGCTAGGTGTCGAACAACTTACGCTGGCTCTTGGCCTAGTCGCCACAGTTAATATTTTTGCCTTTGTGTTTGGCTGGTTGCCAGTCCTTCCCGTCAAGAAGGACCCTGCTGGTACAGGCTGGGCACTCGTTGCCGCCTATTGGCCAGCGTCATTCATTCCACAACTAGGTATTCTTTCGGTTGCTCGAACTCGGCCGGCTAAGGGGGTTAAACCTCTTTCAAATGTAGATCGCTCGTCTATTTCGTTACTTACACTTGTAGCCGCTGTGGGTGTTATCGTTTTCCCATTTATGACATGGCTCAAGGTCGGAGCCCTTAAACTCAGCACATACGATGGCCGTAACGAATGTAAAGAGCTTGGAGATGTCTGTGTTGACACGTTAGGTAAAGGGGCTTCTGGACCTCGCCTCGGGTATCTGCTCTTGATAGTTGGTATCGTTGTAGGCTTCGCTGCACTTATGCGCTTACGCCCCAAAGGTCTTGCTGAACCCGGCCCGAATCTCTTGCTTTCTCACTGTTTGTTTGGGATGGGGCTCGTTGCCCTTACGATCCCATTGGCGATGCTCATAACAACAATGCAAAACGACAGAATAGAAGCCGGAACTGGGCTCTGGTTGAGTCTCGCCAGCGGTGCGGTACTGGTTCTTATTAGCATCTACGAGAATTACCGAAGAGGCGCCAAAGGCGCATAGTCACTCTCGTACTCTCGGCTTCTTCTACCAGGTGTCGATCATTGGGCGCTTTTTCCCGCTGCGTGTCTTGGGGTGGGAACAGGCCTTTAACGCACTAACAATCCACCGGCGAGAATCCAATGGGTCAATCACATCATCGATTTCAAAGTGATCGGCCATGCTGATTGCCTTGCCTACGTCGTACATTCGATCCACAAGAGCCTGATATGTCTTCTCACGTTCTTTAGGGTCTTCAATTGCTTCCAAATCTTTTCTGTACCCTAATTTAACTGCGCCTTCTAGTCCCATTCCACCAAACTCACCGGTTGGCCATGAAATTGTAAACAAGGGGAATTTAAATCCACCAGACGCCATCGCCTGAGCTCCCAATCCATATGCCTTTCGAAGCACAATAGTGCATGTTGGGACTGTGACCGATCTTGCCGTGACGAACATACGGCTAACGTGTCGGACTAAACCTGTCTTCTCAGCTTCTGGCCCCACCATGAATCCAGGTGTATCGCATAAGCTGATTATTGGCAGATCAAACGCGTCGCATAGCTGCATGAAGCGAGAAGCTTTATCTGCAGCGTCACTATCAATTGCCCCACCCAAATGAGCGGGATTGTTTGCTATCACCCCGACTGGACGTCCTTCAATTCTCGCTAATACGGTGATGATTCCTAGTCCAAAATCTTCCCTTAACTCTAGAATTGAACCTGAATCAAAGATAGTTTCGATGATTTCACGTACCTCATAAACGCGTACTCGATTCTCCGGAACTAAATGTCGAAGCTTTCTTTGGTCTTCGCATTCCCAGTCAGTGACCTGACCTTGGAAATAAGAAAGGTACTTCTTCGCTACTGCTACCGCTTCTTCTTCATCTTTGACAGCAATATCGACTACTCCATTTTTTCTTTGCACGTCCATAGGGCCGATTTCTGAGGGTTTGTATGCGCCAAGCCCGCCTCCCTCGATCATTGCCGGACCACCCATACCGATATTTGAATTCTCTGTGGCAATGATTACGTCGCAGCACCCCAAAATAGCTGCATTTCCAGCAAAACAATATCCGGAATTAATTCCGACAAGAGGAACTAACGCGGAAAGTTCGGCCCAAAGGCCAAAGGCCAAGCAATCCAGACCAGCAACCTGCACGCCATCGGTGTCACCTGGACGGCCACCTCCTCCCTCTGTAAAGAAAATGACAGGAAGTTCCCAGCGTTTCGCAATTTCAAAGAGCCGGTCTTTCTTTCGATGATTTTGGCCGCCTTGGGTTCCGGCCAAAACAGTATAATCATATGACATCACCACGCATTGTGCTTTTTCTTCTGGGAAGATGTCTGCGTTGACCTCCCCTATCCCAGCAATCATTCCATCAGCCGGAGTATTCATAATTAGGTCTTCGAGAGACCTCCGTTTTCGCTGTGGAGCTATTACTAGAGGCCCATATTCAATGTAGGAATCACCGTCAAGAAGGTCGGCTAAATTCTCTCTGGCTGTCCTTTGGTCGCTCTTACGGCGTTTTTCGAGAGCTTCGGGTCTCTTGTGGTCCAATCCTATTTCATGCCTTTGTTTAACTTCTGCTAAGTCTTCGCGGATGTGATCAAGGTCCAACTTGGATGCCATGGTTTCTCTGGTTTGCAAGATTTCTTTAGGTTCAAGCGAAAAGAGTTCTTGAGCTTCAAGGACTGTCTCTCCTACCTCCACATGTACTTTCTGGATGGTTCCGCTAAACGTAGCAGAGACTTCATGTTCCATTTTCATCGACTCAAGTATCGCTACGCGCTGCCCCTCAGCTACATCATCACCTACTTGGACATCAAGGAGTAAAACCGTTCCTTGTAAGGGTGAAAGTAGTCTCGAAGTCATGATGCTTTGACCTACCTAGTCTGAGGGTATAGGTAATTGATCGGTGTAGGTAGGTAGATCGAAGTAGTCACGCCACAAAGTAATTTCGCCATTTACGACCTCAAAGATCCCAGCAACCGGTACTTCAACCCATCCGTGGGGCCACAAGAACCGGTCAAAGCGTTCATTGAGTACCAGCCCTTCCAATGAAGCCTGCCTCGTCGTTATCCAATCAATCTCTGAACATCGTTCCATCACAGGAAGAAGATACTCGTAGATAACTTCTCGTCCAAAAACTTTCCCCATTGGAACGTTGTCATATTCACAATTCTCGCTCAAAAGAGATGTAGCGGCATCCAGGTCCTTAGCATTGATATATTCCATGAATAGATTAACTATGTCTTCTGATGTCGCCCCTTCTACCATGGTGGTTCACCCCCCCACCTATCCCAATGCAAAACTGTTTCGATTGGTGGACGTTTGGCGGGTTTGAAATCAGTCCCGTGAGTGTAGCCACAGGTTATTAAAGCACATTGGGTATAGCTTTCGAAATCTATTCCAAGGATCTCTGCTGCCTGCTCTTCAAACATAAGATGAATCGTTGTCCAAGCAGTACCTAACCCTCGCTCTCTCGCTGCGATCATGAAACTCCAAGCCCCCGGAAGGATCGATCCCAGCATGGCGGTAACTGCCATCGAAGGAAGTCCATCTAACCTTCCTGGAAGTAGCGGAATCATCATGACGGGAGCTTTTTCAAAGTTATCTGCCAAATATTGTGCAGAGCTTGCAACTCGGTCCTGCTGGGCGATTCGAGCTGCATCTTCACCTTGATATGCGGTTGCTACATTCCCTTCCATTTGGAGATAAATTTCCCATCCTTGCCTGTATAACTCGGCAAGAGCGTTACGTTGGCCTTGATCAGTGACTACCAACCATTGCCACGATTGAGAGTTTGAGCCCGTCGGTGATTGCACTGCGGCCTCTAGGCATTCACGGATAACTTCCGGTTCGACCGGTTTATCAAAATCAAGCCGTTTCCTGACTGCACGTGTTGTCGCAAGAGCTTCATCAACATTGAGGTTAAGTTTCATATCATTCTCCTTTGTCTCTTTTCAATTTCTTATTCCTCTTCTAGGCGCTGCTGGTATTGATAGCTTCGATGTGTACGACCACCAGCAACAAGAATATTTCTTCCAGTGATCCATCTTGCTGCAGAGCTAGAAAGGAAAACGACCGTATGAGCAATATCGTCTGGGGTTCCGAGGAATCCCAATGGGATAGTTGCAGCAATTGCTTCTTCAGCATCAGCGGCACCAAGGATCTTGTCAAAAGCCTCGGTAACAACCGGCCCTGGGGATACAGCATTTACTCGTATTTCTGGTGCCAGTTCTATCGCTAGCGTTTCGGTCAGATTTAGCATTCCTGCCTTCGCAGCAGCGTAGGGCCCTGTAAACGGCGACCCTCGCATCCCTGCCCCCGAAGCAATATTAATGATGCATCCGCCTTCTTGCATTCTCGTTGCAGCAGCTTTTGCCCCTTGGAACGCAGTGGTCAAATTAAGTTCTAGTTGGCTTCGAAATATTTCATCCGGAGTGTCAATGAGCGGTCTCGTGCTTTTTTCGTCTGACCCACCGACATTATTTACCCATATATCAATCTTTCCAAATTCTTCCATGGCGATTCCAGCAAGTTCTTCGGAACGGTCACGGATATCTGCTGCAAAGGGCAAAGCCCTCTGTCCACGTTCTTCTACTCCTCGCCCAGTCTCTTCCAGATCTTTTGCGCGTCGAGCATTAAGAACGACATCGCAACCAGCGTCAGCGAGCCCCCAGGCGATACCTCTTCCAATTCCCTGTCCTGAACCAGTAACGACAGCGACTTTACCTTCAAGTATATATTGATCCATAAAGCCCATAGATCGCCTCCTGTTCTTTCCTGCTTTAGAACATTAGCTCAAGAGTTTCAAAGATGACTCATGGAACAGAATACAAATTGTCTTCGGCATAGGCTGAGATAGCTAAGACCAACTACTGTCATAGTATGAGCCGTTTGAATGACAAGGTCGTTGTTATTGTTGGAGGGGCAACAGGGTTTGGTTTGGCGTGCACAAAGCGTTTCTCAGAAGAAGGAGCCACTGTCGTTGTTGCTGGAAGGAGAGCCGACCTGGCCCAAGAAGTAGGTGAGCAGTACAAAGGTATGGGGGTGCAATGGGATGTGACGGATTTCCCTCAGGGAGAAAATGTTGTTTCGGAAATCATTGGAACCTACGGGCGAATAGATGCTGCTATAAACTTCGCCGGGTACGATGACGCTAGTTTGATTAAAGATATTACTCCAGAACATCTAGAGCCGATGGTTGAGGTTCAATTCAACGGAGCAATCTATTTTCTTCATTACATGTGTAATGCTATGGCTCAAGGAGGAGGAGGGTCTGTGATTCTTTGCTCTTCCCTTACAGCCCAAAGCCCAGCTATCGGACGTGTTGGATATGCCGGATCTAAAGCCGGACTTGAATACGTAGCTAAAATTGCTGCCGTCGAATACGGAAACGATCAGGTAAGGATTAACTGTATAGCTCCTCATGTCATTGAAACAGATATGACTGCAGAATCGTTTACCGAAGAAAATAGACTTGCTATTGAAGCCGTGCGGCTGCAAACTCCTGCAAAAAGGATGGGGCACGTAGACGATGTAGCCAACTGTGCGCTTTACTTAGCAAGTGATGAATCGAATTACGTCAACGGAGAAACTATTCGGGTTGATGGCGGAGCCCATACACAAAAACTTCCTTCAGATTGGGATTATGCTTTTCTTGGCATCGTAAGACCAGATCTAGGAAAACATCCACGTGCTGTGATGCCTGATTGGTATAAAGCAGATATAGAGAGATCGAACGATAGCACTGACTGAACTGTTACCAGTAGGTGTTTCAGATACCTGAGTCAAGGAAACCCACAACCGCTTGAGTAAAGGCATCATTTTTGTCGCCAGCAACCATATGTCCTGCACCGCTAACATCAATATAGGCGGCGTTTGGGAATTCGCGCAGAAATTCTTTAGCCTCAACTTCGGTCACAAGATCACTCAGCCGGCCTCTAACAAGAAGTATCGGGACGTGAATGGCGGAACATATACTGTGGAGAAAATCAGGGTCTTGCATCCCTAGGCGTTGCTGGGTGCTTGAGTTTTCAATAAATGCAGGATCCCAGTGCCAAAACCATCTATCACCGCGCTGGTGAAGGTTTTTCTTCAGCCCATCGAGATCTGATGGTATTTCTCGTTGTGGGTTATACGCAGAGATAGCTTCTGCCACTTCCTCCAGAGTAGAGAACCCTGTTTTAAGATGTTCAATCATGAAGGACTTTACTCTTTCAGCTCCTTCTCGGTTCATCCTTGGGACAATATCGACCAGAACAAGAGACCTGATGGAATTAGGGTGTAAATACCCTTCTAGATACATGCCCGTTAGCCCACCTAAAGAAGCCCCAACTATAACTGGAGATGTTCCAATTTCTTGGATGATGTGATCGATGTCCTCTGCGAAGTCATTAAGGCCGTATTCCCCATTAGGAGCCCATCCAGACCTTCCATGCCCGCGTAAATCTATTGAAATTGCGCACCACCCTTTCCTCTCAATGTCACTAGCTGTGGACCCCCAGGAATGACGTGTCTGACCACCACCATGAAGCAATATCACAGTATTCTCGTTAGGTTCTCCCCAAAAGTCCGCTTCAATTTGAATACCCGACCTTGTTTCAAAACGCTTGGTGATACAACTACCAGGTCCCATAAATGCTAACTTCCAATAGATTTCTAAATAACAGCATTAGCATTTCGGAGGCGGCTGATTTCTTCGCTACCAAATCCTAATTCCGAGAGGATTTCTTCAGTGTGCTCCCCATATGCTGGCGCGGGACTTGGCAAAACTTGTTTTTCTGCTAAAAAAGTTGCCCCTTGGCGCGGAACCCTCATCCTGCCAATGGTTGGGTGCACCATCTCTACTATGGCCTTTCTCGCTATCACATGGGGATCGTCTGAAACTTGACTAGGGTCAAGAACAGGAACAGCAGGAACATCAGCATCTAAGCATCGAGATAGCACTTCCTCACTCTTAAAGGCAAAAACCATTTGTGCAAAGGCTGCATACCAATCAGTGAAGTTTTTACTTCTATTCGCAGCTGTTGAAAAGCGGTTGTCCTCAAGTAAATCGAAACGGTCCAAAGCTTCGCAAACAGCTCGCCACTGTTTATCAGTTCCAGCAGTCACAGACACCCATCCATCTTCTGTAGCGAAAAGCTGATAGGAACCTAAAAGGTTCGGCAGGTGTAGTGCGTCACTGTCAAGAAGAGTTTCATGCATCATGACATCTGGCCAATTAAAGGCAATATTTGCTTCAAGCATCGATATTTCTACATGCTGTCCTTTCCCTGAGGAGTTTCTCCGGAACAAAGCCGCTGTTACCGCCTGAGCTGTTGTTAAAGCTGCAACTTTGTCAGCGACCATTCCACGGATAAGCATTGGGCCTTCCGCAGTGTGTTGAGCTCCAGCCCAACCTGATAGTGCTTGGATAACCGGATCGTAAACTGGGCGTTCGCTATATGGGCCTGAGGGACCAAATCCGGATGATGAAACATAAATGAGCTCTGGTAGTTGACTATGGACTTCTTCAAATGAAAACCCAAGACGATCAACCGCCCCTGGACGGAATCCTTGAATAAACACATCTGTGTTTTTAAGTAACTTCCAGAGGATTTCTTTTCCTTCTTCACTCATAAGGTCAATACCAATGGACCTTTTACCAGCATTAGCGTTTGCGAACCATCCCGACATGCCACTTTTTCGGCTGCCATACATCCGAAGGTCATCTCCACCTGTCGTGTTCTCAACTTTAATGACTTCCGCTCCCTGCGTAGCCAAAAGGTACGATGCCCCCGGAACAGCTATCATCTGTCCCAGTTCGACAATCTTGACTCCTTCTAGAGGACCCGCCATAATTTCTCCTTACGTCCTATGGTCAATCTAGTTCTGATTGAACCGAACCCTCAACTCTCTGACAGCCATGAACGAATTACCTTGGATCACCGGGCCTCTTTGAGCAGGATCTGCTAATTCAGGCGAACCACAGTTCTGTACAATCAATTTTGATCCGGTTACAGCTTCTGCACGTGCTAATTCGTAGCCGATACAAAAATGTTTTCCCAGTCCAAATCCTAGGTGCCCAGAACGCTTAGGATCTTTCGAGCCGCCTGATCGCAACTCCTTCGAAAGATTCAGGTCTGTTCGGAAAATATCAAATTCCTTAGGTGACCGGAACACTGTTGGGTCAAGATGAGCTGCCCCCATACATACGCGAACACGAGCCCCTTTCGGAACTTCGACTCCATACATTTCTACTGGTTGGGTAGTAAATCGATCTTCACTTATTACAGGAGGAGTCCGCCTCATCGTCTCACTAAAAGCATTGCTCCATAAATCCGGATCACTCTTTATGCCCTCAAGAACTTCTTTATGAGTGAGGACGTTCCACCACATATTTGCAATTGCCTTATCTGTTGTCTCTCCCCCTGCAATAAAAAGCAGTGCACAAAAAGCAGCTATCTCTTCCTCCGTTAATCGATGCCCATCCACTTCAGCTCGGGCAATTTTAGCAACATGGTCCATTCGTTCTGGGTTATCGACGTTTTCTAGTAATGGGGCAATGTGTTTACAAAAATCAGCATTTGCTTTCAAGCCCTTTTCTCTATTTTCCCTTGATCCAGATAGCCCCATAATCATGTCCGTTACCCACTGGCGGAATAGCGGACCATCCCCAACCATGCCCAGCATTGACGAAATTACATCCACCGGAAGCATTGAGCTGAATTCTCGAACCAATGCAACCTCTTCCTTCCTTTCAAAATTTGCGATTAGCTCTTTCGAGCATTCCTCGATCAAACTCTGGTAGGTTTTCAGCCTTTTCCCAACAAAATCAGGAGCGACAATACTCCTCCGGACAACATGACCATAGTCGTCACGAGAGATTAGCGTAGGTCCGACAACTTGGCCTGTAGTAAGTTCGTATGTAGTGGAAGAGAACAGTTCATGATCGGAGAACACTCTAACAACGTCGCTGTATCGCGTTAACCACCAAAGTTCCCCTATCTGATCATAGAAAAGGGGGTGATCATTGCGCATTTGCTCCCAAACCGGTTCGGGCTTCTCACGATATTCTTTACTGTAGAGAACAGATGCATCCAGTGACATGGCTCTTAATTACGCTTAACCGTGAACGAAATATGTCGGGTCCTTCTCCGGGTCTGCCGTTCTGTTCACAGGGCAATCATTTGCTATGTCTAGTACTGTCAAAAGCCTTCCCATCCCGAGGCAAAATCCTATCAAAGCGACTAATTCAAGTATTTGTTGATCAGTGAAATTTTCTTTCACCTTTCCCCAAAATTCTTCATCGTCCTTCAGAGCCACATGATCGAACACAAAGCGTTCAGCCATCTCCGCAGCAAGTTTCTCTGCGGGGGTGAAAGCTCCTATATCTTCATATTCCGACACCCGATGGTATAGATCCTCTTCCAATCCTTGCTGCATCGCCGATGCAGATCGGGTATCCATTCATATGTGACACTGATTAATTTGAGCTATCCTCATACGCGCGACTTCCCGAACACGGGTATCTAGAGAAATCTTTGTATAGAGAGCATTCCCAGCAATACCAATACCTTCAGCAACATTCTTCTGTAACGCCCACATGCGGCTTCGTTCGAGCCCTTCACCTTCTGGAACTGCTATACGTGCCATGATGCCTCCTTACCTAACCGGATTTTTTAGCGAATCCGGACTAGGTTCAAGCTTAGCCCATGACTGATTTCTGAGAAAGACAAACTAAAACCGTGACAAAATTTGATTTACAACAAATAGACCACCTTCTAACAACTACTCGGGCCGTAAGGAAACGTCTTAATTTAGATAAACCAGTGCCAAGGGAGCTAATCCTAGACTGCATTCGTATCTCTACACAGGCCCCTGCTGGAGGGAATTACCAGAAATGGAGGTGGTTGATCGTTGATGATCCCGCAAGGAAGAAAGTGGTCGCTGAAGCATACCGAGAGGCCTACGCCCCCTACATAGAACAACAAAAGGGAGCTGTAGCTTCGAAAGCTCCCGATGATTCAACAATAGGGAAAATCATCTCCTCAAGCGACTACTTAGCGCAGATTCTTGAGAAAGTCCCAGTTCTGGCAATCCCCTGCTCTCTGGGAACCCCCGACGACATGGAAGGGGGGCTCGGAGGAGGAACCCAAGGTTGGTGGGGGTCGGTTCTTCCTGCCGTGTGGAGTTATATGTTGGCAGCTCGCGCTAGAGGACTAGGAACAGCTTGGACGACATTACACCTTCGTTTTGCAGCACGTGTCGGCGAAGCGCTCGGGATTCCCGAAACAGTAACCCAGCTGGCCTGCATACCAACCGCATACTACATCGGAGAAGATTTTCATCCTGGCTCTAGAAAGCCAGCGGAAACCGTTACTTACTGGAACCAGTGGAAGGACACTGAAATCTAAGAGACCTAGTCTCCCGACGCCTCTTCGGCAGTACGTTCATGGTGGCGAATCACTTCATCTACGATGAGTCGAAATACCTTCACGGAAAAGTCCGGATCCATTCCGACCTCTCGGGCAATTTTATGAAGACGTTCAATTTGTTGAGCTTCCCTTTCCGTATCAGCAGCAGGCATGCCCTGCTCTGCCTTCAGCGTCCCAACAGCTTTGGTGATTTCAAAGCGTTCAGCGAGCAACCGAATGAGTTTCTCATCTAACTGATCGATCCGATCTCTATGACTTGAAAGTATTTCTTGACTCATGTAACTCCACTTACTCTAAAATTCTATGAACGCCCTGTCAGAGGACGAAACCACATCCCACCTAAGAATGGATCCTAGTCCAGAGATGGCCCTAAATATTATCAATTTGTTTGGAGCACCCAGAATCCCGCAGTCATCAATTAAAGTTCTAATCAAAGTGGCTTCAAACAGTCGTTTGTGAAAAAATCACAGCATGATCTCTAAAGACGAAACATTTAATGGAACATGGCCATTCCCGCCGAATTTCTGCGACGCTGCTGGCTTCAGTCAACACTATATAGACGTTGGGCAAGGAGAAGTAATCATCTGCCTACATGGTGAACCAACATGGGGATACCTTTATCGAAAAATGATTCCCCCACTCGCTGAAAGCAACAGGGTAGTTGTTCCTGACCACATGGGTTTTGGAAAGAGTGAAACCCCCACAGACCGTGAGTACACGTTAAAGACCCACACTGAAAACCTAACCTCACTTATTGATTCGCTCTCACTAGATGACATTACCTTTGTTATGCAGGATTGGGGAGGCCCAATGGGAACAGCCTATGCCGTTCGACATCCCGAGAAGGTGAAACGCCTCGTGTACATGAATACAGTTGCGGGGTATGGAACAGTTCCTGAATCGGTAACTCGAATTAATGAATCACCATGGTTCAAATGGATAGGCGAAGGGCTTGAGACCGGCCGGACCGAACAAATCCTCCGCAATATCGGATCGACCCTTTTATCGATAATGAAAATTCTCGGCTTCCAGAATTCAAGTGTTATAGATGATACCTGGATAGATGCATACAGCTCACCCTTTCCTGACTATGCAAGCTCAATTGGTGCATACGAATTTCCTATTGACGCGTATTTAGGGCGAATAGCCGACTACGTCCTAGAAGGTGCAGCAGGGGTCCCTGAGATTCAATCCAAACCAGCAATCCTTCTCGAGGGGCTTGAAGATAGGGCGATCCCTCCGGATCGCGCAATAGCAGGTTTCCGATCTCTATGGCCCGAGGAAAAAATTGTTGAACTACCCGGAGTTGGCCATTTCTGCCAAGAGGATGCTCCAGATCTACTAGTTTCACATATTCGTGAATTCCTCGAAACAAATCCTTAATTGAAACAAAGATGGGCCTTTGAAAATGGGTGATGATATGCATGAGAACAAGGACCAAAGCGCCACCCTCGCTGAAGAAGTTCGGGCTGAGCTCTGCGGGCAAGGAGGGCAATGGGAAACAGCATTAGAAGATGTCCTAGGAGAGCAATGTCTCGTATTCCTTAACCGTCATCGTGACCTCCAAGAGATGTTCAATGCCTATGCAGAAAAGTGGAGTGGGCGTGAATGTTTCGTATTCGGAGATAAGAGAATCACCTACGACGAACTCCCAAAAATGATCAACACCCTTTCCCACCGGCTTAAGAACGATTTTGGTGTATCCGCTGGTGACCGTGTAGCGATACTCGCTGCAAACTCTCCGGAGTGGGTCATTACTTTTTTCGCAACTACTTTCATAGGCGCTATATCCGTTGCTATTAACGGCTGGTGGAGATCGACAGAAATAGAACATGCTCTGCTACTTAGCGAACCTAAAGTACTGATTGGCGATACCCGCCGGCTTTCGCGTGCCGAAAATCTAGATAGTGGGATGGATATTGTTGATTTTGAGAAGAACCCAGAATTCTTCGAACCGACTGGCATTAGCCAAATTCAAGTTGATATCAAGGAGGACGACCCAGCATTAATTCTCTTCACTTCAGGAACTACTGGAAGAGCGAAAGGGGCCCTTCTCTCACATCGAGGCCTCATCGGCTTTGTAGACGGGACTGTCCACAATGCCCAGGAGAAAAAACTCGTTGCCTTGCGTAAGCTAGGAATTGACCCTTCGACACTTCCTGATCAACAAGAAGTTGTCCTAGCGACCTCTCCCTTATTTCATGTTTCCGGTCTTTTAGCCGGCGTACTGATGAATATGGCAAACGGAGCCAAAATGATCTTTCGTAAAGGTCGATTCGATCCAACAGATATTCTTAGGATAATCGAAAAAGAACAGGTGACTAGCTGGACTGCAATCGGCGACATGGGGCCCCGAGTAATGTCTCACCCTGATCTTGCAAGTTACGATACATCAAGTCTTACTCGGATGAGTAGCGGCGGGGCGCATCTTTCCCTTCACATGCAAGAACAAATCAGTAAATACTTTCCCCAAGCAGCTGCGTCAATCGGTCAAGGATACGGAAGTAGTGAGTCGTGCGGTGTTATTACATCAATCGGTGGCCAGGAATTCAAAGAAAACCCTACGTCTGCCGGTAAGGCTTGCTTAGGTTATGAAATTGATATCCGAGACGAAAATAACAAATCACTTTCTGAGGGAGTAGAAGGGGAAATCCATGTGAAATCAGCTTGTACAATGCTCAAGTATTGGGGGAATCCTGAAGCGACGCAGGCAACTATAAAATCTGGTCGCTGGTTAGCAATGGGCGACATTGGACGAATTGAAAATGGTCTGTTGTTTATCAACGCGCGGGCGCGGGACATGATTATTCGGTCAGGGGAAAATATCTATCCTGTAGAAATTGAACACCGTCTTGAAGCGCATGCAAGTGTTTCTGAAGCAGCGGTTGTTGGTATTGACCATCAAGACAGAGGCCAAGAAGTTAAGGCAATAGTGGTCTTGGAAAGTGGTTTTGACCTCGATAGTAACGATTTACACGAATGGTGTAGAGAAACACTTGCTGAATACAAAATCCCAGTTTTTTGGGAGAGTAGGGAAACACCCTTGCCCCGAAACGCAAGCGGGAAAGTCGTTAAAGGGGCTCTGACAGGAGACCAGAAACTAAGCAGTTACAAAGATTAGTGAAAGGTGTGAGAGCGGCTTACTCCACGAGTTGTAATTCATCTTCAGATATTCGAATGATTCGAACAGGAATTGCGCTCATAACAGGAAGTCCAGTGATTCTATCGAAGCCATTGTCGCTCGTTACGAGCCGGTTGGTAGGTGCTCCTATATCTCGGACTTTTTCATCGGTTAGTGAAAGCCCTCCCCACGAGTGAGACATCGAGATAACACCGCGTTTGATGCCGGCATCGATTTCGGCAACACCAACTACTGAGGCTTTGGGAGAAGTGATCTTCAGCAGATCACCGGATTTTGCACCAAGGGCATCTAAATCTTCTGGATGGACGTATGCATAATTTGTTGTTGCGACCTCAGCTAAACCAGGGAGTTCAGACCCAAGGGAATTCAAGGCATGCTTGAGTCTTCTGCCTACTAAACGAAATGGGAATTCTGAGTGGTCGATGCCTTCAAAGATCTCTAAGCCCGATTGTTCATTTCGCACTTCGACTAATTCTTCGAAGACATCGGGGGGGCAGACAGCAAACCTTGCATCGTTTTCTGGGTCTCCATCAACTACTCGAATAGGCTTGTTATGTATCACTCCGCGATTCTTACGCCATTCAGATATCGGTAGTCTCGCATCTGCATAAACGAAGTCGATGACATCTCCATCTGTTATATCTTCATCTACTGGAAGCTCGCCGCCTGAAAGAACAATGGGTGTCCCTCGCCTGGTAGCTAACCCCGCGTAGACCTCCCATTCATTTAATACATCATCTCCGGAGTCAATGACCGGATCAGTGTAATTTGTGTAAACCTTCGGGAAACGTCTATCCATCACATTCGGGACATCTGCCCGCTCTAGTTGTAGGCGGGGGGCAATCACATAGTCAGCGAGCTCAGCGGTTGCGGTCATTCGATGGTCAATAACAACTAGCAGCTCTAAGTCATTCATTGCTGCCAGAGTTTTTTTCTGATCTGGCCATGCCTGAATTGGGTTTCCTCCAGAAACAATTAGAGCTCTAACCCTCCCATCGCCCTCGAGGAGAATTTCGTCATTCAAAGCATTCGTCATCATTTCACCAGCTAAACCTCGCAAACCTCGAACACGATGAGGAGCGCCAGGCGTGGGATCAGTTGGGGCTACTACCTGCGCACGTCTTGTATCTCCCGGAAAGAGCATATAGGGGCTTTCTAGGGTCTCACCAGCTCGAAGAACTCGCCCACATATGACATTCAGTGTTAGGGCTAATGTCTCCATCAAAGTCCCATGTGGGGCCATATTCGGACCTGTCCCAGAGCCAGCCGTCCCCTTGGGACCCGCAGCGAAAAGTTCAGCTGCGCTAAGGATCTGATCAGAGGGAACTTCACATCGTTTGGCAGCATAGTCGAGTGAAAATGGGCCAACAGATTCCCGCAGAGAATCAAATTGGTCCTTTTCTACATATTCTTCACAAAATGCCCGGTCATAAAGTTCTCGAGTCAATATGGTGTTGATAATTGCCGCGAGTAAAGTCGGGTCTTCTCCCGGTTTAACCTGCAGCCAGACATCAGCGTGAGAGGCAAATTCACTTTTCCTAGGGTCGATCACTATAAGTTTCAATCCGCGTTTTTTCGCTTCACGCAATTTCACAAGGGGGTCCGTACCTTGTAGTCCATTTGACGGACCATAGCTAGACACAATCGGGTTGTAACCAACAGCAAGAAGAACGTCGGAGTCAGAGAAGTTCTGCCATCCTGCTTCCCATGACCCCAAACGCGACAGAGAGCTCCTATGAGCAGGTTGGTCGATGGTAAGTGAGGTGTAGAAAGAGGGAGAGTTGAAACCCTTGTGCCATGCGCAGCCTACTGCGACTCCCACACTATTTTGGTAAGCGCCGGTTCCGATATAAGTCGCAATTGACCTTGGTCCATGGATTCTTGAGATCTGATCTATTTCACTTGCTATTTCATCAAGGGCATCTGAAGAACTAATAAAGCCGAACGTGCCATCAGGGTTTTTCTTTAATGGGGCTCGAAGACGACTGGGGCTGTGGTATTGATCGGCGAGTTGTCGGCCTTTAATACATGTGTAACCGCCAAAAAGCGGATCACTTTTGTCTCCACGAACCGCCACAATCCTTTCCCCGTTCTCTATATCGATTTCCATGGGGCAGGCAGCATGGCAGATTCGACAGAATGTCTTCGCAGTCTTAAGCATAAGTCCAATTTACAACAAGAAGGAAACAAACAACAATGGTGAAAATGTTTGGAGAAAATCTAGTTTCAAGGTGGCGAATCACTTCAGAACCTGCGATCGTTGACCATGACCTATGAATGCTTTGAAGTAACAAATGTTGGGAAAGTAGCCCATGTGCAAATGTGCCGCGGTGAAGATCTCAACACGATGATCCCTTCGTTTTGGAGGGAGTTGCCTGAAATAATTAATGATATTAGTGATGAAGGTAAGGCTAGGGCTATTGTCTTATCTTCTACTGGGCGTCATTTCTGCGCGGGAATGGATCTAGCTGTTTTTACCAGTGGTGGCCTCTCAGAGTCACAGCGGGCGGAACGGGGAAGACAAAACGCAGTCACTCGCAGTGGTGCATTGCATCTTCAGGAGAGCTTTACGTGTCTGGAGCGAGCCCGTATGCCAGTTCTCGCTGCCATTCAAGGCGGCTGCGTCGGTGGCGCTGTGGATATGGTCACTGCAGCTGATATGCGCTATGCAACCTCTGATGCTTGGTTCTGTATACAAGAAATAAATATTGGAATGACTGCCGATGTTGGTACTCTTCAGCGCCTCCCCAAGCTAGTGCCAGAGGGCGTGGTCCGTGAACTGGCCTACACTGGGCGCCGCATGTCAGCGGAAAGGGCTTACGAAGTTGGACTCGTCAACGAAATATTTGAAACACATGACGAACTTGTTGAAGGAGTGATTAACATAGCGAATGAAATCGCTTCTAAATCACCATTAGCTATTTGGGGGACGAAGGAAAGTGTGAATTATGCGAGAGACCATTCGGTCGCAGATAGTCTAAATTTTATTGCGACGTGGCAAGCCGGAATGTTCCAACCTAAAGACATGGCAGCTGCTTTCGAAGGACAAGCTAAAAAGGAAGACCCTGAGTTTGATGATCTTCCACCTGTTCGGAAAGGCTTGGGGTAGCTTTCTCCCAACACTTAGCCAGTGAGTAGTCTCCTACCGATGAGCTTTAGACACAACGTTTCGTCTGCCCCTTCGAAAATTGATAAAACTCTTGCATCGACGAATAACCTGCTCACTACATATTCTTCCGCATAGCCGAATCCGCCATGGATTTGCATCGCTTCACGTGTGATCCATTCCGCCGCCTTGCATGAATATGCCTTAATCATCGCTGCCTCAAGACCACCCTCTCCTGCAGACATTTTTTCCGCAACGGTATACGAATATTGTCTACATGCTTGTATGACAGCAGTCATCCGCCCAAGTTTCACTTGAGTGAGCTCATAAGAGCCTAAGGTACGGCCAAAGATGTTTCGTTCTTGGCTGTATCGGACTGCTTCGTCATAGGCGCGTTGCATAACCCCTATCGCGCGGGCTGCAGTTTGTAGTCTTCCATTCTCAAATCCTGCCATTTGTAGATAGAAACCTTGCCCTTCACCTTCAGGGCCACCAATAAGAGCCTGAGGCGGGACAATCCAATCTTGAAATGAGATTTCAAAACTGTGCATACCCCTATAACCCAAGGTAGGGATAGCCGTCCCTTGCATTCTCCCTCCGGACGTTTGTAGGAGGTCGAAACTATGACCAGGTGAACGTTCCTTCTTGACCACAAATACACTAAGTCCTCGATGGGCTTGTGATGTATCAGGATTGGTGCGTGCCAAAACCATCAAAAGATCCGCTCTCCCAGCAAAAGTGCACCAGGTTTTGAGGCCATTAAGGTTCCAGCTTCCGTCCTCTACAGGTTGAGCAGACATGGTTATGGACGCTACATCGCTTCCATGGTCAGGCTCTGTAACTGCTACTGCAGACATAAGGTCGCCTGAAGCAATCTTGGGCAGTAGCTCTCGTTTCTGCTCTTCAGTGCCACCTTTTTCAATAGCTCTCGCTAAAATTTCAGGTCGAGTAATAAGTGAGCCACCGATACTTAATGAAGCTCGAGAAAGCTCTTCAGTTGCTATAACCATTCCATACATGTCTTTGATAGAACCAGTAGCCGAACCACCATACTCCTCAGGTATCGATAGCCCGAAACATCCGAGTTCTGCTAGCCCATTAATAATTGTCTCTGGAACATCAAGATCTTCTCGGTGAACTCTCTCAGCTAGGTGTTCAATGTGCTCGTTACCGAAGCGTCTGAAAGTCTCCGCGACAAGTTCCAAATCGTCACTGAGGTGTGATTTCCCCGTGTAGTTTGAAATTTTTGAATATTTCTCCGGAGTCCCATATTCGGATACAAACTGTCGCAGTGTATTAAAGTTTGATTCTTGAAATCCCCAGATTCCTTCTCGGCCGAAGGACATGGAAGCTATTGAATGCAGAGTATCAGCGCAAAAAACTTTGACGATAAGTTTTTCTTCATCACCTTTTTCTCCATATGGAAGAAAGCTTTCCGCTATCGTAAGGGCCGAACTCGCATGGGCAAGATCATATAAAAATGCTTGGCTATCTTCTGGACTCTGCTCTGAACGGACATGTTGCAAGCCCGTGTCGATAATTTCCTGTGCGCTCTTGAGGGCATCCGTAGCTTCGTCAAACTCCATTAATTTGCCCTCCAATCGCTATACATCATCAGGGCACTTGGTTCTATAGTGTATGGGTTCTATAGATCTCCGGCACTCCCAACTATTAAATCGTCCCTGACATTGCGCTGTCTCTATTGATCGAGAATTCGTACGCTATTATTTTCGGGATCAACTTCGACTATCGCTCCATCTTTGATTGTCTCTAAAGCACCAGTTACTCCAATGACCGCTGGAAGATTAAGTTCTCGAGATAGTACAGCTGCATGGCACATAGGACCCCCTTCTTCAGTGACCAGCCCCCCTGCAAGGGTTAGAACCATGTTATAGGCCGGAGACGTAGTCCTTGTAACGAGAATTTCGCCTGGCTGGAGGCGAGATAACGCTTCATGAGCATCCTCCGCTACTCTCGCTGTCTGAGAATAGCGGGCCTTCCCAATCCCAACCCCAACTAGCTCCTTACTTGACTGGTGTTCTCTATCGTTTTCGTCAACTTGGTGACCACCCATCCCCATTTCAGTAATAATGGCCTGTACCGTGATGACTACTTGTGCAAGATACTCTGGCAGCGCTTCTATCGGTGGAGTACTTTCTTCTTCCCCTAGGGTAAGTGGAGGGTTTAATTTTTTTTGCTTCGCTCTCAATTCTGAACGGTCAGATAATTCCTCCTTTGTGGGCCCCAGTGTAGCCGTGAGGATTTGAGGTAATTCTTTGGTGGTCAATTCAAAAACATGATTCAATTTGGCAATCTGACCTGATTTCTTTAGTCGATGCGCTACTTCAAGCATCCCTAATCGCAGCAACCCTAGTGGCCATTCAGAAGTAATTGGTCCGTTATCGTCACGCAAATCCATTGCCTCCCGTGCTTGGGAAAGAAGATCTTTGAATTGGTCATGGTTGTCGTCAGGGATGTCCACAAGAACTCTTTTCATACGGCTTTCTATCTCATGGGAGTCAACGAATCCTTTGTTCGCAGAAGCTTTAATCGTTGCCATAATCACCTCAGGGGATTCCTGTAACGTAGGTGAATCGATATCGTAACCCGCGTACAGTACGGCCCCGTGATAACGGAGATACGCATTTAACTTCTCTCCAATTTCTGGCATATTTGACGAAATTTCCTCCAACGAAGATGGAAGGGGACCCAAACGCTCTATATCTTCAGCTATCTCTTTAAGTACTCGAAGAGGTTTTGTCGTTGAAGGGGATGCTCCAGCGAGCAGCGGAACAAGATCGCGGCTGGGAATCCCCCATTCGGATCCGAATACAAGGAGTCTTCCTATCGGCCCAAGATCATAAGTGTGGAGTCTAAAGTGCTCATCAAGGGTTTCCCTGAGATACAGGATTAAATCACTTATGTGTTGCGCAAGGTCAGCATCAGTTAATTCAGGAAGATCAACTTCTTGAAAACTTAAGTTCTTTGCAACTAACGCAGGCCTTCCCGTTTGATGCCAATGAGATATTACTTCTGATGATTTTTCTTGTGAGTTCTGGATGAAATCCTTGGCAGCTTTTTCTCTTCGGCGAAATTCAGGATGAATCCGTGACATGAGCCAAATAAGGGCAAAGGGCGGCGACTTTTGACTTGGGCGATCAGCAAGTATTAACGGCCTCAATCTGGTGTACCAAAAACCATTGACAAACCTTACTGACAATGTTTCTGCTGGCACACCAATCTTCGCCCATTCACGGCGATAAACCTCTTCTACAGCAGTACCCACAAGCTCCCGCGCTATTGGGGTCGCTCCGCCAGGAAAATGAGACCGATCCAATTGCCAGAAACCTGGACCCGGTGACTCAAAGTCATTAATTCCCATAGACTGATTATCCTCCTTGGATGTGGGGAACCAACATAATTTTAGAACACAAGTCATCCATGTGAAGGGGTTAACCTATGAATTAACTGGGATTCTGGATTTCTCTTTGAGAGATGACCTTCTCGCGTGTGGGAACCCTAATCCCGACATACCAAACTCCTACTCCTCCCACCGCAGCAACGACGAATCGAATTCCCAATTGATCTATCGCAAATGTGATACTTAGAGCCGTAGCTACCACCATCATTGTAATCGCGATCACCTTCGCTTTCCTTGGCATGCCCAGACCAGATCGATGGTCACGAACCATAGCTCCTACGACTGGAAGACCAAGAATCCAACGTTCAAATCGCGGGCTTGATTTAGCGAAACATGAAGCAGCCATAATCATGAACACTGTGGTCGGTAATCCAGGAACGACAATACCGATGAGACCTAATGCCGCAAATACAAAACCAAAGAAGAGGAAAAAATATTTAATAGGCCCAGTCCTAACAGAACTTTCAGATTCTATATCCACTCATCCCTTTCTATCCCAAACAAAACGATAGCGTCGAACAGGGGCTAGTTGCTTGAAAACTCGATTTCAGTGCAGTCATTCAAGAATACCTAGAACGCCATGTAGGAAAATCTAAAATTGAATGAGTGGCACAGAAGGTATTAAGATTTGCCTATGACATTTCTCCCAACAATTACTGAAATGATTGACCTTAGCGGGAAACGTGCTCTAGTGACTGGAGGGGGGAAAGGCATAGGAGCGGCAATTGCAGCGCGACTTGTGGAAGCAGGGGCTGAGGTAACGATTGCTGATATTGACCCCGATATTCATAAAGTAGCGGAGGAACTTTCGGTATCATTTGCCAATTGTGACATTACCGTGCCAGAGCAGTTACAAACAGCGGTTCAGCAGGCGGCTAACGGTTCCTCGTTGGATATTCTCATAAATAACGCAGGCATCTACCCGCCTACAGGACCGATACCGGAAGCAAGTGACGAATTTGTAACAAGAATGCTCGATCTCAATGTCCGTGCACAATATAGCGCTTCTCGAGAAGCCATAAATTACATGGACGGTGGCGGCTCAATTGTTAATATCTCTTCCATTGCTGCACTTCGGGGTGGCGCAAGTATCACCGCTTACAGCACATCAAAAGCTGCAGTTATCGGATTAACGAAGGCTTTCGCAAATGAGCTCGGTCCCCAAAAAATCAGAGTTAACGCCATAGCCCCTGGGATCATTGATACCGAGGGATTAGCTGAACAAGGAGAAGCGCTTAGAAAAGGCGGCATAGACGTATACGCTGCGATAGCAGCTAACCCCCTTAAACTCTCAGGAGATCCAGACTACATTGCGAGAGCTGCTCTATTCCTTGCTTCTGATCTTGCTGAATTTATCACCGGCCATTTATTGGTCGTCGATGGCGGATCTACAGCGTAAGGGAGAAGAAAGGTGGACTCAAAAACGATTAATGAAATAAAGGAAAAGATTCAATACGAGGTTTCACGTACTGCCCCTCCCGAAGGATTCCCAAAATTCCACGACATCCCAAAAGAGCGCTACACCTCCGATGAGTTCTATGAATTGGAAATGGAGTATGTCTTTAACGATTCCTGGGTAATCGCCGGCCGCGTCGAAGAAATTCCAAACCCAGGAGATTACTTCACTTTTAAAAAACTTAAAGAACCAATGATTATAATCCGAGGAGCCGACGGTGTTATCCGCTGTTTCTATAACACCTGCCAACACCGAGGAGCTCCAGTAGTTAGAGCAGAAAAAGGATCTGACCGGCGTCTCCGCTGTCAATACCATTCATGGACATATGACATAACAGATGGAGCACTCATAGCGTTACCCGATGAACGTGATTTCGTAGACTTAGATAGGTCAACTCGGTGTCTTCCGAAGGTAAGTTGCGATACTTTCGGAGGGTTTATTTTCGTTAACAAAAACCCCGAAGCAGTTCCCCTTCTTGACTACCTTGGTGATGCAGTCCAAATGCTTGAACCTCTGCACTGTGAAAACCTTCGCGAGGTATATCGACAAAGCATTGTTGTGCCTTGTAATTGGAAAGTTACTGCAGAAGCTTTTCTCGAGGTCTACCATTTCAAACATATTCATTCGAACAAAGACGGCTGGGCTATTTTGGATAACCGTCGAGCTGTCATGGGTTTATTCGATGGTGGTCATAGCAGAATGACAACAGGCTATTCAGAACAACATGTAAAGCGGCAAGGGATGGATTCTTGGGATGATTGGAAACCACTTGACAATGGTGACTTCGCTATTATCCAAACCGAAAATAGAGATTTCTTGAACATGCTGGATTGCACGAGTACAGCAGTTAGTTACTTCCCGAACTACATTATTCCTCTGGGATCTTTCGGCTTCCCTGTTCTTCTTTTCTGGCCAATCGATAAAAGAAACACTTTATTGGAATGGTGGTATTACGGGCCCAAGGACTGGGAAGGGGATGAGATACCAACGCATTGGAAGATCCGCTCTGAACAATTCGATCAGATAATGGATGAGGACAAGTACAACATGGCTCCAATGCAAGAGTCACTTGAATCTCCAGCGCTAACTGGGATCCCAATAAATTATCAGGAACGAAGGATCTGGCACTTACACGAACAAATCGATAAGAAGATTGGCATAGAACGTGTTCCTGAAGCATTGAGGGTTCAGAAGCTTTTAGACCCATACATCGAAAAATGAGGAATTAATGTTTAACTTTCAAGAGATCTTTCATATTGGGATTCGAGTACCAAACCTCGAACTTGCGATGGAAGAAATGGGATCGTCACTAGGTGTTACTTGGGCCGAACCAGTTAACACACCCGGTCAAAATATTTGGACTCCTGAGGAAGGTCAACAGAAACTTCCTCTTAAGTTCGTCTATTCTTGCGAGGGTCCTCAGCATCTCGAACTCCTCGAAGGCCCCAAGAACAGTATTTGGGATGGCAGCGACGACTCAGGTATTCACCATGTGGGGGTCTGGGTAGATGATGTCAAAAAAGAAACTGAGCGCCTGCTCAGCCTTGGTTGGTCACTACTCGCTTCAGCGAAGTCTCCTGAAGAAGGCTACGCAGGGATGTCCTACCTTGCCCCACCGAATGGAACTATCGTAGAGCTCGTTTCCTCAGCGATTAAGCCACGATTTGAACGATGGTGGTCCGGAGGTTCTTTACATTAGAGTTTGGGTTCTATTGAAAGCAATCGAATAGCTCGGTAAAGGCTTTGAATTGTCCACCTAATGTAGATGATGGGACCAGTATTGGTGTTGTCAATCCCGCCTCGTACCATGCGTCAAGGCCATCGAGTACCTCACTCTGCGAGCCGAAAAGGGTCACATCACTCAACCATTTATCAGTCATTAACGATGGAAGTTGATCCGAGTGCCCTTCAGAGATCGCTTTTTCCATTAATTCCATCTCATTGTTGTATCCAGCTGCTTTCCAATAGTTCCGATAGTTCGGTAAATGCACATACATCTGGAGCGTTTTCCGATTAACGTCTGCGGCGGCTTTCCGATCATTTGAGATGCATGTTGGAATCATCCCCCCAACAAAAAAATCTTTGGGGATGTCATGAGAAGATCGTATTTGCGCCAGTGCTGTTGGTAGCGCGCTTCGCGCTCCGTTAGCTAGGACGACCCCGTCTGCTATTTCAGCGCCGAGGGACATCATTCGATCTCTCATGGCCGCAAGCACGATTGGAGGTAATTCTCCGATCCGGGAAACCGCCTTATACGATTCAACGAATGTCCGAATATCACTTAATGGTTTTCCTGTCGCAAGGCCAAGCCGCTGGTTCATTGGAGCATGACTTACCCCTACTCCAAATCGGAAACGCTGCCCAGATACTTCAGAGATAAACGCAGCAGACGAGGCAAAATCTGCAACATGTCTGGTGTAGATGTTAACTATGGATGTGCCAAATGCAATATTGTCAGTTGCAGTCGCTATCCCTTGGCACAAACCCATAGCGTCTCCAAAACTAGGACAATAAATCCCTGAAAATCCTCGTTTTTCAATCTCCCTAGCTAAGTCCAACGTTCCTTTCCGTCGGCCAGGAACTGCGGCAAGTGAAACAGCAGGTAATGATCTACTCAATTCTGACTCCGGAGATAGCACGGCTGATCACCAACTGCTGTATTTGTTCTGTTCCTTCAAAAATATCGTGGATTTTGGCATCACGGTGCCAACGTTCGACGGGGTATTCTCTTGTGTACCCATATCCTCCAAGAATTTGAATAGCTCTTTCAGTTACCCATGTTGCAACCCGACCAGCCTTGAGTTTTGCCATAGATCCTTCAGCGTTCTTGAACTGCCGTTGCTTACCAAGCCATGCAGCCCTCCATGTGAGCATTCGTGTTGCATCAATTTCAGTTGCCATGTCTGCCAACATAAAAGCGATTCCCTGATTCTGAATAATTGGACGTCCAAACGCGTATCGCTCTTTTGCGTATTCTAGAGAATATTCATATGCTGCTCGAGCAATTCCGATCGCTTGAGCTGCAACTGCTGGTCGGGTTGCTTCAAAAGTCTGCATAGCTGCCTGCGCATTCCCTTTTTTCCCTTCACGGACTCTAGCCAAGCGTTCGTCAAGTTTTTCTTTTCCACCCAAAAGACAACTCCCAGGAATCTTTACATTATCAAGGACAACTTCTGCTGTATGGCTGGCTCGAATCCCATGTTTTTTGTATTTCTGCCCCTGACTAAGTCCTGGTGTATTTGGTGGAACTACAAAACTTGCATGTCCTTTAGCTCTAAGCTCCGGATCAACGACCGCAACGACAACATGTATGTCGGCGATACCACCGTTAGTAATCCAAGCTTTCGTCCCGTTCAGAGTCCACTCATCTTTTGCCTCATCATATTTCGCGGACAGCCGGTATCCGCCCACGTCAGATCCTGCATCTGGTTCAGAGGCACAAAAAGCTCCAAGTTGTACATTGTTTGCATCCCCGTAACACTGGGGCACCCACTCCATAACTTGTTCGGTCGTGCCTGAGGAAGCTATCCCTGCTGCAGCTAGACCAGATCCCATAATTGCCATTCCAATGCCAGCATCACCCCAAAAAAGTTCTTCCACAGCCACACAAAGGGTAAGCCCAGTGGGATCATTCCACACGGCTTCTGCCATGAACTCCCACCCGTACAGGCCTATTTGTGCAGCCTGCTCAACGATTGGAAACGGAAACTCTTCCCGTTCATCCCATTCCTCTGCAGCTGGGCGAGCCACATCTTCAGCGAAGCCATGGACCCAATTTTGGATTCCTATTTGATCTTCGTTTAATTCAAGTGAAAAGTCTGCCATTGTCAATCCGTATTCTTTGTAGAGGCGTTCCCCTCTCTAGTTACAAATTAGCCTTTCGAACCCTTGTTGCAAACTTAAGGAAAGTGCAACAAAGTCGACCTTTCTTGCTTCCTAACATCACTCGCTCCCCAAACACCATTAGCCTTATTCATTAATGGCAAAAGATAAAGCCCTTCCGGAATTACCACCCACATACGACCCTGCTGAAACCGAACCAGTCGTTGCTGAGATTTGGACACAAAGAGGGACATTCCATGCTGATGCCACACAGTCTGAAATACCGCCTTACTCGATAGTTATTCCCCCTCCAAACGTTACTGCTGCACTGCACCTGGGCCATGCCTTAAACAATACGCTTCAAGATGTCCTGATTAGATTTCATCGAATGAGCGGAAAATCGACCCTTTGGATGCCAGGCACTGATCATGCAGGAATAGCGACACAAACTGTTGTAGAAAAGCGTCTCCTGAGTCAGGGAACGAGCCGCCTTGAAGTTGGCCGAGAAGATTTTGTACAAATTACACAAGAATGGAAAGACGAGTACGAGCAAATCATTATTGACCAGTTAATTGCAATGGGTGCATCCTGTGATTTTGAGCGAACCAGATTCACAATGGATGAAATGTGCGCTACTGCAGTCCGTCATGCGTTCTATCTGCTGTTTAGAGATGGGTTGATCTACCGAGGAAAACGACTAGTCAATTGGGATCCTGTAACAAGAACAGCTTTAGCTGACGACGAAGTAGAAATGGAAGAAATAGAGGGCCACATGTGGTACTTAAGGTATCCACTTGAAGATGGGTCGGGAAATGTTGTAGTCGCCACTACTCGCCCAGAAACGATGCTGGGTGATACCGCAGTAGCTATTAATCCAAACGATCAAAGGGCAGATGCACTAATTGGACAAACCATCCGTCTCCCCATTGTTAATCGGCCAATACCTATCATCAGTGACGACTACGTCGTTATGGAAGAGCCAGAGAGCGATGACCCGAAAGCAAGATACGCTTCAGGGTTCCTTAAGGTAACACCTGCTCATGACCCAAATGACTGGGATATTGGCCTCAGACATAACCTTCCGGTCATAAACGTCTTAGGTCCAGACGGGAGTATCTCAGATGAATACGGCTGGGAAGATGTCTCAACGGATGCAAGGGAATTCGTTGGACTTTCGAGGGAAGAGGCCAGAGTCGCTATTGTGAAGTGGTTTGAAGAGCATGATTTGCTGGCTGATGTGCGGCCATATACCCATTCCGTCGGACATTCTTATCGAAGTCATGCTCCAATCGAACCATGGTTAAGCGACCAATGGTATGTAGCGGTTACGGACGACCGACTGAGAGGTTCTGCTTTACGTGCTCAAAGCCCCGAACAGGTTCCGGACCTACCGGAAGGGGTCCAGAAAAGAAGTGACAAATCCGGAGATGGAGACCTTACCTTCTATCCTGAACGATACGCTAGGACTTATTACGCTTGGCATAACGGAATCCGCGACTGGTGTATTTCACGTCAACTCTGGTGGGGGCACCAAATTCCCGTCTGGATTCGTGTTAGCAAAACCGCTAAAAGCCCTATCCCGACAGACCAAATGGGCCTTGATGAAGCCGCCCCAGTCGATAGCGGTTGGGTTGCCCATGGAGCAGCACATCTAGTTCGAAAAATCAATGAATCGGAGATAGAAGAAGCCATATGCATTCCTCCTGAAAACTCTCTTCGTCGAATAAACAAGAACGGGGACAAGATCACTGAGCAAGAATTGATCCGATTACTCGAAGAAGACGGGTTTGTCCGAGATCCTGATGTACTAGATACTTGGTTTTCTTCGGCCTTGTGGCCACTCTCAACGATGGGGTGGCCTTGGCCAGAGGATTTCCCAGAAACCATCGGGATTTTAGAAAAATTTAATCCTACATCTGTTCTTTCAACAGCACGAGAAATCATCACCCTCTGGGTTAGTAGGATGGTAATGTTTAATCGCTACTTCCTCGAAGGACAACTTCCTTTTCAAGATGTCTTTATCCATGCGATGGTTCAGGATGGCCATGGACAAAAAATGTCAAAAAGCCTAGGGAATGGCGTGGACCCGCGCGACATTATCTTTACCCATGGTGCAGATGCAATGCGATTTGCCCTAGTTCAAATGACAACAGACACCCAAGACGTTCGAATGCCAGTAGATATGATTTGTCCGCACAGCGGGGAAGCCTTTACTCCTAAGTTCATCACGAGCCCATCTGGGGCCATTGTCGCAGCTCCAGAGCAGGCGTCCCCTAACGACCCTTCTAAGAAAATGGTAAGTGCTTACGGCGTAGCTGCAGGTACCGTTTCACCAACTAAAGATATTCCTCTAGCTAGAAACTCCTCGGCAAAATTTGACCTTGGCCGAAATTTTGCAAACAAATTGTGGAATGCTACAAGATTTGCTCTCAAGAGGGTTGATCGAACCTTGTATATTGACAAACCAGTAGACATAGGAACTCGACCTTTTGCAGATCAGTGGATTGTCGCCCGCCTATCACAAACTATCTCAAAACTTGAAGATGCTATAGCTGCTTACCAATTCAACGTCTACGCTGACACGCTTTACGACTTCATCTGGCATGATGTTTGTGACCGATACCTTGAAATCATAAAACCAACAATCGATGACGACCCTGAACAGCAGGTTATACTTACTGCCGTTTTAGATTCAGCTCTTCGGATAATGCACCCCGTTTGCCCATTCATCACCGAAGCACTCTGGAACCACGTATCTGAGGCTCGATGTGGGGAGATTACCGGAGTTCAAATAGGGCGGTCAGAACTCTTAGCGTCAGCGAACTGGCCATCGTTGAATATTGATCTCGATTCAAGTGGAATTCTGAGCCTATTTGATCGTTGTTCTTCACTCATTAGCCTTATCCGGTCGATACGAGCCGAACAGAATGTGAAACCCAACCAATCTATTACTCTCTACGTGCCTGATCAGATTCAAGAACTTCTTTCAACCACAGGAGGACTCATAGAAATTTTAACTGGAGTCGGCGAAGTACTCCCCATCACTACTAGCCATAACGAGGTCACCAGCCCCATGACTTTCGAAGGCTCTGAGCTTCTTATTGCTGGATTGATCGACACTGTTGACCTCCAGGCACAACACTCACGACTTATTAAATTGATCAATGAGAAAGCGAAGCAGATCGAAGGGTTTGAAAACCGGCTCTCAAACCCAGGTTATTTAAACAACGCCAAGCCTGAACTTATCGAAGAGACGCGGTCTTTGTTGGAAAAAGCGAGAGCTGACTTAGCGGCGGCACAAAATTCACTTGAGAAGCTGAAGGAGTCAGCTTGATCCTTTTTCGCTCTCCCGATTAATCCAGACTGTCCTTTGGGGGAATGGCATCTCTATCCCAGCTTCATCAAATGCCTCTTTGATCCTCAGACGGAGTTCTCTTGCGACCGCCCATTGCTCTGACGCATCAGTTTTTGCGATGAGTCGAAGCGTAATGCCATCCACTCCAAGGTTCTGAACACCTAAAACCGTAGGTTCCTCGATAATGTCTCCAGCCGTAAAACTCTCATCTTCCCATAGGCCCATCGCAACATCTTTGAGGACCTGCTGTGCTTTTCGGAGATCAGTATCATATGCAACATCAATATCTAGCAATGCACGAGCCCATACTTGCGATCGATTCCCTACACGGGCGATTTCACCATTTGGGATGTACCAGATGCTCCCATCCCCATCACGAAGTATCGTTGTCCTAAGCGTGACGCGCTCAACTGTCCCCGAAACGAGGCCAACATCAATTGAATCTCCGACACCATATTGATCCTCAACAAGCATGAACATCCCAGAGAGAAAATCCTTGACAATCGATTGAGCCCCAAATCCGACTGCTACACCGACAATACCTGCCCCAGCAATCAATGGACCTAGATTAAGGCCTAATTCGCCAAGCATCATAAGCACAGCAACGGTCCAAATTACGAGGTTTGCACCACTTGAAAGAACAGAAGTAAGCGTTTCAGTCCTTGCTTTGTTTCGTTCCTCTTGTTGATCATCTATTAGCATCTTGCCGGCTTTTACTTTTTTAATTTGCTCTAAAGCCCGGCTCTTTTTGTCGTCAGTGAGTTTCTCACCAAAATGTTTTACTGCCCTCTTCATTACTCGGGACACGATAAAGGCGGCAATAAAAATTATTATGATCTTTAGAGGCTTATCGACAGCCCAGCCAACTATCGACGCAAGATTCTTGTTATTTGATGCGTTGAAGACCCATTCACATATTTGACTCGGGTCATTTCCGCACGCATCGACAAGTTTGTCTGGATCTGTTTCAGTGTTTTGGAGAAGGGCGAGTAGGTGTGTGCTCATGCCCAAAGAGTAGAGACTGTTTAGCAAAAGCTCGGTGATGGTCAAGGAAAAAAATTAATTCGAGCGGATGATTCTATTAAAAGCCGAATTCCACGTATTATTTTATATAATTCTAGTAATTTCACAGATTTTTGGAGGATATATGTCAACATATCGGATCGGTCAAGTCGCAGCTTTGCTTGCAGTTAGTGTCGATACTGTACGCACTTGGATAGATGAAGGCCGGATTACCGCCACACGTACCTCGGGAGGGCACAGAATAATAGAAGGAATAGATATCGCTAAATTTCTTGAAGAGACCAGCGAACTTGAAACTGAACACGGACAACGCCTTTCTGCCCGCAACCGCTTCGTAGGTCTAGTAACAAAAGTTATCCAAGACGACGTAATGGCTCAGATAGAAATTCAGGCAGGGGGTCATCGCTTTGTATCTCTAATTTCCTCTGAAGCAGCAAGGGAGATGCAACTCAAACAAGGAGTTCTAGCTGCAGCAGTAGTAAAGGCGACAAACGTCGTAGTAGAACTTCCATAACACCTATGAAAGCACGAACGAAAAAATCGGTTCTTTGGAGATCGATTTCAATTGCAGCTCTCGGGTTGGCATTAACTTTCGCTACATCTTGCGGAGGGGAAGGGGCGGATCTAAAAATAATGGCGGCAGCTTCACTATCTGACGTCTTTCAAGACATTTCAGAAGCCTTCGAATCTGAAACGGGGATAGAAACAACACTTTATACAGCGGGAAGTTCAACTCTTGCCACACAAATTATTGAAGGCGCGCGGGCCGATGTTGTTGGACTTGCGGATGAAAAAACAATGGGGCGCATCTTAGAAGCAAGGCAATCCTTTAGCGAAAATGAGGTTCAGATTTTCGCTACCAATCATCTGGTACTTGTTACTCCTAATGAGAACCCAGCATCAATATCATCTTTCCAGGATCTTTCTGATGCAATTATCGCTGTCTGCGCCCCAACGGTACCCTGTGGATCTCTTGCATACACCTTTGCAGAGAGCGAAGGCGTGGTTCTAGAACCAGCTTCCGTCGAACCAAACGTCCGTTCTGTCAGAACAAAGGTTGAACTTGGCGAAGTCGATGCCGGTCTGATCTACGTGACAGACCTGACACACAACATGGAAGTAATAGATGTCCCAGGATTAAAGACCCTCGAGACCAAATACCCCATAACCGCCCTCCAACCAGAGAAGGGAGCAGCCAAGGATTTTATCGCTTTCGTTGTTTCAGACCTTGGGCAAACAATTCTTGCAGACTACGGATTCGGGAAACCTCATGAGAACAACTAGAAAAATCTTAATCACTCCCCCACCTGTCAAAATATTTAGCGTTTTAGCAACCTTGCTCATTCTTCTTCCTTTCATTGGGCTCATACAACGAACCCCTTGGAGTTCCTTCATCTCTGTTCTTATGGAAGACTCCGTTGGTAAGGCAATTACGCTCTCACTAATCGTGGCTACGACGACAGCATGCATATGCCTTTTGCTCGGGTTACCTCTCGGTTGGGTACTTGCCCGATCACATAGCCGGTGGATTCGATTCCTAAGAGCAATAGTTCTTTTACCTATGGTGCTTCCTCCAGTTGCCGGAGGAACTGCCCTCCTTTTTGCTCTGGGTCGCCGCGGCTTTGTTGGACAAAAACTTGACGAATGGTTCGGGGTGACACTGCCTTTCACAACGGCAGGAGCTATCGTCGCAGCAACATTTGTCTCATTGCCCTTCTTTATTCTTGCGATCGAAGCGTCGATCAGTGACCTTGACCCTGACTTTGAAGAAAGTGCAATAAGTCTAGGATCTAGCCCTACACGCACCTTCTTTAAGGTAACCATTCCAATGATACGAACTGGGGTAGTTACAGGTCTTACACTTTCATGGGCCCGCGCTTTGGGAGAATTCGGAGCGACAATAACCTTCGCGGGAGACAACCCTGGACGAACACGAACCCTCCCACTGGAACTTTTTGTTGCGCTAGAAACCGACCCGGATAGGGCAATAGTGCTCGGGATGATTATGGTGGCAATCTCTCTGGGAGTTCTGATTACCCTCCGCGGCCGTTGGGTAGGTCAAAAATGACTGGATTAGAGCTGGACGGAAAAACTGCGCTAGGGCCAAACTTGTTTACATATAATTTCCGCGCTGAAGCAGGAGAGCACTTCGTCGTTGTCGGCCAAAATGGTGCGGGGAAATCCGCACTCCTTAGAGTCCTCGCCGGCCTTCTGCCGCTAGAGGAAGGTACCTTAAAATTGGGTAACGAATATGTCGATGTCCCCTCTCGAAATATTCTTATCCCGCCGCACAAAAGAGCCGCTGTTCTCCAACTCCAATCTGGCGCAGTCTTTCCGCACTTGGATGTCTCCGAGAACGTTGCCTATCCTCTCCACTGCAGTGGAGGGAAAGCAAAGAATATCGAAGAAAAGGTAGGAGAAACAATCGACCGTTTCGCGCTTTCAGAAGTAAAAAACCGATTTCCGGGAACCCTCTCAAGCGGCCAGCTATCTAGAGTCGCACTAGCAAGGTCTATGGTAAGCGAACCTGATATTCTTCTGCTCGATGAACCTACATCTTCAATTGACCTAGAAGCCTCTACATGGGTCAGCGAATTTCTAAAAGATCTCCGAACAACACTGATTCTTGTATCACATGACCCTGTAGAGACACTCTTAATCGGAGAAAAATTGCTAGTAATCGATAACGGAAAGATCATCCAAAAAGGGACAGTCGCTGAGGTTGCAAATCAGCCTGCCAATTCATGGGTAGCAAAATTCCTTAATTTAAACCTGCTTTCTGCCACTGCGGATGGCTTATCAGCAAGAATCGAGGGTGGAGGGTCCCTACGGCTTGCAGAGCAGTATCACGGCTCCGTTCATATCAGTTTCCCTGCCTCTGCTATTTCTCTCTACTTAGACCCCCCCGATGGATCTCCTCGAAATGTCTGGGAAGTAGTGGTCAAAACTCTCCATGCTGATGGAGGGATAGTTCGGGTAGGCATAACTGGCCCATTCGAAGCAACTGCAATGATCACACAAGAGTCACTGCATCACCTCGATTTACGGCTTGGCACAAAATGTTGGGCGACAATAAAAGCAAATGAGCTCAATGTCATCCCTAAGAAAAGTTTGCGCTAGAAAGGAGAGTATGGAAGAGTTTGCAACAGCCGACCTGCTTGACCAATTCCCTGAGAGTGAAGTTATCCTACCCGGCCTAGTTGCATTTGGGGGGAAGACGACTTTCTTCGGACGTGCGGAAACCATCAAAGCTCCTGAAGATAATTCATTTGTTCGAAAAACCCTAGAAACGCCTGGGAAAGACCGAGTTCTTGTGATCGATGGCGGCGGGTCCGCACTCTGTGCCCTCCTAGGAGACCAACTCGCTCAATTAGCTGTCGAGAACAAATGGGCTGGAGTTATTGTCTATGGCTACATTCGAGACTCACAAGTGATTGCCAATATCCCTATCGGGGTTCGGGCCCTAGGAACAACCCCGAGGAGAAGCATCAAAAGAGATCTGGGATCTATTGGGGAACCGGTTCATTTTCTCGGAGTCACTATTACGTCAAATTCGTGGCTCTTTATAGACAGTGACGGGATTGTTGTTTCAGCGTCAAATCTACTTCTTTAAAAATTTCTTCAAAAATATTTCAATAACTATTGACACGGGTGTAGTTACAAGGCTGTAATTATAGTCTGGTATGTTTCTTAAAAGGAACGGCTAATGCCAGATTCGAGGCTGTGAACCTGACAAAGGAATTTGGAGGTTTGCAACTCGGAAGTAAGGACCCAATCGGAACTTGGGTCAAAGCTGGGGGATATTGAGGAGAAGAATCAGTGGCACTTTCTGAACCATCTGTAGGTACCGAAGCCGAGACAGATTTAGATGCACTTCAAAACGATGGAACTGCAGAAGAAACGGACCAAGCTATAACCGAAGTCCCCAACCTAGTAGACACTCCTCCTAATCTGGCTTCTACTGTTGACGGGATTGAAGCTAGCCTCAGCATGCGAGTAAGAAAACGAAACGGCGACCTAGAAGAAGTTGACGTCAACAAAATAGTGAATGCGGTAGCTCGATGTGCTGAGGGGCTACCAGGAGTGGACCCCATGCGGGTTGCTACAAGAACGATCTCTGCGCTCGCAGATGGTGCGACAACACGTGAACTCGACGAACTATCGATCCGTACCGCTGCAGGACTGATTGTTGAAGAACCTCGCTATTCGCGTTTAGCCGGACGCCTACTTGCTACCTATATAGATAAAGAGGTTCGTAACCAGAACATTCCCTGGTTTACTGAATCGGTTTCACGGGGACACGAACTTGGAGTAATTGGGGATAACGCCCTAGCTTTCGCAATGGAACATGCTTCAACTTTGAATGCTGCCATTGACTCCAGCAGGGATCAAAACTTTGAGTTCTTTGGGTTGAGGACTGTGTATGACAGGTACCTTCTCCGTCACCCTGAAACACGGGAAGTGATAGAGACGCCACAATATTTTTTCCTCCGTGTTGCTTGCGGACTTTCACAAAACGTAGATGAAACAGTTGCGTTCTACGACCTTATGTCTTCCTTGGCTTACCTTCCTTCCAGCCCTACCCTATTTAACTCTGGGACAACGCACCAACAACTCTCAAGTTGCTATCTTCTTGATTCTCCGGAAGATTCATTGGAAGGCATTTATAAGAAATACACGGATATCGCCCAACTTTCAAAATTCGCCGGCGGTATTGGGGTCGCATGGCATCGCATCCGCAGTAAAGGCAGCCTCATACAAGGAACTAACGGCCTATCTAACGGCATCGTTCCTTGGTTGAAAACACTCGATAGCTCTGTTGCTGCCGTCAACCAAGGCGGAAGGAGAAAAGGCGCGGCATGTATCTATTTAGAAACGTGGCATGATGACATCGACGATTTTCTCGAGTTACGAGACAACACCGGGGATCATGCCCGACGGACCCACAATCTCAACATAGCCAATTGGGTACCTGATCTTTTCATGACTCGCGTGGAGAACGACTGGCAATGGAGCCTCTTTGATCCAAAGAAAGTCTCCCACCTTACTGACCTTTTCGGAGAAGCCTTCGAAAAAGCATACATAGAAGCAGAAGAAGCTGGCTTATACGAACGCCAAATTCCAGCCCGCGACCTTTACACAAAAATGATGAGAACCCTTGCCCAAACTGGTAATGGGTGGATGACCTTTAAAGATGCGTCAAACCTCAAATGCAACCAAACCAGTAACGACGCTACCGAGCTGGATGCATCAAACACAGCAAGGGTTGTCCACCTATCGAATTTATGCACAGAAATTATCGAAGTCACAAACGATTCTGAAACAGCTGTATGTAATCTTGGCTCAGTAAACCTTGGATCTTTCGTAACCCAAGATGAAGAAGTTAGTTTCGATTACGAGCGGCTAGGAGCTACGGTTCGTCAGGTTGTCCCATTCCTTGATCGAGTCATTGACATTAACTTTTACCCGATAGGCGAAGCCAGCACATCTAACAATCAATGGCGCCCTGTTGGCCTTGGCTTGATGGGGCTTCAAGACGTTTTCTTCAAAATGGGGATTCCCTTTGACTCAGAAGCTGCAAGAGAGATATCGCAAAAAATAAGTGAGGAGATCTATTTCAATGCTCTATGGGCTTCAACTGAACTTGCTGAAGTAAGCGGCCCTCATGATACATTCGCCTTAACCCGAGCGGCACAGGGCGATCTCCAATTTGATTTGTGGGATGTTGTACCTACCAACCCCGAAAGGTGGCAGGGTCTTCGAGACCGGATAAAGGAATTCGGACTAAGAAACTCTCTTATGATCGCCATCG
The DNA here is from genome assembly GCA_964564495.1 of uncultured Candidatus Nemicrothrix sp. Lineage (GTDB taxonomy): Bacteria > Actinomycetota > Acidimicrobiia > Acidimicrobiales > UBA8592 > UBA8592. Next base: position 40,933 of record CAZMAW010000012.1, read on the forward strand.
CTCCAACTGCGACGATAGCTTCAATCGCTGGTTGCTATGAATGTATCGAACCGCAGGTTTCGAATTTATTTAAACGGGAAACATTATCTGGCGAGTTCATGCAAATTAATAAGTATCTAGTCAAAGAACTCCAAAGCAGGGGTCTATGGGATGAAGAAATGCGAAAGGATCTGATCCTCAACGAAGGATCAGTTCAAGATGTTGACCGGATACCGGATGACTTGAAAGAAATTTACCGGACAGCTTGGGAAATACCGATGAAGTCCCTGATAGAAATGGCAGCTGGAAGAGGAGCCTTCATTGACCAGAGCCAATCTTTGAACTTGTTTATGGAGTCCCCAACAATCGGAAAATTAAGTTCAATGTACATGTACGCCTGGAAGCAAGGCATTAAAACTACCTACTACCTTCGATCAAGGCCTGCTACAAGAATCAACCAAACAACTGTAGGGACTACCCCAACAACACCAGACGGGGAAACCCAAACGTTTACTGACGCAGAAACACTCGCTTGCTCTCTAGAAAACCCTGAGCACTGCGAAGCCTGCGACTAGAAGAAAGGAGAGACTCTTGGCCTTAACTGAAGATAGTGCTATTCCGTTAGCTCCCGAACCTGAAGATTCAACGCTCACAGACAAACCTTCCCAAACGCTAGCCAGCAGACCACATAATATCCTAGACCCGGGTTTCAACCTCACACTTCGACCAATGAAGTACCCTCAATTCTTTGAGATGTATAAAGACGCCATAAAGAACACATGGACAGTGGATGAAATTGATTTCTCTGACGATCTCGTAGATCTAAGAAAGATGCTGCCGGCGGAAAAACACCTTATAAACCGGTTAGTAGCTTTTTTTGCTACTGGGGATTCCATCGTCGCTAATAATCTAGTGCTGAATCTCTACAAACATATAAACGCCCCGGAAGCCAGAATGTACTTAAGCAGGCAACTGTACGAAGAAGCCCTCCATGTGCAATTTTATCTAACCCTACTCGACAATTACATCCCTGATTTAAAGGAAAGAGAACAAGCGTTTGCAGCTATAGAGAACATACCGTCTATCAAACAAAAAGGAGACTTCTGCTTTAAATGGATGGGAACTATGGAAAACCTTGATGAAGTACGCACTGAAGATGAACAAAGGACCTTTCTCCTTAACCTCATTTGTTTTGCTGCTTGCATTGAAGGATTATTCTTCTTCGCCGCGTTTGCCTATGTGTATTTTCTTCGGAGCAAAGGACTACTTAACGGACTTGCGGCAGGTACAAATTGGGTTTTCCGAGATGAAAGCTGCCACATGAACTTCGCCTTCGAAGTGGTAAATACCGCCCGTAAAGAACAACCAGAATTATGGACCAACCAACTCATGGAAGATATTCGAAACATGCTCCAAGAAGCTGTCGAATGTGAAATGACATTTGCAGAAGATGTTTTAGGTGGTGGTGTTAACGGTATGAGCCTGAAGGACACAAGAGAGTACCTTCAATTTGTCGCAGACCAGCGGTTAATGCAGCTCGGGCTTGAGCCCATATACCGTTCCAAAAATCCATTTGATTTCATGGCCCTCCAAGATGTTCAGGAACTAACTAATTTCTTTGAGAAGACCGTTACTTCGTATCAAGTAGGCGTCGAAGGAGACGTCGCTTTTGACGAAGATTTCTAAAAATCTCCAGTCCCCCAACTGGATCAGACAAGCCCGGCGCCTGAGGGCGCCGGGCTTGGATATCTATGCGCTACTTATTCTATTTCGCTGAAAGATGCGAGAACTCTATCTGCAGCAACAAGTGGAGTCACCGAGCCGGAATACACGGATTTCTCAAGATTTTCTATAGATTCAGCTATTTTCGGATTATCTCGTAATCGATGGATAAGGCGATCTTCCACCAATGACCACATCCACCTAACCTGCTGACTAGACCGGCGTGAATCCCAATCCCCAGTAGCAACCATGACACTTTGATAATCAGTAATTTTTTCCCAGAGGGCTTCAACGCCTTGACCAGTTAAACCGGAACATGTCAGTACGGGAGGAGTCCAATTCGGATTCGTTGGAGTTAGAAGTTCAGTAGCCGACTGGTATTCTCGGGCAGCTTGCCTTGCTCTTAATTCATTTTCTCCATCCGCCTTGTTAACGGCCAGTAGATCAGCAATTTCCAAAACTCCTTTCTTAATACCTTGTAAGGCATCACCAGCACCTGGCAGAAGAAGAACAAGGAAGAAATCCACCATCTCCGCTACTTGGGACTCGCTCTGGCCAACTCCGACCGTTTCCACAAGAACAACATCAAACCCCGCTGCTTCAAGTACAACAATGGTCTCTCTGGTGTTCTTTGCTACTCCCCCTAGTAGACCTGAAGTAGGCGAAGGACGGATGAAGGCACGTTGATCTGATGAAAGTCGATCCATGCGTGTCTTGTCTCCAAGGATAGACCCGCCAGATATTGAACTTGAGGGGTCGACAGCAAGAACAGCAACTTGATGACCCTTCTCGGTCAAACGAGTTCCTAATTCATCGATAAACGTACTTTTTCCAACACCTGGTGCACCTGTTACTCCGATTCGGCTTGAAGAGCCAGAGTACGGCAAGAGCATTTCAAGCAATGCGCTAGCTTGCTCCAAATCATCGTTATTCCGGCTTTCAACGAGTGTGATCGCTCTCCCAATCCATGTTCTGTCACCAGATAACACCCCGGCGGTAATAAGGTCGAGTTCGGACGTTTCCACTTGCATCAACCGATCTTGTCAAGCAGTTCCATCGCTGCATCAGCAATAACAGTACCGGGAGGGTAAATAGCGGCCGCTCCAGCTTCGTAGAGCTCTTCATAGTCTTGAGGAGGTATAACACCCCCGACAACAATCAGGATATCCCCTCGTCCAAGCTCCTCTAAAGCAGACCTAAGCTCAGGGATGAGTGACAAATGCCCAGCAGCGAGTGAAGAAACTCCCAAAACATGAACATCCGCTTCGACAGCTTGTTGGGCAGCTTCCGCAGGAGTCTGAAAAAGTGGTCCTACATCCACATCAAACCCTAAATCTGCAAAAGCAGTTGAAATAACCTTTTGGCCTCGATCATGTCCATCTTGTCCTATTTTGGCAACAAGTATCCTTGGTCTTCTCCCATATTTCTGATCAAAGGCATCAGTAGCCATTCGCACTTCTTCTATCACTTCGCTCTTCTTCCCCACTTCATTTCTATACACTCCCGAAATAGTCCGTATTTGTGACCTGTGTCGACCGTACACCCTTTCAAGTGCTTCACTCATCTCTCCGACTGTTGCATTGTGTCTTGCAGCATCAATTGATAATGATAGAAGATTTCCACTTCCTAACTCCGCTGCATTCGCTAGTAAATCCAACGCTTCAAGGCACCGGGGTTCATCGCGCTCACTTTTTAGTCTTTTGAGCTTGTCGATCTGAGATTTTCGGACTCCGGCATTATCAACTTTTAGGAGATCTACTTGCTCTTCTTGGTCTAACCGGAATTTGTTGACACCTATAACTGGCTGAACGCCTGAATCAATTCGGGCTTGAGTTCGTGCTGCTGCCTCTTCGATACGAAGCTTGGGGATACCCAATTCAATAGCAGCCGCCATTCCACCCGCTTCTTCAATTTCTTGGATATGGGTCCATGCACGTTGAGCTAAATCATGAGTTAAACGTTCAACATAGTAAGACCCACCCCAAGGGTCGACAACTCTGCATGTACCAGACTCATGCTGAAGGAAGAGTTGGGTATTCCTCGCAATTCTGGCACTGAAGTCAGATGGTAGCGCCAAAGCTTCGTCAAATGAGTTAGTGTGCAGCGACTGCGTGTGCCCTTGTGTTGCAGCCATAGCTTCTAAACATGTTCTCATAACGTTCGTGTAAACATCCTGCGCAGCTAAACTCCATCCTGATGTTTGGCTGTGAGTCCGTAGGGAAAGTGATTTAGGGTTTTTCGGTTCAAATTTCTCCACCAACTTCGCCCATAACAAGCGCCCAGCTCGCAATTTTGCCACCTCCATGAAGAAGTTCATACCTATGCACCAAAAAAAGCTCAAACGCGGAGCAAATTGATCGATATCCAATCCCGCATTTAGGCCTGCACGAATATACTCAATTCCATCGGCAAGCGTATACGCCAACTCAAGGTCAAGTGTGGCACCTGCCTCTTGCATGTGATAGCCAGAAATTGATACTGAGTTAAATTTTGGCATTTCTTGAGAAGTGAAAGCGATAATATCTGAAATAATTTTCATTGATGGTTTAGGGGGATAAATGAAAGTGTTCCTCACCATAAACTCTTTGAGAATGTCGTTCTGGATCGTTCCTGCGAGCTGGTGCGGCTCGACGCCCTGCTCTTCTGCAGCAACAACATAGAGAGCAAGCACGGGGAGAACTGCACCGTTCATAGTCATCGATACGCTCATCTTGTCTAGGGGAATACCTGCAAATAGCTGACGCATATCGATGATTGAATCGATGGCTACTCCTGCCATTCCTACATCTCCACTTACTCTCTGATTGTCAGAGTCGTAGCCTCGGTGTGTAGCTAAATCAAATGCGATAGAGAGCCCTTTTTGGCCGGCTGCAAGGTTCCTACGATAAAACGCATTCGATTCCTCTGCCGTTGAGAACCCTGCATATTGGCGAATTGTCCAAGGTTGATTCACATACATTGTTGGGTATGGACCGCGTAGGTAAGGTACGAAACCGGGATATGAGTCAGGGAAACCAAGTAAATTCCTGTCGTGTGTATCGTAGAGCGGACGGACTGGAATGCCCTCTGGCGTCTCCCAAATCTGGTCAGAGACTTTCAAACCGGTTTCCGCTTCATAGGCTTGCTCCCATTCTGGGAAACTTCTTCGAGATTCTATATCCGGGCGAAATGAGATCGAGGAAAAATCTGGAATCATAATATGCCTTTTCTGCAATGGTTTATCCGCCTCACGAGCTACTCGAATCTTTCAGTCATACGAAAGAGAGGAAGTGGTTCGACCTTTTCCCGTGAGGCATTTCCACTAGTCATTTCGGGGTATAGAGCTCGGTGCAAGAGTTCCTCTTCTTGTGTGGTGAACTGGTTCACTCCTACCAGAATTTGGTCTCCAGCCGAAATTCTCTGTTGAGCCTCTGATCTCGCTGCGTGAATGTACGATTGTAAAACCCCGTCTCTGAGATCATTCAGAATGCCCCCATTTTTTTCAATATCTTGAAACCTTTCCCATGCCGACTCGGAAAGTTGATCCGTTAGGGATTCGACATACCATGACCCCCCAACGGGGTCGATAACACGATGGATATTTGCTTCTTCCATTAATACCAAATGGGTATTACGCGCCAACCTCATACCGAAGTCATCCGGAATGCCGAGACCACTGTCAAAGGGAGCGACCGTAACAATATCTGCTCCTCCTATGGCTGCAGCAAAGCACCCTACAGTTGTTCGGAGGAGATTAACCCAAGGGTCTACCTTTGAAATGACAGATCGCGAGGTAGATGCCTGAATTCTTGCTGGAACCTCATCAACACCACAAGATTCGCCGATACATTTCCAAATCTCTCGGAAAGCTCGAATTTTTGCTATGTCAAGGAACTGATCAGTTCCAACTGTAACCACTAGAAGTATCTGACGAAAGGCATCTTCAATCTCAATACCCGCATCACTCAACGCTCGTAAATACGTTATTCCCGTGGATGCCATTGCTGCTAACTCCGTCACGGGGTCAGCTCCAGCATGGGCATACGGTGCTCCGTCTACTCGAATGGTTGAAACACGTTGGTATTCCTGAGCAACATGGGCAGCTAAATTTCCAACTCGAGTAAGTGATTCATTTATTCCATCTTTAATCTCACCTTGGGTAGCGAATCGACCTATAGGGTCACAGCTTAAATCTGCAAGAAGCTCAGAGTTTCCGACCTTCCTGCTGCTCGCGTATGTGAGAAAGTTTCTTGCGACCTCCTCATTATCGTCTGGTCCGATAGGGGCAATAGTAGCGACGTCCAGCAAAACGCCTGACAAGGCTCCTGACAGTTCTATCGGGTCGGCGTCTCCCATTATCAATTCGATACTGTTAACTCCCCTCTCTAAATCCGTCAATATCGCCCGATTTGTCTCTGTAGGAATGGTTAACCAGTGGTTTTGTCGAATTTCCCACCCCTTAAGAAGTCCGGAAATATTTGATGCCCGCCTTCCCATACCGAGACTTGGAGGAGATATATAACCGGGAGAATCCGACTCGCCAGTTTGATCGTCATACGTGTATAAAGGTTTGACTCGAAGTCCGCCGGGAAGATCCGAAACCAGTATTTCATCAAACTCACTGTCACCCAAAACCTGTTTTACCGCCTCTAGCCAATCCTGATGAGTAGCAAGGCTGCTGCGGTCAACGAAATCCATTATGCCTTCATCCATGCTTCAACAATAGGCGATTGCGTGCCGAACAGTGGTGTGTTTAAGAAGTTAGCTTTCCTTGATCAAGCCCTTCAAAACTCATGTGAGCAAGTTATGTGACTTCGATCACAAGTGACGAAAGACACGCATCTTCCTTGCTTATTTTCGGAAGAAATGGAGCAGAATTGAATTAGAGCTAAAAATTTATCTCTAGATGTCCAATAAAGAACCAGAGCGTAGAGGAAATAAGATGTTTAAAAAAGAACCGCATTACCTTCAGTACCGTGATTTCGCATTTGCTGAAAGTGCAAGCACTGATGAATTAGAAGTCTTAAGTAGATTAAGTACCAGAATCGATGTGAAAGAAGGAAGTGTCCTAATGAGGGAAGGAGCATTTGGGAACGAGGTCCTACTGCTCGTTAAAGGTCAACTTTTGATAGAGCGTGACGGCGAACTTATCGCTTCAGCTTCTCCTGGATCCGTCGTGGGTGAAAGAGCAGTTATCCTGAATGAACCACGCGGGGCTACTGTCCGAGTTGCAAAAGACTCTACCCTTTTGGCTATGACAAGAAGTGAATTCAATACGCTTCTTGGTAAATCACCCACTATCGCGCGGAATATCCTAGAGGAAGCACTCTCACGCGCAGCGAGTTAGTTGGATTGAAAAAAATCATTCGCAGCCATCAATAACTAACGTCATAATCTATTGATGCGAAAACTTTCAGCAGCCTTGTTTAGGCAATACAGAATCTTTCAAATACGGCTCTACATGGGTGCAACATTCCCTGCGTTTCGTAGATTCCTCACGAAGACCCGTAATAACATTTTCAATTTCGGTCTGGGAAGACGGATTAACTTCTCTGCCGTGACAAAGTTCCATGTCTCAACGGTTACTGCACAGGTCCTTTTAAACATGGCTGGAGGGTTCATTATTTCCCTCGGAGCGACAATGGTGATTATGGCGAACTTAGGGGCAACAACCACTGACGTACTACTAACCGGCTTAAGTAAACAGACGGGGATTACAATTGCTGGAGCATCATTTGGGCTTCTCGCGGCCCTATTCGTCGTAATGGGATTAACCCGTTCAAAAATCGGGATTGGTACAGTTGTGGTACCTCTCTCAGTGTCTACAACCTTTATATTTTCATTTTCAGTATTGCCAGAGCCTCACAATGCCTTCGCACAATTGCTTTATTTCATGATCGGACTCTTCACAATAGCGACAGGAGTAGGTGTAGCAGCGAGCGCGGGTATTGGAATGGGAGCATATGAGTCCATATGCCATAGAGTTTCAGAAATTCATGGCTGGCACCCTCAAATTGTTCGACTTATTTGGGAGCTGATCGTTCTTGCAGCAGGCATCTCGTTAGGGGGTGCCTTTGGACCCGGAACACTCATAGCGGCTATTTCTACAGGATGGATACTCCAATACATGAATGTTGCTATTGGGGACTATCTACTCGGACGCAGAATCAGAACAAATTGCCAACAACCTCTAGCTAGGGGTTACTCTTATGAACGACAGGACATTAACTAACTTGGGGGAAGATGAGTAGTCAAACTCTAGAGGGAAAAGTAGCCGTAGTAACAGGGTCCAGCCGGGGCATAGGTCGAGGTATCGCTGTCGGCTTAGGTGAAATGGGAGCCACGGTCTATATCACAGGTAGATCCTCAGGAACTGGTCCATTAACCATTGAAACTACCGCAGAACTTGTCAATAATGCAGGTGGAATAGGAATTCCAGTTGCAACTGACCTTGGTGACGATCACCAGATAGAGGAACTATTCGAGAATGTTCGCGAGTCACAAGGGAGACTTGATATCCATGTGAACAACGCTTTCAAAATCCCTGACCCCCCCGTTTGGGGTGGAAAATTTTGGGAGCACCCAATTCAAATCTGGGATGATCAAGTTGGTATCGGTCTACGCTCCGCTTATGTATCAAGCGTTTGTGCTGTCAGGTTAATGATGGAACAAACCGATAGTCTTCGCTTTGTCGTGAATATCTCATCAAGTGGATCTGAGCGCTATGCCTTAAGTACGAGTTACGGGATTGCCAAAATGGGAACGGATAGACTGACGAGAGATTTTGCCGTCGAAGGTAAAGAGGACGGTTTGTGTGTTGTAGGACTTTGGCCAAGTCAAGTACTTACAGAATTCATTCTAGAAAGTATCGAAAAGGGTGACATTGAGCTTGATCAAGAGAACTCTGAAACGCCACTATATACAGGGCGCGTTATCGCTGCTCTAGCGAATGACCCGGATCGGCACTCAAGAAATGGACAAGTCCTCACCACCGCTGAATTAGCTCTCCACTACGACATAGTAGATGAACGAGGGAAACAGCCAAAGGGAAAAAGAAACCCAACAATGTACCGTGAGACAATCTAACACTAGAAACTGATAATCCTTCGATAAAAAAAGAAAGACTATTGAATCCCCAAAGAAGGGGAAGACTGATCTGTAGCTTCCACGAGCCTCTTTGGGGGAGAATGCTCTCCGAGCTTACGACTTCGAACAATACAGGATTGGCTCCCTATTGCACACAACTCTCCTTCAATGGACCAAATATGTATAACCCCATGGCCAAACCCATTTGATATCGCGTCAACACGGATATCTAACAAATACCACTCGCTTGGAACAGCCTGAATGACACGAAGAGTGTTATCTAAACTTGTTGACCCAGCCTGCCCATTTTGAGTGAAACTAATTCCCATCGGCACATAATCCCCTAAAACTGCAAAAGACGCGGCAGAAGGTTCAAGCAACTCTGGCATTCTGCTCCACACAGCTATGCGCCCAGGTTCAAGTTCAGCAGGTTCTTTAGCCCCTGCCGGCAATGCCCATCTCTGTTCAATACGAGAATCAAGAGAATCATGGACATCGGAAAATCGTTCCCTAAGCGGACACTGATCTGGTTGCTCGACGTCTGGAGGGCTCCCATACGTAGTGTCTTGTGGAAACGTCCGTGATCCAAGGGCAGCATTAACTGTAATGATTTCCGTTCCACCAACATGCCCAACGGCTCTGGCTTGGGTGGTCTTTTGGCCATGAACGGCGAGCGTCACATCTATGTCGACAATTGTACCTACTTGCGCAAATGACAAATACTGTGCAGTTGCCCAAACTAGCGGTCGACCACTTGTACCTTCCATCGCAGCTATAGCAGCGCCCAAGCCGCTCCCTCCAAACATTGCCCGATGCCCAGTAGATATACCCCGAGACACGGGAAGATGCCATCGATGAGGGTTATGCGAAGGTTCTAGACCTAACCAATTTCTTGCATCCACACCTTCGACGCTATCTGAAGGAGCAGAGAATCAGCATTAATTAAAGAATCTTCGTATCGACTCAGCAACTCTTTCTGGGTCTTCCATTGGCGCAAAATGCGTTAGCCCAGAAAATAACTCATACGTGCTATTTGGTAGCGCTCTGGCAATATCTGGTGCAATTAATGCGGGTCCCTCCTGGTCACTACTCCCTACCACTTTTGAAACAGCCATAACCGATGGAAGTGAATCGAAAAGGCCAGTTGCTGAGTTCTCAAAAACTTGCGCTTCAGTCTCACCACGGCACTTTAAGATAACACCTCCCCCTTCTTGATCTGCAAACGCGTAATCAACATAAGACCGCAACGCATCTGAATTAACACTAGAGAAAGGCGGGCGAGAAGAATACCGAAGGTACGCCTGTTCACGGGATGGGAACTGTTCCCTTCGTTTGCGGGCAGAAACAGCTAGATCGTTCCCCCTCGATAATTTTTCTGCGAGCGGGCCCGAGGGTATTACTATCGGTTCAAATAACCATAATGATTCAAAAGTTTGCTGGCGCTTGCGTTCTGCCAGGAGAAGGCTAGTGCCTCCCATACTATGTCCAACACCGAAAACTTTTTGAAAATTGAAATGGTCAACCACCGCAAGAAGGTCCTCCCCCATCCCAGACCAATGCATGGAAGTTCCTGTCGGAGTTTGGGTATTTCCATGCCCTCGGAAATCCAAAGAAACGCAGTGGAAGTTCTCCCACAATGCAGCACAGACAAGATCCCAATACCTTCCATGGAACCCCGTGGCATGACAGAAGATAATTGGTGGACCTTCTCCACCATAATCATGGGCGGTGACTCGAACGCCATCAGTAGACTGAATCTCTACCGGCCTCGGATTCATTCGTATTTCCTACTCCGGCCCAACACAACGCGAATTACACATTGAGGAAAGTCTAGTGCGGGTTAACTATTCGTTGCAGTCCGGTGACGACGTAATCCAATTACTGGAGTTGTAGGTGCATATCCAGCTTCTGCGCGTTCAATTTCAGACTCTCCACCCCAAAACCCAAGTTCCCTCTGAGTTCGGGCATAATCTTGACACTGGTGGAGTACATTGCACTCCAAGCAGATCTTCCGAGCACGCGTTTCACGGCGTTCCCGAGCTGCAGGTCGCTCACCAGGCGGTGGGAAAAAAAGGCGAGACTTACCTTGACATCCAGCATTCTCCATCCACCACGGACGAACAGAGGGGGGAGATTGAACATCAATTGCTGTCATTTACTTCTACTCCAAAGAGATGACATACTCAGTAACTTATGACCTAGAACCCGATTTGTCACTATCTCGCTGATGAATACTTAAGATAGACATATCTCTTTAATCGATAGTTTGCTTTTTGATTTACGCCCCAACATCTATTGCAACCTTTATAACCCCATTGCGTCGATCTCGAGCCTTCTCGAATGCCTCTGGAGCACCATCAAGTGGATATCGATGCGTCACTAATGATTTCCCCAATTCTGGAGAGCCGGCAAGAACTGACATCGCCAAATCAAAATCCCTTGGACCAGTCGTGTGCCCATAAGTAATCGAAGGAACCAGTGAAACTTCCTTCATCCCCATTGTCAGCGCCGGAATCTCAACTGGATCCCAATAGGTAGACGGTATCGCCACGACACCACCCTTCCGGCATTTCTCCACTGCCCGTGAAAGGGCACTACTAGTTCCGGCAGCTTCAATGACGATCTGGGCAGGTTGATCAGAAGACTCAGTAGCACCAAGTCGAATGCCAGCTTCAAGCTGGTGAGAGTGGCGCGATTCGAGTTCAACCGTCGCCCCCATAAACACAGCTACTGCGACACAACAAAGTCCTATGGTTCCTGCTCCAATGACACAAACACGATCACCTTTAGTAACCCCAACTCTCCCAAGGCTTCTAACAGCTACCGCCAATGGTTCAGTCAAAAAAGCATCCCCGATAGTCACTCGGGGGTCCAGAGGGACCAGAAAGCGCTCGGGAACGTTTATTCTCTCTGCCATCCCCCCATTGATTCCGATACCAAATGTGCGCGGGAGTGAATCATCACAATACGGCTCCTCTCCCTCTAAACAATATTTGCATTGTCCACAGGAAAGCATCGGTTCAATGGCGACTTCAGTACCATCACTAGTGACTCCGGAAATTTCATGGCCCGGTGTTACTGCCATCATCCCTGAATCAATTAAATGTAGGTCAGAACCGCATATCCCTACAGATCTAACATCAACAGTTATTCCTTCCCCACGCGGCTCCGAAACATCATTGACGTGGATAGCCCCATGAATGACCTGCACTGCCTTCATACCCTTTAGTTTGTCCCAAATCAGGTTAAATGTCGACCACCATTCTATTTATGAAAATTGGATCAGCCGGAAAGGAAATATATGAGAAAGTGCTCCATGCAGTCCAAATCGTCAAAAAACCCGCCAAACTATTGTTGTGGGCAATTTGGACAAGGATTTTGAATCGATCAGCAGAGAAAAATGGGACACTGAGGCTGCTCCCACCTCAATGAACCACAATCCCCTGCCCAAGAATTTGCCAATGTCACATGAAGAGATGGAAGGTGTCTACGCTCCTCTGGTTAGTACGATTTTGGGAAGGGACAATTTTCAAGATCCCATTCAGAATGAAGCAGCATCAGGTCCTTTCATTCTCGGGGTCACAGGGGGCGTTGCAGTAGGAAAGTCATCTGTTTCAATAATCCTTGAATCGCTATTCCAAACTTCAGGAAGAGGTCTCATGGTCGACATTGTGTCAACCGATGGGTTCCTTTTCCCAAATCAACAGCTCCAAGAGTTAGGCATAATGCACCGCAAGGGATTTCCTGAAAGCTACGACTATAAGAGCATCGTTTCATTTCTTTCATCTGTGAAGCACTCACCGGGAGAATATCGGGCACCCACATATTCTCACACAATTTACGATGTAACGGATACAAAAAAAATTGTGAAAAACCCTGACATACTCATTCTCGAGGGACTTAATCTGCTCCAGGATCACCCCGAAACGCTGGCTGAAGGCAACCACCCTTCGATTCGGGACTTCATCGACTTCTGTATCTTTCTAGATGCAGACGAAGAAGATATCAAGCAGTGGTACATTTCCCGATTTTGGAATCTGTGCAAGGAGGCGGAAGGAAGTGAGGAATCTTTCTTTAATCGGTATGTACACCTTTCAGAGCAGGATGCCAGAGAAGAAGCGAGTCAGATTTGGGACTTGATTAACTCCGCAAATCTTCAGGAAAACATTCTCCCATTGAAATCTCGAGCTGATCTCATCCTGTTTAAGGAAAAATCACATAAGATCTCTAAACTCGCCTTCAAGAAGCCCTGATCCTCAAAGAAAATATGTTCATGCGTGAGATTGCATCAGTCTCGCAAAGTATGATGGGGTCAACATTGAGGAGTAACTATGCCTATAAACCTTGACGCTGTTGGAATTGAAACCGAACCGCATGAAAGTTCTTGGGATTCAAAGGATTGTCTTCTGTATAGTCTTGGTGTTGGGGCGGGAGCTACAGATCCCACGGGCTTTGAACTTGAATTCACCACAGAAAATACCAACGAAGTGACTCAAAAAGCTTTTCCAACGATGTCCGTCGTCCTTGGCGCAACCGGAGGAAGAGGACCGCTTAGCCACCTAGGAGAGGTCAACTATTCAAAGATGGTCCACGGCGAACAAGAAGTGATTCTCCACAAGCCTCTACCGACAAGCGCGACAGTTCGCTCTACTAGCAAGATTTCAAATATCTACGACAAAGAAAAGGCAGCCTTGGTCATCCTCGAAACTACTGCGACTGACAGCAGTGACGGAGAAAAAATGTTTACAAATATCAGCAAACTTTTCTTCCGAGGTGAAGGAGGGTGGGGTGGAGATCGCGGACCAAGCGAAAAATTTGAATTCCCTGATCGAGATGCTGACCATATAGTCTCATATCCCACTCGAACCGATCAGGCTCTTCTATACAGACTCAACGGGGACAGAAACCCTCTGCACTCAGACCCTTCGTTCGCCGCACTTGGAGGATTCCCCACACCCATTCTTCATGGATTGTGTACGTATGGATTTACGGGCCGGGCGCTACTGCATGCAGTCTGCGGCAGCAACCCAGAAAAATTCCGCTCAATGGAAGGACGATTTAGCTCTCCTGTAATACCCGGAGAAGAACTCGAAGTCCATATCTGGGTCGACGGGCAACAGGCGAAGTTCAAAACTTTCGCATCGGATCGAGTCGTGCTTGACAATGGCTTATTAACTACGACGTAACCCGCAATGAATGTACGCAGCCCTTTCGACCTTCAACTACCTGACGAAGAATCAGCCCTCCCTGGACGTGAGAACCCTATTCTTACTCCCGATCACCATTTTGTTCTTGAAACCTCAATTGCTCCTCCATTCCCAGAGGGAAATGATCAGGCAATATTTGGACTCGGATGTTTTTGGGGTGCTGAACGTATCTTCTGGCAGCTGGATGGGGTCTCAAGCACCGCTGTAGGGTACTCAGGGGGATTTACCCCCAACCCCACATACCAAGAAGTGTGTTCCGGTATGACAGGTCATAATGAGGTCGTACTAGTCATATTTAACCCGTTGGCGATTTCATACCCACAACTTTTGAAAACTTTTTGGGAAAGTCACGACCCAACCCAAGGAATGCGCCAAGGGAACGATGTAGGGACTCAGTACCGAAGTGGCATTTACTGGTTTAACGAGGAACAGCAAACTCAAGCAATAGCTTCAGAGGAAAGATACCAAAGAGAGTTAACAAATGCGGGACTTGGGGAAATCACAACTGAAATAAATCGTATGTCAAAATTTTTTTACGCCGAGGACTATCACCAGCAGTACCTAGGGAAAAACCCAAACGGATATTGTGGGCTTGGGGGAATTGGCCTGGAATGCCCCCTATAGATTCTCTATAGTGATTTCTTACTAATTAACCCTGAACTCGATTCTTCGATTCCTCGCCCTATCTTCTGCGGTCTCTTCTGGGTCTATCTTTAATCTCGTCTCTCCATAACCTATAGCGGTGACTCTCTCTGGTTCAACTCCTTGAGCTATAAGAAAGTCGCGCACTGTATCAGCCCGGTTCTGACTTAGATCTAGATTGACCTCTTCACTCCCATCAGTGTCCGTATGGCCTTGGACTTCTAGATTCCCCTCAGGATTACTGATCAATATGGTTGCGATTTCTTCAAGAATCGGTCGTGAACTATCAGCAAGGAATGGACTCCCCACTGCGAAAAGGATTGGGTCGAAGACGACAATTTGGTTTAATGCGATTTCAGTTTGGATCGTTCCAGGTATGAGAACCACGTCGATTATATGGATCACACCATCTATCCCTTCAATATCACCGGAAAGAACCGTTCCCCCTGCAACAGTTGTAAGACCATCTTCTGTACGAGAGATTGCGAGTGTCTCTCCTTGAAGGGTTGTCAACATGGCTCCTTCAGTTAAGTCGGCGAAATCAAATGCCCCCTCCACGATGTGGAATTGAAGAATTTCATTTAACTGAACCAACTCAGCAAATTCCTGCAATGCAGCTATATCTAAGGCTTCAACAGCAGTATCAGTTGGGGCAAAAACTGTAAAAGTTTGACCTTGGGGCAATATATCTTCCAATACACCAGCGGCTTCAAAGAAATCATATACCTGACCTAATTCTGGCGTATCTCGCATTACTTCAAAGACTGTCCGATCTGAACCTCGAATAATTAATTGATCTGTAACGTTCACCCCCAGACTCAAATATTTCGTAATGACTCTCGACCGTTCATCTTCATCAATAACCTCCCCGAAAACTTCTACCTGGACCACAGCTCTCTCTGCCCCAAGAAGTAGTTCAAAATTTTCTATCACATTCCCATTTTGAACAAGTTGCTCCGAAGCTAGAAGAAGAGCATCAGCCAAAGGCTGTGCATTAACTGTTCCACTCAAGGTAATACCTTCTGGGGTATAAGAAACGTTAACAATTACTGGCGCATTTTGCGCAAAGGTTTCCTCATCTACCGGAACAAGCGGAATAGAATCAACGCTATCTCCGGATGATTCAGCTATCTCCGCAAAAGTTGCATCAGGTTTATCAACTTCAGCGTAATTCTGCCATGATAGAAGGCCAGTAATAGCTACTAGGACTCCAAAGATAAAGACTAGAAGGAACTTGACCCTATCAGATGTCACAATAACCACCTCTAATCATGCTTGAACCCCATTGAGAACCCATACTATTCCTCCGGTGTTTGGTTCTAGTTCAGATACTAAGTCAATTGATTCGCTCGCTCCCTTTTCACCGTCATTACTTTCTCCTCCAGGCCAGTAGGTCTTTACCACCCAAAAGAGCAAACCCAAAACGACCCCCCACAAAACAATCTTGCCGATTAAACGTATCCATAGCCGGTCGAATTTAGCTCGAAGAATCGGGTCATTACCAGTTGCCCCATAATGAGAGATATGCCCAGTCCATTTCAACCCGTCCCAATACCGAGCTTCATAACGCCCTGTCGGATCCGCGTACCATCCGGGATCTAGTAAAGGGGGCGGAGGAAACTGAGGTCTAGACACTGAACTAGAATACAGGCGGATTGACTTGTATTGAGTTCACAAAAAAGAAGTTCAGAAAATTAAACTTGTTCATTCAAATCTTCGGGGACGTCGTAATCTGAATTGTTCTTACCACCATTTCCGATCTACGCTTCAGCCATGACAAGTGGCGGCCCAGCGGGAATCGATATAAAGAATGTCACGAGATGGTTGAAAGAGCGGACATCGGCAGAAGGCCAGATTAAGTTTGAACTGGTAACCCATGGAAGGTCAAACCTCACGTACATCGTAACGGATGAAAACGAGGACAAATGGGTATTGCGCCGGCCTCCAACAGGACATGTTTTGGCCTCTGCTCACGATATGGGGCGAGAACATCGAATTATGTCAGCCCTTCAAGGAAGTAACGTTCCAGTCCCCAGCGTCGTCGGAATGTGCGATGACGATTCAGTTACTGGGGCACCGTTTTTCGTCATGGGCTTTGTTGATGGGCACATCGTCAAAGATATCGAAGATAGCAAAGCCTTTTCACCGCAAGAGCGAAGAACTCAAAGTGAGTCACTCGTTGACGTCCTAGCCAAACTTCATGCCGTTAACCCTGATGAAGTCGGACTTGGGGATTTAGGAAAAAAAGAGGATTATGTTGGTCGACAACTGCGGAGATGGAAACGACAAGTAGATGAAGGGTCTGATAGAGATCTCCCTCTATTTGTTGACCTGCATTCAAAATTAGAGAGTGGGAAACCTGAACAAATTGGATCGGGTATTACGCATGGAGATTACCGGCTAGACAACTGCATGATTGGAAACGATAACAAAATTGCCGCTGTTCTTGACTGGGAACTCTGCACTTTAGGTGATGTTCTAGCCGATCTCGGCGGGATGCTCATGTGGTGGGGGAAAAGTGGAAATGACAATAGCGTCATGAACGAACCACCAACTTTAGCTGATGGCTATCTCACCATGGAAGAAGTCATGGAAAGATACGCTTTAGCCAGTGGGAGAGACCTTTCTGACCTTCCTTACTACATTGCTTTTCAATTCTGGCGCTTAGCGGCGATTATTGAGGGCGTTCGCGTTAGATTCACTGCTGGAGCTATGGGAAATAAGGATATCGGAGATGAACTTCGAGGATTTAAATTACGTATCGATGGACTTTTGCAAGCTTCATCATCTGCCCTTGACAGTATCTAAGTCAACCCTCTGAAAAATTCCTGAAGGTCTCTCGTGACCAGATCGGGTTCTTCCGCCGCTGCAAAATGTCCTCCCTGAGGCATCACCGTATACCGTCGCAAATCGCAATACTCTTCTAAAACTTTTCTGGGCAAGTGCACAACGTCTTTAGGAAATACGGCGAAGGCCGTCGGAGCTTCCAGTCTAGGGATACGATCATGAGCCAAAGGCCATGGCTTCTTAAAGTGTTCATGGTAAATCCGCAGTGATGACCCTATTGACCCTGTGCACCAGTACAGTGCCGCTGTGGTGCATAGATGTTCCCGAGAGAAAGACTCTTCGACGTCACCAGAATTATCACTCCAATTCCTTCTCCGCTCCCAAATCCATGCAGCAGTAGCTACGGGAGAGTCCGTCAGACCATAAGCAAGTGTCTGGGGATCCAGCAAATGAGTCGTAACATGCGACCGGATAGTACTCTCCGCCTCCGCGCTTCGTTCTATCTTCCAAGTCTCATCTTCTCCCCAAACTTCATCTGGAAGAGTCCTTCGATTAACACCTGGGATGAGACTGAGGCTCAAGTGAGCTCCGATTAGTACATCGGAATATGCGTGAGATAAGTGCGCTGTGACAAGGGCACCCCAATCCCCTCCATGAGCGCAGAATTTTTCATACCCTAGCACTCCGGTCATCAGTTCATTCCAAAGGGCCGCGACGCGACTGACATCAACCTCCGGCTGAGGCAAAGGCGTAGAGAAGGTAAAACCCGGAAGCGACGGGACGTAGACGTCAAAGCTATCCTCAGGATTCCCCCCATATTTTTCAGGGTCACTCAATGGCCCGATGACATCCTTAAAATCCCAAAAAGTCCATGGCCAGCCATGAGTTAAGATAATCGGTTTCGGATTCGGGCCTTTGCCGGGTGCATGAAGATAGTGGATAGGTATCCCATCTATTTCCGTTAAGTAATGATCCCATTGGTTTATTTGATCTGATACTTTTGGCCAATCCCATTCCGAGATCCAGAACTCGACCATATCTTGAAGCCACGATCTTGGTACTCCGTATTCCCAACTATCCTCTCCAATGATGTCAGGCCATTTAGTTTCCTTTAACCGTCGAAACATCAAGTCAAGAATTTCAGGTTCAAAATCTGCTGAGATTTTCTTCGGTGACTTCATTTTTCTATTCTCCTGAATCCCGTCTCTGAAACCATTATCGAGCTTGTAGTCTGAAAATCAATAAAATTTTGAGTATCTTCACGAACAACCCTCTGACTGTCCTCATGGAGGTAAAAGCGATGAAACCAATCAGACTCATCAGCAAACCAAAGTTCACTGATCCCATCGATTGCTGATGATTCTAGTTGAGGACCATAAAGATATTCGATGTCTATGTTCTGAGCGTACTTTTCCATTCCGTGATGCTCTCGGGCTATGTTGACATGATTCAGGTAATGTACATAGAACGACTTTCTATCAAGAGTGTCTTTCCTCCCAACAAGTGATACTTGCTTTAGCCCCGGATATTTTCCTAAATTCCCTCTACTTCCTTGAGGCCATGCAACAATCTTGCGCACTGACAGACCAACGTCTCCAAGGGGGTCAGGTGAAGTTGACCATGTAATCCCTCGAAATAACGGTGTCAATTCTGTTGTCCCGCGTAATTCCATAAGCGGGGCTTGATCCGATAGCGAATCAGTGGAGATGATGTTTGGGTTGGATGTACTTTCATCAGGGTCCGGAGTCTGGTCAAAGTGAATGTGAGCATACAGCTTTTCGCTCTTCATCCTTTCGGTATGTCCTTCCATGGAATCCCTCTGTCAACACGAATATCTCTTGGCAAACCTAGTGCCTGTTCACCAAGATTGTTGAGGTGAACCTCATCTGTCCCTCCACCTATCGAAATCGGGTATCTAGAATGCAAGACCTCCATTGCCCATTCACTTGCCCTATGTGTAACAGCCACACCGGCCGCACCAAGGATTTGTTGGGCAAGATCACCTTCAAGCCTGCGATTGTGCGCAACATATAATTTTACAAGGGACGGGTGGATCGGTGGAGTCTTACCCTTTCTTACTGCGGAAGAGATTCTTTCGCTCATGAGTTTCAAAAGCTTATTTCTTGTATACACGACCGAGAGTTTCTGTCTTAAGACGGGATCAGTGACTTTCCCTAGGCCACGAACAAGTTCTAGTAGCTGCTCAGGGTTGTCTCCGCTTGCTCCTCCAATCATCGCTGACTCATTACTCATAACAACTCTGGCCGGCCCCCATCCTTTATCGATTTCCCCGAGCACATTTGAGATATGGCATTTCGCTCCGTCAAGGAAGACTTCAGCAAAATGTCCTGCCCCATGCGCCTGAATGAGGGGACGGACTTCTACTCCACTCTGCCTCATATCGAACAAAAGGAAAGTTATCCCTTCATGTTTGTAGGCTTCGGGGTTTGTCCGAACGAGCAGAATCCCCATGTCGGCGTACATGGCCGCCGAATTCCAAACTTTTTGTCCGTGGATGATGAATTCATCGCCATCAAGTTCAGCACGTGTAGCTAGACCCGCAAGATCACTTCCAGCACCCGGTTCGCTAAATAACTGGCACCAACTTGCCTCCCCATTGATCAGCGAGGGAATATGGGTTTTCTTCTGCTCTTCAGTTCCATGTTTGAGAAGTGCGGGCAGGGTCATCGAGATGATCGAATTGAAAAATCCAGTATGTACTTGATAGCCAACAGCTTCTTCTCTAAAGACTCTTTGCATCCATGCCTCTCCCCCATGGCCGCCATATTCCGTGGGGATTGTCACCCCGGCATAGCCAGCGGCATATAGCTTTCCTTGCCTCCTCTTGCAGTCGAGATGATGCTGATTCTCTCTCTCACGGCTGGGCATCCAATGAAGGGTCGTAAACGGCTTCTTCTCTTCAATGGGGTCAATATTCTCTGCGAGCCATTTTCTAGCTTCTTTTCGGTATTGATCTTCGTAGCTTTTATGTTCTGAAGTCATTACTGGGATTCTATGGTGAAGAACAGATATGTAGCGAATATCGTGGAAGAAGGAAACAGAAAGTTTTAGATGGAGACCTTCCCACAACAACACGCGAGAACACGAAGATTTACGGTTGGAGCACCGCGATCATTCGCTATTGCGTCGAACACGAAAAGTGTTAGTTACTTACAATCTTCTTCAGGGAATGATCCCTCTAACAAACTTTGGATTCATGATCCCGAATCGCAAACTTCAACGGTTCTCGCTGACCCTCATCACCTGAAGGTCCTCGGTGGACAATATCAGATCTCTGAAGAAGAGCGGTCGCGAAGAGAGCGCGCCCGAGAAGTTGGAGCTGGAATTGTTGCTTTCAGCTCTAGCGCCGAATCTTCCATTATCACCTTTACGTCGGAAGGCACACTATACGCTGTCAACGCAGAATCGAAAGAAATCAACGACTTTGAGACCATAGGCAGCGTGTTTGATCCGCGAATAAACCCAAATGGTGATCTTATTTCTTATGTATCGGATGGGGATTTACGGTATGTCGATTCCTCTGGGAATGACCTTCTAGTCGTAGGAAGTGAGGATCCGAACATAACGTATGGTGTTGCAGATTTCATTGCAGCAGAGGAGATGGGGCGACGAAGGGGTCACTGGTGGTCGCCGCATGGAGATCGCCTTCTCGTAACGGAGGTAGACAACTCCAGCGTTCTTACTTGGCATATTCTGAGTTCATCTGACCCAGAATCCTCTCCGAAGTCCTTACGGTATCCAAAAGCAGGAAGCAACAATCCGGAAGTCAAACTAGGGGTGTACACGCTAGAAGGAGCCGTGCTTCCGATTGATTGGAGCCAGTCAGCTTTTTGGGAATATCTTGTAAATGTCCAGTGGACTGAAGAATCATCAATCTACGTAATAGTTCAAACTAGAAATCAAAAGTCCATAGGAATCTTAAGAGTAGATTCAAATACTGGGTCAGTCGAAGAAATATACCGATGGAGCGATGAGCACTGGGTAGAGATCATTACTGGAGCTCCAAAAATTATTGGGGACCGGATCATTACCGTTGAGGATCGGGGTAATGCAAGATCGCTGGTGATAGATAATCAGCCAATATCAGGTGATGATCTCCAAGTACGATCTCTAGTTCACTGTAATGAACAAGGAGTGCTTGCTGCAGTCAGTACAAGCCCATTGGAGCAACACATTATCCACTTTGATTTCGAGGGGGAAAGAACTGCCTTTACTGAAGACTCTGGAGTCCACGACGCTGTCTCTAATGGAGTGATCACAGTGATCCAATCCCGAAATATGGATATTCATGGAGTCAAAACAACAGTCTTTGAAGGGGATTCCCCTATTTCTGAAATTCAAGATCTGTCAGAAAAACCAAACATCTCTCTCAACGTAAACTTCCATCAACTGGGCGAGAACAAACTTGAATCTGTGGTTCTATTCCCTCAAAACCATGACGACACTAAGCCGATTCCGATTCTTCTTGACCCTTATGGAGGCCCGCATGCGCAACGAGTGCGTTGGGCTCAGGGCCTCTTTGGAGTTTCCCAATGGTTTGCAGATCAAGGTTTTGCTGTAATTGTCAGTGATGGTCGGGGAACACCAGGTCGATCACCCGCATTTGAAAGAAAAGTTTACGGGGATCTCGCAACTGCTGCTTTAGAAGACCAGATTACTGCACTATCTGCCGCAGCGGAGATCTATGAACGCCTTGATCTTGATCGAGTGGGGATACGTGGCTGGTCGTTTGGCGGCTACCTTGCCGCCCTAGCAGTACTGAGAAGGCCAGATATATTCCATGCTGCTGTAGCAGGAGCTCCAGTGACAGACTGGGAGCTGTATGACACTCATTACACTGAGCGTTACCTTGGGCATCCGCTAGAAACCCCTGAGAATTACGAAAACACAAATCTGTGTAATGAGGCACATAAGTTAGAGAGTCCCTTACTTCTAATCCATGGCTTGGCTGACGATAACGTTGTTGCATCTCATACGTTTCAGCTTTCCCAAGCTCTTTTAGAGGCAGGAAAACCGCATGAAGTTCTTCCACTTTCTGGTGTTACCCATATGACTCCGCAGGAAACTGTCGCTGAAAATCTTTTACGAATACAGTTAAGGTTTCTAAAGAAATCACTTGGAATCGAAGACGAGGGGGACAAATGACTGGACCGTTGGATGGCATGAGAGTCATTGAGGGTTCAGCTTTCGTCGCTGCGCCTTCCGGTGGGATGACGTTAGCGCAACTTGGCGCTGAGGTAATCCGATTTGACCCAATTGGTGGTGGATTGGACTATAAACGATGGCCATTGACCGAAGATGGACTATCGCTTTACTGGGCTGGACTTAATAAGGGGAAAAAATCGATTCAGGTCGATTTCCGGTCTGAAGAAGGGCAAGAACTTCTCAGAGAACTAATCGGAGCTCCGGGTGAGGATTCCGGCTATTTCCTGACCAACTTCCCTACCAAGGGATGGCTATCTTATGAGAGCCTTAACGCAAGTCGCGAAGATCTAATCATGCTGAACGTCGTTGGAAATCATGATGGAACAACCGCCCTTGACTACACCGTCAATTCGGCTATGGGCTACCCCTCCGTGACAGGCCCAGACGGGTATGACGGCGTTATTAACCATGTTCTACCGGCATGGGATATCGTATGTGGGCAGACAGCAGCAATGGGCCTACTCGCCGCAGGGCGCCACAGAGATCGGACAGGGGAAGGCCAATTTATCAAACTGGCCCTAAGTGATGTTGCACTTTCTGCTGTTGCTGCCCTTGGACATATCGCGGAGGCGCAAGTCCTTGGGTCTGAACGTGAACGTATCGGAAATGAACTCTATGGGGCTCTAGGGCGGGACTACACAACGGCTGACGGGAAAAAAGTGATCGCCGTTGCGATAACCAAAAAACAAT
Source organism: uncultured Candidatus Nemicrothrix sp. (assembly GCA_964564495.1). Taxonomy (GTDB): domain Bacteria; phylum Actinomycetota; class Acidimicrobiia; order Acidimicrobiales; family UBA8592; genus UBA8592. Next base: position 64,251 of record CAZMAW010000012.1, read on the forward strand.
GGCAAGCCTTGTGCTCTGCATGTGAAATGACAGAAGCTATGGAACAACTCGCAAGTCGAGAGGGACTTGATTTATCTGGGAATGAAGGTGACCGTTTCAAAGTCCGGGAACGTATCCACCCGCATGTAGAAGCATGGTGCCAGAAGAAGAGTTTTGATGAAATACAAAAAATTTGGGATGATCTTGGCGTGTGCTGGGGGCCGTATCAAACGTTCAAAGAGCTCGTACAGAATGATAAACGTGTCTCAGAATCTAATCCGATGTTTGCAACAATTAATCAAGAAGGTATCGGGGAATATCTTACGCCTAGCAGCCCTCTTGACTTCCAAGGGATCGGCAGGCGAGCCCCACTACCGGCTCCGCGTCTTGGAGAACACACGACAGAAATACTCGCAGATATTCTTCAACTTTCGAACACAGAAATAGGGCGACTTTACGACAACAGAATCATCAAAGGCATACCCGATGAGGAACTTTGACATCCTCATAGACGATTCATCAGTAAAGAATTTCTGGAGCGATGGTTTCGTTGTACTCCGCGATGTAATCAACCCAAATCTAGTCCTATCTATGGAAGAACCAATTACAAAGGCTATTTCAAGTAACAGCACAGACCTTTCAGAGTTAGGTTCCATCGTCGCCCCGAATAGTGTTCTTTCCGACCCGAATGTTTCTTCATCAGAGAGCTCCGGACGATTCGTCGCTGGAACCGATCATTGGATCGGTGACAAAGAGTTTGCTGACTTCGCCTGTACATCCGTGATCCCTCAGATTGTCGCCCAAATCCTCCAGAGCGACTCTGTGTGGCTTTATGAAGATTCAGTTCTGGTCAAAGAACCAAACACGGCAGAGGAGACCGCTTTCCATCAGGATCTTTCTTATTTTCATGTGTCTGGTGAACAGATCTGCACCGTATGGGTTCCCTTAGATTTCTCTTCACCTGATACCGGAGCCATTCGATTCGTCAAAGGATCCCACAAGGATCTGACCCAATATCGACCGAACTGGTTCGTTTCAGACGAGCCTCTACCAAATACTGAAGGAGAGCGAGTTCCCCAAATACCTTCTAAAGCCGTTGCTGCCCCAACTTTGTCTCCTGGCGACCTGACTATCCATCATGCCCGTACCCTTCACGGGGCTTCGGCGAACCGCTCCGCAGATCAATCACGGAGAGCAATATCGATTCGATACTGTGGAGATGACGCTCGCTACCTCATTCGCGAGGGGGCTCCATTAAAACCCCATCATGAAACAGTTTCAAATGGTGACATTCTCACCCATGAACGTTGCCCAAAGGTCTGGCCTCGAACCTAATTATTTATAAGCGAACGAACCTCTCCCAATAAGCTGATAGTTTTTATAGCCTCTTTTTGAGGGATGGTCATACACCGACATGTAACTTCACTAAAACCAAGTTCTTTGTAAGGCCGCAATTGTTCTGCTGCTTGTTCCGGATTGCCGACAATGACAGCATCTCGTTGCATGCCCCTATAGCCTTTTTCGACCAGTTGATCGCCAAGTTCTTCTGCTTTCTTTCCATCTTTGAGGACTATCACATCTTTGCGAATAATCGGCCTAGGTTTCTTATCGAGGCCTTCACATGCCTCAAGGTAGCACTCTAATAGCTCTCCGGCTTTCGCAGCATTCAAGAATGGGGCTGCATACCATGCGTCGCCTACTCGGGCTGCTCGTCGAATCCCTTCCTTGCTGGTGCTTGCTCCGATCCACCATTCGATCTTCTGCGTTGGAACAGGGTTGACCTGAAGGTCAGAGTCGCCACCTATTCCATTCTTTGTAAAGAGTGATTTGATTATTGCTATCTTCTTTTCCAGATCGGCGCCTCTTGTTTTCATGGCAGCACCCATAGCTTTGAAAGTTTCTTCGCCGTCACCAACACCAGTCTGGACAACAAACGTAGCTTTCGTTAGCGCTGCCAACGTCCCAACTTGTTCTGCCACCAAAACTGGACTCCAAAGAGGAAGAAGGAATAAGCAACCAACAGGACCAGCCTCCCATTCCGCTAAGAGCCGGCCGAGCATGGGGACATTCTGGAAGTAGTTGATTGGTGTTAAATGATGATCACCAAGTGAAAGTAAATCTAGTCCTACTTGATTAGCTTCTCTGGCACGCTCAATAATTGATTGTGCTCCTATATAAGGGTCTGATTCGAATGAAGCAGATCCTATAGAAAGTCCTACCTTCATGAAATTTCCTATGGATGGCGAGAAGGAAGGACTTCTCTCGCAGGCGGTAATTCAATTGGGTGGTTTAACCAGATCCCTATATTCTCTCCTGAGCGGCCCTGAGGGCCTTCGTCATATAGCTCTAGCATGAGATCAGCGATCTGGGTGGGTTTCATCCATGTATTTATTACTTCTTCTGACATTTCGCGGTTGAATTTTGATGAAGCGTATCTGATCATCGCTGAGTCGGTTGCATCCATACAGAAGGCGTTTACACGTATTGAGTCTCCAACTAATCGTTTCGACCAGCTTTGGGTAAGGCCATTAATTCCCCACTTTGAAGCGTCATAAACATCCATCAGGGTTCCACCACCGGTGGCGAACCCGGGTGGAGGGCAGATATGATCTGTAGCGATATTGAGAATGAAACCGCCACCATTCGCTACAAGGTGAGGAATCGCCGCGCGCCCCGTTAAGAACACTCCCTTCAAGTTAGTGTCTACGAGCAAGTCCCAATCTGCGACCGTCTTCTCTTGGGTGTCTTCGACTGGGTCGGTCGAACGCCAAATCCCCGCGTTAGCTATGACAATATCCAAGCCGGAGAAATGGGAGTTTGCCCCGTCGACAAATTCGAAGATCTGATCGGGGTCTCTTACATCTACCACATCGGCATGAATTTGAGCTCCGGTCTCTTCAGCGATTCTTCCTGCCACATCATGGATAGTTTCTTGAAGGTCACAAAGCGCAAGGTTGGCACCTGATTCAGCTAGTCTGATCGCTATCCCCTCACCAATTCCAGATGCTGCGCCGGTAACTAGTGCTGTCTTTTCTGATAGAGCAACCATTACTCTCCTCTACTTTCTCTATAGCCTTTATAGCGCGATTCGAAGCAAATTTCTTTTTTAGTACCGGTGAAGTCTTTTCCCTACAGAGGATCTATGATCACAACATGATTGAGCAGCATGTCGGAGTGGAAACTTCTGAAGGCCGGATGGAGACTTTCGTTACATTTCCTGAGGAAGGAGGCCCGTTCCCAACCATTTTCTTTTTTATGGATGCCCCGGGGAAACGTGAGGAGCTGCATGATATGGCAAGGAGAATCGCTACAACAGGGTATTACGTGATGTTGCCAAACCTCTATTACAGGACCACTGACCATTTCGAGTTAGATTTTGAAACGAGAAGCAATTGGGACCAAATGTTTGAATTGATGTCTAGTATCGGGAACCGGATGGTTGTTCGAGATGCACACTCAATGATTGAGCTGGCTGAATCCGATACGAACGCAGATGAGCAGAGGGTAGGCTGCGTCGGGTACTGCATGAGCGGGCCTTTCGCTCTATCTGTCGCCGCTGCATACCCTGAGAGAGTCAAGGCAGCGGCTTCGATCTATGGCGTACGACTCGTAGCCAAGGCATCTGATTCTCCACATCTCGGCTTCAACCAAACCAGTGGGGAAATTTATATTGCTTGTGCTGAGTTCGATGATTACGTTCCACTTGACATGGTCACACAGGTTTCAGAGGAATTGAAGAATTCTTCTGCGGATGGTCGCGTTGAACTCTATCCGGGAGTTCATCATGGCTTTGCTTTCCCCGATAGGGGAGACATTTATAACAAAGATGCAGCAGAGCGACATTGGGAACGCATCCATGGACTTTTTGATCGGAATTTAAAATGAGTGGAGACATTCAAGTTTCTGTTGGAGAAGACTTTGTCGCTACCGTAGAAATCTGCAAACCTCCTAATAATTTCTTCAGCACCAATTTGATCAGCGGCCTAGCCGATACCTTCGCTCAGCTAGATCAGGATGATGCAGTGAGGGTATCGGTGCTCTGTTCTCAGGGGAAACACTTCTGCGCTGGAGCAGACTTCTCCGGTGGTTCTGAGGGTAACGATACATTAGGCCTGTACGCAGGTGCAGTGAGAATCTTTCGATGTACCAAACCAATCATTGCGGTTATCCAAGGAGCTGCTATCGGTGGGGGCCTGGGTTTGGCTCTAACCGCTGATTTTCGGATTGCTGCCCCAGAATCGCGATTTAGTGCGAACTTTGCAAGGCTTGGTTTCCATCAGGGTTTCGGCTTAAGCGTGACGTTACCTGAGTTGGTTGGCCAGCAAGCAAGTAGAGAAATGTTCTTTACGGGTAGAAGGGTAAAGGGTGAAGAGGCACTGGGAATGGGCTTGTGCGATCAGATGGTTCCCCTTGAGCAGCTTCGAGAAACCGCCCTCACTTTTGCGCAAGAAATTGCAAAATCGGCGCCGTTGGCCGTTGAATCTATTCGAAAGACACTTAGAGGGGATTTAGCTGACAGAGTGGAAGCCGCAACACTCCATGAAGCAGCTGAGCAAGCTCGCCTAATCCAAACCGAGGATTGGAAGGAAGGTATCAAAGCTTCTGCCGAGCGAAGAGATCCATTATTTCGAAGAAAATAGCTAGAGAAGCGAAGAATCTGGAATCCAACTTCCATGAGCGCCGTAAGGGACTCTTCTGGGAAGATGGACGACAGCGACAGGTTCAGCCTCAAAATCTTGTGCATCCACGATTATCAACTTTGAAGAATTTGATCCTTCATTGTGGACGATTGCAATAACCCATCCTTCGTCTTCTCCCTTGGAATTCGGGTCGGCAGCAAAGACTGGTTCTCCACCTCTTACATTCTCTCCGAGGTGGTGCTCCCAACAGGTACCGGTGTGGAGGTCATATTTCCACAAGGCGGAACCATACACTGGTTCTTCGCTGTTGCCTTCTCCTGCCATAGCCATCAAATATCCAAATCGCGCATCCAAACCGACAACTTTGTCTGCGACTCTTCCAAAATCCCCTGGCCTATCATCAATTTGTTCTTCGGTTACCGTTCCCAAAGACAAATCAATGGTCCACTGCCAAAGTCGTCCTACTTCTGCGTAGTCATCTGAGCTTGAACCAAAGGCCTCAGGTTGGCGTGAAACATGAATAACAATTTTTTCATCTTTGTCATAAGCGTTTACGGGATGAAAAACATAACACGGGTCAATCTCGAACCAACGTACATCCGCATTTGTTCCATTTCTTGGCATTACTCCAAGGCGAGCTCCGGCGGAAGGGTGAAAGCCAAATGGCACTCCGGTTTCCACTAATGAAAGATCCAAAACCAATGGCAAATCCATGAAAATCACATAATTTCGGGTCACGTTAAAATCGTGCATCATAACCATGTTGGGAATCTCTATACCTTCAGATTGAATCAATTCCCCTTTAGAACTGATCCGAAAGTAAGTGAGGAATGGTTGCTCAAATGAAAAATAACTGAATGCAAAAAGTTCACCTGTCTCGGGGCATATCTTTGGGTGGGCCGTCATCGATGTCTTTAAGTTCCCAGAAAAATTTTCGTACCCAACGGTATTGAGTTCGCCATCAATCTGCCACGGCCAATGCCCTTCTTCAAGGCAGAGGATTCTCCCTGAATGTGCAACAACATGTGTATTGGCACTGCCTCTCGACAAATCACCAATGTCTATCGCCTCAGTAGATTCTCGGTCAGTGATGTTTAGCGTCTGGACAAATCTATTCCGATACCATTCGGCGTTCCCCTGCGAGAGTCGCACACCATGAACCATTCCGTCGCCTGTGAACCAATGCGGGGAGGTACCAGATTTAGGGTTCGGGCCAGTGCGTATATATACACCTTCAAGTTGTGGCGGAATCACCCCTTCAACCAGTAGTTCAGTATCTGTTATTTCATCGTGGACAGGTGCCCAGTTTCCACGCAAATGCCAAGGAATTCGATCCTCTGTTACTGCCATAGAACTTCCTTTACCCTTTCTCTGTACCAATTATTGAAACAAAACTAACCATCTCACCGGGATATCCACCCAAATTATGAACCATCCCCAAATTCTTAGAAGTTTCAGGAATTTGTCTTTCATCAGAAGCTTCCCGTCGGAGCTGAAGCCAACATTCATAATGCATACGGATTCCTGAAGCTCCGACAGGGTGACCAAAACTCTTCAACCCTCCATCTGTATTAACGGGTAGGACACCATCTAAAGCGAAGTCGCCGCGGAGGACATCTTTCCAGCCTTCTCCCCTTTCAGAGAATTCGAGATCCTCCATTAAGATCAATTCTGTGGGGGTAAAACAGTCATGGACTTCTGCTAAAGCTAACTCTTCCCTCGGATTTGATACACCAGCTTGTAAATAAGCGTCCTGTGCAGCTGCAGCGCATTCTGGGAATGTTGTGTAGTCGTATTCTGGGTCCATTAATCCGCTGCCGTTACCGGATACAAACGAAAGCGCCTTGATAAATAGAGGGGAATCCGTATATTCATAAGCCATCTCAGCCGGTACGACGATGGCAGCCGCGGCACCATCAGCGACACCGGCGCAATCAAAAACACTTAGTCGTCCAGCTACTGCAGCCATATCACAAATCGCTTCAGCGCTCATTTCCCGCCGGAATTGTGCAAGCGGATTTCGAGCTCCATTGAAGTGGTTCTTCTCAGCAATTTTCGCAACCACCATGCGTAATTCGTCTTCGTCCACCCCATACTTCTTTGCATATGCGGGGAGCACAAGACTATACATTGCAGCAGCGGTCAATGTCCGATTGGTACCTGCAGTGGGGTATGGAAATGCATTGAGACCCTGATAGCCGCTGTCCTTGACCTTCTCTACGCCTACAGCCATCGCAATATCGTACGCACCACTCGCTACGGCATAACAAGCCTGTCGAAGAGCTTCTGAACCAGTAGCGCAGAAGTTCTCTACTCTTGTTACAGGCTTCCCTTCGAGCTTAAGAGGCATGGATAATGTAAGCCCACTCATCCCACTCTGGGCTGTGCCTATCCAGTAGGCATCGATATCTCCAGTTGTAAGGTTCACATTACCCAATGTTTGTTTAGTTGCGTCTATGACTAAATCGTCCCTGCTCTTATCCCAGTGTTCACGAAAAGGTGTACACCCAATTGAGATAATCGCCACCTTGTCTTTTATTCCATTAGAAGTCATTCATTTCCCCTTCATGTGCGCGCAGGGCGGACTTTCCAAAAATAATTATGAATCCCGTCAGCGGTAAACACCTTTCGAAATGTTGGTATTACCTCCATGCCGATGGAAACATTCTCTGAATCTACATCAGTTACCTCGATAGGCATGCGGCCACCACCGACAAAATCAACAACGGCAAAAACAACTGGAGGGCTTTCAGAGTAAACAAGCCGGTCGACGGTATAGGTAACAACATGCCCTGAAGTATTTGCCATAGAAATAGGATCCATGGCATCTATTCGATCTTCCGAGCTGGCGGACACACGGGCTGGTGGCATATGAATTAATCCACTCTGTTCGCCCCTTGATGCAACAAAACCATGTTTCCATTCAGATTCTCTTGCTGCTGCAGAAGCGGATATGCGCGAAGGTGCTGGACGGTTTGGAGGTTGAACTTCAAGATTCCCCTTCCATTGTAAGAATCGCTGGTAACTTATTTCGTCTCGCGAATTAGTTTGTGAGAAAATTGTTTCCGCATTTTGATTTTTTTGCTCTCCGGCTTCAAATATCAGTACCTCGACTCCATCTGATAAGGCAACGAGCGCTAGAGTCTCTCCGGATTCTGAAGTTTCCAATGCGTGTGTCAGTAGCAGTGCTGCGTCTGCTGCTCCAGCAATACCAACGTTTTCAGAAAGATCTACACATGCTTTCTCAACTCCGAGGGCTTTTGAAATCTGAGATTTCGCTCTGGTATTAGATCCTGAAATAACAACGGTATCGATATCTTCTGGAGCTAGGCCAGCTGTTGCTAAGGCTTGCTCCCAAGCTGAATCTATTAGCCGAAGATACCGCGTAACTACGAAACGCTCTTCCCAGCTTTTGGTATTTCTCTCATAAGGATCCCTCCATCTATCTATAAACTCTTCACTAGCTGAAGATCCTCCAAGGTAACGGGCAACGAGAGGACCATCATCATCACTACCTATGAGTAACGCTGAAGCTGCATCCCCTCCGTATATCTCATCTTCGCTAGAAGGCAACCCTGACCGGACGTCAGATTGAACCAAAAGCAAAGTCTCTGAAGAACTTAGGGCTGATTTAAGCGCTCCAATTCCTGATTTCTCTGCTCCCCCAAAATCATACGCTGAAGTGCTTTTATCAAGATGAAGAGCGGCATGGATCACATTTGCATTTGTTTTATCCATGTAGGGAGGATTCGAAGAGGAGAACCAGACAGCTGCTGGCTTCACGTGGTCTCGAAGCGGGAGAAGTGCAATTCTCGCTGCTTCGACGCCCATAGTTGCAGTGTCCTCATCATAGGAAGCTACTGCTCGAACTCCTGAAGGCACGTTACTTCCCATGAACTCCTGTATGGACGATCTTTCAAGATACCTGTTTGGGATATACCCAGCGCAGTTAAGTATTCCTCTCACATCTCCATTCTAGTAAGTTCATGTGGCGCAATATGCATGAAACTAGAAAGGGATTAGTCTTATATACCTGCTTTGCTGACAATTGGGGCCTTTTTAGGTTTCTTCCATAAAGAGAATCAAGCAATACCGTTCTTGTATAGTTCCAAAAGGGTATCGTCATTTTCGGCTGCCAAGAGT
>CAZMAW010000013.1:0-66858 GCA_964564495.1 uncultured Candidatus Nemicrothrix sp.
TCAAGGGTCCTCCCCCTCCTATGATTCCTAACGTTTTCGTTAGAATTTGTACTCTGGCATGGGCACGAGCCACAATACGCAGAGGATTAAAAATCTAATCGACTTTTCTTTCAGAAACAAAGGTCGAGCGATATTGTAACGATTTTGTCAAATTTTACGGATACCGGATAACGGATAATAGATATTTAGGTTTCCCTGTAGTCTTTAAAATCACGGTCTCGTTCGCTGAGGCTCTGTTTTAGATCCCTAGAGGCTAACTTTCCCATATATTCTTTGGATGAGGGTTGATGGAATCCAAGAGCTTGAATATCGGCAGTGGATCGGATTCCATTACGGATACCCGCTGCTTCCATAGCTCGGTGTGCAGACCTCTTGTTGAGTGCTAAGAGGTCAAGTGGGATTTTTACTATCCGTTCCGCGATCTTCAAAACCTCATCGTCTAAATTCTTTATCGGAAATGCCCGGTTCGCCATTCCCGATTGAACCGCTTCTACCCCGCTCATGTGGTCTCCAGTTAGGAGCGCTTCCATTCCTTTCCGAAGCCCCATCATCCAAGTTTGCCATTGCATGTCAGGCGGCGACATGAGACGTACGGGTGGATATCCAATCTTGGCATCTTCTGCTACATAAATTAAATCACATGCATTTGCAAGTTCGGATCCCCCTGCCAGACACCACCCATGGACTTGAGCGATAACTGGAGTTGACATATCCCAAATTTCGAACCAGTTATTGACAACATGTCTGGACCACCATCCGTCTGTCTTTGATATGGATCTTTCGACATCTCGATTTGGTTGCGCAAGGTCATACCCTGCAGAGAAGGCTTCACCTGCACCTCGAATAATCATTACGGAAATTGAGCGGTCTCGGTCTCCGTCTCTCAAGCCATCAAAAAGTTCTTTGCGAATACCGTCATTTAGGGCGTTCCGCTTTTCTGGTCGATTTAGCGTAAAGCGTCGTACCATCTCTAGAGGGTTATCTATTAGGACATTTGGTGGAGACACGCGTCCTCTGCTTTCAATCGATATTTCGTGTTCGCCAGCGACTTGCAGGCGTTTAATCTAATTTGCCATCCAAGTAGGCATCCCGCAATTTTCTTTTGTTTATCTTGCCCATAGTGTTCCTGAGCAAACCTTCAACAAGTTCGTAGCTTCGGGGGCATTTGTAGTGGGTTAAGCGTTCTCGTAGCCAATTCGAAAGGTCTTCCCTATCAAGCGGAGCTTCCGGATTCGCCGGAATAATCAGCGCTTTTAGCTCTTCCCCCAAATCAGGATGAGGTATGCCGATGCATGCCACGTCAGCGACATCAGGGTGCTCAATGAGGATCTGTTCCGCTTCTGCAGGGTAAATGTTGACCCCGCCGGATACGACCATATCGCTGAAGCGGTCAGTAATAAATACATATCCCTCTTCATCTACGTAGCCGATCTCTCCGAGGGTGAATAATCCTGGTTCTGGGTTCGCCGAAGCGGTTTTCTCAGGATCATTCGGGTAGATAATTCCTCGACCTGTCGCATCGCGGAAAAATAGCCTTCCTTCAGTGTTCGCGGGCAAAACGTTGGAATCTTCATCTAGTACTAGAGCAGAAAAAGGAGGGATCGTTTTTCCAACCGACCCTTCATGATTGAGCCATTCTTCACTTGTGATAGCACAAACGGTCCCCACTTCGCTTGCACCGTAGGCATCACGGAAAATTGGTCCCCACCACTCAATCATTGAACGCATAACGTCGATGGGGCATTTCGCGCCCGTATGAGCAGCCAATTTCATAGATGACAGATCGTATTTCTGTTTTACCTCATCGGGAAGGCCTAAAAGACGAACGAAATGTGTAGGAACCATCACCGAAGTTTCTGTTTTGTGTTGATGGATAGCTGCTAGTGTCGTTTCTGCGTCAAATCGCCCGAGGATAACCGAAGGTATCCCAAGCGTCAGAAGTCGCATACCTGACAGGGGGCCAGTGTGGTACATGGGCCCGACAACCAAATGGGTTCCAAATTCAGCGAAGGCGCTCAGTTTTAAGCCTTCGATGTGCTCACTCATTGAATTACCCCCTGCGAACATAGTTGGTGGGAGCTCTGTGCCCTTCGGCCTTCCAGTTGTACCGGAGGTATACAAAAGATTTGGGAGCGGCTTCACTGCATCTGGAGGATCTTCAGGGTTTCCTATTTCAAGCCAATGGTGCCAATCTAGGAGATTAGCGTTCTCTTCGCATTTCCACCCAATGACCTTATTAACTCCAGCTTGCTGTGCGGCGATCAATCCTCGCTCCATTGTTTCTGGACCTACGAAAAGTATCCGTGCTTCTGAATCATCTAGAATATATGCGGCTTCCTCTGCGGTGAGATGAAAATTGACTGGTACCGAGGAGGCTCCACCTAATAGTGCTCCGAGATGAGCGAAAGCTGTTTCACTTGCGTTTTCAGCGAAAACCGCAATTCGCCGTTTCTCTCCTAAGTCGCTTTCAAGAATATGATTTGCGCAGCGGTTCAGTATCTCGTTGACTTCTAACCATGAGTATGAAGAATGTGGGTCGGATAGGGCTATGGCGTTAGGTGAAGCTTCGACTTTTTCTCTAGCAAATTTTGGCATTAGATATTGTTTCCTCCACTCGACGTGGAAATTATATGTGACAAGGATTTCTTTGCGAAATTAACGCTTTTAGAAATCTGTTCTTTGACTATCGTTAAGAGTGACACCAATCCATCGGGTCGAAAGATCGCTACCGCGATCATTATTGCTCCAGCTGCCGCATTTCGTAGGATTTGTCCTTCGCTAGACGTTGCGGACAATATACCTCCCGGGGTAATCGCCGCTCCGATTAATGCTCCTCCCAAATGTGCTACTCCTCCGAGGAAAAGTAGCGTGACATTGGTTATTCCGGCAAGAGCGTCCCAGCTAGATATTTGCAAGATGGTTTGCTGGTACGCGGTAAGGACACCTGCAATCCCTGCTACGGCAGAACCAATGCCGAATCCAAGCAGTTTGGTTCCCGACACGTCTACTCCGCAGGCAGCAGCTGCTCGTTCATTGGATCGTACAGCCAGAAAATTTCTACCGGTTGTCCCTCTACGTATTCCAATGACACCTAACACGACGATTAAAAGCCATATGCTACAGAAAATGATTAAAGTGCTTCGGTCTCTACTAACTGAGGGGTCAACAGTGACATCGATCCCGAACCAATTTGGCGGAGGTACAGATAAATTCGAGCGTGCTCCTTTACCTATCAGAGGCTCATTTGCCATTATGAGCTCATTTGCGGCGACAGCTCCAGCCAAGGTGACAACAGCAAGTTGTAGCCCACGTATGCGTATTGCCGGTGCGGCGATTAATAATCCGATGAGGACTGCGATCGCCACTCCGAAAAGCATCGCGACGGGTGCTGGGAAGCCTGGGCCATCAAGGACAAATGGGCTGAACCCGTAGCTTTCGCCTGAAGCCGCTAGACGAGTAGAAAGATAGCCTGCGACTCCAGCGAACGTAAGATTTGCTAAAGAAAGCTGGCCGAGGTAACCAATGATGATCACTGAAGACATCATGAGGATGGCAGCAATTATGCTCGTGATTAATTTCCCTTGGGTTAAGGATGACCCCTTGACCAAGACCCAGATAACGATTGATCCAACTAACAGTATCTGCCACAGCAAGTTCTTCCCATTGGATGCTGTAGGTTGCCGTTCAGCAAATCGGGTGCCACGCACTGGTAACTTATGACCCCGAGTGTATTGAAAAATGATAATCATGAGAAGAGGAATGGCATGCCGAAGGCCCTCTGAGGGTATCCATTCCGGCCACCATGCCTTAAGCGTAAGTCCAGCTGTAGCCGACTGGAAAACCCCGAGGAGTATCCCCCCAACAGTTGCTAACCAAGGGGATGTAAGGTTCCCGAAGAGTGCCGCTCCCAGGGCGGGTATAACAAAGAGTGTGTATCTATTGGGCGAGAGCGACACCAAGTCAAGTGCGAGAATCCCAGCAAATCCTGTGATTAAAGTAGAAAGCAACCAATTAAGAGTTGCTATTTTCCTTATTGAATAGCCCAGTAATGTTGCTCCAGATTCAGAGTCTTCGATAGCCCGAGTTGCTAGCCCTGTTCGAGTGAAGCGGTAGTAGGCCGCTAAACCTGCTCCGACGAGTAGTGCGATGACTACTAAGGAGATACGTTCGTACGAAAGTTGACCATCAAGCCCAAGTGGGTTTTTCCACGACCCAGTTGGAAGGATTCCATCGGTGGTTCGGTTTTTACCACCGAATTGGTAAAAGGCTATAGACGTTAGATAGAAGAGGGCACCCAAGGAGCCGATAATTTTCGAAATGGGAGGCTTATTCCTTAACGGTCCGAATACGAGAGTCTGAACAGCAATTCCTAGAAGGAGCGACATAAATATCGCAGCTATGAAGGATGGAAATTTTCCCACTCCTGTAGATGCAATGCTTAGCTGGTATGGAATGTCAATTGGCCCGGGGATGAAATCAACCCAAGGGAAATACATGTCTCCGGTTTCTCGCATGGTTAGGTACGTATACGCGGGGTACATAGCTAGTGCACCTTGGTCAAGATTGATGAGGCCTGACCCTTTATGGCCGATAACAATACCACTTGCTAAAAGTCCATAGAACCCACCGATTCCTATTCCGAGTAGGCCGAGAATCAGAATAGAGTTCATCTAACGAAAGTATCCATGTACAGGGTGAATGAGGTATCTACATCGAGAATCATAAAACGATCGGATTCCTTTTCCTTATTGCCCTATTCCTATATAACGGAATCCTTGATGTTCAAGATCTCGGCGTTGTAGAAGGTTTCTAGCATCGACTATCACTGGTTGCCGCATAGCGTCTTTAATTTTTGCGAAATCGAGATCGGCGAACTCTCCCCACTCCGTCAAGATAACAAGCACGTCGGCATTTTTTGCAGCCTGGTAGGCACTGGAGGCAATTCGGAGGTTCTCGACGCCGTTAACTGGCAGCTTAACCATCGGATCATAGGCAATCACTTGAGCGTCCGCAGCTATCAGGTGTTCGATGACTGCCAAAGCCGGAGACGACCGAAGGTCATCTGTTCCAGCTTTAAATGTGAGACCTAAAACAGCTACCTTCCCATTGGTAAATGCCTCGCGGTTAGAGAATACGTCGATGACTTTTTGTGCTGTTCGCTCTACGTGGACTTGATTTAGAGAGATTGCTTTTTCAAGGAGTTCGAAATTGAAACCAGCCCGATTCGCAGTTTGCAAGAGTGAGACACTGTCTTTGGGGAAACAGGAGCCCCCCCATCCAGGTCCGGGCTGGAGATAACTTGATCCGATTCTTGGGTCATGCCCAATACCTTTAGTCACATCAAGAATATTGGCACCAACAAGCTCGCATAGCGTTGCTATTTCGTTTATGAACGTTAATTTCATCGCTAGGAACGCGTTCGCAGTGTGTTTAATTAATTCCGCTGATTCCGTGTCTGTTACTATTTGGGGAGCTTCGATATCAGAATAAAGTGCAGCTACCTTAGCTGCCACTTCCTCTGAGTTCGCTCCAATTACTATGCGGGATGGGCGTAAAAAATCTTCAACAGCGTTGCCTTCGCTGAGGAACTCAGGGTTCGATACTACTTGCACGTCATCTCGAGAGATGAGCTCGGTAAGCCCTGAAGCTGTCCCAACGGGAAGAGTAGATTTGTTCACAATAATGGAATTTGGAGGTACGATTTCTTTGATTTCTTCTATCACGGAACTGAAGTACTCCAGATTTGTTGTCCCATCTGGATTCGGTGGTGTTGGAAGGCATAAGAAATGAAATAATGCATCAGAGCTTGCGTTGTGGGCGCCCACTACAAAGCGGAGTTTGTCGTCGGCAATGGCGTTGGTTATCAGTTCCGAAAGTCCGGGTTCGAAAATGGGGATTTCCCCATCTTCTAGATTTTGGATTTTGGCCACATCGATGTCAGCGATCGTGACTTCATGTCCGAGGTGAGCTAGACAGGCACCAGTCGTTAAGCCAACGTACCCCGCACCTATTACTGCTATCTCAGCCATTGTTAGCTACTTCTTTCTTCTGAATTACATATAAGTCTAGCTATGACTTCTAGGAACTGTTTATCATCTTCGGCCTATCAAGTTCGCTGGTCGTTCTTGTGGATGAGGTATGAAGGATTCGCCACCAGAAGTTTCCGATGAATTAGTGGAATCAATTTGGCATGAACTTCTTCAAGTTTGTCATCAAACTCTCCGTTTCTCAGAGCATCAGATAGCTCTTTCTCGCTGTCCATATTGAGGTCGTCCAGAAAATTTTTGAATGCTTTTTTATCTTCAGAAATATTCTGAATTTCTCTGGATGCTATGCCCAGCGCGTTTGAAGCTATTCGCAATTTCCACCTTTGGGTTTGGGAGATTTCTCCATCAAGATCTTCTGTAATGAGTAGCTTCACTGCTTCAATAAGTTGCTGTGCTGATGGAGCATCATATGGAGTATCACCTCTTGGCGGAAGCGCCATATCCATTTCTTCATGCATGCTCATGAATCTGCTCCTTCAGTGCTGTAAGGAGATCGTATTCATTTTCTGCAACTCGCCGCCCGATAGTAGCGATCTCTATAGAGGAGGTTCTCCCAGCTCGGAAATCTCCCCCCATCTGTAGGCAGATAATGCCCCAGCGAAGTGTTCCGAAGATTTCCCACCATAGAAGAGTCTCGAGGGAAACTCGCTTTCCACTGGTTTCTTCGTAGGCATCTAGAAGGTTCTCGTACGTGCCTATCCCCGCTACTGTCCCTTTTCCACCAAATCTCCAAGCCCGAACGCACATCCATCCTAAGTCTTCTGCTGGGTCCCCAAAGTGTGCAATCTCCCAATCAAGTACAGCACGCAGCCCGTCCTCGCCGATGAGGAGATTCCCGAGTCTAAAATCACCATGGATTAGGCAAGATCTGAGTGATGCAGGGCGGTTTGCTTCGAGCCATCTAAGGGCTAAGTCAAAGGTTGGGTGTGGATCACAGAGGGCATCGTAGATTTTCGCGAGAGACGACAGAGAATCAGTGTTTTTAGTAAGTTCTATCCCATCCAGCTCCTCCTCAGGGATGGCGTGGATTGCGGCAAGAGCTGATGCGCAGTCCCAAACAAATGTTGAGCGGGCGTTACTCCACTGCTTGTCTCTGAGGATTTTTCTTGCAATCGTTTCGCCACGAATTCGGAGGGTGACAGTGAAGCTACGCCCTAAAGGGTTAGGGATTTCTGAACTTGTGATCACGGTAGCTACGGGCACCTTCCATTCAGCTGCCTTTTTTAAAAGCTGTGCCTCTCTAGCGCAGGTTCCAACAAGTCGATCTAGCCCATCACGATCTAATTGGAGAATCAATTCAGTGGTGTTTCCGTGCTCATCTACCGCATCAAAGCTCCATGTTTCCCGATTAGCTCCTCCAGTAAGGCGAACAAGATCAGTTATCGTAACTTCTCCAATGGGCTCATAAAGTGCTTCGATCAAATGTGATGTTAGGAAATCATCCTTCTTACCCACTAAAGTCTCTTCCTGTAGGTCGACCGTTTTGAATCTGATCTAGGTACTCGCTCATACCTATCCCTACCTCACCATTGCAACGGTATCTTGTCATCGCCTCAGTGATTCGGGTTAAAAGGTTTTCCCCATCAGGTGTTTTTCTTCTGTTTCGAAGAGGGATTAAAGAAATGACCTCTCCATCAATTTCGTACTCGTTACCGTCGCTGGTTCTCGCCCAGCATCGCATCCCAGTTTGGTAATCAGATTCATCCCAAATCGTTTCAATACGACAATCATCGATTAATTTATATTCATCCCCTTCGAGAACCATTCCGGCCCGGCGTACCTTTTCACCACTTCCATCGGGGCTAACGATGGAAAGCATCAAAGCAAAGTTCGGTGAGAAGACCATTGGAAGCCACCTATACCAACTAATTGATTGCCAGTAGCGTGCCCCCCATGATTTGTCACGAAGTCCCATACCGTGAATTTCCAGTTCATTTTCTCCAACAATTATTTCGCCTTCCATCTTCCCATGTTGCTCGTAGTGGGCTTTAGCGAAGCTACCTTCAGCATTTGTTTCGATTTCTGAACCGTCTTCGTAGACAGGTTTCCCGCCGTACATTGGAGACATGCCAGTCCAGTCAAGTCGAATGTTGCAGTCAACTATTGGATTTTCCTTGAAGGCTTGTCGAGGATTCGCCATTTGTTTCGGGTCATCGAGAAGGCAGACTTTCCCAGAATAAGATAGTTGAAGCGTTTCAAATGGATCTATAACCTCAATGAACAAGCCGCCAGCTCGCATAGAACGATTATCTGAGATTTGCGGTCGGTCAAACATAAACCCCACTTGGCCATTCGGTAAATAAACACAGATCGACATCTCTGCGTACCCTTCGTTTACCCGATTACCTAGACGAAACCATCCACCGATTTCCTTCTCGATATCAAAAGTGTTGAAGTACATTGATTCGTTGTAGTTGCTAGCTGCATCAGGCTCATGAGTGAATTCATCAGATGGTTCTAGAACCGTGATGATTTTCTTTTCTGTCATGAACAAACGTTAGCCGGAATGATTCGTTGCTTACATTCCTAAGAATATGATTTTTGGGTATCTAGAATTTAATATGTCTTTTGTTTCAGACTGTGATCTTTGATGTAATGGGTGTAATCAAATGATTAGAGGTGCAGAATGGCAGATCGATTGGACGGGAAGGTAACAGTAATCACTGGAGCCGGGAATGGAATAGGTCGTGCGACTGCTCTTCGCTTCGCGGAGGAGGGTTCAGCTGTCGTAGTAGCTGATATCCAAAGTGAAAGGGCAGAAGAAACCGCTGAAATGGTTATTGCAGCAGGTGGGCGAGCCAAGTCTATTTCTGTTGACGTTGCGAGTAGTTCTGACAATGATGCAATGGCTGATATGGCGATCGATGAGTTTGGCGGGTTGGACTGTTTGGTTACTGCGGCAGGGATAAGCCACGCCAACTATGTTTCTGGAGACATAGAACCTGACATCAAAAACATTGTTACGAGTCGGGCTGACTATTTGGAAAGGCCCGGTTGGGAATTCGTAGAAGGGGATATTGAATCGTTTGACAAAGTTCTTAGCGTCAACCTTCGTGGCACTCTTCTCGGCATGCAGTCTTGTGTAGCTAAAATGCTTGAGAACGGGACGGGAGGTTCAGTAGTGACTGTTGCTAGCATTGCGGCCAAACATCCCGACGCTGGCCCCGTTGCATATACCGTTTCTAAGGCGGGTGTCTGGATGTTAACGAAAAAAGCTGCCCGTATGCTTGGGCCTGTCGGTATTCGCGTTAATTGCATTGGCCCGGGGTTCATTAATACGCATATGACGGCGATAATAGACCTCATGGATGAGAGTGAAACAGCGACTTTTAACGAGATGATCCCCTTGGGTAGGCGAGGGGAACCCATCGATATAGCGAATGCAGCACTATTCCTTTGCAGCGAAGAATCAAGCTACTTCACAGGTGAGATCTTGCACCCAGATGGAGGCTTTTTCACCGAATAGGACTTAAAGACCAAGACCTCTTCCCACGATTTCCTTCATAATTTCAGTCGTACCACCGTAGATACTTTGAACTCTACCGTCGCGCCAAAGCCGTGAAATAGGGTACTCGTCCATATACCCGTATCCTCCGAAGAACTGAAGGCATTGATCAATCGCACGCCTTTGTAGTTCAGTTGTCCACCATTTCGCCATAGCAGCTTCATCAGCAGTTAGGGTTTTGAGGTTATGGGCAAGAACGCATTTGTCAATAAATGCCCAAGCAAGCTCAAGCTCCGTTGAGATCTCAGCCATTTTGAAACGTGTATTTTGAAAACTTCCAATCGGTTGGCCAAATGCATGCCTCTCCTTTACATACTCCAAAGTAAGATCAAAGGCGTATTGTGTTCCTGCGACTGCAGAGATAGCTATGTTCAGCCTCTCTTGAGGGAGATTGAACATCATGTAATAGAAACCTTGGTTTTCCTCTCCCAAAAGGTTTTCAGCGGGTACCCGAACATCCGTGAAAAAAAGCTCTGCTGTGTCTTGGCTGTGTCTTCCTATCTTGGCAAGATTACGGCCCCGTTCAAAGCCATCCATACCTCTTTCGACAATTAGGAGTGAGATTCCTCGGTGGCCGGCTTCAGGATTTGTTTTTGCTGCCACAATGATTAGATCGCTAATAATTCCGTTCGAAATGAATGTTTTTGCACCATTTAATATGAAAGACGCTCCATCTTTTGTTGCCGTGGTCGATATCGAGGCTAAATCGGAGCCCGTTCCTGGCTCTGACATTGCGATAGCGGTGATGTACTTGCCACTAGTCAAACCAGGCATCCATCGTTGCCGCTGCTCATCCGAGCAAAACTCTAAATAGTAAGGAATGCAGATATCGTTATGTAGTCCTAGACCAGAAGCTGCAGCAGCGACGCCCGCCATATCAAATTCTTCCTGCATGATCTGATTGAAGCGGTAGTCTGTGATCCCACCTCCACCAAACTCTTGGGGAACATCGATTCCTAGAAAGCCGTTCTTCCCAGCAATTTCAAATAGTGAACGATCGACGATGCCCTCTTGTTCCCATCCGCGATTGTTTGGGACTATTTCCTTCTCAACGAATTGCCTAAATGATTCTCTGAACAAATGATGTTCAGATTCAAAAATAGTTCGTTCCACGGTTCTCCTTTTTGCGACTTTATGGGATTATAGATTCTTCTAAAGAAGTTACAAGATTTGTGTTTTCTATCCCGTCTGCACGGAATCCTATCAGTCCAGTAACCGACACGTAGCCTGCGTCAACCAAAGCAGTATCCGTATCCGGACTTAATTTAACATCTCGTGATGTCACCTTTATTCGAAGTTTCCCGGACTCAGTTTCCTCAAGGGATGTTTTTGTTGTTCCGAAAGCAGCGATTCTTCCCCAGCGGACTCCCCGCAGGGATTCGGGCCGCTCATTTGGTGTGTTGATATTCCATACGGTCTTTCGTGGAAGATCTAAGATTTGTCTTACGGAAGCCACTGCAATCACACCGCTGGTTTCCCACAACATAGGCTTCCCGTTTCGTTTTTGACTCAAAGCTATTCCCGAGATGCCAAAGTTCTGTGCGATCATTGCGGCACCGACAGTTCCTGAATGGAGGATACCGCGACCGCAATTTGCTCCGTCATTGCTTCCAGAGAGAACTAGCTCTGGTGGTTCTCCGAAGCTTCCAAGCATTGCAGCTAAGACACAAAATGCCGGTGGGCCATCGATTCCCCACGCTCTAATATGTTCGTTGTTAGGAATTGAATATTGTTGAATGCCGAATTCTGCCCCATCGTCAAGAGTTCCCACTCCGGCTCCCCATCCAGATCTTTCATTCGAAGGAGCAACAACGGTGATATCGTGGCCTTCTCTGTCGAGAGCTATTGCTAGAGCATGAATCCCTGGTGAGGTGACTCCATCATCGTTTGTAAGAACAATACGTGCCATCAGAATTCCACTTCTTCGATAAATGATGCGATTTCATAGTCCGATGCAGCCGAAAATGTCCGAAGGACGCACTTCTCCAGAAGCTGTTTTCCCCGTTCATTAGAGTAGTCCAGGTCACTGTCGATTATTTGATTGTATGTTTGAACCACGAGGCTAGCTTTCAGGTCGTTCCAGCACTGGTCAATAGAGTAATTCTGCACTCCATACGCCACTAATTCCTTGTGGTAATGGTTGACGAGTTCCTGGCCGTTGTTCTGTCTGTCTTGGATACTAAGGGAAGCACTAAGCCAGTTAGAAATATCCCATGCCCCCCAGAAACGAGTGCAGTATTGGAAATCGATCATAGTTATAGAACCATCAGGACTAAATAGGTAGTTTTCACATCGGGCATCATTGTGGGTGAAGGTCTGATTGCCTCGATCAACGGCCCAGTCCAAGAATTCTGGATACCTCGGAATGAACTGTTCGACGGCCTCTAATGTGTCCTGATCTACTTTCGAGGCCCAATTATTCTTAAAATTGTCAATTAGGTTCTCGGCTAAAGTTTGTGATGTCTTGTACATAGCGTTATTCATTGGGGGAAGCCAATCCAGAGCATAGAGTTTGTCGGTTTCCCAAAAATGAGCATGTAGTTTCGCGAGTATAGAGAAAACAGATGCTGTCCTCTCTACATCAGCTCCAGTTGTTTGATCCATCACGGTTGTATCTGGAATTTCTTCAATCAGAATCGTAAATGGAGTCCCACTCTCGTTGATTTCGGAAAAGTAATTACGAGGTGTTTGAACAGGGAAGTCCTCCCAATTGTGTTTGTAGAAATTAACCTCGCGGAAGTAATACCCCATTGTTTGGCAGAGAGATATATTTTCTTCTGCGGGAGATTGGCATTTCACGACCAGAGTCTCTGGCCCTGTTTCACCTTGCGCATAGGTTAGGTGAAGTCGGCTTACTTCTCCAAGGATTCCAACCCCTTCGCCAAGATCAACCCAAAAAAAGTCTGTAATTTCTCCGAATTCGTCGGGAAGGACCTTATTAAGCCAATCAGTAGAGATTTCGCTGACCGTTGATGGAAGCGTCATTCGTTGTAAGCCTCTCAAACTTGTGGCTTAAATGTTTTTCAACGCTTCCATTACTTCACGCCATTGTTCGGGGTTCGCTTGACCGGGAGCGTAGAAACTCAATCGGTCGATGACGTCCCCGTACCTTTTCTCAAGTTCAGCTGCGACTTTACTGGGTTCGGCAACTACAGCGAATGTATTCAGGATCTCATCATCGATTAGAGTTCCCATTTTCACCCATTCCCCTTGTTTAGAGAGTTGATTAAGTTCTTCCTGCAATCCTCCCCATCCGTGCAAGTCAAGGACTGCCCTATAAGCCGGAGTCGATGCATAGAAAGCAATTTGTTGGCGGGTAGCGGTTTCTGCTTGCTTAATCTCTTCTTCGTTTTGGCCAGTGGTAACGAAGAATGGCCCAGAGATGGAAAAACCATCTAGAGACTTTCCCGCCTTTTTTCGACCTTTTTCAATGTTAGGGATTGTGACCTCACGAAGGTATTTTTCTGTTGTGAAGCCATGGCAGATAATACCATCACAGACTTCTCCGGCTACCTGTGTCATTAGTTCACCCACCGCAGCCAAATAAACTTTCGGAGGACCAAAATCGCCTAAATCTGCCTTATTGGGGGCAAAGAAAGGCGTCATCAGCGTATGTGTGTAAAAGTCACCGCGAAAATCAAGTTTTGTCCCATTTAGCCATGAGTCCCAGATGGCTTGCATTGCTGAAATCATTTCTCGCATCCGTGCAGCAGGCTTTGACCATTCCATACTGAACCGTTTGGTAATATGTGGCTTGATCTGGCTTCCAAGGCCAAGATTAAATCTGCCTTGGCTCAATGCCTGAAGGTCCCACCCGATATTTGCGAGCACCATAGGATTTCGCGCGAACGCGACAGCAATACCAGTTCCGAGTTCCAGTTTCTCCGTGTGCTCTGCTGCAATCGCCAATGGAAGAAACGGATCATGGCTAGTTTCTGCAGTCCATATGCCGTCATACCCTCGATCTTCTTGAGACTTTGCTTCTCGGGCAATTTTCTCGATGTTAGGGGAGAAGCCCATTCCTAATCCGCCATCAACTTTCATACGTCTACTCCTTCGGCATTCCGTTCCTTAAGCTTTTCGGCAGAGCATAAGAACTCTGCTGACAGATCATAGGGGCCTGCATAATGTGGTTGGAGGAAGCGACGGCTGAATTTCCAACCGTCTTCTGCGCGGATGTATTCGTCGTCGTAATGCGCAAGAAGTATCCCACGGTCACCATTGGTTCGAACTACATGTTCTTGGATGTACCATCTTCCTGAAGCTGTGTTTCCTGAAGGGTCGACATCTACGGCCCCGTTCAAAACTGTCTGAACAGTTGCTTCGAATCCTTGCATGGCCCCGTACCAGAGTTTTTTGATGGAGTCGATGCCTTCCACTAACCTCTGGTTTCCCTTTCTATCTCTCCCGAGGTCCCAGATAGCATCGGGAGCCCATGTTGAAGCCCACTGTTCCCCATTTCTATGGATAACCGCATCGGCGTATCTGTGGACCAGCATTGAAATTTCGCTGAATACATTCTCATCATTAGACACAATATCCCTCCTTGCCTATTAACGGGTTTAGCACTTATGAGTTTGCTTTGCCTATTACGGCACTTGATAGTCTAAGTATGTCTTCTATCATTGATTAACAACAGGGATAAAACCCCAAGGTCAGAGAGGAAATATACATGAAACTCGGATACAACACCGGATATTGGAGTGCTGGTCCTCCAGAGGGAGTTGAGGCGGCAATTGCTGAATGCGACAAGTTAGGATTTGAACATATTTGGACTGCCGAAGCTTACGGCTCAGATGCTTTAAGCCCACTTGCATGGTGGGGAGCGAACACAACAAACGTCAAATTGGGAACAGCAATAATGCAGATGTCGGCTCGTACGCCTGCGGCAACGGCTATGGCTGCGATAACGATGGACCATTTGAGCCAAGGCCGCTTCATTCTTGGATTAGGAGCTTCTGGACCCCAAGTTGTTGAAGGTTGGTATGGCCAGCCATATCCACGGCCGTTAGCTCGAACAAGGGAGTTTATTGAGATAGTTCGGTCCATCGTAGCGAGAAAGGAGCCAGTCGAATTTCAAGGTAAGCATTACTCAATGCCGTTTCCCGAAGGTACAGGCCTAGGGAAACCGCTCAAGTCGACTGTCCATCCTCTGCGGAATGAGATTCCAATTTATTTAGCAGCTGAAGGGCCGAAAAATGTTGCTCTTTCCGCAGAGATTTGTGATGGTTGGCTACCACTTTTCTTTGCCCCTAAAGACAATGAATTCTACAAAACAGCTCTCCAAGCAGGATTTGATGCAGCCGGACGGCATGGGTGGGGAGATTTTGAAGTCGCTTGCACTGTAACGGTGATTCCTGGCGATGATGTTGACACTTGCGCGGACCTTATGCGCCCCATGATTGCACTCTACGCAGGAGGGATGGGGGCAAAAGGCCAGAACTTCCATTATGACGTCTTTGCGAGAATGGGATTTGAAGCTGAATGTGAGAGAATCCAGGAACTGTACCTCGAAGGAAACAAGAAAGATGCAATAGCTGCAGTGCCGACGGAGATGGTTGAAGCTATTTCGCTCATAGGCCCACCTGGAAAGATCAAAGAAGAACTTGCGCTATGGGAGGAGTCCGTTGTCGATACCATGCTTATAGCGGGCGGTGTTGACCTTGTCCGTTTCGTGCATGATTTGGTGAGTTAAAGGTGGCGAAATTGGATAAGCGATTTCCTGTAATCGTTGGAGTAGGCCAGTACAAGCAACAACTTGATGATGTTACATTAGCGCTTGAGCAGTATCGTTTGATGGAGGAAGCCATCCGAATAGCTGCAGATGATGCCGGTAGCCCATCGCTATTGACGTCGATTGATCAGATGCTTGTCATTGGAGGTATGTGGAGATACCCAGATCCTGGACGATTAATTGTAGAAGCTATTGGTTCACCGCAGGCACAGACATTTTTGACTGCAATGGGTGGAAATATTCCACAAGCTTGTGTAAGCGAAGTCTGTGAACTGATATTGGCGGATCAGATTGATGTAGCAGTTATTGCAGGTGGAGAAGCTGTCTATAGCAAGAACAAGCTTAAAAAATTAGGTCTCGAGCTCTCTAGAACTGAGAAAGAGTTAGATCCCGCAATTCCATTTGGAGAAAATGTCCCCATGTCGTCCGAACATGAACGGACAAACGGGTTTTATATGCCCACACAGATTTATGCTTTGTTTGAATCTGCGATTAGGTCCTCATTAGGAGAAACCCATGAGGACCATCGGAATCGCATATCTGCTTTGTGGGAAGGGTTCAACAAAGTTGCTGTCGATAACCCATATGCATGGGTTAGGTCACCAATGACGGCTGAAGAGATCAAGACGGCTAGCCCGTCTAATCGTATGGTCGGATACCCATATACGAAATCTATGAATGCGAATTCCTTTGTTGATTATGGAGGAGCAATTATTGTGTGCTCGGTAGAGAAGGCACAAGCGCTTGGAATTAGCCGCGACCGATGGGTCTTCCCCCATGCAGCGACGGATGGGCATGCATCGTATTTGTTTTCTGAAAGAGAGAACTTTCATGAGTCGCCAGCTATCCGAATAGCAGGTAAGCGTTGTTTCGAGCTGGCAGGATTATCGGTTGATGAAATAGGTTTGATGGATTTGTACTCCTGCTTCCCTTCTTGCGTTCAATTGATCATGACCGAACTCGGGATTGCATCTAACCGGATTGTAACCACCACCGGTGGGCTACCATTTTTCGGCGGTCCAATGAATAGTTACGTCGTTCATGCGATAGCTAGCACTGTAGACGCAATTCGGGAGACTGGTGAAATAGGGTATGTGCATGCAAATGGAGGTTACGCCACGAAGCAAGCATGTGGAATATACAGCTCTTCACCACCTAATGAGCCGTTCAAAAGGTCAAATGTCCAGTCGGAAATTGACCAGCATCCTTTGAGAGAAGTAGATGAATTCCCGGAAGGAAAGGCGACCATCGAGGCATACACAGTGATGCATAATCGGGAGGGGCCAGATCGCGCACTGATTTCGTCTCTTATGAACGACGGAAGGCGGGCGTTGTCGTCAACGGATGATCAAACGCTTATGTTGGCGATGATGGAAGAAGAATATATAGGACGTTTAGCGGATATCGCGTCGGACGGATCAATCAGCCCGCACAATGGATGAACTCTAGAAGAAATCTTTAAGATTTAGCGCTAGTGTGATCAGATGGATCTAGCAGAGGTAATTGAAGAGTCAAAAAACCTTGGGGAGTGGGCGCATGTGGCAACCATCAGTCCGTCAGGGACTCCTTATGTAACTCCTGTGCATCCATGCTGGGAGCAGCAAATTCTCTGGACTATGGTTGGTTCCGATTCGGTCAAGGCAAAGAATATCCAAACGTCTCCACTTGTATCATGCCATTGGCAAGTAAGCCCAGAAACAAACTTTGATAGTCTGATTATCTGGGGCCATGCTGAACTCTTTACGGATCTCGAAACAAAACAGCGGCTCTGGGAAGGTGTATTCGATTACGATTTAAATGCTTTTGCGCCTGGAGGTCCAACGGAGTCTACTGGCACAGGGTTTATGTCGATTATTCCTTCAAAGGCAGTGCTTTTAAAGGGGATGGGAATGGGCGGCCGATTTGATTGGAAAGCTCAATAGCGCTTAGGGAAAACATTGGAAGAGAGTATTAACTATGACCCTGTCGGGGAAGCTGTGCTCGAAGATCCAATGCCATCGTACTCTCAACTACGAGAACAATGTCCTGTGCATCACTTTTCTGGATTGGAAAATCCAATGTATTCCTTTGCACGGTATGAGGATGTTCAATCAGTTCTTCTAGACCCACAAACGTGGTCTAACCGTTATGGACCCGGTATTTCCTATGACCGAAATATTGGTGATTTGCAACGTTATGACCCTCCGGATCACCAAGTCAGGAGAAGATTTCTTAGAGCTCAATTCCTTCCTCGAACAGTTTCTGCTTCTGAGCCGGCGATAAGAAAACTTGCCCACGATCTAGTAGATGGGTTTGAAGATGATGGAAAGGTAGAGCTTCATGACAACTACGCGCTTCCGCTCCCCGTAAAGGCATTTACTGAATTGATGGGAATCGCTGATGAAGATAGTACCCAATTTAAATCATGGGCTGATGATCTTACTCTTGGAATGACGTATCCGGAACGTTCTCGGAATGCAAGAGAAGCTCTTTCTTCCTATACCAGAGATCTTGTTAGTCGCAGGCGGGAAATGGTTGCAGATTCTAGTCTTAGCCCAGATCAGGACCCCGTCGGGAGCGTGGTTCCAGATGGGTTGATAAGTCACTTGGCTTGCCATCCGTTAGAGGATGGGACGTTTATGCCAGACGATGAAGTAGCTAGCATGATCGGCCAGTTGCTTGTAGCTGGCCACGAAACGACGACGTCGTTAATAACGAATGCACTTTGGCGTTTATTGCTCAACCCTGACCAGATGACTATGGTCAGAGAAAAACCTGAGCTGGTAGCAAACGCGATTGAAGAAAGCCTACGTTTTGATCCTCCGGTTCTTGGTTTGTGTAAGACCAACAATGAACCAGTTATTTATCACGAAGTAGACATTCCTCAGGATTCTAAGGTCATGGTCTTGTATGCCTCAGCTAATCGAGATCCTAATGTCTTCGAATTTCCTGATGAATTTATGGTGGATCGGCCATTGATCGAAACCAAAAGGCATCTTTCTTTCGGTTGGGGCTCCCACTTTTGTTTGGGGGCACACCTTGCAAGGCAGACAGGCCGGATAGCCTTATCAGTTTTGTTGGAGCGTTTTGAGCGACTTTACCTTCTCGAACCCACCAAACGCGTCGTCCCGCCCTTTCTCTGGGGGCGTAGAAAAATCATGGTGACTTGGGAATAAGCCAAGTCAGACGATGGTTATTTGCTTAATATCGTTACGCCACTGATCCCAGGAGCACCGTACACGTGCGTGTATGCCACACTAGGGTCATTCGGGACCTGGCGCTTCCCAGCTGCACCTCGAAGTTGGAGGACATTTTCGTGTACCTGTCGTAATCCAGAAGCACCCACAGGTTCCCCATTAGCTAGACATCCCCCGTCGGTATTCACAGGGAGTTTTCCTCCGATTTCTGTTTCACCCTGCTGGATCATTCTCTCTTGTTCCCCGTGTTCACAAAATCCGTTTTCGGCCATATGCATGATTTCCGCTCCTGCTTCAGTATCTTGCAATTGGGCAACGTCGATGTCATCGGGTCCGATTCCTGCCATTTCAAAAGCAGCTTGGGATGTGTCTACCGTAGGTCCTGCTGCATCATCCAGGGCGATCCAGGGCGCCATTACTTCGAATGAACCCCACCGGCGACTTCGGACTACTGCGGCATTGAGATAGACGGGAGTATCTGTGTATTTGTGTGCTTGGTCAGCTCGAGCGAGGATGAGCGCCACACCTCCTTCTGCAGGAGAACAGAACATAAATTTTGTTAGAGGGTAGCTCAGCATGTCTGACTCGAGAATTTGTTCTTCGCTGAAAGGTTGCCTTCTCCAAGCATTCGGGTTGTGTTCGGCGTTACGGAATGCTTTTGATGAAACTTTCGCAAGGGTGTTATGGCTTATGTCGTACTTTTCCATATACCGGTTTATCTTCATGCCGAAGAACTGTGTGGTAAGTGCGAGGCCTTGCTTCCCGTACCAGTCTCCCAGTCCATGAGAACGGGTATTGACTCTGAAGGCACCTCGTTCATGCTTGTCGTACCCAATGGCAATTCCAAGATCGAAAGCTCCAGAGGCAATGGTGTTGTAGGCGGAGAATAGTGCTGAGCCCCCTGTAGCACACCCGTTCGCAACGTTGATGAACTGTAAGCCGGTAAGTCCTAATTTTGAAACCATCGTGTCAGCAGCTCCGGCTGCTTGGCTACCACCAAAGGCAAATTGGATATCTTTCCATTCAACCTTTGCATCTTTAAGCGCCTCACGGACAGCGTAAACGCCTTGTTCCTGTCCAGTTCTTTCTGGGGTTCTCCCAAATGGGTGCATCCCGATACCGACGATTGCTACTTCCGGTTTACTCATCTATCTTCTCCTTGAAATTTTCTAGCCCGCTACTGGGGCAAATGCGAACGTGATTACTTCGTTTCCATTATCGTCAACAAAGAGGGGAACAAATGTCAATTCCATCTCCATACCTATTTCCAGGCTCTCTTTATCAGCGATGGTTAGTCGTGTTTCAACTTTAACTTGATCATGAATTTCTACATATCCAACTCCGAACGGTTCAAAGTTGTCTATCTCACCTTCGTATGGAGGTGATTTCGGAGGGAAACCCTGGATCGTCCACGTCCATAGGTTTCCCTTCGTCCCGAGCTCTTTTCTTTCGGTGTTGTCAGAGGTGCATCGTGGGCATCCAGATTGAGCGGGGAAGACTATAGCTGAGCATTCTTGGCATTCTGACCCAATTAGTTTCGGGTCATCGGAAGGCCAAGTAAATAATCCTTCTTCTATAGGTACCTGTTCACCCATGTGGTTTCTCCTCAAGATCTAGTTATATAATTATGCCATCTAACTACGGTTACTGCATCTTGTGCATTAATTGGTATAGCGTTCTCATTGTGCAGATAGCGACATGGAATGTGAACTCTATTCGGGCGAGAGTGGATTTGGTAGCTGCATGGCTAGCTGATCAATGCCCAGATGTCTGCTGTCTTCAAGAAACAAAATGCACTGATGATGATTTTCCTTTTGAAACTTTCGAAGAGATCGGATATCAGGTAGCCCACCATGGATTAAGTCATTGGAATGGTGTTGCGATCATGTCACGTGTTGGCTTGAGAAAGATATTCAGGGGGTTTCACGGACATCAAGAGGAGCCTTTCAATGAAGCGCGGAGCATTTCTGCAGAATGTGGAGGGGTCCGAGTATGGTCCATCTATGCGCCAAATGGTCGGGCGCTTGATGATCCACATTACTTGTTCAAACTAGTTTGGTTAGAGCGTCTCCGAGGGGATTTGATAGCCACCAGAGCAGCGAAAAGCTCCACTGTTGTCGTTGGGGATTTTAACGTCGCTCCCTCAGATTTGGATATTTATGATCCACGCCGCTGGAAATCCCGAACTCATGCTAGCGCTCCTGAAAGGGCAGCTATAGAGGCCTTATTAGAATTGGGGTTCTTCGATCTAGCTCGAGAATGGGATGGTGAGGATCCGTTTTATACGTGGTGGAATTATCGATCGAAATTAGATGATGATAAAGGATTACGTATTGACCTAGCTTTGGGTTCGGAAGAAGTATTTCAAAGGATTAAGGCAGTTTCTGTAGATCGTATGGCTCGACGTGCAGAACGACCGAGTGATCACGCGCCTCTTATTGTTGAGTTGTATTAGCCGAGATTTTATTGGGTTCTAAGTCCGGCATCATACATTCCCGCCTCCATCTGGTTGTTTGTCTTAGAGTCTCGCTTTCCTATTCGTTCGAGCACAACCTCTATTACCTTTCCAGAAAAGGGGAACCCGCTCTCATAGGGCCCAACTGGAGCTCCAGTATCTATACCAACATCAAACGTTTCTCCACTTATTGAATAAACCAGTGGAACTGTTCTATCGATCCGAGCTTGATCAACAATTTCGTCATCAATCGATAGATATGCTTCACCACCTGCACCAAATCCACCGTCGTGCTCATATTTCAAAAGGATCTGATGTGGACCTCCTTCCAGTTTCGTTTGTGACGAGAGGGTTGTCAGATACTGCCCAAAGCAGTTGTAGAGATATGTTACTTTTCCGTATTCGTCGAGATACAAAGTCCAGCCGGACATATTGCCACCCTGGCATGCAACTACTCCCGAAGCTCCGTCATCGGGAACCAGGATCCTTGCTGAGATTTCATGGCTAGCATTCTTTAAATTCACTACTGAACTTTCTGGCATCCGCACATGAGCGGTCGTATAGCGCATTTTCCGCCGCCCTCCCAGTGAAGTAGGGACCCTAAGCTCTCCACGTCGCATTAGTCCTGCATCTCGAAGAGGGTAGACACCGTTTTTTCTGGCTTCGGTATCGAAGAGCTCTTGCAAAAGTTGAAGTTTCTCGGGTTTAGATTCTGCTAAATCATCATTTTGAGAGAAATCATTTTCGACGTGGTAGAGCTCCCAAACTTCCTGCTCTCCATCAAATTCAAGACCTTGTAGCCTGATCCATGGCAAA
Organism: uncultured Candidatus Nemicrothrix sp.; assembly: GCA_964564495.1. Classification (GTDB taxonomy): domain Bacteria; phylum Actinomycetota; class Acidimicrobiia; order Acidimicrobiales; family UBA8592; genus UBA8592. The sequence continues at coordinate 21,734 of CAZMAW010000013.1, forward strand.
CGTCCATGGAAGCAAGAAGCGATCCACCCTTCATGATAAATAGCTCTGTTCCCTAGAATTTCAAAATACTGTGTATGACGACGACTTTCTTCGGAAGGATTTTCGAACAAATATTGCATCGAGACGCCATCAATGGGAGCTTGCTTGATTCCGTTAACATGGTCAGGCCATTTAATACCCGCTGCTTCGAGAATGGTAGGTCCGATATCGATCACATGATGGAATTGATTTCTAAGTTCACCGGTTCGGTGAATTCCCGCTGGCCAACTCATAACCATTGCATTTCTTGTGCCACCGAAATGTGAAGCAACTTGTTTCATCCATTTAAATGGGGCATCCAAAGCCCAAGCCCACCCGACGTTAAAATGGTTTTCGCAACGCCGTGTTCCAAAATCATCGATATGGGCTAGAAGCCATTCTGGGTCTTCATGTACCCCATTCTGGAATGATGGGGCAGACCAGGCTCCATTGATTGTTCCTTCTGCAGAGGCTCCGTTATCTCCAGTTATGTAAATGACCAAAGTGTCGTCACTGCATCCAATTTCATCGATGGTATCGAGTAAGCGATTCACTTGAGCGTCGGTATGAGCCAGAAAACCAGCGAATACTTCCATTAGTCGGGATGCTACGGGTTTGTACCTGTCAGGGTAAGTGTCCCAACTAGGGATCTCATCAGGTCGAGACGTCAATTGGGTTTCCAAAGGGATGATCCCTAGTTCGATCTGACGAGAGTAAATTTCTTCTCTAAGACTGTCCCATCCATTGTCGAACATTCCAGAGAATTTCTTAATCCACTCCTCTGGCACATGATGTGGGGCATGGACGGCAGGGGGAGCGAAATAACAAAAGAAGGGTTTATCCGGAGCGGAGGCTTTCTGCCGTTGTATCCATTTTATTGCCTGATCTGCGAGGTCTTCGGTTAGGTGGTAGTCATCGCGCCCTATATGGGGTTCGATAGGGGTCGTTTGATCAATTGCGGCGGGTTCCCATTGGGATGCTTCGGCGCCAAGAATCCCATAGAATCTGTCAAAACCCATTCCTGTTGGCCACCGGTCAAATGGGCCCGCGGGGCTTTGCTCCCACGAAGGGGTTAAGTGCCATTTCCCAAAACAGCTTGTTGAATAGCCGTTTTCTTTCAATATTTTCGCTATAGAAGCTGTCTCAGGAGGGATGGCACTGTCATAGGCTGGAAAACTATTTGCTATTTCGGTAATACCTCCCATGTGAACTGAATGGTGGTTTCTCCCTGTGAGTAAGGCCGCACGAGTTGGCGAACAAAGAGCAGTGGTGTGGAATTGGTTAAAACGAAGGCCATCATTTGCTATACGCTCAACTGCGGGCATTGGTATAGGGCCTCCAAATGTTTCAGGGCTGCCGAATCCCACATCATCAAGCATTACGAGAAGGATGTTTGGTGCTTTCTTGGGAGCTTTGAAGTTCTCTAGAGAAACTGGCACCGAATCTTCCACAAGTCTTCCTATTTCCCCTTGAAATTCTGGAGTGGGATACGGAAGGTTGGTCATTGATTCAAACTTGTATGGTCAAACATTTCGAAGAATGCTAGCACTTTGCGTAAGCTCGTATCGGTGGAAAGTAAGTCAGACGAGTGGGCTTCAGAGATGCTGATTTTTCGTGCAAGTATTTTCGCCCATGTCTCATGAGTTAGATTGATTCTGATATTTGCGTTTTCTCCATTCGTTGGAACAGCAACCTGATTCCGAATGCACAATCCGGTGCTTTCCCCATTAGAAAACTCCCACCGCATTTCAACGTTGTAGCCTTCAGCAAGTTCAGGAACCAGAAGTACCTTTAAGGCGTGTACAGATGAAGATGCAGGGTTGTTTCGTACTACATGTTCAGAAAATCGATGAATACGATGTCGACTGAGGTCTATTTCCCCTTCTCTCTCTAACGCGCGGGTAAGACACCAGTTTCGGACATTCGCTGAAGTTGTTCTCTGGGCGATTTTCCTTAGACATCCCGCTAGGAGAAGTTGGTCCTCCCGTATTGGAGTTTCGAAGTTGTTAACTGGTCCTTGGATTGGTCTTACAAGCCAAGAACAGAGTTCGATACCCCAACGCAGATCATCGTTCTCGATTGCCTTTTTAGCGTGATCTCGAACTCGTTCTCTTCCGCCGAATCCTTCAATCAATTTTTCGACTCTGCTAGCTGGATCAGGAGGGAAAAGATTCGCTTCATCCCCATCAAACCATCCCCTTAATCCTGTAAATATTTGACGAACATGGTGCTCAGCGATGCCATAAAGCTGTGAAGTCAGATATGAATTCTGGAAATGATTGGGAAGCTGAACGAAGTTAGTGAGTTCATCGCTTGTAAGACCTCGATTGATTCCGCGGACAGATTGGTCCCACAGGAATTGGATACCATCCCGATAGTTTGTAACCTCATCGCGGATTTTCTTAGTTCCGGATATTGGCGGGCCATGGGCACCAACCAAATGCGCAGGGTTTAACGCAAGGATATGATCAAGGCCTTCTATAAGAATCCGAGGGTCGCGGTATTCTTCTCCTCTGATCGCAAAAATATTGAAGAATGCCGGCCAAACGAGGTTATTGACACACAAGTCCAGTTCTGGAAACCAGATTGTCACAGAATCATCTGCATCCGATGGCGAGGGTGTTAATTCTACTTGCAGTCCAGCCAGTTCGATTTTTTCCGGCTCTGAGAAGGTATTTGTTGGTTGAACAAACCCAGGGGTATATGGGGCATGGTCTCGGTTGCGAAAGGCGAGGCCAAGACCCGCATTGATAACACTGTCAGGCCCTTCTTGTGGTAGCGCCATTCCAAATTGGTACATAAGACCCCTACCAGCTGCGGCGCTGATCTCCATCCCGTAGTTTCTACGGTTTTGCGAAATTCTTTCATGCCCCCAGATGGGGATGGAAGATGATTCATACGTTTCAAATATCGCTTCCGTTCCATCGACATAATGAAAATGGGTATAGATAATTGCGACGATAGGTTCTTTTGTTTTTTCGCGCAGAAGCCGCAAAGCGGCATCCATTTCTTCACAACATTCCCCAGTGTCTATAGCAATTATGCCCTTAGGGCCCCGAACAAAAGTTTGATTTGATAGCCCATTCCCTACCAAACACCAGACTCCATCAGATACTTCCCAAAGTTTCTCTTTTAGACGTTCAGTATGTGAAATAAGTTCGGTATGGCCCAATTGACCTCTGGGTCCAACCACAGTAGAGGTTTCATCGGTAAAGCTTGACGGAATATGGTGTTGGCTGTTTCCCATGGCAGTAGTGACCTCAAATGCTTCGTTCTAATCCTTCCCAGTATGGTTCGCGGAGCTTACGTTTCAGAATTTTCCCTGTCCCAGTTCTTGGGAGTTCACTTACGAAATCGATTGATTTTGGTCGTTTATAGCCTGCAAGCTTCTGGTTGCATAACTGCAAAAGTTCTTTTGAAAAATCATCATCGCCCTGATACCCGTCGGAGCATTCGACAACGGCCTTTACTTCCTCCCCGTATTCTTCGTTAGGGACACCAATTACTGATACGTCAGCGACTCCTTGATGTTCAGCAATCACGGCTTCTATCTCCGCTGGATAGATGTTCACCCCTCCGGAAATGATCATGTCTATCTTTCGGTCAGAAAGCCAAAGGTATCCTTCATCATCAAGGTATCCGATATCTCCAGTTGTAAAGACGCCGGGTTCTAAATGGGCGGCTGCAGTTTTTTCTGGAGCTTTATGGTACTCGAATCCCATACCCATGAGATTTCGAAAATAGAGAACTCCAGGCTCATTCGGTTGTTCGATTCGTTCACCGTTCTCGTCGATAATAATCACTTCGACAGTCTCTACCGGCTTCCCTACCGAGCCTCCTTTCCTTATCCAGTCATCTGCGAGTATGTTGGAAATAAAAGCGCCTTCGGTTGATCCGTAGTATTCATGTACTTTTGGCCCGAACCAATCCAGCATTGCCTTTTTCCAAGGGGGAGGGCAGGGAGCAGCTCCATGCCATACAGCTTCCAGTGATTCTCCTGAGAAGCTCTCCTTAACGCTCGACTCAACATCTAGCATGCGTTTAAATTGAGTGGGCACAAGATGGATATTTGTGATCCGTTCTTCGTCGATTAGCTTAACCGCTTCTGATGCATCAAATTTGTGACGCATGATGACTGCAGATCCACTGATCATTGGCATGAATGTGAAAGCCCATTGAGCTGAGTGGTATACGGGCCCTACGAGGAGAGAACGCCCCTCCTGCGGTACATAACTTCCCATACTTGCACCGATTAATTGCATCACCTCAGTAGGTACCTCTTGTCCACCAGATAAAGCTCCTCGAACACCTTTAGGACGACCGGTTGTTCCAGATGTGTAAAACATGGGGCCTCCCAGTAATTGTTGATCATCAGGGAGGTCTGAAGTATCACCGCTAGCTAGGAACTCCTCGTAATCATTTCCTTGGCCCGAAGAAGAATCTCCTAGAGAGAGTAAGAGTTGAACTCCCGTAGATCGCTTATCTTTTAGGGCTTCTTCAGCGATGTCAACGAACCTGTGGCCGACCAGAAGAGCTTTTGCATCCGCATCATCAAGTACATACGCCAACTCATCAGCAACCCAATGCCAATTCACAGGAACGTAAGTGATACCAAGGTGGGCTGCAGCCTGGAATACTTCAAAACATTCTCGGCGATTTCCCATCATCATTGCTATCGTGTCACCTGGACCAATTGATGCTTCCTTGAAGGCATTAATCAATCGCCGTGTACGTTCATCTAATTCCGACCAGGTTGTCTCCCCGAATTCATCGGCAAGAGCTATTTCCTCGCCTTGTTTGGCGACTATTTCGTTCAGTAATTTGGGCATCTTCCCCTCCAAAAATCCTATTATTAAGAGAGTATCCTTCTAATCTCAACAGTGCTAACGGAAGACTGGACCGTTATGTCGACATTTCTAGAAGTGACCTCATCCCGTTAATGCTTACTGCTGCAGCTTCGGTTATAGGGCATTCCCATAGCTCCTTCGATGGGACTTCAAGCCCTATTGGCGCTGATGAACCGATTGCCTGTATAGAGAAAATCATTCTTTGAAGGGAGAATTCCCCTTTTCCTGGTGGAAGACGAGTAGCGAGCGTATCCGTGTAGTAATCATCGAAAACTTTTTCGAGAGGCCCATCATTCCATTGGGTTGAAAAGATTCGGTCGCCAGGGATTTTAAGGAGGTCATCAGGATTGTTTGTGGAGCGCGTAAGGTGCCAACTGTCGAAACATAACCCCCCGTTACTCCGGTTAGCTCGATCTACAATTTCGTGAGCCAACCCAAGTGTGCCAATATTCGTCATTTCAGGTACAGCCTCAAGTCCAACAAGTAGCCCATGTTCAGCTGCTCTGTCGCATAAACTACCAAATCCTTCAGCGGCTTCTTCGATAGTACCGGTATAGTCTCCGATTACTTGAACATATCGAGACTCGTACTTGTCTGCGATGTTCCAAACATCCTCTTCCATTCTATGGCAGTTTGAGTCCGGCCCACTTGGAGAAGCCCAACCTCGAAGTGTTTCGATGTTAGCTACAGGGAGACCTGTTTCATCCAGCGCTTGGTCAAATCTTTCAAGATCTTCGGGGTGTTCTTGCATGTATGCCCAGGCCCCGAGATGTATTCCGATTGCGTCGTAGCCTGTTTTATGGGCAGCGTAGACTCTGTCAGCCATAGAATCCTCTGGGCCTCTTGAAAAGTAATCCCAGATAAAGTCACCAGGCCCTAGTTCTCTAGCTTTTTTAGAAGGATTCGTCATAAATGGAGATTAGAAGGGGATTTGCTTTTGGTCACATTACTATAGATCTAATTTCTGGAGATTTCATCAAGCATTCTGTGACGTGACAGATGCAATCGATTTTCGAGTGAAATCTTCTATCTCCTCTGAGATGTCAGTTCTGAAAGGGCCTCGAACTTTGAAGCCCTGTTGATGGATAAGGCTAGCTCCTCGCTCGTTGGCCCATTCTGCAAATTGCTGGAGTGATTTTTTGGGGCTTATTTCGTAAGTTACAAATATCGCTGCTTTTTTCTGGGAAATATCGGGAAGGGTATTCAGCTTTCCTATTTGTGCAGGTTTTGCTCCGAGGCCGAAGAGGCCATCGGTCCATGTCCCAATAACCAACAGATCTGCGTCTAGGACAAATTGTGCATCGATGTTTGTGACTGGGTATATCCCTACGGCCGCTCCTTGGCTTTGGAAACTCTTTCCCAGTGCCTCGGCTGCTCGTCTGGTCCCTCCTCGAAGAGATTGGTGCATAACTGCGATCTTCATATTTTTCCCTTTATCTACTCAGTGAGGTGAAGTTAGCACTCAAGAAGGAAAAGGGTCCATCTTTAGGGTTTTTAGTCGGAAAAATATTTGGCTAGCAAAGGTTGCATTAATCATGATGGGAATTCTTTATCGAGTGCAGATTCTATGGAGTTGTCTTGCGGTGGTCGTTCGCTGTGCAGCCGGCTTAACCATGAAAGCGAGACATAGCCTCTTGATACTGCTCCTACGTCAGTCTCGAGAGGAGGATCTGGAAGCCTATCCCCCCATCTCATTTTAAGATGGTAGGTCCCCTCGTGACCTAATTTTGGCTCCACAGAGATTTCGGACATAGATCGTATAAGGCTAGTTCCTACTTCTGTATAAACCCATCCCTCGATATCCTCCATCTCTAAGTTGGGGACGTTTATGTTAAGAACTTTTGGTTCAGGCAGAGGGTCGGATAAAAGGTTAGAGACTACGAGTGCTGCTACTTCTGCAGCAGTATTCCATTTCTGATTCTTCAGCATTAATTCAAGTCCTTGACCAAGGTAGCCTCCTTCGTCAACAGCTTGACTTACTGCTATTCCGGCAATTCCTCCATTTCGAGCTGTCAAAGCCGCTCCTACGGTTCCAGAGTGATATACCGATCTACCTACATTCGCACCTGGGTTTATTCCTGACACGACAAGGTCAAAGGGGGGGCCAAACGCCCCGAGTCTTGCAAACATCACGCAAAGCGCTGGTGGCCCATTCACGGCCCATGACTCTTCTATTCCTTCTATGTGTGCACGTTGCATTTCTGGTCGTATTAGGTGAAGCGGACCGAAACTAGAAGATGCCCCTGAATACTCAGAGTCGGGGGCTCCAATCACTACATGTCCAAAGGGGGTTAGAGATCGGGCGAGGACATGAAGGCCAGTTGAATCAATACCGTCATCGTTGGTTACGAGAATGCGCATGTTGGAACCTTAATGCTCTTTGGGAGTGATAAGGAAGGCAAGAAGTAAATATAAGAGGTGTGGAGTATGAAGAGAAGGAAGCTTCTCTCGTAATTGTGTCAATTGCAGCATGAATCAGATTGACGACGTACTCTTGGGATGTGGGTAAGAAGAGTCTTGAGGGTTTAGTTATTCCTGAATCTGAATGTAGGTTCCGGTTTACTCCATCAGGAGGCCCCGGTGGTCAACATGCTAATAGGTCTAATACGAGGGTTGAATTAATCTGGGTTGTGGCTGAATCAAAAATCTTCAGCAAGATGGAACAAGAAAAGGTGATCCAAAAATTCGGTCCCGTCATTCGTGTTGTTGTGGATGAGACGAGGTCCCAATCTAGAAACAGAGATATTGCTATCGCTCGCCTGCAAGCTAAAGTTGTCTCTTCATTGCGTTCTCCCAAAAAGCGTGTAGCGACTAAGCCAAGCAGATTAGCAAAGGCCCGCCGTGTCAGCTCCAAGAAACATCGTGGACAACTTAAAAAAATGCGTCGATCGCCGAGGATTGATGAAAGCTGATGTGATTATTTTCTGTCACTGGTCGTCGGTTAACCATTGAGATCTGAATTCATCGTTTTGAACTAAAGCTGACCAAAGGTTATTTGCGATATACCTATAGGCATTGTCATTAGGGTGAAAACGATCTTCAGCCCACATGCCTTCTCCTGATGGCCAATTCCATGCATTAAATAGGTGGATTTCCCCGTTGTTGGCTGCTTCAGTAAAGGCATCATTGATTATTGCGCGGCGGCCTTTTTTCTGTGATCGTGAAACCTTACTTAAGAAAGATCCGGTTGGAAGAACCTGAAGCATTTCGCGAGCGTCCCTTTGAATATTCCCTCTGTGTCTTCTCCACATCACGTCATTGCTTCCAATGATTGATGTCACTAGGTCCGGTTTAAGCTCACTGTCTTTTAGAGCGGGTAACTGGTGGGCAGTTATGTCAGTGAATCTGCCCCCGCTCATTGATAAGTTCACCAATCGCCATTTCATGCCACTTCGTTGATTTAGCCGTTTAAGAATTATAGAGACGTAGCTTGTTTCCGGAGTAGAGGATCCGATTCCTTGGGTGACGGAATCCCCCAAAGCGACCCACAGAGGGCCTTCCTGATCCATAGCCTTGCTATTGAAGCTATCCCAGTACTTTGCGCGGGGTTCAACAGTGGAATTGATCGTTGCGATACCGTCAAAAATTTTCCCGCCTACCATAGACAGGCTTACAGGTCGTGATTTTCTTCTAAGCGGTGAAATCGTCATCCTAAAATAACAACACTATGTGAGTATTCTGCTAATTGGTTATACCGAATCTGTGAAGGCCCCAGCCCTTGATGGCATTTCCTCGCATTAGTTTATACGTTTCCTCATCGTTGAGTCCCGCGGCTTCTGTGATTTGGGTTGCAACCTTTTTTGTGTTTGGAAATGTTGAATCCGCATGCGGGTAGTCAACTTCGAAACAAATCTGATCCATTCCTATTAGATTTCTATTCTGAAGCCCAACTTCGTCATCAAAGATACAGCCGTAGATGTGGTCTTGTATATATGTCGAAGGAGGATTGGGGAGCTGGATACCGAAGTCAGCGCTGTTTGCTCTTTCTTCCCATAGTTTGTCCATCCGCTCTATCACATACGGCATCCAACCAACTTGCCCCTCAGCATAGGCAATTTTAAGTTGAGGGAAACGTTCGAAAACACCTGAAAGAATGTAGTCGCAAAAAGACCCCATCGCATTTGAGAAAGTAATCGTCGAACTTACCGCAAAAGGAGCATCCGGAGACGTCGCAGGCATCTTGGAGCTTGAGCCAATATGCATATTGAGTATGGTCTCAGTTTCTTCACAAGCTTGGAACACCGGATCCCAATGTCGATCTGATGAGTGGATTGAGGGGAGGCCTAAGGGGTAAGGGTTTTCGGTAAATGCGATAGCGTAGCTTCCTTTGTCGGCGCATCGTCGAATTTCTTCTGCGGCGAGGATAGGGTCCCAGAGGGGGACAAGGGTCATTGGGATTAGTCGGCCCTTTCCATCTCCTCCACACCACTCATCAATCATCCAATCGTTATAGGCTTTTACACAGAGTAAAGCCAGAGCTTTGTCTTCGCGTTCTAGAAATGATTGTCCGCAGAAACGCGGAAGGACGTTAGGGAAACACACAGAAGCCTCAACGTGGTTCTTGTCCATGTCCTCTAGACGTTCTTTTTGTTTCCAGCACCCAGGTCTAATCTGATCGAAAGTCACAGGAGTCACGTCAAGATCTTCAAAACCAACAGCAGCCGAAAGTTTTGGAAATGGGTAAACAAGATCGTCGTACAGCCACCAGTCGCATTCTTCTCCTCCCTCAACGCCCTTTTCGTAGGAGAATACACCCCCCTCAAAGTTAAAAATTGCAGAGTCCCTCTCGACTCGTGGTCCGACATCCTTATATTTTCTCGGGAGGCGATCGACCCACAAGGTCGGTGGTTCTACAACATGGTCATCAACGGAGATAATTCGTGGGATTTCAGTCATATTTTTCCTGTTCTAGAATCAGGCTATCGAAGAAATAAAAAAGTGCGAAATTATATGTTTTGCTAATTAGTCAAATTCTACATTTAGGTATTTGAGTCATCTTCTACTGCTAGGTGTTGTAAGTCCTTTACTAGATTTTCCACATCTGTTGTTGTCGCTATGTTCTCAAGCTTCAAACGGATAGAAGCTAACTCCCGAGTAAGGAAGCCGCTATCGGAGAGAATCCTATCATTAACCTCTCGGTCCCTTTCTGCAAGCGCCCGATCTCGTGCTTCTTGTCGAGTTTGCGCTAAAAGAATCAGGGGAGCAGCATAAGCTGCTTGGATACTGAAGAGTAAGTTCAGAAGAATAAACGGGTATTCATCCCATAACCCATTTGCACCCGCAACAGCATTGACTGTGATCCAAGCAATAACTACGAGTGTTTGTATGGCAAGGTATCTTCCTGTACCGAGCACTAGCGCTACCCTCTCGGACCACATTCCGACAACGTCCTTTTCATGATTTGTAGAAGAACCTGTGATTTTCCCCGGAGAGGTTAACGCATTGTCGCGAATTTTCATGGGGTCAACCTTTCGATTAAGCGAATGATCACATCGTCGACGGTGATAACTCCCACGAGTCTTTCAAGGGGGTCAATTACCGCAACCGCAAGAAGATCGTACCGCGCGAGAAGGTCAGCCACTTCGTTTTCACTGGCAGAGGGTTGCAATGTAGGTTCCTCTCTGTTGATGCAGTCTCCAACTTTGTGAGCAGGAGGCTCTTGAAGTAAGCGGGGGAGCGTAACACTTCCGAGGTATCTGCCAGTAGGCGCTTGAGTGGGTGCTTCTGTTATGAACAACCTGACAGAGATAGCTGGGGGGAGATCAGTGTCTCTGAGGCGAGCGATTGCTTCTGCCACAGTAGCCTCGGGTGTCAGGACTATCGCTTCAGGATTCATCATCCCACCAGCCGTATCTTCGTTGTAACTGAGGAGCGCTCGCAGTTGAGAAACCTGTTCAGGGTCCATACCCGAAAGCAAGGATTCTCTTCGGTCGGGATCTAGTTCTTTTAAGAGGTCGATCTCATCATCGATTTCCATTTCTCCAAGCACTTCGATAGCGTCTTCGATTTCAAGGTTCTTCAATATTTCAGCTTGATCGGATTCGGGTAATTCTTCCAGTAGGTCGGCAAGTCGGCTTGCTTCAAGTGCGGAGGTCAGTTCGGCGCGCCGGTCAAGGGGAATAGATTGGATCTCCTTTGCGGCGTCAGCTTTGTGAAGGTCACGTAATCTAGCTAGGTCACCGGATACTGGATCAAGCAGGAACAGGTATGCGACTGAATCCCAGTCCAAAATATCGAGCTGCTTTTTACGTAGTCTTCCTCCAGATGATAATGAAATCTGGCTTGTGCAGAATTTCCCAGTCTTAAGATTGCTAGCCTTGAATCCGATATCACCTATTTTCCCATTGTCTGTAGAAATGCCAATAAGGTCTTCTGTTGCTAGAAGTTCTCCAGCTCTACGTTTGAAAAGGCGGAGATCCACTGTCCCGCCACGTAGATGAATTCCGTCTCGATCTACCGCTTCGACACGCCCCTCATGGACGAAGATCTGCCTTCTGTCAACGGAAGCAACAAATCCGCGAAGGCTCAGTGCATTCCCAGATATTTCTGGTGTCAGAATAATGTCATCTATCGACCCGAGTATCCCTCCATCGGCGTCAAAGAGAGAGCGCTTTAACACACGAGTGGCCCATAGTTCACTTGTATCTTTGTTGGTACTCATCTAACTCTCCTAATTACTAGAGTAGGAGAACAAGTGCTACAGATCAGACATATGTGAAGCTTTCATAGGAAAGCTAGTACGATCTTATGATTCGAATTGTGGGGGTTGTTTCCTTGAATGTGAATCCTTTCTTTATTCCTTTCTCTAACAATGGAAAGTCTTCAAGGGAATCCCACTATTTCTAGGGGTTTCGGTAGTGACGGTTATGTCTCCGATATTATTGAATTTTAGAAATATGATGCGGAGTATCCTGTGGCTTCTTGGATCACGAAATCTCAACAATTGATTGCCCATAGGGGGAATTCGTGGGATTACCCAGAAAATACTCGTGCTTCGATCCTTTCAGCGATAGAAATTGGCGCCGATGCAGTTGAGTTTGATGTATCAGTAACTTCGGATAACGTCGCTATCGCATTACATGGCCCGAAGCTTCAAAGAACAACTACCGGGCGGGGCAAAGCTATAGAATTTACTTGGAGCGAGATAGAAAAATTAGTATCCGTTGATAGGGAAGGACGCACGACTGGACACCCAATCCCAGCGGTGAACGCCCTTTTGCATGAATTAGGATCAAGATGCTTTTGGAATCTTGACATTAAAGACCCCCGAGCTGTTCCATTAATCGTCTCCACGATTGAGGAACTCTCTCTGGAGAGTCGAGTAGTTCTCTCGGGTTTAGGGGTTAGGCAAGTCAAACAACTTTCATCCGAGTATCAAAACATAAATATGCTTGTAAACCTTTCACGTTTGGATAAAGTACTCTTCGCCTCGAGAGTCTTTCGAAAGCAATGGGTTAATTTCCGATTCGCCGGCCTCTCTAAGTTCCCATTTGTGGTAGGTGTTAATGTTCATTCCCGATATATAGACAAGAAGCTGGTTAAGACGATACATCATTTGGGTATTCAGGTCTGGACTTTCACAGTTGACCAGTTGGATGAGGTAGGTAGATTATTTGCATTAGGAGTTGATTCGGTCACAACGAACCGTCCTACCATGCGCTCTTCTTAGCTCCAGCGATTTAGAGTAACTATGGGTTATTCGCTAAGCTCATGGTCCGTAATCCGTTAAGGAAGAGAGAATCATGGGAGAATTTGTTCATCTTGAAACTGAGAAGACTACTGGGGTGGCGACAGTAAGGCTCGAACGGCCACCAATGAATGCGATTAGTAAACAATTAACACAAGAATTGGCTGAAGTTGCCGAACATCTGGCAGTCGACCATGAGATAGGTGCAGTTGTGATTTGGGGCGGGCCAAAGATTTTCGCTGCCGGAGCAGATATAAAAGAATTCCCTGAGATTCAGGACAAGGCGGAAGCCATGGAGTTTTCAATGCATTTACATAACGCATTGCTTGCAATTGAGAATCTCCCACAAATCACGATTAGTGCAGTAAATGGTTACGCTCTAGGCGGCGGGTGCGAATTGGCCATGTCGACGGATTTCAGATTTGCCGGTGAAGGGGCTGTTTTCGGTCAACCCGAAGTACTTCTGGGGATCCTCCCTGGAGCTGGGGGAACTCAGCGTCTTATGCGGCTCATCGGAATTACAAAAGCAAAGGAAATCAACTACAGCGGCCGACAAGTTAAAGCTGATGAAGCACTTGAGATCGGCCTTGCCTCTAAGGTATTTCCTGACGAGGAGTGTTACGCAGAGGCAGTCAAGGCAGCTGAAGTATACGCGAAAGGGCCGAAATCACTGCAGTACATAAAGCGGGCAATGATGGAGGGGCTGGCACTTCCTCTTTCGGAAGCTATCAAAGTAGAAGCGGAAGCTTTTGGCGATTGCTTTGAAACTGAAGACCGATTGATAGGAGTCCAAAGTTTCCTTGAGCATGGTCCGGGCAAAGCCGAATTTACCCGAGGATAGGCATGTCGCTTCATCCGAAACCACGGGATCTCAACAAGATCCGGACATCGGATCCTGTCGCATTGTCTTCACAGGTCATCGATCTAGGAAGGGCAGATGAGCCTACGAATAGGGTCAGTAATGAATTGACAGAAATAACTGACGATGTCGCCATTGTTGAATCATTCAGCCATATGGTAGTTTTTCGGACTGAAGAAGGTCTAGTAACCTTTGATGCTAGTGGAGCTCAAAGTGGCGAAGCTGTTGTAGACGAGCTTCGTAGCTGGCGGACGGACCCCGTGCATTCATTGGTTTACACACACGGCCATTTGGACCATGTCGGTGGCTCGGGGGCTCTAATTGCTGATGCAGAAAATCGTGGCTATAAACATCCCACGGTCTTTGGCCACGAGAATGTTCCGCGGCGACTTGAACGCTATGAGAAAACTAACGAGTGGAACATTTTGATTAATCGACGTCAATTCGGAGGCGTTTCTCCTAAGCATGGGATGGGGCTTTCCGATAGTAGCCAACGTTTCCTCCCTGAGGAAACTGTTTGGCCCGATGTTGTCTACACCGATGAGATGTCTCTAAAGGTCGGCGGATTAGAGATGGAGTTCCACCACGGCAAAGGGGAAACAGATGACCATACATGGGCTTGGGTGCCGTCAAAGAAGGCCCTAGTGACGGGTGACCTGGTTATTTGGGTTTTCCCAAACGCCGGAAACCCTCAAAAAGTGCAACGCTACCCTCTGGAATGGGCTTCTGCTCTGCGAGAGATGATGTCCCATGATGCTGAACTCCTGTTACCTGCCCATGGCTTGCCAATTGTAGGAAAACAGCGTATCCGCCGAGTACTCACTGATATTGCTGACGTGTTAGAAGCGCTTGTCAGCGACACAGTCGCTTTGATGAATGGCGGTGCTTCCCTAAACGAGATTATTCACGAGGTGAAAGTTGACCAAGATAAACTTGGACTACCTTGGCTTCAACCGCTTTATGATGAACCCGAATTTGTAGTAAGGAATATCTGGCGAATGTTCGGCGGGTGGTGGGATGCTGATCCCGCTTCCCTTAAGCCCTCCCCGCAATCGGATCTTGCAAGCGAACTAGTCTCGCTTGTCGGAGGGGTGTCTCCACTTGTTAGCCGGGCCCAAGAGCTAGCTGAGAAAGGAGATTTCAGGCTTTCATGTCATTTGATTGAATTTGCTGCCAATGCAGAACCCGAAAATAAGATAGTGCATGGAGTTCGAGCAGAGATCTACAAGGCGAGACGTCGAAAGGAATCTAGTCTCATGAGTAAAGGAGTATTTGCTGCTGCTATGAGAGACTCGGAAGCTATCGTTGATCAGATAGACCATGAATGAATGAGAAGAGCAGTCCAGCTCCCCAGCATGTGACAATACCTCGGCAAGTTAAAGTCCTTCTCACCGCCTCTTTCTTTTCTGCTTTCGCAACCGTTGGGCAGATAACCATTATCGGGAAACAAGTTTATGATATGACTGGTAATGAACTTGATTTAGGGCTTTTAGGGTTAGCTGAATTTATTCCTGTAGCTATCCTTTCCCCATTTACGGGCCCTTTAGCAGACAGAAAAGACAGACGGAAAATTTTTGGCTGTGCTTTGCTATGTGAGGCGTTAGTTTCTTTTCTGATCTTTCTCTATGTCGCTACAAATCCAACTTCAGTCCTACCTATTTTTGGGTTGATGCTGCTATTTGGTGTTGCTCGAGCATTTGCTACTCCGGCTAGTCGGGCATTACCGATAGATTGGGCGCCGGATGAGGTGGTTGAAAGAGTTGTAGCTTTAAAGTCTGTTGCATTTCAAGCAGGGATTATTGCCGGCCCAGCTGCTTTTGGATTTATTTTCGTTGCTGGTCGCTCTACTCCATATCTCGCTGCAGTTTGTGCCTATGTTGTTGCAGCTTTGCTATTACTAACTGTTGGTTCTTTCCCCATCACAAGACTTGAAACATCTGGAGCGCGCCAAGCGTTTCGCGATGCTATGGAAGGACTCCGTTTCGTCCGTTCCAAGCCGGTACTCTTCGGCGCGATTTCACTTGACCTTGTTGCCGTATTACTTGGTGGGGCAGTAGCTTTGTTACCCGCTATTGCTGAAGACCGATTAGGAGTTGGAGCAGTGGGGTTAGGTTGGTTGCGTGCTGCAGTAGGAATTGGTGCCACTGTGGTCGCTGTTGGTCTTTCAGTGCGCCCCTTACGGACCCACATAGGCCGTTCGTTATTTGTTTCCGTGGGGATCTTTGGCTTTGGGACTATTGTCTTAGGGCTAACAACTAATTTTGTTCTTGCCTTCTTAGCTTTGGCTGTTCTTGCCGGAGCAGATGCTGTATCCGTTTACATCCGTGCCAGTCTTGTTCCTCTCGCAACTCCTGAACGTATGCGAGGGCGTGTTTTAGCAGTCGAGGGAGTATTTATAGGGGCATCAAATGAACTTGGAGCGGTAGAGTCAGGATTGACGGCGGCGGCATTTGGACTTGTGGGCGCAATTTTATTTGGAGGAGTAGGGACATTAGCTGTTGTGGTTATTTGGTGGCGTTTTTTCCCTGCATTGAGGAATGTGGAACGTCTTATCGATGTAAAACCAGATACAGGTTAGGCGTTGATATCAAGAAATCAATGACTATCTAAGCATTACCCGATATGGCACAAGGTAATGGCAGAATATGTATATGGATGAACCGCTTGAAAAACAGAGAGGACCTATGGCTTTAACAGATTCAGCGATGTGGTCATTTTTCATCCAAGAACTAAGTGACAAAGAACTAGACCAACTGCAGGTAGAAATGCAAAATGAGGTCAGGCTAAGAGCGATGCAGTCGGGCGATCATGAAGCGATCATTGATCATGCATTTGAAATCGGCTTTGATCGATTAGGTCTCGGAGTCATGCCATGGATTGAAGGACGTTTGCTTGTCTGTCCCGGAGCTCTAATTTCAAGAAATCCGATGAACCACCGTTGTCGATTCATCAGTGTTGACGAAGAGTGGGTATGGCAATCCATGCACTTGATCACTGAGACCAAACGACCAAGCCCTGGAACGGATAAAGGTTTCCGTGCTGTAGCTTTGATTCCAGTCGTTGAAGGCATGGCAGTTGATATCGTCAGTGGGCGAATGCAATCTGGCCGACATCGAGCAGAGAGAGTTATTTCGTATGAGATCCAAGACGGAAAATTAGTCGAGGTAAGTCAGCGAGTAGTTCCCAATGGCGGGCTGCATCACGAACTTTAATTAGGATTGCTTAGCTCTTGGAATCCCATGGAATGGTGCTCCAGCATCTTGGAATTTTTGATATAGCTCAAAAAATTCTTCTCCAAATGGGTCACCACCTCGTAAGGGCATACTCGCCCGTACGATTGTAAAGTCAAGCGGAGTGAGTTCGGCGGCCTTCTCAAAATGTGTTTCTGATTCATCTATACGCCCAGATCTCCTTAGAAACGCTGCGAGTCT
Organism: uncultured Candidatus Nemicrothrix sp.; assembly: GCA_964564495.1. GTDB lineage: Bacteria > Actinomycetota > Acidimicrobiia > Acidimicrobiales > UBA8592 > UBA8592. The sequence goes on from CAZMAW010000013.1 coordinate 38,576, forward strand.
AAAGTGGAGCCTTGCTTGAATTTCCTCTTCTGATAAATCGTGAACCGAGTAGGAAGCGTCATCTGGAAGAAGTCCTTCACGGACCCAGTCTCGGACCTGTTGCATATGTGTTTCTCGACTAATGCCAGTAATTTCGGTGAAGGTGTCGGTGCCGAATTCAGCAGCAGCCGGTCGCGCAATCATGCCATTCTCATCAATCCAAATGACTGAAGGGACGTTACTAATGGCGAAGAGCTCGGTTAATAGGTGATCTTTGTCCATAAGAACTGGGTATGTTGAACCTACAGCTAGCTCAGTTACCGTTTCAGTATTTTCATCTATTGCAACCGCAATAACAGAAAAGTTTTCGTCTTCCAATTCTTCGTGTAGTTCCTGCCACCCGGGCAGGTCAAAAGCGCAGCCTCACCAACTAGAGAAAGCGACAAGGAGTCGCTTTTTCCCAGCCAAATCAGATAGAGCTCGGTCAACTCCAGAGATATCGGGGAGTGAAAAATCTGGAGCGACTCGCTTCGTTAAAGCTTCGGATCGCACGCTATAAGGTTGTCCAATAGTTACGGTACCCGTATCTGATGTTGTAAGTGACGGCCTCCCTGCAAGTGCTGCAAGGTGACTGAGATTGAAAGAATTATTTGAATTTGAATCAACCTTGTCTCCTAGAGGTATGCAAACGTCTCCCTTGCAAAGACCCTCGGGTTTCAATTCCCAACCGAGGACCGCTTCGACATCTTCTGATGAAATATACGCTTCTCCATCAACCCATGAACCGTCAATCGCTATCGTCGTTTCCGACAGTATGGTGATTTCATTTGTTATTGTCATAGCTACCTCCGTAGGGTTTCAGAATTGATGGCAAATAGAGAATGTGCCCCACTTGTGACAGCTGGAAGCAAACCTGAGACTTGTGGGAGTAATTGTTGGGCATAGAATGTTGAAGTTTCTATTTTTGCCTCTAGAAAATCTTTGCTCTCCGAGCTTTCGCTGAGCAATCTTTGCGCTTTTAACGCTGATTTAGCCATGAGCCAACCACCAACTGTTGTCCCAAACATCCGTAAGTAGGGAGTAGCTCCGGCTAACCCCTCATCGCTACTTCCTCCCCCGTTCTGAAGGAGCCAGATGCTTGCAGCTTTGAGGCTTTCATTAGCTTGTTTCAGCGAATTCCCGATCTCATTAAGATTATTGTCCAATAGATCTGAGATAGTGTCATCGATTTCCCCGAGTAGCTCATTGACGACTTCACCATTTCTCATGCTTAGCTTTCGACCCACTAGGTCGATTGCTTGGATACCGTTTGTGCCTTCGTAAATTCCTGCGATACGAATATCTCTGTAATGTTGGGCCGCTCCTGTTTCTTCGACAAAGCCCATCCCACCATGAATCTGGATGCCAAGGCTTGCTAGTTCATTACCTAAATCCGTGCACCACCCTTTGGATAGAGGGGTAAGGAGATCGGTTAATTCTTCACCGTGTTCCCGTTCTGACTCTTCAGGATGGTTATGTGCAATATCGATCGCTTTAGCATTGAGGTAGATTAGGCATCGCATCGCCTCGATGTAGGCCTTCATGGTCATAAGCATTCGTCTCACATCGGGATGTTCAATGATCAGAGCGGATTCCCCCTTCGGAGTGTCGGAGCGTCTTCCTTGGCGTCTTTCTAATGCGTATTCTAAAGCTTGTTGGTATGCTCTATCGGCGACAGCAAGTCCCTCTAACCCAACGGCGAGTCTGGCCTGATTCATCATGGTGAACATGTACCTCATCCCAGAGTTCTCATCGCCTACTAGATATCCCAGCGCGCCTTCATTGTCACCAAACTGCAACACACATGTTGGCGAAGCGTGAATCCCTAACTTATGTTCGAGGGAAATGCACTTGACGTCGTTCGCTTCTCCGATGCTCCCATCATCATTTACTAGATATTTGGGGACAATAAAGAGACTGATTCCCTTCGTTCCTATAGGGGCGTCTGGTGTGCGAGCTAGAACAAGGTGAATAATGTTGTCAGTCAGATCATGTTCACCCCAAGTAATGTATATTTTTTGGCCCGTTATTAGGTAGGACCCGTCCTCTTGGCGTTCCGCTTTTGACGTTAGGGCACCAACGTCCGAACCAGCCTGTGGTTCGGTTAAGTTCATCGTCCCAGCCCATTCCCCAGTAATAAGTTTCGGGAGCCACTTTAGTTTTTGATCGGCATCACCATGTGTGCTGAGTGCATGAATGGATCCTTGGGTTAGCATTGGGTTAAGAGATAATGCCATGTTTGCAGCAGTCATCATTTCCGTCACTGCGATACCCACCAGCCACGGAAATCCTCCGCCTCCATACTCAGGGTCGAAACTGATTGCCCCCCACCCCGCTTCAACATACTGGCTGTAGGCCTCAAGAAATCCATCAGGGGTTGTTACTGATCCATCTGGATTCAATCTGCTACCTTGGAGATCCCCTGTTCGGTTGGTTGGAGAAATTACTTGCGAAAAGAACTTTGCGGCCTCTTCTAGGAGGTCATCAAGCGAATCGAGCCCAATATCAGCGAAGGTAGGGAAGTCTTCAAGTGAATTGATATCCGCTACTTCCTTAAGTGTGAATTTCATATCATCTAAGGGGGGAGCGTACTCACTCATGGATTCCCTTTCTTTAATCTCAGGTCAATAGATTAGTTCTTTCATGATGCTACCCATGCGATGAGTGACCCGACTCGTTCAAATCACAATTTCTTCAGTTTCGTATTGATTGAAAGAACAGATCTGAGAGTTTTAGCGTGCAATCATAGGGCTATAGGATCTTTTCTCGGATAGGACGGGTGGGGGATGATAATGGCCGGATCAGAAGATAACCATATCTACGAAGTAAAGGTCTTCGATTCGGGAAACTTTCTTGGGTATCTCTCAGTATCAATTGATGATGAAAAAATGAAAAATGAGCCACTGTGGGAAGGCCAAATCCTTGGGTCGGATTATCTTGTCTGGGGCCTAAACCATAGGAAAGTCAAGCTCCAGTTTGAAAATGGCTCAGAAGTTGATGTCGTTGTTCGTTCAGGTGGAAGAATCTTCCAAATCCTTACAAATTAGGGTGCCTCTTTGATAATGAAATTTGCTATAGATTTCGCTGCTTCGGCAGGTGAGATGGATCGTTCCAAGACGTCAAGAAGTATCGCTTTCCCCGTATCACTTTGAAGCACATCTTTCGCTGAGGAGCCGATAAGTAGTTCAAGTCGATTCTGTATCTCCATTAGTGTTCGTTGTTTTTGTCTGATCAGGAAAGACCCAGATTTTTCTAGATGGTTGGCATGGTTCTCTATTGCTTCGAGAATTTCTTCTGCGCCGGTGCCTTCAAGGGAATTGGCCATAATGATCGGTGGTCGGTAACCCGTCATTTCTTCTAGTCCGGATAGGTGGCCAAGGTCGAGCATGAGGTCTAGGTCTCTTCGTGTGTCATTGGCTCCTGGCCGGTCGGCCTTATTTACAACAAAAACATCAGCTACTTCGAGTAGGCCTGCTTTGTTGGCTTGAACCGCATCTCCCATTCCGGGAGTGACAACGACGACCGTCGTATCGGCTGTTCCTGCGACCTCAACTTCGACTTGACCCACTCCAACTGTTTCGACGATCACAGGATTATATTGGGCGGCATCGAATAGTTGGATGGCTGCTGGGACGGCTAGTGCTAACCCTCCCGAGTGCCCTCTTGTTGCCATGGAGCGAATAAATGATCCATCACCGGCAAGGTCATCCATCCTAATGCGGTCACCTAGAATAGCGCCTCCAGTTAAGGGCGATGATGGGTCGACAGCGAGAATAGCAGGGCTCTTGCCAGCTTTTAAAATTCGCTCTATTAATCGTCCGGTTAGAGTTGATTTTCCTGACCCCGGTGCTCCAGTTATTCCAATAACATGAGCATTACCAGCCTTTTGGTGGGCTAGACCGGCAACAATGTCTGCTCGTTCTCCGCCTTGTTCAATTACTGTCAGAAGTTTCCCTAGACTTCGTCTCTCGCCAGATAGGGTTTTCTCAAAGAGTTGAGATATGGAGTTATCTGAGGAACTCACGTTCAATCTCGGGTGGAGATAGCATCACGGACTGTCGAAGCTACTTCTTGTGCAGAGGCGCCTGGCCCTAGAACGGCGGCCACACCTAATTTTTTAAGCTCTTCGCTATCTTCATCTGGTACGATCCCTCCAATTATTAATGGGAGATCTAAACCGGCGTCCGTGATAGCTTCGACCATTTTCGGGCCGAGGGTGAGGTGGCCGGCGTTATGCATCGATAAGCCTATGGCGTCAGCATCCTCTTCCTCTGCGGCAGCAATGATGCTGCTAGTTGTTTGACGAAGTCCGAGGTAAATTACTTCCATTCCTGCATCTCGTAGGATTCTGGCAACAACTTTGATGCCCCTGTCGTGGCCATCTAACCCCAGTTTCGCGAGGATCACTCTGTACTGTCGGTCACTCATTTACGTTTTGCTCCTTTTGGGGTCATGAAGGTGTTAAACGATTGCTCTTTCAACATATGTTCCGAAGACTTTTTCCATAGCGCTCGAAATCTCTTCTTCTGTGGCGTACGTCTTAACAGCATCAATGATTGCTGGCATAAGGTTTCTGGTTTGATCAGAAGCCACGTCAGTAATTATGGCTAGTGCTTCGTCTACCTGATTTTGGCTCCGGTCTGCCTTTACGTTTTGGAGCCGTTTTAGCTGGTACTCTTCTGTTTCAGCTCCGATACGTAACAGGTTTCGATCTTCAGGGTTGTCACCTTCGGTAAATTCGTTGACACCGACAATTATTCTTCGTCCGGCGTTTACTTCGCGTTCAAACCTGTAAGCAGCGTCAGCTATTTCTCCAACAAAGTATCCGTTTTCTATACCGGCAAATGTTCCTTCAAGTATCGAACCGTCGCCGAGGTCTTCTAAGTGAGCAAAGATTGCTTCCGCTTGTCTCTCCATTTCGTCCGTCATCCATTCAACATATGGGGCTCCTCCAAGAGGGTCAGCTACGTTTGTTGCCCCAGTCTCATACGCAACGATCTGCTGGGTGCGTAGGGCAATTCTTGCGGCATCTTCGGACGGGAGGGCCAATGCTTCATCAAAACTGTCAGTATGGAGGGATTGGGTACCACCGAGTGCTGCGGCTAAAGCTTGGATGCCTACTCTGGCGATGTTGTTCTCCGGTTGTTGAGCTGTAAGGGACACCCCAGCGGTTTGAGTATGGAACCGGCACATCATTGCCCGTTCGTCTGTAGCGCCGTATCGATCTTTCATCCATCGCGCCCAAATACGTCGTGCGGCTCGGAATTTTCCAATTTCTTCAAAAAAGTCACTGTGGCTGTTGAAGAAGAAACTAAGACGACGTCCAAATTCATCAACATTTTGCCCTGCGGCGATTGCTGCTTCGACATAAGCGAAACCATTCGCCAGTGTGAAAGCGAGCTCTTGAGCTGCCGTGCTTCCTGCTTCCCTAATGTGGTAGCCCGATATTGATATTGGGTGCCATTTGGGCATTTCAACAGTCGTGTATTTGACCATGTCTGTGATGATCCGCATTGAGGGTCGCGGAGGGTATATGTACTCTTTTTGAGCTTGGTATTCCTTCAGGATGTCATTCTGGATGGTGCCGGCAAGTTGGTTGGGGGTAACGCCGTTTTGTTCTGCAACAGCAACGTACATGGCAAGTAGGGTTGCTGCTGGTCCGTTAATAGTCATAGATGTAGAGACCGTTGACAGGTCAATATCGGCAAATAGATCTTCCATGTCAGCGAGAGTGTCAATCGCAACTCCAGCCCTGCCTACTTCTCCGAGTGACCACTCGCTATCAGAATCACGACCCATAAGTGTTGGCATATCGAACGCTGTTGAAAGGCCTGTCCCGCCGTTTCGTAGAAGTTCCTTGAAACGTAGATTTGTATCCTCAGCTGTTCCAAATCCGGCGAACATCCTCATTGTCCATAAGCGCGAGCGGTACATCGATGGATAGATTCCTCTGGTGAAAGGGTATTGGCCGGGGTATGGGCCATCTCCGTAGATGGGTTCAACTGGAACTCCAGACATTGTTTCAAATGGAATCTCCCGTAATTGGGCCTTGTCGTATTCCAACTGCCATAATTCTTCAGGATTGATATCTGAACTTTTTCCTGTTCCCACACGTACTCCTATTAGGTACATCTATCGCATTTATTCTAACGGTTAAGAACCTAAACTCTTCTTGTAAGCATATTCAAAATACCGCTCTGGTAGTTATGAGCTATTTGAAATCTCATCTAGCCTAGGTCATAGAACGGTTCAGTCGGGGAAATTGTGTGGTAGACACTTTTGAATTAGGGAAGTGGGAATAAACCATAGGGCTACTTCGTTGAATAGTTCGTATATAAGATGCAATAGGAAGGCAAAACAATGGAATTAGGAATATTTGGTTCTGCTAATACAGTTGATGGCCTAAAAACGCAGGTTGCGGCAGCGCGAGGTCATGGTTTCGGGTCTTTTTGGACCCCTCAGGTTTTTGACCTTGATGCGTTGTCAGCGCTTGCTGTTATAGCTGCCGAAGTGCCCGAGATACGACTTGGGACCGCTGTCGTCCCTACCTACCCACGACACCCAATGATGCTAGCCCAGCAGGCATTAACGGTGAATCAGGTAGCCGGCGGTCGACTTGATTTGGGGATAGGATTGTCGCACAAACCCGTTGTTGAGGGTATGTGGGGGATTTCGTTTGATGGGCCTGTTGGGCATATGAGCGATTATCTTACGGTCTTGATGGCTTTACTCCATGAGGGTTCTATCTCATATTCAGGTAAACATCTGACTAGTCGGGGCGGTATCGGTGTTACGGCAGATCCACCACCTGTCCTTGTGGCCGCGCTTGGGCCTCAGATGCTTAGGTTGGTAGGTCGGGTTGCCGATGGGACCTCGACTTGGATGACAGGTCCTATGACGATTCGAGATCATGTTTGCCCAACGATTAATGATGCTGCGGAGTCAGCAGGACGTCCAGAACCGCAAGTTATTACCGCCGTACCAGTGTGTATCACCGAAGACACTGATGCGGCGAAAAAAATGGCGATGGAATACTTCGGGTTCTATGGGGAACTTCCCTCATATCGTGCGATGCTTGACCGTGAAGGTCTCGAGAATTCATGGGATATCGCTTTGATAGGTTCCTTTGAGGAAGTTGCTGAAGGGCTGCAAGGTTATGTTGAAGCAGGAGCAACTCAGGTTGTGGCAACTGTTTTCGGCCCTGGAGACGATCAGCAAAACACGATTAGTAGTCTTAGCGATCTTCTCTAGGTAGCTTTGGGGCAGTTTGTTTGCCTTAAGTCTACTCGGGAGGCCAAAGAACCTCATTTGACAAATTTGTGCTATCAGCATCGAGGTGTGGGAAATGGCATGCGATCCAATGGTCTTCTTCGCCGATTTGGCGGATCTGAGGTTCCTCCTCGGCACACTTCTCTGTTGCCCTAGGGCAGCGCGTTCGGAAACGGCATCCGCTTGGCGGGTCGATGGGGGAGGGGAGCTCGCCCTCAAGTATGTCTTGATTCTCACTGTGTTTATTGTTGGGGTCTGGGATGGCTGCCAGCAACAATCGGGTGTAGGGATGCGCAGGTTGTTCATAAAGTAGGTCTCCATCTCCAATTTCACAGAGTTTGCCAAGGTACATTACGGCTACTCGGTCGCTGACATTCTTCACGACAGATAGGTCATGGCTGATAAATAGGAGAGTGAGTCCATACCGTTCTTTCATGTCTTCGAGCATGTTCAGTATTCGTGCCTGAACGGATACATCAAGGGCAGATACAGGTTCATCACAGATGATAATTTTTGGGTCTAAAACAAGCGCGCGGGCAATCGATATGCGTTGACATTGCCCTCCGGAGTATTCGTGCGGTCGTTTTATCCGAGCCTCTTCAACGTCTAGGCCCACATCCTTGATAATCTCAACGACACGATCTTCGGTTAGAGCGTCGTTGGTTTCGTTCCAAATGTTTATACCTTCACTGACAATATTAAAAACAGATCTTCTTGGATTGAGAGAACTGATAGGGTCTTGGAAAATCATTTGGATATGTGGACGAACGTTTCGTAACTCTTCACCTTTGATTTGAGTGATATCTTCCCCGTTGAATTCTACGACTCCAGATGTTGGCTTTGGTAATTGGATCACTGCTCTCGCAGTAGTTGACTTCCCGCAGCCGGATTCGCCGACGATTCCGAGGGTTTCGCCTTCAGCGATATCGAAGCTGAAGTCGGTGACAGCATGAACTTTCTTTCTGATGCCAACGGGAAACTCGACAACGAGATCCTGAACGGATAGGAGGATGTTTGCGTCGCCTTCTCGGAGATGCGCGGTTCCAGAACCTGCCATTAGATTACCTCAGTCTTTTTTCGGATTTTGAGGCCAGAAGCGGTCTGACCACGTTGTTGGTTTCTGGTAAGGGCTTCTTGTCCCTGTTGAGTTCCTACAGGGAAGTAGCACGCGAATCTATGATCTCCATCATGCGTCATCGGTGGACTCTCCACCAAGCACTGCTCTTGAGCATATGAACAGCGCGGGGCGAATCTACATCCAGTAGGTGGTTCAACTATGTCTGGAGGAGTGCCAGGGATCGGGGTAAGTCGGGTATGTTTCTCATGGTGGAGGTGAGGAATGGACGCAAAGAGCGCTGCTGTGTAGGGGTGAGTCATATTATTGAAGAGTTTTTCCGTCGGTGCATGTTCCATAACGCGGCCACCATACATCACGAGTATCTCATCGGCGCGCCCACGTGCAACTCCAAGATCGTGGGTAATCAGGACCATGGACATGCCTTGTTCTTTCTGGACTCGAGTAAGAAGATCCAAAATGTATTTCTGGACGGTTACGTCTAGAGATGTGGTCGGTTCATCGGCGATCAAAAGTTCAGGTTCTATCGCGAGGGCGATTGATATCATGACGCGCTGGCGCATTCCCCCAGAAAGTTCATGTGGGTATTGGTTCAGGCGTTTAGCTGGCTCCGGAATACCGACAAGAGTAAATATTTCAGTAACTCGTTCTTTCGCTGCTGCCTTAGAGAGTCCTTGGTGTTGTCGGAGAGGTTCCATTACTTGGTTACCGACTTTCATCACTGGATTAAGCGAAGTCATGGGATCTTGGAAGATCATTGCCATTTGGGTTCCCCAGAACGCTTGGCGGTTTTCTCCGACGAGTTCCCTTCCTTCGAATTTTGCAGATCCGCTTTCGACGGTGTTACCTGCTGCGAGCAGACCCATGACTCCCCGGTTGAGAACAGTTTTTCCTGACCCAGATTCTCCGACTATCCCTAGCGTTTTTCCGCGTTTGAGTGTCATAGATACTCCATCTACTGCTTTCGCAAGTCCGCGTTCTGTTTTGAACCCAATACGGTAGTCCTCAAGGGCTAAAAGCGGGGTGTCGTTATTAGTCGAATAGGTCATAGGCGTCTCTGACATCGAAGTAGTCACGGAGTCTATCGCTCATGTAGTTGAGAGCTGCGACTGTAAAGAAAAGGAAGATGATTGGTCCAAATGCAATCCATGGAGCGCCTTCAAGGGAATTCATATCCGATCCCGTCAGAATAAGCTTCCCCCATGTAGCTGTCTTCTGAACTGATAATCCAAGAAAAGCTAGAGCTCCTTCGGCGACGATTGCAATCGCTACGACAAGCATCGAAAGAGTTGCCATGGGAATTAGGACGTTGGGGAGCATTTCGCGAAGAATTATTCTGGAACGCTTCGCTCCAAGGGTCTCTGCAGCTATGACAAACTCTCGTTCCGCGTACGTCATAGTCTGAGCGCGGGCCAGTCGCCCTACAGGCGCGACCGCTATGATCCCGATTGTGATGGAAATGGTCCATAGTGAACGGTCAAGTAGGGCCACCACAAGAATCGCGAGTATGAGGCCTGGAAATGAAAGAGCCACAAGAAAAATTGCACTAATGATCTTATCGGTCCAGCCTTTAAAATATCCTGCGAGCATCCCAAGTGCCCCGCCAATGGTTAAGCCAAATAATGCAGTGATGAATCCCACGGCCAGAGAGATACGGGCACCGAAAATCGTCCGACTAAGCATGTCTCGCGCATCTTTGTCGGTTCCAAGCCAGTGTTCTCCACTCAGCGAATAGGGTGGTTGGACGGGCTTTTCAACAGTTTCCCCTTTGAGATTTTCAGTTTGTTCGGTAACGATAAAATTTTGGCTGGGATCTTTAATGGGAAGAATCGGTGCTAATACGGCGAGGAGGGTTATCAGAACAACCCAGAAGACCGATAGCCAGAAACCAAATCCAAGTTTCTTTTTTGGTGCGATTCCAGTTGCTGTCGCGGCGTCGGAAGTTGTCAGCGCGTCAGATTCAGATGGGTCGTTCATGGTTTCATCTTGGATACTCATGCTGGAACCTCTATAGCCGTAGCTTCTTCCTGGGTTTTCCAGAGTGAACGGAGAATGGGTGCTTTTTCTTTTTCTCGTCCGCGTACTCGTGGGTCAATTACTCCATAAAGAAGATCAGCGAGATAATTGAAGATCATAAAAGCTGAAGCGACGATCATAACGATTGCGAGAACGACGGGGAAGTCCTCTCGTAAGACTGCTTCCACAACCGCTGTTCCTAAGCCTGGTATTCGAAAGAAGGTTTCAACGACGAGAGCGCCGCCGATCATGTAGCTGATATTGATTGCTAGAAGTGTGATTAATGAGAATAAGGAAGGTCGGAGGGCATGCTTGTAGAGGACTTTTCGTCGAGGTACCCCCTTAGATCTGGCCATGAGGATGAAGTCTTCTTGAAGCGTGGTGATTAGATCCGTGCGAAGGAGCCGTTGATATGCGGCTGCTCCGCCAAGCCCCAAAGTTAAGGCGGGAAGGAGCATCTGTATAAGTCGGTGATCATGTGTTAACCCCCAGAAGGGGTCGGTAGCGGTATAGACGTCAGGCATCCAATCCAAGCGGACCGAGAATACGTAAAAAAGGATTACTGCTAGAGCAAAATTTGGCAGCGAGACGAAAGCGAAAGCGGTTACCGTTGATGCTTTGTCGGTTTTTGAATTAGCGCGCGAAGCAGCGGTTACCGCCCATGGGATGGCTAGCCCAACAGCGATGAGTTGTGCCATGATCATCAGCTGAAGAGTTCGAGGGAAGCGCTCCTTTATGAGGCCAGTTACTGGAGGTTGTCCAGTTGCGCTAAAACGGGCGCCAAAATCACCAGTAACGAAATCACCGGCCCAACGAACATAGCGCTCAGGAAGAGATTTATCTAAGTAGTACTGTTCTTTGGCCTCTTCGATGATTTTGATGCTTTCCGGATTTTCTGTATCTCCTGCAACTGGACCGAGAATGTTGAAAAGGGGGTCACCAAGGACATTCATTGCAGCGAAGGTAATCATGGAAATAACCATTAGTAGAAGGCTTAGCGCCAAAAGTCGTTTGATAGCCCTTCTCAAGATCGAACTCCATTCCGTGCGTCCCTAGATGATAACAAACCTAGATTTGAAGGAGACGCGATGATAAAGAACTCTGCGTGCCCGTCTTGGGGCACGCAGAGTCCAAAATCAAGTTCTCTGATTACTCGGAGAGCCAAACAGTATCAAACCAGGCTCGGCCGTTTGTAATACAGATAATCTCTTCACCTCCGGGCCCAGTTTTATCGCAGAGGCCGTTGACGTTCTCAGCGAGAGCCATATCCCACATGGTGTGGTTGTAGAAGATGTAAAGGTAGGCCTCATTGATCATGACTGAAAGTTCTTTGAACGCTTCAGTACGAACAGCTTCATCGGTGGTTTGTTCAGCGGTGAAGATGAGCTCATCGCGATCCTCATCACAATACCTTGGCCAGTTCAGTGAGATTCCACCAATGGTCCTACAAAGGAGCCAGACTTTATCTCGTGTGAATTCTCGTTGCCCGAACTGCCGCCAACCAGAAATATTATATAGTCCAAAGGCTACTTCCTGAATGTGTTGATCCTGTGGAAGTTCTTGGATGGTTACATTGAAGAACGGTTCCCACCCTTCAACAAGCAGTTCAGAAATACGCGTCCCGACCACGGACGGGCCAGAGAACTGGTATTCCATGTCGATCTTGCCATTTGTGCAATTGTCTGCGTTGTCTGCACAGTAGGCTTCGACCAGAGGTCCGGCAAGATCAGGACGGTCAGATAATTGGACGACATCCGGATTGTAGTATGGGCTTTCCGGAGTGAAGACCTGATCAGCTATACGTGCTTCTCCCAGATTGATCAAAAGATTATAATTTTCTCTGGGCGTAGCATGAGTAATTGCCTGACGTGCACGAATATCGTCAAATGGTGCCTTGGAGGAATTAATCAGAGCAAACGATTCTTCACCATCATCGTCAATATAATTCTGGATACCTTCAGCTTCAGTCATTCGAATGATATCTTCTATGTTCGTTGTCGCTAGACCATCCAGTTCGCCCTCTAGAAGCAGAGACGTCCGAACAGCAGGGTCGGTAACGGGAAGGAATTCAATAGCGTCTAGATAGGCGCTCCCATTCCACCAGTTCTCGTTTCGAACGAATCGAGTGATTGAATCTTCACTTCTGGAGTCAAACACAAATGGGCCTGTACCAACTGGTTGCTGGTCCAACGTTGGATCCTCTAACGCTGCAGCGAGCCATGTGGGCGAAGCAACGTATCCGAGCTGGCCCGTAAGTGAGGTCGGGAACCAAGCATCCGGATCACTGAGGTTGAATGTGATCGTCAGTTCGTCAACGATGGTAGTGGCGTCCTCGCTTGGGTAGAACGGTTTGACCGCTAACCCGACCAGTGGGTCACCCTTTTGGGTTTCAAAGTTCACTTGGATTGCTTCAGCATTTAAAGGAGTCCCATCATGGAATGAAATCCCAGATCTTAGCGTCATGGTCCACGTGCGCAGGTCATCACTAGGAGTCATTGACTCACAGAGATAACATATCCAGAAGGGAGCTTCTTCGGTATAGACGATTAGCGAATCGAAAACCATTTGAGCCATAGTCAAACCGGGGGCGGAAAGCGCAGATGCTGTTGGATTGATTCCGTCTACGTCGGCCTCAAGTCCCCAACGCAACACGCCACCAACGACGGGCTCCGGTTCGGGTTCCTCTTCAGGGGCTTCTTCAGCTTCTTCCTCGGGAGCTTCTTCCTCGGCAGCTGCTTCTTCCTCGGGAGCTTCTTCCTCGGCAGCTTCAGATGAAGATGATTCTTCTGAAGAGTCATCAGCAGCAGTGCTCTCACTGCTACTTTCCGAAGAGCTCGATGCTGACGATCCATCGTCATCATCTCCACCGCCACAACCGACGGCAAATAGAGAAAATGCAAGCATTAATGCAAGTATTTTCGCGAACTTAGTTTTAGACATATGCAAATAACCCCTTTGTGTTCCCAGACGCACTGGGCATGTTTCCCATAAGTCTTACCGGCAGAATCCACTTAAGCAAGTCCTATCGGCCATCAACCAGCAAATATTAGTGGATTAGATGAAAAATTTTGACTCCGTAACAAAATACGGTCCAAAAGTGGGGCAATATCTAAGAATGGGTGATTCTCTCCTTACTCTCGATGGTGTTGGCTACAGCTACAAAGATGGGCATGGCTTGAGCAATATAAACCTGACGGTCAATGATGGTGACCGTCTGGCAGTGGTTGGGGGGAATGGCAGCGGGAAAAGTACCTTGTCGCTGATCATCACTGGTCATTTAGAACCAACGGATGGCAGCATTGGGGGGACTTGTCGTCGCCCCCAAGATGTAGGGACGGCTGCAGATCTCCGACTTTTCGACAAAGATTCAACAGTTGCTTCGGTTCTCCAAGCACTAGGAGGAGGGGAGACTCCTGAGCAAACTCTTGCCGCAGTTGCATTAGGTCAGGAAATCCTTTCTCGTAGGATTGGAAGGCTTAGCGCCGGAGAACGATTCCGCGTGGCCATAGCAGCACAACTTGCGAACCGGCCTCCTTTGCTCGTTCTTGATGCACCATCTGCAATGCTTGATGTCAAATCTGCAGATACGCTCGTTACGGCGTTAAGTAATCGCCGTGAAGCACTGGTTGTCTTTTCTGCCGACATTACTGTCGCTATCGAAACCTGCCAGAAAGTCGTGATCCTAGACCAAGGCCAGATCGTGGCTGAAGGATCTACAATCGACCTACTAACCGATAGTGAACTTTTGAAACAGCATGGTGTGGAAATCCCATCGGCACTTTCTCCAAGTTGGCTCCGTCGTAGAGCAAGAAACCCGGAAGTAAAGTACAAGGGATTACCGATTAACGAGTTGGCGGAACACTGGGTCACATCTGATGATGTTCCTCTTGGGGACCTTGCCCCAGAAGTAGCGGTACGTGTCGAACAAGCATTTGAAACATACCGGAGCGAATTCAAAAATGTAACGAGACGGGCAGCAGAAAATTTTGCAAGAAGGCAATTCTCTTCACAACAGATTGATGCTCAAATTCGACTGCTATTGCACCGCCAAAGCGTCAACGTTTGTGTCGAAACAATCAAGGCTCTACTGGAGGACCATGATGAAAAATATCGGAGAAAGATCTGGGTGGAGGCAAGACATCGCTACGCCCAGTCAATAGCATGGCGGTCTGATTCCGAATTAGCGGAGACCTTTTTCAATTCTGTCACTCGAAGGGTATTCACTATGGTTGGGTTCGACGATGATTTAGAATTCCGCTGGTTTGGTGGGATCGCTCTTCCGATAGTTGACCCAGGGCAGGGAGAAGTATCAACGTTTCGTCTTCGTACTACAACAACTGAACTCCTCCAAACCGTTTTGGGTTCGTACGATTTAGGTGTGCCCTGGGCAGATCTAGACAAAGATGCCGTCAACGTTGCCGAAGCAATTGAACAACATCTTTCGGAGACATGGGAGTCAACTATGCCAGTCGAAATCGATATGCTCAAACCCGTCTTTTACCGAAACCGCGGCGCGTACCTTGTTGGCCGTATTCGCCATCTTACAAGGGTTTCCCCCCTCATTATCCCACTTAGGTCCCTTGAAGATGGGGTAATAACTGACGCCGTCTTACTTGCAGAAAATTCGACTAGTCGCATTTTTGGGTTCACCCGTTCCTATTTCCATGTCGACGCTCAGGAGCCAGGAGCGGTGGTTGCCTTCGTAAAGTCTCTCATACCATTGAAACCTGTCGCAGAGCTCTATACAGCTATCGGTCACAGCGCCCATGGGAAGACTAGTCTCTTCCGCGCCATCTACCGGCATCTTTCAAATTCTGCCGATCGTTTCCAGCAGGCTAGGGGAGTTAAAGGCATGGTGATGACAGTGTTTACACTCCCTTCATTTGGTGTCGTCTTCAAAGTAATAAAAGATACATTTCCGCCTTCAAAGAAGGTGACGAGAACTCAAGTCTTAGAGAAATATCAAATGGTATTTAGCCATGACCGTGTTGGTCGCATGGTAGATGCTCAAGTCTTTGAGGATCTCGCTTTCCCTCGGGACAGATTCGGAGAGGAACTTTTAGAAGAATTCGCCAACGAAGCGTCTCGATCTGTGACAATTACCAAAAGTGATGTGATCTTCCACCATCTGTATACAGAACGTAAGGTCTACCCCTTAGATCTCTACATTGAAGAAATGCCTGAAGATCTTGTGAGAGAAGCTGTTCTTGACTACGGCAACGCAATAAAGGATCTGGGAGCTGCAAACATCTTTCCTGGTGATCTCTTTACAAAAAATTTCGGAGTTACTCGACATGGAAGCGTCGTCTTTTACGATTATGACGAACTTACCTTTTTGGATGAAGCAAACTTCCGTCCAATACCCGAAGCGCGTAACTATGAAGACGAAATGTCGTCAGAACCATGGTTCACTGTTGGAGCAGATGACGTGTTCCCTGAAGAATTCAAAAAATTCTTCCGATTCCCCAAAGGAGTAAGTGCAGAATTCGATCGGGTTCATGGAGATTTGTGTACACCCGAGATGTGGATAGACCTCCAAGAACGCAATCAACTCCCGGATGCTGGAGAGTTTTTCCCTTATCCAGAAGAAGTTCGATTCAGGCCGTCTTAATTGAACTGTCTGCCTTGGACTCAGGTAAGAATTAGTTAAGAACAAGAAAGAACAGTGGCTAGAACGGTATTTAGAGCGCACAATAGAGTACTGACCTCAAACTCCACAGGTAGACGCTGATGATACCGAAGAACCGTATTCTTGTAGCTGAAGATGATAAAGGAGTTCGTGATGCCGTGTCACGTGCTCTTGAGCATGAGGGTTATGAGGTCGTAGTAGCAGAGGACGGTGCCCGAGCTCTAGAACTTAGCGAAAACTGGTCGCCTGACCTGTATCTTCTTGATGTAATGATGCCGTATGTTGACGGTTTATCTGTCTGCAGAACTTTGCGGCATCGTGGAGATGCCACGCCGATTCTTGTTTTAACCGCTCGTCATTTGGTTACCGACCGCGTAGCTGGCTTAGATGCTGGCGCTGATGACTATCTCGCAAAGCCATTCGCGTTGGATGAACTCCTAGCTAGGATTCGGGCTCTCCTACGGAGGGGGACGACTGCGACGACGAATGGAGTTCTTGAAGTAGATGGGATACGGCTCGACCAAAAAGCTAGAAAGGTTACCCGCGAAGGGGAAACGATTGAATTAACAAAAACTGAATTCGACCTCTTGGAGTTGTTAGTACTTAACGTTGGAATTGTTTTGACCCGAGACACTATCTATGACCTCATTTGGGGTTACAACTTTGAAACAAATTCAAAATCATTGGATGTGTACATTGGGTATCTACGGAGAAAAATTAATGTTGATGGATCCCCGAATCTGATCCATACCATCCGAGGTGTGGGCTACTGCTTGAGGGAATCATGAGTTTGAGAACGCGTTTAACGACAGGGGTTGCCGCCCTCGTGTCGATCGTTGTTGTTCTAACAGGCGGATTTATGTTCAGAACCGCGAAATCTGAACTAAGGGGCGAGGTCGATTCTTTTCTTGAAGTACGAGCCGAATTGGTCTCTACAGCAGTTAGCACATTAAATGTTGATCGAAAAAATTTCTTAGCATTCAATTTTCCCGATTTTCTTTCACAACCTTATGCGGTAACGCAGCTACTTGATGGTTCAGGTAAAATTAAATTCAGTTGGCCAGTTGAGTTACCCATCAATGAAGCAGATTTTGAATGGGCAACTAGAGAACGTTCAAGGATGCAGCTTCGTCAACGTCTTTATGACTCTGATGTCGAAGGTATTCATTACCGTATACTTTCAAGAGAAGTACCTCCAGTTGGGCTTATTCAAATCGGTCGAGATCTCTCTGAGGTGGATGCGGTTCTAGGAGAAATGAAAAACAGAATCATATTATTTGGTGCAGGAGGGATTCTCGTTGCCTCTCTTGTCGCGTGGGTCTTTGTATCGAGATTTACCAGGCCGGTGGTACGTTTGACAAAAGCCGCTGAAAAAGTAGCAAAAACTCAAGATCTTGTCGCCTTCATCGAAGTAGGAGAAGGAGATAGTGAAGTCAACCGTCTTGCTGAAAGTTTTAACATCATGCTTGAGGCCCTTGCGACTTCGAGAGAGCAACAGCAGCGGTTGATTGAGGACGCAAGCCATGAACTTCGTACACCACTAACAAGCTTGCGAACGAATATAGAAGTTCTTCTCCGCTCTTCCTCTATAGACCCCGCTGAACAGTCCTCTATTCTGGCCGATGCCAAGGTCGAAGCTGAACAGCTAGGAGTGCTTGTAACAGAATTGGTGGAACTCGCAACATCAGTGTCAAGACAGGAAGAATCCTTCATAGAAAGTGACTTAGGAGAAGTCGCTGATGAAGTTGTTGATCGATTTCGGAGAAGAACTGAGCGAGACCTTACACTCACTGTTGCTGGGGAGAATATAAGAGAAATACGAATCTTTGGGATTCAGAGAGCAATATCGAACTTGATAGAGAACGCCATTAAATTCAGTCCTGAGGAGATGCCAATAGACATCAGCGTGAAAGATGGCCGTGTCGCAGTTAGAGACCATGGGACAGGAATTCCTGAAGCAGACAAAGCGAGAATGTTCGATAGGTTTTTCCGGTCGACAACCACTCGCTCAATGCCCGGGTCTGGATTGGGGTTAAGTATCGTCTCGGAGGTCATCCGAATACACGGCGGTGAAGTATTTGTTGAAGATCCGCCCAACGGCCAAGGCACGATTGTTGGTTTCGAAATCTAGTTATCATCAGGTCCGAAGATCACTAATCCTCGACCGGACGGCTTCGTAATCTTCAGGGTTTGTTAAACCGGTCCATACTTCGTTACTGCCGAAAGCTTGAATTACTAAATCGCCCTCGCCCATTAGATTACGAATTGATTCGGGGAGTAGACACTCGGAATCTTCCGATGGCGCATTTTTAGAGAGAAACTGCAGCCATTGTTGCTCAAGCGGTTCCATTATGCTGCCATGAAAGCCCCACAAGTTTAAAGAGACAGGGGCATCTTTCTCAAGTTCCTGTCCAGTAGGCCCCACAGTGATTTTCCCATCGGAGCGGATACCAATATTTGTCGTTTCAACGATCTGGGAGAGCTTTCCATCCCTCACATGACATATGGCTCTTGTAACTTCTCCAGTGCGGGGCAAAGTCTTCCCCAGATGGAAGGTGATGAGCATGCCTACACCTGAGGACAATAAAGGGAGCTGTTCAGCTGCTAGTTCTAGCGAAGCAGGCCCGTAGTAGTCATCAGCATTAGCTAATAGGAAAGAACTCTCCTCATCAATTGCTTCTGCAGCCGATAGAACAGCATGAGTGGTCCCCCAGGGTTTTTCCCGCTGAGGACCGAACTCATCTTGACAAATAAAAATGAAGCTGTGATTCGGGCCATGAAGCTTCTCAATATGTGATTTGATATCACCCCGAATTTCACTTCTCACAATAAGAACAACATTTTCTATGCCAGCCGATAAAGCATCACTTATGGTGTAATCGAGGATTGCTTCACCATTTGGACCTATCTTTGCTAGCTGCTTCGTACTTCCGAAGCGACTGCCCAATCCAGCAGCCATTATAACCAGTGTCGTTTTCCCCATGAAAACTCCTATCTGAAGCGAATGTTATTCTATTACTTCCTCTTCTGGAAAGATGGAAAGCGGTATTTCTCCACTACCATGCGGAGAACTAAGAAAGAATGAAAGAACAAAGCATGCCACTGAATCCATTTCTAAAACCCATGGTTGCTTTACTCTTTATTCTCCCTCTCATCTCATCATGTGGTAGCGGAAGCGGCTCGGAATCAGAGGTGTTGATGCCGGAAGCGACGAATCAAGAAACCTCCTGCAACCCTGCCCCGATGTCTGCAGAAAATATCGACAATACTGATATGACGTCAAAGCCCTATGTCCAAGCATTCGAAGGGGAGCCACCGAAAGATCTAGTGGTGGAAGATATCGTCCAAGGTTTGGGCGACCCTGTAGGTGAAGGAGATTTTCTGATTATGCAGTATGTCGGAGTTCTCTGTTCGACGGGGCTCCAATTTGATGCCTCGTGGGATCGAGGACAACCATTCAGCTTTGAACTTGGGTTAGGCAATGTGATTGCCGGCTGGGACGAGGGGATAGTAGGGATGGCCATAGGTGGCCGACGCCTATTAACCATCCCACCAGAGAAAGCATATGGGAAGGCGGGGTCAGGTTCAGGGTCAATCGGACCTAACGAAACTCTACTGTTTGTCGTTGATTTGCTTGCCTCGGTTCCAGTAGATTTGGAAAAACCCGCTGTTTCCATCCCGAGTGAGCCGGCAACGGAGTTAACGATTGAAGACATAGTTGAAGGGGGAGGACGAGAAGTCGAGAGCGGAAATGTTGTGTACGTGCACTACGTTGGCTACTCCCAATCGACCGGAACCCAGTTTGATGCATCGTGGGATCGCGGAAGACCAGAATTTATTGGGTTTGTTATCGGCCAAGGGAATGTCATTGACGGATGGGAAGAAGGACTGATCGGAATGAAAGTAGGCGGTAGAAGAGAACTAATTATCCCGCCTGATCTCGCTTATGGCCAAAATGGTGCAGGTGGTGGGCTCATAGCGCCAAATGAAACACTTGTATTTGTCGTAGACCTCGTCGGCGCTAATTAATTCTTAAATTAGAACCGCAAAAGCCAAACGCCTTATCGAGTAACTCCGAAACGCTCTAAAGCTGCCTTTGTTCTATCAAGTAAGAGTTGAGGCACCAAAACGCCATTAACTTCCACTCCACCGCCAGATCCTCCATCGGCTGCTACTTCCTCGGGTTGGTCCAATTCCTCTTCTGTCGAAAGGAAACCAGCCTCTCTTTCTTCAAGGAATTGTTCCCAATCCTCTGCTCGGACGAGTTTATGCCTATGTAGGCTTCCCATCTCAATACCGTTCTCAAACTTCACCCAGTACCGAACCCAATCAAGGCCGTTGGAAAGCATTATCTGTCCTTGAGTTCCTTCGGGTACGCCTTTTAAATCAGTAGCAGCTTTCACTTTCTGCTGTTTCGTTAGAACTTGTGAAAAGATTTCCGACATTCTTCCATCCAGATATTACCTATTGAAAGAACCTAACACGAAGTAAGTCTTGTAGTAACACTTTCAGCCTATGAACATTTCGTTTCTTATAAACCTGTGGGAGCATATACGTATGACTCTTCAGGATAAGTTCTTGATAATTCATGGTAGGAAACCGGTACTAGAAGCATTGGACGGAGGTTATGAAGTCGCGCGTATCCATTTAAGTTCTCGTGCGACAGGCAAGATAATAAATGCAATTGTGGATCTCGCTCATTCCCGAGGTATTGAGATTGAACGTGTCACGGATAACCGTATTAACGCCTTGACGCGAAGTGGCCAACACCAGGGGGTCGCAGCAGATATTCGCGCTCAGCGGATGCAGGGCCTTCCTTCGTTTCTCGAGCAGCGTTCTGGTAGAAAGTATGCCTCCACGGTCCTTGTGCTAGACGGGATTCACAATCCGGCAAATCTTGGGATGATCCTTCGAAGCGTTACCGCTGCGGGGCTTGATGGCATCGTAGTGCCCTATGAAGAAACGGCGAAGATTGGCGCAGTCGCGATTAAAGCATCTGCGGGAGTAGCATTTAAAGCCCCAATTCTTCGTGTAGATAATTCTTTGAACGCTGTTCTACAGCTTAAGGATGCACGGTTTGATCTTGTCGCCTTGGATGTTGGCGGTGAGCCAGTTTTTTCGGCAGAATTCAGCGACCGAGTAGCTTTAGTTCTAGGGAATGAGACATCCGGTATCAGGGATGAAGTGAGAAATCTTTGTTCGAGAACTGTATCTTTGCCCCTTAACAACGGGGTCGAATCATTGAATGTTGCTGTCGCGGCATCGGTGGTTTCTTACATCATCGGAAGCCGACGAGAAGAGCCTTAGAACAGAGGTTAGAGTTGCCGCCAAATGGGCCCGTTTGGGGTGTCTTCAATCTCGATACCGCGGTCCTTAAGCAGGTCTCGAATTTGATCAGCTGTACCAAAATCCCCTTCGTCACGGGCAGTTTCCCTTTTCATAAGGAGAGCATCGATTTCTTCGTCAGTGTCGTCGACGGTTTTACTAAGTCCAAGAACACCCAATAGCTCGGTCACGGTCCCCAATGCCGCTGATGCTTCTAACGCCTCACCGTTGTCTAAAGCCGTATTGCCGGAATTAATCGTTTCAAAAATCACGGCAATCGCATCAGGTGTTCCAACGTCGTTGCTCATTGCTTCAGTGAAGCGTTCTTTGATTTCGATGAGAGAGGATCTTTCTTCAATATTTGCCCCCTGCATACGCCGGAAAAATGCGTCGATTCTGTCGATACCGCCGATTGCGCCAGCCATGGTTTCTTCTGAGAGTTCCAAGATGGATCGATAGTGGGCTTGAAGCATCGCAAGCCGTAACGGCCTAGGGCCATACTCATCAAGCGCATCGCCAAGAGTTCTAAAGTTTCCGAGAGATTTTGCCATTTTCTCTCCATCCACATTTAGCATCGCACTGTGCATCCAATGGCGAGCAAAGGTGTGCCCTGATGCTTCAGATTCAGCCCGTTCATTTTCATGATGAGGAAACGCAAGGTCTGAACCTCCACCATGGATATCAAAGTTGTCACCTAGAAGGTTTAGAGACATGGCAACGCATTCGATATGCCATCCCGGTCGTCCCGCACCCCATGGGCTATCCCAGGTGGGTTCTCCAGGCTTTGCCGCTTTCCAGAGGGCAAAATCCAACGGATCTTTCTTGTCTTCATCAGAGGTGATTCTTGCTCGTGCGCTTTCTCTCAACTCATCTGCATTTCGTCCCGCAAGTGCTCCGTAGCTCTCGAAAGCACTTACATCGAAGTACACCCCATGTCCGATAATTTCGTAGGCTGCTTTTTGTTCAACAAGTTGGGTAATTATGTCGACCATTTCTTTAACGTACTCAGTGGCGCGCGGTCTAAAATCTGGGTCTTCCACTCCAAATTGGCGAAGTTGATCGATGTAGATATTTGTATAAGTTGACGCGAGTTCTGACTCGCTTATACCTTCTTCTGCTGATCGGGTAATGATCTTGTCATCGATGTCAGTAATGTTGCTTGCAAGAGTTACGGTATAGCCGGACCACAGTAGAAATCTCTTTAGAACATCATAGGTAAGGGCGGTACGGGCATGTCCGAGGTGAGGAACATCGTAAACCGTAGGACCGCACGCATAGATAGATACATGGTTCGGATCTCTAGTATCGAGATCAACAAGACCATTTTGCATTGTGTCAAAAATCTTCATCACTACAAGGATAGATAAAAGAACCGAATTCGAATGGCAAATAGATTTATTTATACAGTCACCTTATTAGGAAGTTTGTGGCAGCAAGTAACAAGACAACGATCAAAGAGTATCATCAGCAGATCAGCCCTCGTAGCTCAGTTGGATAGAGCGACCGCCTCCTAAGCGGTAGGCCACAGGTTCGATTCCTGTCGAGGGCGCCAGTAATTTCCAAACACTGTACACATTGTGGCTGAGTATGGAAGACTTAGTGGAGAAGAGTTTAGGCTCTTGTGTTTCTTTTTGAACAGGAGAATTTCATGTCTGATCTCGATGAATACCAGATCAGTGATAGGTACAAGCGGGACGAGGGACGTGTCTTTTTGACGGGGGTCCAAGCACTTGCCCGGCTTCCGCTTCAGCAGTTACGAGCTGATCGTCAGCAAGGAAAAAATACGGCGGCTTTTCTTTCCGGATACCCAGGCTCTCCCTTGGCAGGATTGAATTTCGAAATCGACAACGCAAAAGCTCTCGTTCCGGAACTTCCGGTCATTCATCGACCCGTTCTCAATGAGGAACATGGGGCGACTGCTGTCATGGGCAGCCAGCTGGCAGCGGAGCAACCCGATTGCGTGTACGACGGGATTGTCGGACTTTGGTATGGCAAGGCGCCGGGCTTAGATCGAGCCGGAGATGCGCTTCGCCATGCAGTATTTACAGGAACGTCAAGAAATGGTGGGGCGGTAGCAATTGTTGGCGATGACCCTGCAGCGAAAAGCTCTACCTTGCCGTCGAGTTCAGATGCAACTCTGGTTGATCTTCACATGCCAATCTTATACCCAGGGGATGTTAGTGAAGTTCTTTCTCTGGGCATGCATGCCGTTGCATTAAGCAGAATCACCGGAGCATGGACCGCTCTCAAAGTAGTTGCGGCCGTTGCAGATGGGAGTGGCACTGTCGATTTGTCATCAACGATGGTTAATCCTGTAGTTCCTGATCTCACCATTGATGGCAAACCCTACATACATCATCCCGACTCGAAGCTGCTACTACCGAATAACTTAGATATAGAACGCGACCTTCGAACATCTCGAGCGGAGCTAGTTCGAAGATATACGGTTGCGAACAACCTCAACCCTGTGACGGTAAACCCACCAGATGCTTGGATAGGTTTGATTGCAAGTGGCTTCACATACCATGAAATGCTTCACGCCCTCAGCACCATTGGACTTAGAAATCAACAAGATATTTCGTCGGCCGGAATTAGGCTTCTTCATCTTCAGTTGCCAATTCCGTTTGATCCTCAGAATATCCGAAACTTTGCTAGAGGCCTTGATGAGATCATTGTGGTTGAAGAGAAGAACCCAACAGCAGAATGGTTGGTCAAGGATGCGCTGTATGGGAGTTCCCACCAACCCAGAGTGTTAGGAAAGTCTCATCCTGATGGAAGGCCTCTAATGCCTAGCCATGGAATTCTCGATGCCAATGCAATAGTTTCCGGCTTGTATGAACGGTTATCGCTAAGGATTCAAGACCGTCTCGAACCGCTAAAACAACTCGAAGAGCAGAGGTCTCTAATCCCATTGAACGTTCAAAGAAGCCCTTACTTCTGTTCAGGTTGCCCACACAATACAAGTACAAAAGTTCCCGAGGATGCACTAATAGGGGCAGGTATCGGTTGTCATACGATGGTGCTTCTCATGGATGATGAACGTGTCGGAGATATCGCAGGTGTAACAGCAATGGGGAATGAAGGGATGCAATGGATCGGGATGGAACCCTTCGTTGATAGAAAGCATTTCATTCAAAATATTGGTGACGGAACTTATTTTCATTCTGGACAGTTAACAATTCCATCAGCGATTGCAGCTGAAAGTAACATTACATTCAAACTTCTTTATAACGGTACTATTGCTATGACCGGCGGACAGGACCCCAAAGGAGTTCTGAGCGTTCCTGATGTAGCCCAGGTAATGGTTTCTCAGGGAGTCAAAAAAATCATAGTTACCACTGATGCTCCTGAACTTTACAAGAAAGCAACTATGCCCAATGGAGTTGAAGTTTGGGACAGAAGTCGAATAGTTGAAGCGCAAGAACTTTTATCTGCTATTGATGGCGTTACGGTTCTCATACATGATCAATCTTGCGCAGCACAATTACGGAGACATCGGAAGAGAGGTTTTATAGAAACTCCAGATTTTCGCGTTCTTATAAACCATCGGATATGTGAAGCCTGCGGAGATTGCGGTGAGGTGTCAAATTGTCTTTCAGTTCAAACGAAAGACACGATTCTTGGACCTAAAACATTTATTGAGCAGGGATCATGCAATCTTGACGCTTCCTGCTTGGATGGAGATTGCCCGAGTTTTCTTACTGTAAAAACTGAGAACGGTGATCTTTCTTCCAGTAAGAGATTAGAACCTAACTATTCGGAGACTCTTCCGAATCCAGAAAGACTTTTCTCGCATTCAACCCTTGACCTCCGAATGGCGGGAATTGGCGGCACCGGAGTTGTGACAGCAGCACAAGTATTAGCCACAGCAGCGATGCTCGATGGATATGAAGTCCGAGGCTTGGACCAAACTGGCTTATCGCAAAAAGCGGGACCCGTAGTCAGCGATATTCGACTATCAAGAGACTTCCCACGTTCATCAAATCTCTTGGTAGAAGGAGGTGCGGATGTAATTCTGGCTTTTGATCTACTAGTTGGAGCAAGCAAAACTTCTCTTAGCGCCGCTAAGTCTGGTCACACAATCTTAGTTGCATCAGAATCACCAACTCCTACAGGGGCAATGGTTGGTAAGCCAGATAAACAACTACCATCCAAAGAAGTTTTGTCAGAACGTGTAGCTGTTCGCACCAACCCAGAGGAGAATGTATACGTTAACGCTGCTCACATATGCGAAGAACTTTTTGGTGATGCTACTTCGGCGAATATTTTCCTTATCGGCGTCGCCATTCAAAAGGGAGTTATAGCGATTGCCCCTGAATGTATTGAAGATGCTATTACTTTGAACGGCGTTTCAGTTGAAAGAAACATCAGCGCTTTTCAATGGGGAAGAATCTGGATGCACGATCCAAACCATGTCGAAAAAAACCTGAGTTCTCTTACGAAAGATAGCTCTGTTGTAAGAGCCGTGGTACTACCTGAAGAAATCAAATCTCAGATCAAATCTTTCGACCTCTCGTCTAGCATGGGTGAGCTGCTCGAATTTCTTTGTAAAGACCTCATTGGGTTTCAGAACAGGAACTGTGCCCAAAACCTCCTTGACATAGTGAAGAAAACGGTAGATGCATCTCAGGATCTTCGACGTGAGAAGACCGATGAAAAATTGGTCCAGACTATTGCACGAGGTTCACATAAGTTAATCGCGTACAAAGATGAGTATGAGGTGGCACGACTTTTTATGGATATTGAAACTAAATCTGAGATGCTTCAATTACCGGGATCGTCGGGTCAGGCGCAGTGGCATCTACATCCGCCATTTTTAAGAGCAATGGGGATGAAGAAGAAACTTAAAATCCCATATAACATCGCCTTTCAGCTAATGAGAATACTTGCCAAAGGTAAAGTCTTGCGAGGTACTCCATTCGACCTGTTTGGATATGCAAAGGTGAGAAAAGTTGAAAGAGAGATACGAGACGAATATGTTTCCTTAATCCTTGAAGCCCTTACGAATCTCCAAGAGGAAAATTACGATCAAGTTGTCAACATGGCTGCCCTAGCTATGGACGTTCGGGGATTTGAGGAGATTAAACTTCGAGCGGCAGAGAAATTCTTAATTGAGCTTAAACAAGCTGCCACGAAAATTTCTTCTGTAGCTGTTTAAACTGTCCTAGCAGCATCAATGCCCATAATTACCGTAATTACTATTCCAGAGCCACCAAAGAATTGGATGATAGCGGTTCGTACTTTCTCTATAGCGGGTTGAGCGAAAACTACGAGGAGTAAAAGCATAAAGGATATGGCGCAAGCAAACAGCAAGTAGAGAATTCCAGCATCTCCACCTCCAGCTATCGCAGCGAAAACTGGAGCAGGACCCAATAGATGAAGAGCTGCATAGAGATGTCCTCCTGCTAAATCGCCATCAATAGACCGGGGTTTAGGAACCAATAACCATCGCCCGCTATTCAAGCCGATTACTAGAGCAGCTGCAAGGCTAAATGTAGCTGATGAGACATCTAGAAGGGTAAAGATAGAACCTGCTAATGAGCCAAGGGTAAATAAACCACAAGAGCTTAAGAAACAGATGATAACAAAAGGTCTCCTACTTTCGTTTGAATTTGAAGCGTTACCCGTTCCAATAACAGCGGGGTTCGTAGCTACAACTAAAGTGAGTATGGCAATTAGTCCACTATTCATATCATGTCCTCGTTGTCTGTTGAATTCTCATAGTTCCTATCTCTTATTCCTCCAAAGAAGAAGCTGCAAACATGAGCCCACTCAGCGCATGTTGCTGACCATCAACTCGTGAAACTCCTCCTATAAACCATCCGCCATCGAATTCAGAAACTCCTGTATCCAAAACCTGCTTTACACGCATTCTTCCTGCAGCACAGAGTAACCGATCTCGTAATGGTTCTCTAAGATGTTCCATTCGAGAGTCCTCCTCGGATAGTTGGTATAACATTCCTATCGCCTCAAGCCATGTTCCTTGACCAGCAGCGATCGGTTCAGGAGAGTGGACCAACCCATCTATGCCTCCATTTCGTTGTGACTCCCATCTCACTGCAACTCCAAACTGGCTAGATAGTCTTTTCGCATAGTCAATGTGGTCATCGCTTAAGCCCCAATGTGACATTTCGTTCAGGCTATATGCCGCCCATTGGTCTGCCCATGGTCTTGGCCAGACGCTCTCATCTTCGTCTCTCTGAGAAGTTATATAGTCAAGAGTCAATAATGCAGCCTTATCCCAGCCCTTTTCTGGAAATAAGTTATGAAGACTCGCTAAAGCCCAGAGAGCTTCACCGGTGGCGAATAGAGAAGTAACATTTGGAACTGGTGAATTTGTTCCTTGGTCCCAAAAGTTCAACATACTTCCGTCGTCCCGCTGCATTTCGACGATAAAGTTTCCCAGCTTAATCAACAGGTCGTCATATCTGGCATCTCCTGTTGCTGACCGTCTCTTAACTAAGGAAATCGCCAGAAGAGAAGCTGTTCCGAGCTTTGCATCAGCAGTTCCTTCTGCAACAGCAAGTATTTCATTTGTTTCGATAGAACGATCAAGCAGGAACTGGAGTCCTTTATCAGCTGCTATAAGGTATTCTGATTCTCCTGCCTCAATTATTTGATACAACGACATAGTTGTTCCTGCGTGTCGTACGAGGTTATATCCACCTACAATAACCGGCTCGCCTGTTTCGCTGATAGCTACTTCATACAAGTAGCGTCCATTGTCTAATTGATTTTCAGAAATCCAGATTGCAGCATTTTCAGCGGCACCATAAAGTTCATCTCTTGTTGAGGGAGGGCATATTTCTGCAGCAAGTAACGTTGCTCTCAGACACCCAAAAGTGAGTAACCAGATCACACTCCAAGCGACAATTCGACGGGATCTCTTTTCCATATCTAGAGGTCGAGGTAGTAGAAGGCTCCGGCGTTTGCGAGTCCTGAGACGGTGCG
>CAZMAW010000014.1:0-46024 GCA_964564495.1 uncultured Candidatus Nemicrothrix sp.
ATCATGATTGATACGAAGAATGGTGAGTGGATTGACCTTGGTTTACCTAACAGCGAACCAGGAGAGAACGCAATGATGATTCTTCGGATCAGTGAAGAGAATGGAAGTTACACGGCACTGATAAAATCCAAAGGTGGCACAGTTATTCCTCCACACACCCACCTTGGTGAAACAGTGGTTTTTGTACTTCAAGGTGACCTGCAATACCGTGGCGGTGTCGCATACGAAGGCGGGTATATCTATGAACCCGCTGGTGCGGTTCATGAGGCTACTAAACATGATACAGATACTATTTATTTTGTCCACGTGGCGAATGGGGCGATCTTCATGAATGAAGATGGGACAGAAGGCCCTACGTATACGTGGCGAGAGGTTAAAGCAATCGTCGACGCGCATAATGCCGCAAAAGCAGAAGCTGCAGCATAGACACCAGTCGTCACCGATACCCAATTTGGGGAGGAAACTATGGGAAAGACGGTACTAGTAACTGGTGCGGGATCAGGTTTCGGTCGGGGAGTAAGTGTTGCTTTGGCTGAACGCGGCCACAACGTTATAGCCACGACTGAAACCGAAGAACAAGCCACTGAGCTTGCAGCGGCTCATCCAGAGCTACAAGTTGAGAAGATTGATATCACCACAGATGATGTCGACAAAGTAGAGCAGTGGGATGTCGATGTTCTCATAAACAATGCAGCAATGGGGCAAACCGGCCCAATGGTTGATGTCCCCATGGAACGCATACGCGCCATCTTCGAAGTAAATGTCTTTGGGACATTGTCGATAACCCAAAAAGTGCTCGCAGGGATGATAAGAAGAGGGACTGGAAGAGTAATTGTCATGTCCTCAATAGGAGGGCTGCATTCCTTTCCAGCATTTGGGCCATATAACATGACCAAGCATGCCCTAGAGGGAATGGGGAAGGCCATGCGGATAGAGCTTGAACCTCAAGGGATAGACGTGACGATGATTAACCCCGGACCCCACGACACCGGCTTTAACGACTCGATGGCGGAATCAATGTGGGAATGGTTCGGAGAGGACTCGTTGCAGTCACCCAATATGGAAATGTTTGCCATGATGCGTACGGCAGCGATTACTGATCAAATGGACCCACAGGCTGTAGTTGACAAACTCGTTGAATTGGTTGAAGCTGAAACTACGAAGGAACACAATATTGTTCCCGAAGATGGAGTTGAAGAACTTAATGAGGCAACAGGACTTGGTCATTAATTAATGAAAGACGCTCTAATAAGGGGGAAGCATGACAGCACTTGAAGATAATCCTTATGCAGGAAACAGGAAATACCACGACCTGTATCCAGAAATGGGAACGGGGGCAGTTTCTACTGAGCCCTATTATTCGGAGGAGTACTTTGAGCTTGAACGCGAGTATGTCTTTAAAAAATGTTGGATGAATGCATGCCGCGTCGAGCAAATTCCTAAAGCCGGAGATTACTTTGTAAAGGAATTACCGGTATGCGATACCTCGGTCATCGTCATCCGGCGAAAAGATGGCGGCGTCAACGCATTTCACAATGTATGCTCACATCGGGGCAACAAGATAGCGTATGAAGAAGCAGGAAACATTCGTTCTTTTTACTGCCGGTTTCATGGATGGACCTACGATCTTGAAGGAGACCTCGTCGTTGTCCCCGATGAAGAGAACTACTTTGATCTCGATAAATCCTGTCTGGGTTTAACTCCGGTCAGCGTTGGTGAATGGCAGGGGTTTGTCTTTGTCAATGTAGATCCTGAACCCACAGAGACGCTCAGCGAATACCTCGGAGATCTCGCCGCAGGACTCGACGGATACCCGTTCGAAGAAACATCAGGACAGGTTTTCACTTTTGAAACCGTAGTGAACGCGAATTGGAAATTAGTGAAGGACGCATTTCAAGAAGTCTGTCACACGCCATACCAGCACCACAGGTCGCTTCCTGATGCATATATCAGCGAAGCGAATCCCTACACGCGCTTCATTGACATGGCTGTTGTGGGACATCATGCGCGAGCATCACTCTTTGGCAATATGGAACATCAACCAAGCCCTCTCGCCATGCATGCGTATGGTCACGGGGCGACGATAGCGAGCGCTTCCATGGTTGATGGAGAAGAAGTATCTGCGGCGCTCGCTCCCCCTGGGATAAATCCGACAGGCAGTTCAGACTGGTCATTCGAACTCCAAGTGTTTTTCCCCTCTTTTTTCCTTGCGTTAACTCATGGGAGTTATTTCACCCACCAATTCATTCCACTCGCTGTCGACAAGACCCACTGGTTGTCCACAACGTGCTATCCCACTGCGACAACTGCAGCTGAGCGTTTCAGCCAAGAATACAGTCGGGTGATGTTCCGAGACATCATGAATGAAGATGGCCGGCAAATAGAGGAAACCCAATCGATGCTGAAATCGGGTGCCAAGAAAACATTCATACTTAAAGATGAAGAACTATTTGTTCGACAGGGACTGTGGAAGGCCCATCAGATGATCGTCGACAATGGGGGGTTACCTGAATGACAACGTCAATCACGTTACCTGAAGGTTTCGAAGATCTTGCAGAATGGGCTGATTGGGACCTTGAAACGATGGCAGAGCGAAGTCGTAAACGAGCGACTTCTTCGATGGAAGATATACAGTCCTTCTATGATGCGATTCTTCCACGGATGGGTGAGATTCTAGATTACCTGGTTACGGTGACGATGTCCGAGGACATGAATCCAGAAGATCGTTCTCTTTTGAATCTTTCAAAATCTATGGCAGAAGTCGCTCCAGCTGTGGAACAATTTTTCGAACCCGAGATCTCGTTTGGTTTCGACACGACGCGATGGAAACACGGTCCCGAGTAATCACCGGTCAATTCGAATTCGCAGTGTAGGCTCCTCCAAGAACGATCACCGTGCCCACAATTGCCCAGACAGTGACCGAATCGTCGCGGAAAACAACTCCGAGCACGGTCGCTACTATCGGGATGAGGTAGGTAACTATCGAGGTGCGAACGGCACCTACCCTGCCGTTGAGCTCAGCCGCGAAGGCATACGCTATCCCCGTACCTCCGGCCCCAAGTGCAAAGCAGGCAACCATCGGACCCCACCCAAAGCCACTATCAGTAGCGCCGACGATGCCATAAGGTGCACTCAGCACAACCGCGAACAACAGTGCCCAACGGACAATGGGGATGGCGCCGTACTTACGCTGAAGCGGTCCGGCAATATGGACGGCGACAGCGTAGGACAGCACGGCGAGGACGACCAGCAGGACTCCGAGGGCGTTGGTGCCATCAGTGGTGATTTCCGGAATGCCGATCAGGACAAGCCCACCCAACCCTGTCGCTACCCCTAAAAGCTGCTTGGAGGCGGTCGGTATCTTGAACATGGTCAGTCCAACGAGGACGGTGAGGATAGGCATCGCGCTATTAAGCATTCCGGTCATGGAAGAATTGATCCATTGCTGAGCTATCGGGAACATGGTTAGCGGGAACGCCATCCAAGTAACACCCAGCCACATCACCTTTTTCCTGTCAGTGGGTTCGATCCGTGGCCCTTGGGAAGGGATCACCCATAAGGTCAAACACCCGAATGCGATGCGGAAGAACGTTACGAGTCCCGGTGAGAACGCTTCTAGTCCGATATCGATAAAGAAGAAGGAAGCCCCCCAGATGCCCGCGGCCCCTAGTAGGAGTCCCCAATCAAGAAGCTGGAATTTCCTGTTTTCTGCGTCCAGCGATTCGGGGCTTGCTTGCATCCCGTCAGCTTATGGTAACGCAGAAGAATTCCCTACAGGAAAGGATGAGAATGAGTTTTGCTGGTGTCTTGACCACCATGGGCATTATAGTTCTTAGTGGCAAAGGAAGATTAGGTGAGCGGATGAGCGACGATGGGTGGAGTTATGGGATGCAATTGCCAGTACAGACATTGACCCGAACCCTTGCTGACCCATGGGAAGACTCCGCAACAGTTGAAGATCTTGTCACCATTACCAAGAAGGCGGAATCTACGGGGCATGATTTCGTCGGGGTATGTGACCATGTGGCTATCCCTGATAATGATTATGCCGCTCATATGACCACTATGTGGTACGACACGGTAGCGACACTATCCTTTCTCGCCGCGCATACTGAAACCGTGAACCTGCTTTCTGTGGTTTGGATCGCTGCCTACCGCCACCCCTTGCAGACAGCGAAAGCCTTCGGGACATTGGACCACCTTTCCGGTGGGCGGGTCATCATGGGAGTTGGAGCCGGGCATGTCGAAGCAGAATTCGAAGCTCTCGGCGCTGACTATGCGCAACGAGGGAAAATACTCAATGAATCCATTAATGCGATACGTGGAGCTTTTACCGCTGATTATGTGAGTTTTGATGGCGATTACTACTCCTATGAGAATGTGGGGGTAGCACCGGGCCCAGTGAATGGTTCCATCCCGATCTGGATAGGTGGTTCAGGTCGGGCTTCCTGGAAGAGAGCAGGAAGGCAGGGCGATGGGTACATTCCCATGGGAGCTGCCGTTGATACCTACCCCGAGATCATCGATACCATCCTAAGCGCAGCAGATACGGCTGGTAGAGCTGACCATGACTTTGCCATAGGATACATGCCAGGTTGGGCATATCTTACTGGCGACGAAGCACCAGAAGGACTTCCTCCAGCGTGGATAATAGGGCCAGAAGCACTCGCGAACGATATACGTACGGCAAGGGAAGCGGGGGCAAATACTTTTCACCTGAAATTTCGAGGACGTACCCTGAACGAATACCTTGAGCAGCTTGATGCCTTCTATGAAAATGTCGTACCACTCGTGAACGAAAGCTGAGCAGTGGATTCCCCTGAAGAGCGGCAGAAGATCAGCGACCTTCATGCAAAATACGCGGATATCTGTAGCCGGCAAGCTTTTCATGAACTGGACACAGTCATTAGCGGTGAAGCGGACATTCAGTTGGACTTGCGGGGAAAGACCTTATCGTTCAAGGGGCCACAAGAATTGGGTGACTTTATCGCGGCTTCCATTGAACCTTTTGATTTTTTCCAGTTCGTTGTCAAGAACGCGGTAATTGAAATAGAAGAAACCGGAGTAAATGCATCAGGGCGGTTGTGGATGAGTGAACTCCGCCATGTCCGCGACACCAGCCAGTGGTCAACGATTTTCGGGGTCTACCACGACAAATACCTCAAAGCCGCTGGTAAGTGGCGTATCTCAGCTCGACAGTACCATTCGCTGGCCCGAATCAACCATGGACTCGACGACTGTGTAATTTTCGACTTCCCAGAGGATCTCCACGATCTTCGGAAAAGAGATTAACGCAAGCCCTTAGATCGGGAGGTTCCCCGTGGCTCTTCGGGTTGAACCTTCATCGGTATAGGCGGCAATAGTCCGCTGCGCTATCCGCATTTGATGGACCTCATCTGCACCATCAGCAAATCGCGCCCAACGTGCATGCTGGTACATATGGGCTAGAGGCGTATCAGTAGAGTAGCCGAGCGCTCCATGTACTTGGATAGAGCGGTCTATGACACGACCTAGCATGTTCGCGACGAAATGCTTCGACATAGAAACTTCAGCCTTGAAGTCCTCTTTCCTATCGATTTTGTGAGCGGCGTGGAGGACCATCAGCTTCGCCTGATACAGTTCCATCGCCGAATCGGCGATCATCCATTGGATACCCTGTTTCTCAGCTAACAGCGACCCGTGGGAGAACCGGTTCAATGACCTGTCTACCATCATATCGAGGGCCATCTCCGCCTGAGCGATCCACCGCATGCAGTGTGCAAGCCGTGCGGGTCCGAGGCGGTACTGTCCAAGTAGGTGTCCTTGTCCTCGGCCACCGAGCATTTGATCCTTATGAACGCGGAGGTCTTCGATAATTATTTCGCTATGGCCGGTACCGCCATGCATGGTCTCGATCTGTCGAATCTCGTTCCATCCGTCACTGGGAAGGTCAATAATGAACGCCGAGTTTGCTGCCTGGGGGATATCAGGATTTTCTTCGGTTCGGCAGACCAGAATGGCGAAGTTCGCCCTATGAGCGTTGGAGATGAACCATTTATGCCCGTTGATAACCCATTCATCTCCATCCTCGTAGGCGTTCGTCTGGATAAGGGTAGGGTCTGATCCGGCCACCTCGGGTTCGGTCATTGCAAAACATGACCAAGCAACACCTTGGCAGAGCGGTTTGAGGTATTTCTCTGCTTGTTCGGGTGTCGCCCAATGAAGAAGAGTATGCATATTTCCTTCATCGGGGGCCTGGCAGTTAAAGACCCATGGGCCGTAATAAGATTTCGCCGCCTCAGCTTGCACCATCGCTAATTCAACATGTCCGAGGCCCATGCCTCCCCACTCCTCAGGCATATGGGGTAACCATATGCCGTCCTTGTGGGCTTTCTTGCGCAATCCTACGAGGATTTCGTTTCGAGCTTTACCCTCGAGCGGGGCTTCCCCGTCTTCCCCCTCTAGTTTTGCTTCAGCGGGTTTAATCACCTCATCGACAAAAGTCCGAATTCGTAATCGTATCTCTTCGAGTTCAGGTGTCAGAGTAAAATCGATAGCCACTGGGTGCTCCTTACGTCGTTGCTAAATAAAGGATCTACAGGTATTAGACCATCCAGAGAGTATCTGGTCCAACCCAAGCCGCGAAAGGAGCATAATCGTGGACGACCTCCTAAGCTGCAGGTATGGAACATGCATTAGATGGAAAAACTGCTATCGTCACGGGTGGTTCGAAAGGTATCGGCAAAGCTATAGCAAAAGGGTTCGCAGATGCTGGTGCGAACGTCATGATTACCAGCAGAAAGGCAGAGGTTTGTGAAACTGCTGCAGAGGAAATTGGTGGCGAGTGCGCGTGGGAAGCAGGAAATGTGGGAGATATAGAACACATGGAACGAGCCATTGACCGCACTATTGGACTGTTCGGTGGCGTGGACATTCTGGTCAACAATGCAGCGACCAATCCCTATGCGGGCCCAATGATCGATGCTGACCTGCCCCGCTGGAAGAAAACAATCGACGTGAATATGACTGCGCCTTTCCTGTGGACACAAATGGTCTGGCAGAAATACCAGAAAGAAAACGGGGGAGTTATTTTGAACATCGCCTCGGTGGGAGGTCTAGAGACGAATCCCATGTTAGGTGTTTACGATGTGACCAAAGCAGGATTAATTCACATGACCAAACAGTTTGCTGCTGAACTGGCTCCTCAAGTACGTGTCAATGCAATCTGCCCGGGACTCATCAAAACAGATTTTGCCCGGATGCTTTGGGAAGGCGATGGTGGTGACATGGTCGCTCAGGGGTATCCCTTGAAACGTCTTGGTGAAGTCGAAGATATCGCCGCCGCCGCCTTATATCTTGCTGCTGAGTCCGGAAGTTGGATTACTGGACAGGCCATTGTCCTCGATGGTGGCGGACAGATCAAATTTTAATAGCGGCACTCGAGACAAGATCTGCTTTCTTGCATTCTCTATTCTATTTGCGCTGCTTCAGGGTGCCTGTCCTCCAAAATATCTGCCCAGTTGGTGCGCCCTGTTTCCCGAAGCCGTTCAAGGTAACGAGGAAGGTGACCGCGGACATGGAACGGTCCACCCTCATCCAAGACAATTTCCATCGGATCTACAGGACTGAAACTCCTCGCAAGCTGTTCCGCGGTCCAACCCTGTAAAATTGTGGACCCTTCGCTGGTTACGTGAGGCTGATTTTCAGCTAAATTGTTTAGTTCATGAGGGTCTTCAGAGATGTTGTAAAGCATTTCTTCCTCCCAGTGGCCGTGGTAGCCGTCATGCCATGTACGTATATAGAGATGGTCTCCCCACCTGACAGACCGTTGGCAAGACCACGCTCCTTGAGAAAGCACCAGATGATCTCTCCCTCCACTGCTCTTCTGTTTAAGGTCATTCGCAAGTGACTGACCGTCCCAATGACTTGGGATCTTGATTCCTGCAAGGTCAACAACTGTCGTCGCGATATCCAGATGGTAGTGGAGTCCCGTATTTACCTGAGGCTCGAGATCGGGCCAATACAACACCGCGGGGATATGGCAGGTGGATTCATCAGCGGCTTGGTGGTCTGCGTAGACACCGAGCTCCCCAAAAGCTTCGCCATGGTCTGAACTCACTAGCACGGCAGTTTCATCCCGAATCCCGAGATCATCTAACTTATTCATCAGCACTCCGACAGCGTCGTCGGCGAAACGGATGCCCACATCGTAGCCATCGAAGATCTGCTTTACCGCGTCCATTGAAGAAGCATCCCATGGTTGGCGCGGGGGAGGGTCTCCCCATTCATCTGGCCGGAACCCCCAAGGTTCCTGTGCAGAGTGCGGTCCAGCCAGTTCCCAGTTTTTTGACCGAACCTCTTCCGTATGCCATTGAGGGATGGGTTCGCTGTCAAAAGGATTCCCATATTCGTCCGGAGTAGTGTACGGGGTGTGGGGGTCCCAAAGGTGCACGTGGAGAAGCCAATTCTCGTCTTTGCCTCTTCGGTCGAGCCATTCGATAGCGCCTGGAAGTACCTCGTCGGCTCGTTCTCCTCCGAACCCTCGCATCAAATTCATTGCTTCCATAAAGCCGCTATTCCACCAATGTGCTCCATGGCGGAAAGGAAATGAAGACATTGAGGCTGTGTGCCAACCTGAAAGGAAAAACACTGAAGCCCAAGACCTGAGTGAGAATCTTCCAAAGAAGTTTCTATTCGCCCCTTCTGGTCGGAGGTCGGCGGCAAGCCCCCCGTGGTTGATGACACCGTTACGGATACCAAACATTCCGGTAATTAATGCAGTCCGGCTTGGGAGGCAAGGGACGTCCGAGGCGTAGACGTTTTCGAATTGCACCCCATCGCGTGCTAGAAGGTCAATGTTCGGGGTTGTGTTCCGGTGGTATCCGGCGCATCCAAGGTGATCTGATCGAAGGGTATCGATGTCAATGTAGAGAAGGCGCATGGTTTATTTCTAGTCGCGAAACGATCTACGGGTGTAACTGTCTGATCTTTCGCGGTTTAAAGATATCTTTCCATGGGATTGAGAACATCAGCTGATCGGTTAATCTCGACGTATGAAGACTAAGCCGTATCTTTCGTTGCAGCTCCGTACGTTCGCAGGTGAAGAACCTGAATCGTGGAAACCTGTGATAGAGCAAGCCATTGCCGCGGATCGTGCGGGAATCGGGAAAGTCGTCGTTTCTGACCATGTTGTCTTCGGAGAGGACCTTGACGCGTACGCTGATCCAAATCTCGGCGGTGTATCCGGCGGAAAGCAGCCGACAGGCCCAGATGGGTCGTGGCTAGACCCCCTCACTGTGCTTTCCCTTATCGCTGGTGTGACTTCCACAGTACGGCTGGGAACGAACATTCTTCTAGCAGCGTTGCGGCGTCCAGCGGCTTTAGCAAAATCCGTGGCGACGCTCGATGTCCTTTCCGGTGGAAGAGTTGACCTGGGTGTCGGTGTCGGCTGGCAAAGAGAGGAGTATGAGGCATGCGGGTTAGATTTTGCTTCGCGGGGGCGGCAGTTGGATCACACCCTTGAGGTGTGCCAGTTGTTATGGTCCGAACAGGTGGCAGATTATGCTTCTCCGGAACTCTCTTTTGCATCCATTCATGCCATGCCCAAACCAGTTCAGAAATCCGGAGTTCCAGTATGGATAAGTGGCACGGTGAATAAACGCTCTATGGCCCGCTTAGCAACTTTTGGTAGCGGTTGGATCCCATGGGGGCCGGATGCTATTGACATTGACACGGGAATCAGCAAAATGCGCAAAGCTGTGTCCGCCTTGGGTCGCGATGCATCCTCGATCGCAGTTGTGGGAACCCTTCCGGTAGTTCGTGAGGCGGGCAAGATAAATCTTGCAGCAACGATCGACAATGTTCCGGACATGGTGGCCAGTGGAGTTACTGATTTTCGAGCTTACCTTTCCATACCGCCCGACGCAGATGAAGCTACCGGTTACCTTTCCGATGTCGTACAGCAGTTTAATGCTGCCGTTTGAATAGTTACGTTTGTGAGGAAGTCGACCGCTAGGGCCCACCTCGCCTTTCTGAAAGGGCCTTTAAGCTAGGAGATCCTTCGTCTTTGCGATGAAGTCCAGATGCTCTTGTAATCCATCCAAGCCACAGTTCATGGTCACGACCGCAGCATGTGTTCCCCCCGAGTCTTCCCACTGTTTCATTGTTTCCGCGGCCTCTGCCGGACTGCGTCCCCGCAATGTAATGAGTTCAAATCCGAAATCATCGGTGGAGCGACCACTTTCTTTAAGGTGATGTTCTACTCGTGATCGCCCCTCTAAGCATCTATCGAAATCTCCAGCGAACATAAATCCGTCCCCAAGCTTTCCAGCCCGGCGAAAAGCAACTTCGCTGAAGCCACCAAGCCAGATTGGGATCTGGCGGTTGGGTCGAAGATTTATGTTTCCCCGATCAAGCTGGTCGTATTCCCCTTGGAAAGTAAAGAGCGGCTCTTCCCAATACCGTCGCAGAAGTCCTATTTGCTCAGTTAGCCTTTTCCCCCGCGAAGCGAAGTCCTCGCCAAGGGCGTCATACTCCACATAATTCCAGCCTGTACCAACGCCTAGCCGTAGACGCTCTCCGGACAAGAGGTCAACATCGGTTGCCTGTTTGGCTACTAAAGCGGTCTGTCTCTGGGGGAGAATGATCACGCCGGTCGCGAATCCGATACGTTCAGTGATTGCCGCGAGGTAGCTGAACATTGTCAAAGGACAGTGGAATGGGTCCTTATCGTTATATGGTCCCCAGAGCGCCGGGTCGCGGTCTTCATGGTTAGCACCGACAACGTGGTCATAGGCTAAGAGATAGTCGTAGCCTAACTCTTCAGTAGCTAACCCTATTGCCCTCACCGCCTCAGGGTCGCCTTGCAACTCAGTTTGTGGGTATACCACGCCAATTTCCATCATGTCTCCTGATCAATATTTTGGGTTAGAGATGAAAATTAGCTAAAAAACTAGGATTTCGCCAACAGAGTTGACAACCTTGTTCTAATGTCATACATTAAATACAAGTTGATTGCCGATCCCAGGGAGGAATAATGGAATTCGGAATCTTTAGTAATGGATATATCCCAGGACCCGCCGCTCATGACACTGAATCAGAGCACACGGAGCTGATGCGCGAGTCACAATATGCAGTTATCGCTGATAAGAACAACTGGAAGTACATCTGGTATGGAGAGCACCATGCACTGGTCGAATACAGCCACATGTCAGCCCCTGCCCCACTCATGGGATGGGTCGCTGCACAAACAGAGAGAATCCATATTGGATCTGCTATTACAAGCCTACCAACCACCAAGGAACACCCAGTCCGGATAGCAGAACGGGCGGCCATGCTCGATCATGTCACTAACAATCGTTTCGAATTCGGCACCGGGCGCGGGGCAGGAAGCCATGAACTAAAAACATTCAGCGGCACACTGCCATCACAAACAAAAGCTATGTGGGATGAGGTAATCCGAGAAATTCCCCGAATGTGGGAACAAAAGGACTACGCATTTGAAGGTACCGGATGGTCTGTCCCTGGACCGCATAACATTCTTCCCAAACCATACGGGAAAGGCCATCCACCAATCTGGGTAGCGTGCGGGAATCCGGAAACATTCAAAAAAGCAGGATCGTTGGGAATCGGCGCCATCGCTTTCAACTTTGAACCCATTCACAACCTCAAAGGAAGACTGGAAGCATACAAAGAAGCGGCTGATAGCCCTGATGAGATCATCGGACAGTTTCAAAACAACAATGTCATGATGACAAACGGGGTCATCTGCTTGGAGGATCGCGAACGCGCCCGTGAAATAGCCAAGGCACGAGGTAGGGGATATCTGGTCACCATGGTGAACCTCTACCACGACACCATGCCGAAATCCCCTGATGGGATCACCTGGCCGCAGGCGCCAGCAAGCACGCTCATTGAGTGGACCGACGAAATGCTTGACCAGATCATTGAAGCTGGGTTCATGCTGTGCGGGACCCCTGAAGAAGTCAGCGAACAGTTGGAGGCATACCAGACTGTCGGGTGCGACCAGGTCGTGTTCGGGTTACCAATTGAAGGAATGCAGCACGAAGAAATCCAAGAGATGCTGGAAATCTTCGGCGATCAGGTCATACCAGAGTTTGACAAGGATCCCATACATAGCACAACCCGTATGCGTGAAACCGCACAACCGAAATATCCTGCCTTCAACCATGACCTTCCTGATGAAGTAAATGAAGTCACCGTTATACCTGATTCGGCAATCCTGCCGTTAAGTGCATAGACGAGTAGGACATCACATACCCCATGCCCCGTAACAGTACAGATACGAAAACACGGCTACTTGATCACGCTGAGAGAATGTTCGCTGAAGACGGCGTCTACGCGGTAACAAACCGGCAGATCACAGAAGCCGCTGGGCAGAAGAATGAATCAGCCCTAAATTATCATTTCGGGACTCGCAACGAACTCATTATCGCGTTACTGACCCGAAGAGGTAGAGAGCTGGATAATACTCGCGCAGAACGACTCGCACACCTCGGGGACAACCCGACAACCCGTGAACTCGTGCAGCTGCTAGTTGAAGTTTACGCCAGTTGCCTCCACACGGAGAACGGATGCGACTACCTGCGGATCGTAGACCAATTACGAGGCTGGATGACCGATTGGGAATTCATCGCTTCTTTTGAAGATGAGAATGTCCATGAACATCTTCGATACATCCTCGACCTTCTTCAGAAAGAAACTGACGGCCAACGTGTACTTGGCATGATTATGCTTATGACAGCAATGACAGCTAGCCGGGCTCAACAGGTTTCTGTTGGACGTAAACTCCCTAATACTCATGAAGAATATGTGGAAACGCTCACAGACATGTTGACCGGCGTTCTACTCGGACCAAGCAGGTAGCCCACGCTAAGATCGCCTTTAAGGGAAAACATGAAGTTAGCACTTGGGTTAGAAGTTTATAACAAAGCTGAACTCAACCTGCCCCTTGAAGCGATACAGGCAGCAGAGGCATGCGGCTACCACTCTGTATGGACCGCAGAGGCATATGGCTCAGATGCTTTATCACCTTTGGCGTACCTGGCTGCGGTAACGGACCGGATAAAACTCGGAACCGCTGTAGTACAGGTGGCTGCAAGAACTCCCGCTGCGACAGCGATGCATGCAATGACCATCGACGCCCTAGCCGGAGGAAACCGGACCATCATCGGCCTTGGCGTATCAGGACCACAAATTGTCGAAGGATGGTATGGGCAACCTTGGGGAAGCCCCCACCATTGGCTACGTGACTACGTGGCGATCATGCGGAAAGTATTTGAACGCGAGCACCCACTGGAACATGACGGAGCACAACTCAGCCTCCCGTTTACCGGAATCGGGTCAATAGGCGAAGGGAAAGCCCTCAAATCTATCTTGCACCCCACTGAAGGAATCCAGATATGGATAGCATCAGGCGCCCCGATGAACACAGCGCTCGCAGCCGAAGTCGCTGATGGTTGGCTGCCCATGGGGTACGGTCCCCACGGGTGGGAGATCCACGGGGAGAATCTGGAGAAAGGGTTCTCCAAAAGGGCCGGAAACGCCGTACCGAGGTCCGAATTCCAACTATTCACGAACCTAACGGTGGAGATCACAGACAATATTCGCGAAGCGATAAATAGACGAAAACCCATGACAGCGATGTACGTCGGTGGAATGGGAAGCGAAGAACACAACTTCCACCGTGACTCAATGAGCCGAAGAGGTTTCGCTGATCAGGCGAAGATCATACAAGAACGCTGGCTAGCTGGAGACAAAGAAGGTGCGATAGAGGCTGTACCAGATGACTACATCGACATGGGTGGACTTTTTGGCACAGCCGAACGCATCCGTGAACGGTACCCGCTTACGATCCATGAAGGGACGACTGGGCAAATCATTCGCTCAACCGATGTGTCAACGATAGAACTCATGGCGGAGATCGTCGGAGAGTACTCTGGCTTAGAATAAGCCGAGTCGCAGAAACGCCATGGACGTACTATTCTATTGCTTGTTTCTTA
This sequence comes from uncultured Candidatus Nemicrothrix sp., assembly GCA_964564495.1. Lineage (GTDB taxonomy): Bacteria > Actinomycetota > Acidimicrobiia > Acidimicrobiales > UBA8592 > UBA8592. The sequence continues at coordinate 14,001 of CAZMAW010000014.1, forward strand.
ACACTACGAAGGAGTGACATGCCCGAAGCATCTAATGGGGACACTACGCTGCACTACGACACCATGGGTTCTCCGGATAATCCAACAATTCTACTTATCATGGGTTTAGGTGCCCAGATGGTTGCATTTCGAGAGGAGTTCTGTCAACTCCTTGTTGGTGCAGGATTCCACATAGTTCGCTTTGATAATCGTGATGTCGGCCTTTCTTCCAAAACACCCGGTACTCCTCCGGCGTTACAGGAACTATTAGGCGCCCAAGGGGAAGATCCATCAGATTTTAGTGTGCCCTATGTGCTTTCCGACATGTCAGATGATGCAATAGCGGTCCTAGATGCCGCCGGCGTCGAAAAGGCACATCTTGTCGGTGTCTCAATGGGTGGGATGATTGCCCAAACCATGGTCATTGAGCATCCTGAACGGATTTTGTCTCTTACGTCGATCATGTCTACCACGGGTAATCCCGAAGTTGGAGCGGCCAAACCAGAATTGATGATGAAGATGCCTTTGTCTGTCCCGACATCGAAGGAGGAAGCGATAGCGAACTCAGTGGAAACATTCCGGTTGATTTCCGGACCGCACTTTGATCCAGAAGATCATGCCCATGAAACAGCGATGACTTTTGACAGGAACTGGAATCCGAATGCTCAAGGTTTTCAAATAGCGGCGATTTTTGCATCTGGAGATCGCACCGAAGCCTTGTGCACTGTCGAGGTTCCCACATTGGTAATCCATGGCCGTTTGGATCCACTGGTCCAGATAAGTGGCGGGGAAGCTACGGCATCAGCTGTACCGAACAGCAAACTGGTTGTCTTCGAGGATATGGGGCATGACCTTCCGGAAATATTGTGGGCGGACATCACGAACGAAATAATTAACCATGCCCAGGCAGTAGCCAATGACTGAAAGGAAAAATTATGAGCGAACAACACGATAGCTATGAGGACCTTACCCAATGTGGTCTTGACTCCGAGCTTGAAAAAGAACTGCTTGAGGTTCAACGGGAATGTACCTTCATGTGGACAAACAAAAAGGGAGAAGCCTTCGGGGTTATCATGTCGTACCTCCCCAGTGACGGGAAGATATGGTTGACATGCGCTGAACGTCGAGCTCGGGTGCCTGCTCTTCGACGCTTCCCTAGAGCATCTGTCTGTATCAACAGCACTGGAACCTCGATGGGCACCGGAAAAACCGTTACCTATAAAGGAGAATGCGTAATTCATGACAGTCGAGAAATAAAAGACTGGTTCTATCCTATTTTTGCCCGCCGCCTGCGCCCAGAGCCCGAAGCAGCAGCAGTGTTCCAAAAGTTCCTTGACTCCCCAGAGCGAGTCATCATTGAATTCACACCGGATTACTCGTTGACCTTTGATAGCAAACTTATGTGGGCACGATCACCCGAAGCATCAATTCCAGATAATGATCCGAGAAACGCTGGAAATTAATTTAGCTAGAACCCGCGCCAATCAGGATCCCGGCGTTCTTGGAAACTAGCGATCCCTTCCTTAGAGTCTTGGGTACCACTATTGAGTTCGACAGCCCAACTTTCTTCCTCTGCTATGGTATGACGGTCACTATCTAACGCCCGATTCACTAGCCATTTTGTGAACATGTGTGCTTTCGTCGGTCCCGAAGCAAGTCTTTGAGCCCACTCTGTTGCGACACTATGAAGATCCGTAGCTGGAACCACCTTATTGCATAATCCAATTTCGAGCGCTCGGCCGGCAGGGACGTCATCAGCAAAGAACATCAATTCCTTCGTTTTCATTGGTCCGATCAATCGAGGGAGGATCCAAGTCCCTAGGGCATCGGGGACAAGGCCCCGTCGGGCAAATACTTCGATGAACTTCGCGTTTTCAGCCATGATTACCAGGTCACACATAAACGCGAGATGTGCTCCAACACCCGCCGCCGTTCCGTTTACAGCGGCGATTACCGGTAGTTCACAGTCAAGGATTGAAGACATGAGGGGGTGCTGGCCCCGTAACATCATCCGCCTCGGTTCTCCCACAGCGATTTGTGGGGCGTCGTCTGGTCGTGGAGCGTATTCACGCCCAACAGAGATATCAGCCCCCGTGCAGAAAAACCTGTCACCTGTTGCCGTCAGCACGACTGCTCTCGCATCAAATTGCCCATTCAATGATTCAAAGAGTTCAGCCATTCTGTCACGCATTTGTGGAGAGATGGCGTTCGCCTTTTCCGGATTGTTAATGGTTATCCAAGCGACCTGATCAACAATTTCATAGAGAATCAATTCATCTAACTCTTCCGCTGTTGCATCCATCTCTTAAGCGTAGCCGAGAACCCGCCCAGAGCGGTGAGCTGGCTATTTACCAATTTTTCGATAGTTAGCCGGTAAGAATTTCCGGACATCTCGAAATAGGCTATTCTCCAGAGGTGGTAAAGGCAGTTCTTTTCGACGTCGCTGGTGTCCTTACAGAAAGTTACGGACACATTATCCTCGAAACGGCTGTAGCCATCGATGCAAATATTGACTTACTGGCAGAAGCACTCATTCCGGTTTTCTTAGGTGAGGAAGACACAGACGAAATGGGTCACAAACTAGAACGTGGAGAAGTAACACTTGACGAATTCCTAGAATCACTTGGCCCTGTCGAAGAAGACGCACGATCGTTGCTTCATCCCGATTCACCGCATTTTTTCGGACATGTCTTTAGTCCTAATCACGAAATGATGGACTTCGCTAACGAGTTAGCAACAACAGATTGCATGACCGCCATTGTTTCTAACAGTGTGAAGGAATGGATGCCTGCTTGGGAAACCGCCATACCAGATAGAGATATTTTTGACACCGTAATTCTTTCATCAGAAGTCGGATTGAGAAAACCGAACCCAGCAATGTATACCCTCGCACTAGATAGGCTGCAGATTTCCCCTGACGAATCTGTTTTTCTAGATGACTTTGAACCTATGGTCAAAGGCGCGGAACAGGTAGGTATACATGCCATTCATGTCAGCGACCACGCCGAAGCTATTAAGCAAGTCCAAGAACTCCTGAAATCCTAAACCTAATTATGCTAGATACCTTGCTTGTTCTAGTCTGCACATAGAAAGAGGAGACCAGCATGGCGAAGAAGTACTACGTTACTGATACCGACCTATCAGAACGGTTCCCTTTATACACCCGTGCAAACGTGGGCGAAGTTTTCCCTGACCCCGTTACACCATTAACCAGTAGTACTGGCCTCTGGCAAGCTGAGCTTGGCTGGCGAGACGCATGGGAACGCATTGGGGCCTTTGACCTGAGCGAGTTTCCGCCCGACCAATTCGCCCAACTGGGAGTAGTGGCAGGGTACTGTTACCTGAATGCTTCACTGATCCGCCTCTTTGGAGTTCGCGCTCCCGGACTTTCTTGGGAAGACATGGATGAACAGTTCTTCGGTGCCTTACCCGGAGTACCACCATACGAAGAACAATCTGGAGATGAGGATCTGGAGAAAACCGCAGCAATCGGTGGGGTATTCCAGTGGGTGTTGAGCAAAACACGACTCGATGACCTTGATGAACTTTCTGCTGACAAAGAGGCGACGGAAAAACTTCGAGCTGATCGGCCGGAGCTAAAGGAATTCAGTAATGAAGAACTATTTTCCCAGTTTCAACACCTCATGTTCGAGCATCGGAAATACTTCTGTCAACACATCTTCACAACCTATATGGCGACGGTTCCTGTCGGTATCATCTCCGGCGTAGCTGCTGCCGTGGAACGGCCTGACCTCTTCATGCCGATTATTGCAGGTATAGGAGAAGTAGATTCTGCTGAGCCATCCCATGCCCTGTGGGAAATGGGTCGACTCGTACGTGCATCGAGCGAGCTAACCGAAGCCTTCGACAATGGTGTCGATGGGTTATTGGATCGGCTCGGTGGAAGCACCGGAGCTGAAGCGCAGTCCTTCCTTGAAGCATTTGATTCATTTGTCTACACATATGGTTCCCGTGGCCCCAATGAATGGGAAGTACGTTCGCCTACCTGGGAAACCCGCCCCGAACTCGCACTCAGCGCGATCGAACGAATGCGGCTAGCTCCGGATGAAGCGGACCCCAAAACTCAACACGCTCACCGCGCCGGACAACGAGAGGAAGCAGCATCAACACTACTTGCAATGGTCGAAGCTGATCCGGAAGTGCATGGCGAACTGACGGCAGGTATAGCCGCTTCAATGGCATGGTTGCCGGGTCGAGAGCGAACAAAAACCAACAACATTCGTCTGATCCATGAAATGCGAGTTCGCATGAGGGTAATCGGAGAACGCATGGTCGACATAGGTGCCTTCGATGAGGTGGAAGACTTTGGGTTCCTCGAGGAAGCTGAATACGGTGCTCTCTTTTCTGACCCATTGAGCATGTTAGGCACAATTAGAAAAAGACGAGAGGAATACTATGGGCTTCTAGAGCGAGAAGCGCAATTCCTGTTCAATGGAGAAGCCGACCCACCAGATACTTGGAGGCGTCGTGACGATGTTACTGAGGACAGACTTGAGACAGGCCAGACCATCCAAGGAATGCCAGGATGTCCAGGGGCAGCCGAAGGCCGTGCCCGTGTGATCCTTGATAGCAACGATCCTACAGCACTCGAACCTGGAGATATCCTTGTCGCCCCAATAACTGATCCATCATGGACACCACTTTTTGTTCCGGCAGCGGCAGTAGTTGTTGACGTCGGGGCTCCACTCTCTCATGCGATCATCGTTACTAGAGAACTGGGGATTCCTTGTATCGTCTCTGCTACAGATGCAACAAGGCGAATTCCTGATGGTGCGTTGATCCGAGTAGAGGGTGACTCTGGGGTAATTACAGTACTAGAAGAGTAATTCCCTTGTTCTTATCGAGGTTCTGGCGTTCGGCCGCCGGCGACGTCGGCGCCGACTTGGGCGGGCTGGGGAGCGACACCGGGCCAGCGAATACGCATTCTGTCGCCGAAGCCGGTGGGCAGTTCAGATAACTTCAGCACATATAGGGTACGCGCCACGCGCTCGTGGAACCGCCAGCTCCCTTCAACGAGGCGGTAGTCATCGAGGTACCGCAGGGCAACGAAAACGGTCTCGCCCTCGATGGTGAGTTCCGCGTGCGCGCACACCACCCCAGCGGCTGTGCCATCGTCGTTGAAAGTGACCTCGTGAGAGTGCGGATAGTGGTACGAAGCTACGTACGCGCTGGTGCGCTCCTTGTAATATTCAATGATGGCGTCGGTCCCCACCGAGCGTTCACCGACGGAGTCGAATATCGCGTCGGGAGTGTACTGGTTGGCGAGCGACTCCCAATCGCGGTCGTCGACGGCGCGGCCATAGCGGGCTACGAGAGCTCGGAGCTCTTCGCGATCCTCGAGGTTTTTCAGGCGAGCTCGCAGCTCGTTGATCTCGCCTTTTTCATCTATTGACATTGGTATGCCTCCTTAGAATTCGTGGTGTCTGGCCAGGTTCCCAAGGTACCAGTCTCTCTGCGGTCGGCAAGTTCGGCGATCACGGGAACCATCTCTCCTCGTAGCGAAACTAACCCCTCGAGGTTCAGGCTGCTTCGTAATTTCCTGATTTCTATCGAGGTATTTCACTCCACGGGACATCCTTGTCAACTCGGACATCACCAGGTAGCCCCAGCACTCGTTCACCAAGGATATTCCGCATAATCTCACTGGTTCCTCCCTCGATAGTGTTCGCCCGAGATCTCAAAAATTGTCCAGTGACTGATGAAGACACGTGCGCCTCTTCACTTCTAACCATGGGGTAACCCGCCCGATGGAGCATTCCGCCGGCACCCTCCAAACTCACGCACGCTTCAAATATCATTTGATTTAATTCAGCACTAAAGAGTTTCCCAACTGAACCTCCCGGTCCGGCGTCTCCGCTTTTGGCCAAGACCTTCGCACGCTGGTTCGTGAGGCGGAGGATCTCAGCTCTTATCCACAGATTCGCAACTTGATCCCGCATAACTTTTCGGTCATGCTCATGCATCTCACCTTTTTTAGCGTCCCAGAGATTTATCAGGGTACGGATTGGCCCTCCCCCTTTTCCAGCGCCGCCTCCCCCTAGCGCGACACGCTCATTCATGAGTGTGGTGATAGCAACGCGCCATCCGTCTCCTTCATCCCCCAAACGTTGGTCATCTGTGATTCGCACATCAGTGAGAAAGACCTCGTTGAATTCAGCTTCACCGGTTATCTGATACAGGGGACGGACTTCCACACCTGAGGCATGCATATCGAGAATGAAGTAGGACAAACCCTTGTGTTTCGGTGAGTCAGGGTTGGTTCGGGTAAGTAGCATCCCGAAGTTCGAGACGTGGGCGAGAGTCGTCCAGACCATTTGTCCGTTGACTACCCACTCATCTCCATCGCGAATTGCCCTGCTTGGTATGCCTGCAACATCTGAACCATGGGTAGGCTCTGAAAAAAGTTGACACCAGATGTCCTCTCCCGTAAAAATTTTCTTCAGGTGTTTCTCATGCATCTCCTCCGTTCCATGGTTCAAAACTACCGGTGCACCCATGCCAATGCCGATCGGGTTCACCATCAGGTCATGGTAAGGAACTTTGGCATCTCGGAGGATTTGATCTACAAGCGATTGTTTACTTCGGCTAAGGCCTAATCCACCTTTCCCTTCAGGAAAATGAACAAAGGCGAGGCCGGCATCGTACTGGGCTCCTCGGAAGGTATATTGATCCGTAGCATGCGGGTCGACCTCCTCTAGTAGCGCTTCTGTCCGCTGTTGAAGTTCATCATCGGTAATAGCCACTTGTATCCTCGTACTTTCCTTCTGCCACCGTTAAGGTTTGGCGGCTCCGTATAATCTAGTTAGTATGTCTCCATACAGTATGGCGGCAGTAAACCACCGATAGTCAAGTGGGAAGCCAGTTTTTAATGTCGAAAGGGAAAAAATGCGAGAAGTAGTAATTGTTGAAGCGGTTCGAACTCCGCTGGGGAAACGTAATGGGGGACTATCTACGATGCATGCGATAGATCTTCTAGGCTCGGTGCAGTCTGAATTATTTAAGCGGAGTGGGGTGGACCCTGCTGAAGTTGGCCAGGTTGTTGGCGGCTGCGTCGGGCAGGTTGGAATGCAGACGATGAACATCACTCGAAATGCATGGTTGACGTCTGGGCTCCCCCTTGAAGTTGCAGCTACAACTGTGGATGCCCAGTGCGGATCCTCCCAGCAGGCAACAAATCTCGCATATGCTCTTGTTGCCGGAGGAGTAGTGGATGTCGCAGTCGGGTGCGGCGTTGAGATGATGAGCGCGGTTCCAATGGGCTCAACAGTCCCTCGGGAACCAGCTGTCGGTAAACCTGTCAATCGTGGCTATTGGGAGAAGTACGAACTGACGTCGCAATTCGAAGGGGCGGAACGGATCGCCAAGCAATGGGGTCTCACTCGTGAGGACACTGATAGCTTCGGAAAGCTGTCTCAAGACCGAGCAGCAGTTGCATGGGAAGAGGATCGTTACGGATCTCAGATACTGGCAATTGATGCACCTGATCTGGGAGAGGACGGGAAACTTGCTGATACATCACATACGGTTGCACGAGATGAAGGGTTAAGGGATACAAGTCTCGAAGCACTTGCCGGTCTCAAAACAAACATGGAAGGGGGAGTCCATACAGCAGGAACGTCATCCCAGATTACAGATGGTGCTGGGGCAGTCCTCCTGATGACCCGTGAAAAAGCAGACGAGCTAGGGGTGAAGCCCATGGGTACGATCGTCGATTCATGCCTTGTAGGGTCAGACCCTGTCTTGATGTTGACTGGACCGATTTACGCGACGCAGAAACTTCTCGCCGATAACGGTCTTCAAATGAACGATATCGATGTTGTAGAGATCAACGAAGCCTTTGCTTCTGTCGTACTCGCATGGGAGAAAGAACTGAACCCCGATATGGAAACAGTGAATCCGAATGGTGGCGCCATAGCGATAGGCCATCCGCTAGGAGGAACCGGTGCGATATTGATGACTAAGGCGGTGCACGAACTCCACCGTGCCGACAAGGAACACGCAATCGTGACGATGTGCTGTGGTGGAGGGTTAGGGACAGGGACGCTTATTCGACGTTCCTAGAAGATTCGGGATTTATGTCTATGTCTTCTCATGAACTTGATGCTCCGCCGTGGTTACGGGTGGAGTCCACTATCATGGCGACAGCGCGAGCGATTCGACAGTCTTATGATCAACGATTTTCGGATCTTGATCTCAACCTTTCAGAGGCAAGTCTTCTGGCGTATGTCGCCGAACATGGAGCGTTGTCGCAAACCCGGATCGCTAAATCTCTAGGCCTTGGCCGAGCCGCTACGGGAGCACTCATCGACGTGCTTGAGCAACGTGAACTCGTTCAGCGCGAGACGGACCCCGATGACCGGAGAGTGTGGCTTGTCGAGGTCACCATTACCGGAAAGGAATTGGTAGAGGAAGTGTATATGCGAGACCAGATATTGCGAAAACAGCTTCGCAACGGAATAACTCGTGAAGAGCGTCAACAATTAGCGGCCGTGCTTGTTCGACTGGGAAACAACCTTGCATCAGTTTTGGCCGAAGAAATCGAAACAACATAGAGTTACAAAAAGGAGAGAATTATGGATCTGACAGAAGCATCTGCAGTAATTACTGGAGGGGCATCGGGTCTTGGCGAAGCAAGTGCTCGAAAACTTGCGGAATTAGGAGCCCGTTGCGTCATCGTCGATTTACAAGAAGAGAAAGGTGAGGCCGTCGCAAAAGAAATTGGCGGCCTATATGTAAAAGCCGATGTAGCAGATGAGGAGCAGGTACAGGCAGCGGTTGACGCGGCGATGGAAATGGGTCCACTTCGAGCTCTAGTAAATGGGGCTGGAATTGGAAGCGCTGGGAGGACTGTTGATCGGAATGGCGATCCGATGCCGCTCGCACAATTTGAATTCGTGGTCCGTGTCAACCTTATTGGAACCTTTAACTGCACCCGGTTAGCTGCCGCAGCGATGGCGAAAACAGACCCCGTTGATGAAGATGGACAACGCGGAGCCATTGTCAACATGGCTTCAGTAGCAGCCTTCGACGGTCAAACAGGCCAAAATGCCTACTCGGCTTCGAAAGGAGGGGTCGTAGGTATGACATTACCTATCGCCAGAGACCTTGTGCCATTAGGAATCCGCATAAATACAGTCGCTCCAGGGCTAATTGACACCCCCATTTATGGAAGTGGTGAAGCCTCTGACCAATTCAAAGCGCACCTCGGTCAGAGCGTCCTGTTTCCAAAAAGACTTGGCTATGCCAGTGAATTGGCTTCCATGGTTGTCGAATGTATAACGAATGACTATATGAATGGGGAGACCATCAGAGTTGACGGTGGTGTCCGGTTACCACCGAAATAGGAGATGACATGACAGAAAACACCGCAGTACTGACAGAAACACGAGGCAGAGTTCTTCTCGTTACGTTAAATCGTCCCGAAGCTATGAATGCCATAAATACAGACCTAGCTCAAGGTTTATTGGCAGCAGTTGAACAACTGGATTCCGATGATGGGCTTACCGCCGCAGTCCTCACAGGTAGTGGCCGCGGTTTCTGTTCAGGGATGGATCTCAAAGCCTTTGCCGCCGGTGGACCACCGCAAGGATTTGACCAGTTCCTCGAACAAGGATCTCGGAAACCCCTCATCGCTGCCATTGAAGGGTTTGCCTTAGCCGGAGGCCTAGAAGTAGCTCTGACTTGTGACCTCCTAGTGGCGGCGGAGGACGCGAAGATCGGAATCCGCGAGGTAAAAGTTGGACTTTTCGCAGCTGGAGGCGCGCTTTTACGACTTCCCCGGCGTCTCCCATACGCCGTAGCGATGGAAATGGCACTCACTGGTGAGCCCATCACAGCTAGCGACGCAAAAAGCTACGGTTTGGTTTCACGCGTCACCGATAAGGGGGGAACCGTCGAAGCGGCATTAGAACTCGCTGAGTCGATTGCCGAAAATGCTCCGCTGGCTGTCGCAGCATCCAAAGCCCTAATTTATGCCCAACAGGGGATAACGGAAGAAGAATTTTGGGAATTACAAAAACCCCATATGATTTCCGTGTTCACATCAAATGATGCAAAGGAAGGTCCAGCATCCTTCGCAGAGAAACGATCCCCAAACTGGACGGGTACATAGACAACCTTCACTACCCAAGGAGAAGAAATCATGAAATTAGCCATGCTACTGCCCTATGCAAACAGGTTCTCAGAAGCTGTCGATAGGGTTGTCGAACTTGAAAAGGCCGGGCTGGACCTCATATACGTTCCTGAAGCCTATGCAGCCGACGCGGTATCAGCCATGGGGTATCTTGCTGCGAAAACTACAAACGTCCAAATTGGCTCCGGTATCCTCCCGATTTATAGTCGTACTCCAACATTGCTAGCTATGACCGCGGTGGGAATGGATGAAATATCAGGAGGAAGATTTGTCCTCGGCCTCGGAGCGTCTGGACCTCAAGTCATTGAAGGATTCCATGGGATCCCCTATAAGGCTCCGATCGGACATACACGGGAAGCGATCGATATCTGCAGGAAAGTCTGGGCGAGGGAAGAAAAACTCACATACACCGGAACACATTACACCCTTCCACTCCCAGAAGATCAAGGGACTGGCTTAGGGAAACCGCTAAAAATTATCACCCACCCCTTGCGTCCCAACATCCCCATTCACATAGCTTCACTTGGACCAAAGAATGTTGAGCTCACTGCGGAGATAGCAGAAGGATGGCTTCCAACGCTCTACATGCCATCCAAGGCTGACCTTGCATTTGGTGATGCCCTCAAAATCGGTCTTGCTAAGCGTGACTCGTCTCTTCCCCCCCTCGACGTCGTCGCAGGCGGTATGGTCGCCATAGGCGATGACGTGAAGCATCTTTTAGATTATGGACGCCCACAAACAGCGCTTTATGTCGGGGGAATGGGAGCGAAAGGAAAAAACTTTTACAACTCCCTAGTGCAGCGCTACGGATATGAACGCGAAGCCCTTGAGATACAGGAGCTGTATCTTTCAGGGCAGAAAAAAGAAGCAGAAGCGATGGTTCCTATGGAACTCCTTGAAGGAATGAATCTCGTAGGACCCGAAAGTTATGTTCGCGAGCGTGTTGCGGAATTCGCGGAGTCAGGTGTCACATATCTCAATATCGGCCCGATGGGATCTCCGGAGGAACAATTGCGGACAGTAGAAACCCTGAAATCCATAATTAGTTAGCCCTTCGTACGGCTAATGAATTCCAATCTCGCTTCTATTTCATAACCCCGTGAACTAACGTCATGAGATGCAACCGCTAGAAGATTTCCGATCCGAAGCCACAGAATGGCTAAAGAATAACGGCTCTTCGGCCCCACCAAATTATGGGGCGATCCTTCCTCCCACACTGGTAGAACAGGGGGTGAACTGGCAAGAACATCTCTATCAAAATGGTTGGGCTGGAATACATTGGCCAGTCGAATATGGCGGCAAGGGCCTAACAGCTGAGCATCAGGCTGTATGGCTTGAAGAATGCGCTCGGGCTGACGTACCTCCCTTTGTAAATATGGTTGGCTGTATTCTGGCCGGCCAAGGCGTACAGATTTATGGGACTACAGAACAGAAAGACCGCCATCTGATGTCCATACTCAAAGCGGAAGAACTATGGTGCCAGCTGTTCTCTGAACCGGAAGCGGGATCGGATCTTGGCTCATTGCGGACCACCGCTTTACGCGACGGTTCCAGTTGGATAGTCAATGGACAGAAAGTCTGGTGTAGCGGAGGGAGATACAGCGATTGGGGCATTCTGATGGCGCGGACCGATCCCGACCTCCCCAAACACCGAGGGATCAGTTTTTTCTTGGTCGATATGCATACTGATGGCATTGAAACACGGCCCCTTCGACAGATGACCGGAGAAGCAGAATTTGATGAAGTCTTCTTCACCGACGTAGAACTACCAGAAACCGCGTTGCTCGGCCCAGAAAACAACGGATGGGCTGTCGGTATGGATATTTTAACTAAAGAACGAGGCTCGATCGGAGCAGGTGCTATTACGATGCAGCGGAGACTTGACGCCCTCAAAGCTTTAGCAGAGAAAGATCTCGATCCGATCTCCCGTCAACGGCTCGTTGAACTGCTAATGAAAGGACGAAGCTATCACTATCTCGGTTTGCGTCAGGGACCTGACGCGTCTGTAGCATCATCCCTTAACAAATTAGGAATAACTGAACTGATGTTTGAAACTGCAAACCTTCGGGCAGATATAGCTGGCTTGGAAGCAATACTAGAAGGTACGGGATCCGGCAGTCTCCTTGCCGCCCCTGGAGCCAGAATCGCTGGAGGAACATCGCAGGTACAAAGGAACATCATTGGTGAACGTATTCTTGGACTCCCGAAAGAACCCAGACCGGAATAATAAGACCTCTGGGTGGCCCAAGATCAACTGCTACAACTCAGCATTGAACAGCCAGGTCGGTGGCGCGCCCAGTCGGGCCGTTTTGTCGCCCACTGGGCATGATCAGGTTGTTCGTCATATGGATTCCGAAGAACATCGAGCAGTTGATGAGTTATCGTGATGTCTCCGCTTTCAGCAGCGTCTATCGCGAGTTGAGCGAGGTAGTTCCGAAGAACAAACTTCGGATTTGACACCCGCATAGTTGCGGTGCGCTCTTCGGGAGAAATTCCTGACTGCTTGACTTCCTGAAGGTAGAACTTGATCCAATCCATTAGCTGCCGTTGGAAACTACCGTGAAAATCTGAAGCGGAATAATAAGCTTCCATCAATGGAACAATTGTTTCGGGACCTATATCACCTTCGTAACCTGACGGATCTATCTCAATAAGGCGCCGAAAAAAGATCGTCATATCAGTTTCAACAGCGGTCAAAATATCAAATAACCCAACAACCAAGTCCTGTGAAGATTCTGTATCCAATGATGGGAGCCCGAGCTTACATGCCATCATTTCCGACCAATAGGAGTTAAAGATCGGGATGAAATTATCGAGAGCACTTTGGAGCGAATCGACCTCTCCCACCGCCGGAACAAGGGCATTTGCCAATTGGGCGAGGTTCCAATGGGCGACTGCCGGCTGGTTACCGAATCTATACCGTTTATGAGTACGATCTGTCGTATTTGGAGTCCAATTGGCATCAAAGTCATCGATCCAGCCATACGGTCCGTAATCTATCGTCAAGCCATGAATTGACATATTGTCGGTATTCATCACTCCATGCACATAGCCGACCCGTTGCCAGTGGGCGATCAATTCTGCCGTGGAGTCAACTACTTCTCGGAAGAATGCAAGGTATGTTTCAGGGTTCGGTTGGCCGAGATGAGGGAAATGATTCCTCAGAACGAATCCTAGTAACGCTTCTAGCTCGGCGACCTCACCTCTCGACGTAAAGATCTCAAAATTACCGAATCTGATAAACGAAGGAGCAACTCGACAAACCACCGCCCCTGGCTCGTACGCAGGATTGCCATCGTAGAACATATCACGAACAACTTGATCACCGGTAGTGCAGAGGCTCAAGGCACGAGTTGTTGGGACACCGAGGTGGTACATAGCTTCACTGCAGAGAAATTCGCGAATGGAGGACCGGAGAACAGCTCTGCCATCTCCGCTACGGGAATACGGTGTCCGACCAGCTCCTTTGAGTTGCAGCATGAAATGGCTTTCATCATGTCCTACAACCTCCCCGAGGTTAATAGCTCTCCCGTCACCTAATTGACCAGCCCAATTACCGAACTGGTGGCCGCCATAACATGCAGCATGTGGGTCCATACCCTCTACAAGAGCATTCCCTGAAAACACCTGCGCGAAATATCTTGAAGAGGCTTCAGATTGATCTATCCCGATCATGTCTAGAACTTCATGTGAGACCGCTAACAATTCCGGATTAGCAGTTCTTGTGGGATAAACCCTCGAAAAAAAAGAGCTACGAACTTGCCTGACCTTGTTATCTTCAACCGGATCCGCTTGGAGCTGCGCAGAGAAACGATTGTCGAACCGGAACCCCTTCAGAGGAACGAATTCCAACGGCTGATCAATCGCAGTCACTGCTGCCCATGCATCGGTTTTCGATAGTACGTCGCAAACGCATACAACAAGAATAGTTCGCAAAGAATAAAATGACCATCTACGATTTGCCTTGTGACCTCATCAACTTCCGTCGATCCCTTTAATGATGAACCCACACCGGAAACAGCTCCGGTGAGAAGCGGTGAGGAGTTGAACTGGGAAACTATTGAAGAATTCCTCCGCAGAGAACTTCCAGATACCATCAACACTGCTGGCCCTTTTCAGGTTCGCCAATTTCCAAATGGTGCGGCAAACCTCACGTACCTGATCTTATTTGGAGAGAAAGAATTGGTTTTGCGACGCCCTCCATTTGGAACTCTTGCCCCAGGGGCGCACGACATGGCCCGAGAATATAAAGTACTTTCGCGGCTATGGGAGATCTTCCCAAAAGCTCCCCGCGCGTACCTCTTCGTTGAAGATGCATCAATCGCTGGTGCAGAGATGTTCGTCATGGAACGCCGCAAAGGAGAAGTGATTCGCGGCATTATTCCCCTTTCGATGCGCCACCACGACGACCTCGGTAAGAGACTTGGATTCGCATTAACAAATGCGATCAGCGAATTCCACTTGCTGGACCCTACTGAAATCGGCTTAGAAGATTTAGGGAAACCAGACGGGTTTGTTGAGCGTCAAGTCCGCGGATGGAAAAAGCGCTGGGATTTAGTTAGTGACGAAAGATACGACCAAGCGATGAACGATATCTATCAGAAATTAGTGAGTTCACTCCCGTCTCCTCAACGCGTGTCTTTCGTCCATAACGACCTCAAACTCGACAATTGTATGTTTCGGCCCGAGAACCCTGACGAAGTTGAGGCAATCTTCGACTGGGACATGACAACACTCGGCGATCCCCTCATTGACTTAGGAACCCTCTTAAATTACTGGCCCGACCCCGCCGATGATCCCCTCACCCCTCGCGGGGGACACGAGGGCCTCGGTTCTGTAGGCCTCCCAAGTCGATCAGAGATTATCGACCACTATGCGCACACATCAGGTCTCGATCTCTCAGAAATTGCATGGTATGAAGCCTTCGCTCAATGGAAGACAGCGACGGTCCTCCAGCAACTCCACTACCGGTGGAAAGTAGGCGATAGCAAAGATGAACGTATGGCGCTCATTGCTGACGCCCTCCCACGGTTTACCGAAACAGCGCTCAAGTTACTTTCGTAGTTTTACTCTGCAGCTTCGTACGAGAACATTTCACGGAGTTCACGTTTGAGGATCTTCCCGCTGGCATTACGTGGAATCACATCAATGAACTCAACTGCTTTGACGGTTTTGAATGGGGCAAGTTTACCCACGCAATGCTTAATCACATCCCGCTCAGAAAGGCTTTCATCAGCCCGAACAATAACAGCCAGCGGTGACTCCCCCCATTTTTCTGACGGGATACCTATAACACCTGCATCATTGATCAGTTCATGAGACAAGAGAACATTTTCAATTTCCGCCGGATAGACGTTTTCTCCACCAGAAATCAACATGTCCTTCACCCGATCAACGATCGTTACGAAACCATCGCTGTCCATTGTCGCGATGTCGCCGGTCTTCAACCAACCCTCAACAAGTGTCTCAGCGTTCGCTTCTGGCCTATTCCAATAACCAAGCATTATGTGTGGTCCTTTGACTTGCACTTCTCCCGGCTGATCGGGTTCGCATTCATTCCCGTCTTCATCTACAACTCGGACTTCCGTAAATGTGAAAGCCTTACCCGTGGACCCTGCTCGCGTCACCGCATCTTCAGAAGAGATAATGCAGGCAGGCCCGCAGGTTTCTGTTAGGCCATAAACCTGATGGATCTCTATCCCCATTTCTGTGTATGTCTCTATAAGCGAAACAGGAACGGGCGCAGCTCCACTAATCACATTACGCAATGTTGAGTGATCGTGGTTTTCAGCATCATATGTTAGGAGCATAAATTGCAGCATCGCTGGGACCATCAGCGTTGTATTGATCTTTTCGTCCCGAATAAGGTCCCAAGATGCACTGGGATCAAAGGCTTTCATCAATGTTATCGACCCTCCTACGAACACGGATGTAAGTATCGGTGTCAAAGCACCCACATGGAACAATGGAAGAGCATTGAGAAAACGATCATAATGCTGCATATCGGCAGTAGTCGCATTCGTGATATTCGCCCACAAAACCGTGTTGTGGCTATGCATCACGCCTTTAGGTAAGCCGGTCGTTCCAGAGGTGTACATTATGAAGACAAGGTCATCATCCCCACCCTCAACCTCCGGCTCAGTAGAAGCGGAGGAGGCAACCCAATCGTAATAGTCAAGGGCCCCTTCCATAGTCTCACCATGAACTTGGACCCAGTTCGTGATCTGTGTCTTGTCGCCTCGGCTACGTAATTCTGCAGCAACCTCTGTGAACTCTTCGCTAAACAACAGCACAGTTACACCAGCATCACTGAGAATGAATTCAAGCTCATCTGCTACGAGACGCCAATTCAGCGGGACATTCACTCCACCTATTTTCGATACCGCAAAAAATGTCTCAACAAACTCTGTCCCGTTCATGAGAAGCAATCCCACACGGTCGCCTTTAGAAACGCCGAGATCCCTTAAGGAATGAGCAACCTGATTAGACCGGTTATTCAATTCGTTGTACGAAAGTCTGCTACCACTCGCTGGCTCGAAGATGGCCTCTAAATGCGTATCTCTTCTCGCACGATTAGTAAGAAATTCACCTATATTTTGTGGCACGGTTTACCCCCTCGGTTAATGGGATCCTAGTGTGCTGATCACAATTTGGAAAATAGATCTAAATCCTAAATGAATAAAATTTCAGAAGAATCGGTAAGGTTCAGACATGTTCAAATCAGTAAAATCAGTCCTTCGGTTCAGAAGGTTTGAACGAAATTCTGATCAAAGGCGTCTTAACAGGTCAGCGAACATTGATGACCTTCGAAACATCTGTAAGCGCCGGCTACCAGCCGGAGTATTCGGATATATCGATGGGGCTGCAGAAGATGAAAGAACCCATCGCAAAAATACTGCTGTCTATAGTGAAGTCACATTCAAACCAAGAGTGTTGCGAGATGTAGATAGTATAAATCTTTCAACGAATGTCCTTGATGTGCCCGTACCCTTTCCCTTTATCATTTCTCCAACTGGATTCATGCGAATAGCACACCCGCTTGGAGAGATAGCGGTAGCTCGGGCAGCGGCTAGGAAACAACTCCCTTTCACGCTCTCAACCATGGCAACCCGATCCATTGAAGAAATAGAGGCGGTGTCTACTTTCGTCCCTCAAGACGGAGAAACCCAGAGCCTCGTTTCGGCGCGTAACTGGTTCCAGGTCTACGTATGGAAAGATCGCGGGTTGCTTAAAGAACTTTTACAAAGAGCGAAAGCAGCACGATTCGAAGCGATCATGATCACCGTCGATACGGCAGTTCTTGGGAGAAGAGAACGTGATATCAGACGAGGGTTCACCCTGCCACCGAAAATTGGGATCGATACGGTTTTCGATGGGATTAAACATCCGGCGTGGACTTGGGGATTGCTAAGTAGTGATCCGATACGGTTTGCAAATGTTGTCGGTTCTGGCACCGAGGATGGATCTACCGCCATTACCCTCGCTGACCATGTAAATGCACAGTTCGACCAGTCGCTTTCATGGGGGGACATTGAATGGTTTCGAAACGAATGGGATGGTCCGATAGTTCTCAAAGGCATCCAAACTGTAGAAGATGCAAAAATTGCAGCAAGCAATAACCTAGACGCTATTGCTTTATCAAATCATGGTGGACGGCAGCTCGACGATGCCCCGACTCCACTTGAATTAATCCAACCAGTTGTCCAATCAGTTGGGGGACAAATAGAGGTCTACTGTGATGGGGGAGTCCGGCGCGGCAGCGACATCGTCAAAGCAATCGCCCTTGGGGCCACAGCATGTATGGCGGGTCGACCAACCCTATACGGTCTCGGAGCGGCGGGCGAGAGAGGGGTGGATTGGGCGTTGCACTTCCTCCGAGAGGGGATGGAACGGACCATGGCCCTTATAGGGGTCAGAAACCTTGCAGACCTTGGTCAAGAACACATTGACTGGAGTTAACAATCCCCATCGGATGAGACCTATATTTCCGCCTGGTCGAAATCGAAGGTAGCGGCGCGTCTTGACATAGCAAAGATCGCTGCGGCAGTCAGAAATAAAGAACCCATGACGGCAACTATCCAACGCGGGCCGAACTGGTCCGCTAGGGGACCCTGAATTATTGACCCTAGAGGGGCTCCGATTGTGAAGACCATAAGGTACATTGCCATCACTCGCCCTCGAACCGGTTCAGGAACATACAACTGTAATGTCGTGTTAGTTGTAGTTGCCATCACTAGATGAGCGCACCCCACGACAAAAATACTTAGCAGCCCGATCCCGTAGATTTCGGTAGAAGCTAAAAGAAGTTCTCCGCAGCCATATAAAGCCAGAGAACCCACCAAAAGGTTCGATTTTTTAAATCTCGTTCCGAATGCAGCAAGCCATGGAGCGATTGCAACCGCCCCGATCCCGTAGGTAGACATCAATAGCCCAAATTTGAATTCTCCTACTTGGAAGACCTTCTCGCTAAACAGGATAATGTGCACTTGGATGAGGGGGGCACCCAGTACCGCCACCAAACCTGCTGCGACATATCCGGTCATTAGTGTTTTTTGCGTCTTCGCATAAGCCCACCCTTTTGCAAATTGACTCAACTGCGAGTCTGTCCGTCCGGCGAGAGGACTTGGAGCTGTCGCTGGAAGCGTTAAGAGGGTAAGGAACACCAAAAAAAATGAAATCCCGTTTCCAAAGAAGGCCCAGCCTGGGCCAGAAACTGCAAGCAGGACACCCCCAAGACTTGGACCAATAGCTCTCGCTGCATTGAACTGTGTCGAGTTCAAAGTAATTGCGTTCATCAACACACCTCTAGGGACAAGGTCTGCCACATACGCCTGCCATGCAGGTAAGGCATAGCCATTAACAAAGCCATAAATAATGTTGATTCCGACATAGACCAACGGTTCTCTTATCCCAACCCACCAACAAACGGCGTTCGAGATAGCGATTACGCCAAGCAACACTTCACAAACAAGGAGAATCTGCCTACGCGACAACCGGTCAGCCATCGGCCCCGCAAAAGGTCCAACGAGTGCCATAGGGATCATCAAAGCGAAAACTGAAGTTCCGACCCACGTTCCCGACTCGGTCATCTCGTACATAATGAACGGGGACGCAAGTCCCTGAAGCCAACCGCCACTATTTGAGACCAGTCCCGCGAGCCAGAAACGCCGGAAATCACGGATTTTTAGTGCGGTCACCGCATCGGAAAGCTTTGCTCTCTCTATTTCGGGGGGTATTTCGCTCAAGGATTCCTAATTCAGGTCTTCGGCGCGATTAAAAAGCGTTGAGTATTCTTCGCGCAATTTTGCTCTTTGAATTTTACCCATCGCATTTCGGGGAAGAGAATCAACAGAGACATATTTTTTTGGTTGTTTAAAACCTGTAATGAGTGATTTAAGGTGCTCTACCAATGCGGTTTCTGAGAATTCCTTATCTGGGATAATGAATGCAGTCACGGCTTCCCCAAGGTCTGCGTGGGGGAGGCCTACTATTGCGCATTCCCCAATACCGGGAAATCCTTCAAGGTGCAGTTCAATTTCTTTAGGATAGATGTTCTCCCCCCCGGAAATAATCATGTCGTTGGATCTTCCTTGAAGAGAAAGCCTTCCATGGCTATCAAGAGAACCGATATCTCCAGTGATGAGGAAGCCATCATTCTGGAATGCGGCAGCAGTCATTTCTGGTTGCCTCCAGTATCCGGCGAACAAGTGGTCTCCTCGGACTTCAACAGTCCCTGATTCGTTAATTTCACACTCTTTCTGCTCACTTACGACACGCAACTCCATACCTGGAAGAGCGAATCCGACTGTTCCCGGTATCCTGTCGCCAGTTAGTGGATTTGAGGAAATGATTCCCGCCTCGGTCATTCCATACCGTTCAAGAATCCGGTGGCCGGTCTGTGTTTGGAAGACTTCGTGAACATGTTCGGACATAGGAGCAGACCCAGAAGTGAAGAGGCGTATATGTTCGCATGAGTCGTGGTTAAGCCGGTTCTCATCAAGCAGGCGGATGTAATGGGTCGGTACTCCCATCATGACCGTTGCCTCTGCAAGATGATCGAGCACTGTTGCGGGGTTGAACTTTCTTAGAAAAATGACTTCCGCTGCACTTAGCATCGCACAATGGAGAGCCACGAAAAGGCCATGAACGTGAAAGATAGGTAAACAGTGTAAAAGGACGTCTCCGGATTCGAATCCCCAGATATCGTGCAGTGCTGCTGCGTTAGCAATTAAGCCTCGATGGGTTAGCATTGCCCCTTTGGGTTTCCCTGTCGTCCCGCTGGTATAGAGCATTGCTGCAATGTCAGAGTCTTCTCGATGGGTAACCCGATCCGTTCCATGTAGTGACTCCGCCAATGAGGTTAGGCTGCCATTCTCTCGTCCGAGTGTTTCTGATCGGGCAGCAATGTTCTCTGAGTCCCCATGAGAAAGAACTACAAGTGAAGGTTCTGAATCGTAAAGAAGGTATGTGGTTTCTTCAACAGTGCTCTTTGGGTTTGATGGGACATATATTGCCCCGTATTGAAGGCAGGCAAGGTAGAGAGCCACGGCATCGATTGATTTTTCGACTTTTACGAGAACTCTGTCGCCTTCATTTACCCCGCATTCCTGAAGCGCCTCAGCATATTGTCCCGACATCCTAAAGCACTCGGAGTACGACAATGACCTCCCCTCGGGATCGCGAAGAAAAACTTTTGAAGGTTGGTCAGTACTACTATCGCGAATCAGTTGGAAAAGATTGTTTTCCATATAATCAAGCTACACCGATTTGATTGAGGGAAGTCCTTTTGAACCGCGGGCGATCAAAGCCATAGATACCACTATCAACGCCCCCCCTACCAGAAGCTGCCAGCTCGTTTCCTCCTTGAAAAAGATGATGCCACCGACGACCCCGAATAAAGGCAGAAAATATCCGGTAACTGAAACTTGTCCAGTAGTACCGAGCTGGTTTGCATGAAAAAACGACAGAAAAACTAGGAAGGCCTGTATCCCGAAAAGAATCAAAACAGCGTAATGCCATGTAGCAAGCCCTCCCGGTGGTTGGGTATCCTGATTCATCGCGTACGTCAAGATCAGCACCATGATTCCGCCCGTAATCATGTTAGGGGCAAGGAGCGCTATTGCGTCATGTCGTTGTATGTAATAGCGAGTAAGAACACCACCGCTACCAGCGAGAGCTGAACCGGCAAGAACTACTAGGAGACTCCCGAGAGACCCTTTCTCTCCGACCGAGTCGATAGTCAGAATCATCACTCCTCCGTACGCGAGAACGAGTCCGGTTCCCTTTAGAGAATTGAATCGCTCATCATCGAAAACAAAATGAGCGACGATGGCAGTAAAGATGGGGCCGAGAGAAATGAGCAGGGTAACGATACCAGCGGGGAGCTGATCAAAGCCGTAATTGAAAATAAGGGAAGGTCCACCTCCAGAGACAAATCCCAAAATTACTCCTGGAATGACTGCAGCTTTAGATAACTTTCCTCGGCTGAAACCGGTTCCTAGCGCGAGGATTCCTCCGATGAGAATAGGAACCCAGGTCAGGGTGAATGGGTCGATCCCGTCATTGGTGAGTTTTTTCACCAAGAGTGCTCCAGAGCCATACATGACGCCCGTAAAGGTAACAAACGTCCAAACACTATTCGAGAGTTTTTTCGAGATAAGCACCAGAGACATGGGAAGCCCACCTTACTTCACATTGAGGTTCTAAGGGTTGTATCGGAGTGGCTTGGACGCTATCAAGTTTCCTGATGACTCCTCAGTGTGAGCTTCGTCTGACTAGTATGAAATTAGGTGGAGTTAAACATGGCAGATATACCGGGAACGTTAGCGGGAGTCACGGAACAATGGCTGTCATTGCAGCTACGGGAAGCCAACCACACTCTTCCTCCAATTAAATCCCTCACGCACGAACCAATGGATGGCTTTACTGGAGCCATGGGGGAAGTCGGCATCTTTAGAGTTGTTTGGGAAGAGAACGATAGAGAAGACCTTCCTCCGACATTTGTAGCAAAGTGCCCGCTCGATGACGACAATGCGCGAAAGTACAACACGGTCATGCAGTTCTACATCCGTGAATCAGGCTTCTATGCTGATCTCGTCAATGAGGTAGACATGCGTATTCCAAAATGCTGGGTCAATCTCTTCGACCCAGAAACAGGAAAAGCCTTTTTACTACTCGAACATCTCTCTGAAGCTGAAAAAGGAGATATTCTCTCAGGATGTTCCATCCCCGTTATGGAAAAACTTGTTTCTGACCTTGCGACTATGCACGGAAAGTTTTGGATGGATGAGCGGCTTCTAGATATTCCGTGGCTAATTGATTGGCGAGCGGAGAGCTTACAGTTGGGGATTGAAATGACACAAACAGCGTGGAAAGCTCTTGCTCAACTTGAACCCGACCGCTACCCAAAGGAACTTTTCGAAATCCTCGACCGAAGCTGGATCAACAACACCATTGAATGGTTAGAACGGTATGCGGATCGCCCATGGACCCTCACCCATATCGATTATGAACTCGACAACATCCTAATTGGGGGTGAAGGCCCGATTATTTTGGATTGGCAAAGTGTCATGCGATCCCACCCAGGTGTGGATCTCGCGTGGCTTCTAGCAGCATCTCACAATCAAGAAACATTAGCCGTTGAACCCGATCTTCTTTCGTTATACCGAACGACATTGGCAGAAACAGGAGGACCGTCATGGTCTGCAGAAGAGCTTGAAGAGGCCCTGGCTTGGGGGATTCTCTACCCAGTCTCATGCCAGCCAGTACCCTACCTACAGGACGTCACCGCCTACGGTGACGGAGCGGCAAGAATGCACCGGCGATTCGAAAAGTTTCTCCAAGGTTCTATAGATGCGGCCGTCCGTTGGAACGTTGTCGACCACATCGGCGCTTTGTGTTAGGCATGGAATAAACAGTGGACCTTCTTATCGTCAGACATGCGCGTCCAGAGCGAGAAGAAAAACAAGAAGGGCAAGGGCCGGCCGACCCTGGTTTATCAGAAATAGGTCAGCGTCAAGCCGAGGCAATCGCGAATTTTCTCGAAGGGGAAAAAATTGACCAAATCGTTTCAAGTTCGATGAAACGAGCCCAGCAGACCGCCAACCCTCTTGCCAGACGGCTCGGGATCGAAGTTATTCAACGTGATGACCTTCGCGAGTCAGACCACAACAGTTCGGTCTATATCCCTGTAGAAGAAATGACTGTTGACTCTCCAGCTATCCAAATGTATATGAATGACCCATCAGCGATTTTTGAGGGCGATTATGAAGGGTTCCGCAACCGCGTCCTTCAGGCTTTTGACGAGGTCATTCAGGACTTCCCTAGCCAAAAGGTGGCAGTTTTTTGTCATGGAATGGTCATTTCCGTATATCTCCAGACTCTTTGGGGCCTTGGCAACCCTTTAGTTATCCGCCCTGATTACACCGGCCTCACACGAGTAGAAGCTTCTTCTACTGGATTACGCACGGTTCGGAGCATCAATGAAACAGGGCATGTTCGACATATGATTGAACGCCCAAATTTTTAGTTCCGGTAAACGATGATTCTTTGGTGGTGTTTCTCACTTTTGAGCTAGGCCGGAGTAACCCTCTCCTGTAAGTTCAATGCTTTGTTCCCATAAAGCCCTACCATCATGAACATCGTAAGCCGCTTTCTTCGCTGGGACTTTTATTGCCGGTCCGCGAGTCTGAGCACGTTGGCTCGGGCCAAAATAATCGCCCCCCTCCGCTGAAGGGTCTGTTGCTGCTCGAAGAGTGGGGATTGCGCCGGCAACTGTCGATTGTACAAAATATGGACCGAGTATTTTTAAACTATTTTCTAACAACCGGTCGAAGTACGATTCAGATTCAAAGTTAGAAGCAATGTTTGAATGGGCCATCCCTGGATGAGCCGCAACTGAGAGCGTGTCATTGTGACCAGCGCGTTTCAACCTTCTATCAAGTTCAGCCGTAAAGACCAAATTGGCTAGTTTGCTTTGGGCGTATGCCCGCATACGCCCGTACCGGTGAGTCGATTGGAGGTCATAGAAGTTCAGTCGTCCTTGTCGGTGGGCGTTACTTGCAACGTTCACGATCCGCCCACCTTTTTCAGCTAGAAGGTCTTCGATTAGGCGCCCGGTTAGGGCGAAGTGTCCTAGATGGTTTATCCCAAATTGGAGTTCAAACCCGTCGACTGTTGTTCCCTTAGGGACGCCCATTATCCCTGCGTTGTTGATAAGGATGTGCAAGGGGATTTTACGTTCCTTGAAGCTCGTGGAAAAATCTTTGATAGAAGCAAGGTCAGCAAGGTCCAGAGGTTGTGTTTCAACATTGGCAGATGGGAACTCAGAAACTATTTTGCTGACAGCTTCATGTCCCTTGATGGAATTCCGTGCAGCAAGAACGACATGCGCCCCGCGTTTTGCAAGGATTCGAACAGTTTCATAGCCAATGCCGGAGTTTCCCCCGGTAACAATAGCAACTTTTCCTGTTTGATCAGGTATGTCTTCTTCTGTCCATCCCATGGTTTCGCTCATCGGTTTAAGATATATCGGAGAACAGAATCCGGCAAGGGCCTGGACGATCTTGTCGGAGGTAACGAGAATACGAGAGCTAGGCGTTCTCACGAGGGCGTATGAAAATACCTTCAGCTCTCGCGCAGATCGTCTTCTCCGTCCTTAGTTCTCCACAGATAATTACTTTCCGTTCCTCCACATCTTGCACCCATCCTTTTAGAAACAGTTCTTCATCCAAGGGTGTAGTCGCTTCATACCGGACG
Organism: uncultured Candidatus Nemicrothrix sp.; assembly: GCA_964564495.1. GTDB lineage: Bacteria > Actinomycetota > Acidimicrobiia > Acidimicrobiales > UBA8592 > UBA8592. The sequence continues at coordinate 38,890 of CAZMAW010000014.1, forward strand.
GTGAGCGTTCCTGTAAACCCGCCATATCCTGTAACTACGCCGGTGACTCCTAACAGTTCGTCCATGAGAGCTGCGACATGTCCACCATGAACAGCTTCGGGCGGGCCACAGTATTGGGAATCAAAGACTCCTCTCCCAAGCAGAGTTTCGCCGTCCTTCCAGAAGTGAAAAGGTGGGGAGATCGGGTTTAGCTCACCAATCAGCGGACTATACGGGAAGAACTCCTTAGGCTCGACTTTACTCAAATCTCGCAAAGCGGGAGTATCGGGTCGGAAATGATATTCCGCTGGGCGAAGTCCGGCTTGCATCCGTTCACCATCAACCTGATAGGGAAGTAGTTGATGCTTTATACGGTCAAGGGAATCCCCCAACTCTTCTATTGACTCTCCTTGATTTATATAGTTTTCAAAATCTGTTGTTCTGAAAGCGCTGATCACCGACCGGAGTTTAGATACAAGTTCCTCAGGAGACTTCATTCCCAAAGTTTAGATGAATGCACGCAATATTTAAGAGTCCCGAATCGAATAAGAGAGCCTTCAGCCAGCCACCGCATCCCATCTCATTGAAGAGGGTCGGTTGCATAGCAGCCTTAGATGTCGGGTAAAAGGAGAGTTCCCCGAAGAGCAAAGTGGTCGCTAATATAGAATTTCTTGTTTTCCTGCACTATTGGGGTGTCGAGAACTTCAAGGTCAACAACCTTAATGTCTGGATGGGTATAGCAGCGGGTGAAGTTAGCGCGAAATCTTGGCGCACCCGAATGGAATCTATTTCGGAAGCTGTCCCATGTCGGTTGCGGCGGGTTCGGAGCCAGTAAGCCCACCTCCCGAATCTGTTGAACTTCCGAAGCTCGAGAATTAGTATCCCCAATTATTGCGATTAATTCGCTAGAGCAGCCCGCTATAACAGCAGAGAGTTGGTCTCGCCGGGCTTGACCGTTCCCCTTCCCAGGGAGGAAATGAATGTTCGCTACCGTTATTCCCAAATTTCCAAAAGTTGTCAGAAGGCCACATCCCGGTATCGATGTGTGATGAACTGAATCGTCTAAAAGTTCATGCGAAACCAATGTGGCGAGGTGTCCGCCATGGCTTCTTGGATTTGCTCTGATCATGTCATGGGTTTCGACATACGGGACAATCCCTGGCAGCTCTTGAAGAAGCACAATGTCAGGTCCGATATCAAGCACCTGCCGTCGAAATGCTTCTTCAGCATTGTATTGCTCCCAAAGGGTCGGTGCTTCCGCAGATCGTTCAAGCATTGCTAGATTCCAACTAAGAAAGCTAATCTTGGGGTGTGTGGAGGCCACCAGAGCTGGTTTCTAGTCTCCCATATACCAGGAATACCAGTCATGGTAATGCTGGATGCGAGACTCATCGTCATTTAACACTTGCCTATTGAACCCTCTTGAACGCATGCCATTTTGTACGTCGCGTATAAGGTGTACATCCTGATCAACCGTAATATCCATTGTCTTTGTTCCAGCGATCACATCCTCCTGCGTGAATTCTTCACGTTCAGGGCGCTCCTTAGGAATAGGCTTAGGTTTTGGCATGAACTGCAGGTCGGCAACATCCTCTGCATCTTCACTTGGAGGCATTACAAGGGTTATCTTGTCCCAATAACACTTACTGGGGTCGGTACGGTGTGGGCGTGCACGCATAATCAACGCTTTGTCCGGTTGCAGCGTGATAAGCATGTTGGGGAATACATTGTGTTGGAAAATATCGCTGAGTTCCTCATCAGCGAGGAGGTCATAGTTGTAACCTAGCTGTGGCCCCATGTCTCGTCTTGTCTTTTGCACGTCCTCTCGGATGTCGAGAACTCGCCCCCGATACTCTTCAGGGTCCATCCCGAGAGACAGTAACTGTCCCTTCATAAGTTTCGTCGGTTCATCGGGGATAGGAAGTCGGGTATTCACAGTGAAACCATCGATGTACACGCTGGTATGCCCGTTTTTCCACAACCGGACCCTACTCGTCGGACAGTCGAAGATGAGTGCATGTTGAGGATGAATGTGTTCCACGTGGTACAACTCACCAAAATTATCAAACACTGCTTTCCAATTGCATTCAAGATGAACGGTCTGGTCTTGTACTAGAACCATTTCCTCGAGACGGTAGTTCTCGATCTGCTCTTTGAGCGGTCCTATGTATTCATCGAATGAGGGAGCATTATCATCCATGCACACCCATACAAGTCCCGCCCAGATTTCAGTTCTTACCGGAACAAGTGACTGAGCATCACAGTCAATTCCCTGGCTAAATCGGTCCTCGTCAGGGACGACAGTGAGTGCACCGTCACGTCCATAGGTCCAGCCATGGTACGGACATACGAAATCCTTAATCCATCCGCGTTCATTGACCATGATGCGCGCTCCACGGTGCTGGCAGGCATTATAAAAAGCAGCTATTTCGCCTTCGTCTGTATGGGAAACCAAAATAGATTCTGGTCCGATATTAAATACAAAGAATTCGCCGGGTTCTGAAACGTCTGAAGCTACTCCTACGTACAGCCATGTTCGCGGCCAGAGATGTTCCCATTCCTGACTAAGGATCTCTGTGGAAAGATAGCGTTCAGCCGTGATTTCTTTTCTGCCAGAGGGGGCATGGGCATCGGGTTGAGTTTGCTCTCTATCTCTTAGCATGTCAGTCATATCCCTCCCCATTATAGGATAGCTATTCAGCTTAGAATTGTGAAGTTGTTCTTGTTGTTGTAGTGCCTGTCGCCTTCGTCCGGTACCGTCCCTTGTATGGAAAATTCTCCCCTCCTTCACAATATTCGTGTCATAGATATGACCCAGTATTTAGCCGGTCCAACCGTTACGAGGATGCTTGCTGAGATGGGGGCAGAAATTATTAAAGTAGAACGGGTCCCATACGGCGACCCCACGCGCAATTACGCGATAGTGCACGAGTCAGGTAGAAGCGGATACTTCGTGCAGCAGAATCGCGGTAAGAAAAGTTTATGTATTGATTTTGACCACCCCAAAGGCCGCTCCATCCTTAAAGACCTCCTTAAAGACGCCGATGTCTTTGTTGAAAATTACGGCCCAGGGGTACTGGAACGAAGAGGGTTTGATTGGGATACGGTCAAAGAACTCAACCCGAAGCTCATTATGGCGTCTATCTCCGGATTTGGAAGGTCGAGCTCTCATAGCGATAGGCCAGCTTTCGATATGATCGCTCAAGCTTTTAGCGGCACAATGTTCATGACGGGCGACCCCGATGGCCCACCGATGCCGACGGGGCAGTCTATAGGTGATGTCATGTCTGGAGTACATGCCGTAGCTGGTATCGGATATGCCCTGTTTCACCGTGAACGGACAGGAAATGGCCAATTCATAGATATCTCCATGGTTGATTCCCTATTCCATTCTCAAGAATTGGCTGTGCAGGGGCCTTCATTGACCGGAATGCGGTGGAAACCGAACCGATCTGGGCACCGGTCAGCGATCAACAGTCCGCTAGGGGCATTTAAAGCACCACAAGGATGGATAGTTGTTCAATGTATGGAAGTACAGTGGCCACGATTTGTTGAGGCAATCAGCCAGCCAGAGCTACTGGAAGATGAAAGATTCGTGGACCTTATTGGTCGCATGCGGAACCGCGACGCACTGAACGACATCATTGAGAAATGGATGCAAGGATTCGAACATGATACTGAAATCATCGATATTCTAGAGAAAGCACGTGTTCCTTGTGCACCAGTTCTAGCGCCCTATGAGGCAATCGGGCATCCATATTTCGAATCTCGTGGCGCCATAAAGAAGGTAAACGACCCTTTCCTTGGAGACTTCCACATTCCTGGGGATCCACTTCACTTCTCTGAATTTCCAGAACCACTCGATCTGATAGCCCCGACGCTGGGTCAACACAACGCAATCATTCTTCAAGAGCTCGGCTTTTCAGAAAAGGAAATAGCGGAACTAGAAGAAGAGAAGGTTATTGGCAAAGGCACGACATGAGTTCATTCACCTTTGAACATGACGAGGCATTGAGCCTCGATGAAGCAGACCCCCTTAGCTGCCTTCGCGACGAGTTCAAAATTCCCGTGGGTCCAGATGGCAACGATCAAGCGTATTTTGCTGGGAATTCTCTAGGGCTTATGCCGAAAAAAACCCCATCTGCTATGCATGACGCCTTGTCCGACTGGGGGACCAGAGGAGTTCGAGGACATTTTGAGGGAGAAGAATCCTGGTATCAGTACGATGAAGTCGTCTCGGCTTTACAGGCAGAACTGGTTGGAGCCATCGAAAATGAAGTCGGGATCATGGGGTCGCTTACGACAAACCTACATCTGCTCATGGCGAGTTTTTACCGTCCCTCGAACGGTCGGTCAAAGATCATGATCGAACCCCACGCATTTCCATCTGACAGGTACGCAGCCGCTGCTCAGGTTATGTGGCACGGAGGCAACCCGGAAACGGATGTTATCGTGATCAAGGCTACCGACCCTGACCGAGTGACAGTTGCAGATCTCGAGCACACGCTTGAAGAGCATGGTGACGAGACGGCACTCGCACTCATTGGAGGCTTGAACTACTTCACCGGCCAGTATCACGACATTGAAAGATGGATGAAGGAATTTCAGAGGTATGAGATTACCGTGGGCCTTGATCTAGCTCATGTGATAGGAAATGTTCACCTGAATCTCCATGATCTGAATGTTGACTTCGCCGCATGGTGCACATACAAGTATCTCAATGGAGGGCCAGGAAGCATTTCAGGCTATTTCGTCCATGACAAACATCATCATGACCTCGATTTGGTGAGGCTAGCTGGGTGGTGGGGAAACAACCCAGCAACACGATTTGACATGCATGGGCAAGAACGCTTTATTCCGAGGCAGTCTGCTGACGGATGGAAAGTTTCAAATCCCGCCCTATTTTCCATGGTTCCAGTGAAAACATCTCTCGAAATGTTCAAGCAAGTGGGTTTTGACGCACTCCGAGAACGTTCGATTCGGTTAACTAGTTATCTAGAAGAAGGGATCCGGAGCATTAACGGTGTAGAAAGCATAACTCCCACAGATTCAGATCGGCGGGGATGTCAGATTTCCGTTCGTGTCAATGATGACGCTTCCAGAATGGAAAACCAGCTCATACATGTTGGCGTTGTCCCTGATGCGCGTGACCCTGACGTTCTTCGATTCGCACCGACTCCCATGTACTCCACATTTCGAGATATCGCCCGCGCCATCCACGAATTATCAAAGTTGGTCTCCCGTTAATCATTCGTCCATCGTGCCACTTGGCTTTCGGGAGAACTGTTCTGCTAGGTTTGCCCCATGACTAAACCCAACATTCTTCTCGTAGTTTCAGATCAAGAACGCCAACGTGACTGGCTTCCGAAAGAGCTTTCACTCCCAGCCAGACAACGACTTCTCGATAGCGGACTCGAATTTACCAATCATTACACCCATACGTCTCCATGTTCCCCATCGAGGGCAACCCTCTTTACCGGTAGGTACATGGTCCAGCATGGAGTGATCGAGAATTCAACTGGGCCGGAAAATACAAATCTACCCACATCCATGGCGACATTGGGACACATGTTTCGAGAAGAGGGATACCATACGGCCTATAAAGGTAAGTGGCATCTCCAAAACCGCCGATATCCCGAAATGGACGAATATGGATTTTCAGATTGGGAAGGGAATGACTCGGCGTGGTGGGGTTTGCCCGGTACAGGAACAGAGTTCGATGAACCAATAGCTGACCAGACCATCGACTGGCTCAAAGAACATGGAACTGGTAACGCCCCTTGGTTCTTGACAACAGCCTTTGTCAACCCGCATGACGTCATGTGGTTTCCATGCGATCAGCCATGGTGGCAGGTAGACAACAAGGAAGCTACCGACAACGTTCGGAATCGACTGAAAGATCGCGACTGGGGCCGTAAGGACAATTTCCCTCCGTTCGAACATGAGATCGAGGAGTGGTTCACCGAACTCCCAGCGAACTTCCACGACGACCTGCATACTAAACCCGACGTTCATCGACGGTGGATGCACGCGATGCTCAAATGGGGAGCACCAGGGCAGATGAATCGTGAAGATGAGTATTTGTGGCTCAGGTATCTTGACTATTACGCGAAACTCCATCAACTCAACGACATTGAAATGCAAAGAATATTCACAACCCTTGATGAGCTTGAACTTTGGGAAGACACCATCATTATTTTCACTTCTGATCATGGAGACCAAGTAGGTTCACACGGTTTACGTTCAAAGGGTCCTTGGAATTATCAGGAAACCATGCGAATCCCGCTGTATATGAAAATCCCCGGAAAAACATCTCCGGGCACCCAAACTGACGCATTGGCTTCGCACGTTGACCTTGCTCGCACCATTGCTGAATTAGGAGGAGTCAGTATCGAAGATTATCCAGGATTAGTTGGGGAAAGCCTAGAGCCTCTATTCAGCGACCCGAGCGCAAAGATTCGAGATTATGTGCTTTTTGCACAACAATGGGCGTGGTATCCCGGCGTCGAGCACACTCGATATGCCAGCGCAGGTATCTTCGACGGACGACATAAGTATTGTCGCTACTACGGCGTCGGAGGAGGGGCAGATGCTGCAGGGAGGCCTCTCGAAGGTACTATCCAATTCGATGCAAATAGTCCTTTCGGCGACCACGAACACGAATGGTACGACCTACAAGAAGACCCCCATGAATTAGTCAATTTGGCTATGGATCGGGGTAGAAGAAACGACCTGAGAAACCGTTTTGATCAACTAATTGCAATCGAAACAGAAGACTACTCTCCTATCGCCTGACGACTCATTTTCTGCTCTCATCCAATTAATTGTTAATTTGTTCATTTATTTGTGAATTCATCGAAGTTTTGGCAGACTGTAACGGTGCCGAGCTCCCTGTTCGGCACAGAATTTTCTATATAAGAGGGGAATTACATGAGGAATAGACGTCTATTAAGACTTCTAGCCGTATTGTTTGCATTCGTTCTTGTCGCCGCAGCATGTGGTGATGACGATGACAGTTCTTCCAGTAGTAGTTCTGAATCATCTGCGTCTAGCAGCGAAAGCGATAGCAGTAGCGATTCAGGATCTTCTGATGATGGGCTGAACATTGGAACGTTGCTTCCTGAGACCGGTGCTCTGGCGTTTTTGTCTGAGCCGC
>CAZMAW010000015.1:0-40467 GCA_964564495.1 uncultured Candidatus Nemicrothrix sp.
CTTAAAGTCCCTGTTCAGAGAGTTATTCTTCTTTGATTCTTAGAGTAGGGGTAGTCATAAATACTGTTCGGGTCACTGTGGGGTCAAGTCAGAAAAGAAATTAACCCTACCGGGGTGGGTCTTACTGTGTTTTACAAGACCCCTATCCACTCCTTTAATAGCATTATGTAGCGCTGATAGTGGGGTGATGTGCCGTGCCACCCCCCATAACTAATCATGTTATGTGTCTGTTAGTTATTTTGGTTTTAATTATCAAGCTCCGACTTCATCACTATGTGTCGCAATGAATATGAAAAATGCACCTAAAATAAAGCAGCCGATCGTCAGAATTCCCCAAAGTGCAAAGCCACATTCTATTGGTCCTGAGTATCCCTCAAATTGCCAACGGAATAGGCTGCCTCTACCCTTTGAAGTGTGACACAAAATGATGAAGAATATGGAGTTTTCCCTCTCCGATCTTTTCTTGATTTCACAATCAAAGAGGAATCCGCAGGTGTCGCTTCGGCGGTTCTAAACATAGATGAACGCCACCTAAATCCCAATGGAGTTATGCATGGTGGTGTAATCTTCACCTTGGCGGATACAGCCATGGGGAAAGCTACGATGTCCATACTTCAAGAAGGACAGATTTGCGCCTCCATTGAAGTGTCGATCCGCTATTTGCGGGCGGTGACGGAAGGAGAATTAGTGGCAACTGCTTCGGTGATTAAAGCGGGTAAAAGTGTCGTACATCTTGAAAGCCAGATAGCCGTGGAGGGAAATCAACGGCTAGTGGCGATCGTCCATGGATCTTTCGCTGTCATAAACACATAGCCTCTAGCACCCCTACACATGTAACAAAATCTGTTCTGCCCTAAACTAAAACATGGTTAAAGGGGTCGCCACAAGCATCATCACCGTCGCTGTTCTCATAGGCTAAGCGTATTATTAACTCTTGGAGTGTTATGCCTCAACGTGACAACCATTTTCTTATAACTTTATGTTACGGATATAACGGCTACAAAGAGTAACTAAGGGCACTCACACAATTAGAACAACAGTTACACTTTCGTATGTTCTCAACTAACCTTAAAAAGAACCTGAATAAGGAGAGAAATGCATGAGTAGGCTTCAGTTGGCGATAAACGTTTCCGACCTTCAAGAAGGAATAGATTTTTACTCGAGGATGTTCGGCGTTACTCCTGCAAAAATTAAATCTGGGTATGCAAATTTCGAAATAGAAGACCCTCCCTTAAAACTAGTTTTGTTTGAGGTATCGGATATGGAAGGTGGAACCCTCAATCATCTTGGCGTGGAAGTAGAAACATCTGAAGAAGTATCTCTTGCTGATGCTCGTTTAAGCGAAGAAGGACTGGAAACAACAGGTATCAGCGATACCTTATGTTGTTTTGCTGAAAAAACTGAAACATGGGTTGAAGACCCCGATAATATCCGATGGGAATGGTATGTTAAGCAAGGTGACAGCGAAACCATGGAAAACACTGTTATCTGCTGATAATCATAACCAACACAGTTCAGTAACTGTTCCAACGCATAAGGCCTTTAGAGTCCCTAGAGTCTAAAAAAACTATATAACAAACAGTTATTCACCAAATTACCTAGCTTGGAGGTGGTGGAGGCCTTGGCGGGTCATTAGATCTCTGGCCGTATCTGCTGCGGCAGCGAAATCATATCCGCAATAACGACAAACTATTTTGCCGGGTTTTACGCGTTTGCCACACACTGGGCACGACCTTTGGTTCTTGTTGGTAACGAGCCAAAGAATACCCAAGACAATATCAACGGCAGCCCAATAGATAATGCTTTCTTCTATTGCCCGCCAGTTGCTTGCATCAGAAATTTCGTCACAGAATTCTAAAGCCCCACTAGACAACCCTCTACAGTCTTCATCAACACCAGCCGTATCTGCACCAATAGCTATAACCAAAACTAGAAAGAGGACATTGATGAGCAGAATGAACCACGTAAATTTCCGCATACCGTAAACCTAACAAAATCTAAGTTTCTAAGTTTTTAACAGCCAAAAAACACCCCCCACACAGTTAGTCTTGCTGTACCTCACTGGTATGTATGGGTTTTAATCTCAGGGGCACCACAGGGGCACCAGACAATAGAAATGAATGGGTATTAACGAATATCTAGAAGTGCTTAAAGCCCTTATGTTTACTGGTTGGTTTTATGTTTGTGCTGGTGAGGTTATTAGTTGGTTTTAGCTTTGCAAGCAGGGGGTCGCGGGTTCGATTCCCGCCAGCTCCACACCTAAAGTCCCTGCTTAGAGAGTTATTCTTCTAAGACTCTTAGAGTGGGGGTCATTCTTTATTCGTAGGGGTTCACACCGCAGTCAATAGCAACTGGAATGATAAATGATATGAAATCATCCTCTGTAAGCTCTTGGACCTCACCGCCAAGAAACGTTAACCAGTCCGGACCACTTTCTAAAGCGGCTCGAAACTCTGCGTAGGTAATATCTAAAAAATCAATCAATTCATCAACAACGCATTCAGCCTCTGCTCTGGTTCCGTCGAATTCCGTCCCGGCGATGAATTCGGTGACGACAAATGCCTTGTCTTGATTCCCTTCGGCGTTGATTCCGCTTCCCCCACAGCCGACAAGACCAGCCAGCAAACCCAACGCAACAAAAACAACCATTGACCTCTTCATAGAAAAACCATAACACGAAAGTCTAAAACCCCTGTAAACACATGCCCTCTAGCACCCATATATATGTAACAAACAACTAAGAAAAGTAACTTTTGTAACCACCTAACTAAAAAAATAGCTAAGAAAAAATTTAGGCACCATCTATAAATAGAATAAAACCCACAATTGGGTGTATGGAATTAGTTACAAGTCTGTCTACCTCCTGAACAATTTCATAGGAGAAGAAAATGAAAGCTATATGTATAAAAATAAAAAACAGTTTGGATACTAAAAGTGCCACTGCGCTCGTTTTGGTTTCTTTGATGCTTATATCGGCTTGTGGAAGTAGCGATACAAAAAATACTGCCGAAAGCGCCTCATCGCTTGCTGAAGAGACACAAATGGAACAGGGGCATGAAAAAGAACTCCAGACCAGTCAAGAGACACAAGCAGAGCAGGATGATAACAAGGAAACGTTCAATACCGAACCAGAATATGAGGCTTCACCGGTCTCAGGCTCAGGTACGGATTCTACAAATAACGATCCTTCTCAATATGCTTTCTACTTTTACGACCCTCAGTCTTTAACATTTACAGACACATATGAAGGATCACAAGGTGGTAAAGGGTCGGGATGTACTCCACAATCTAATGAACTAACTGATGGAATTTGGTTTGGCCTCATTCAGGTGAAGAACACTGACTCAATAATATTTGATCTTGCTTGTTTCTATGTAGACGAATTAGCTCAAGAGAAGGCTTCAGAGGAAGGTTATGGAGAACTCATGACTGGATTCTATATATCTAATCAGAACCCAAATGTATTTGATCTCGAAGTAGATCAACAGGCTTTGGTTCATGAAATCCGGCTACATAATGAGAACTATCCACAACCGGCAGAAATGATAAATTATGCTGAATGGCCTTCAGATAATGGTAAATACCTCTGCTGGGCTGAAGGTGAAACTCCCTGTTACGTATGGGTTGCTATCAATAATGGCCGTGTAACAGAAATACTTGAACAGTACTTGCCATAATACTGCATTCACCTTAAAGACTAAGAGTAAATATTGGTAGAAACCGAAATTTACTCTTAGTCTTTATCCATCGAAGGGAAGTTATTGACAATAGGCGCAGCTTGTCTTCTTTACAGAGATCTCTGAGAGGTATGGAGAAAGAGTTGAGTAAAGCATTTCAGTTACTTTCAGGTATGGACAAAGAGTTGAGTAAAGCATTTCAGTCACTTTCGGAAAGATTTGACTCTTAAATCCTTGTAAACGCATGCCCTCTAGCACCTCTAGCACCCCCACACATGTAACAAAACCTGTTCTGCCCTAAACTAACCGCATGGCTGAATGGATGGAAAAACTGCAAAGTGATCACATTAAGTCAAATCGAGAAGTCTGGAACCAGTGGGCGAATGAATACGTTGAAGCTGGTCAGAAAGCATGGGCAAATAATCAACCCCAGTGGGGGATGTATGGGGTACCTGAGTCAGAGATTGGGTTACTGAAATATTTTCACGGTGGTGATGTGGTGGAGTTGGGGTGTGGAACCGCCTATATCTCTGCTTGGTTATCTCGCCGGAACGGACGACCGGTCGGTATTGACAATTCACCTGCCCAATTAAAGACAGCTGCCAGGTTTCAAGAGAATTTTGAGGTCAGATTCCCTCTTATCCATGGTGATGCCGAGCAACTACCATTTAGGGACGAAAGCTTTGACTTCGCTATCTCAGAATACGGGGCTTCAATTTGGTGTGACCCATACCGATGGATCCCCGAAGCGGCACGGGTACTGCGGCCTGGTGGCCATCTAGCTTTCCTAGGGAATTCAGCGCTATTGATGTTATGCGTCAGCGATGATGACGAGACTCCCGCCAAAGAGAGACTACTACGGCCACAACTAGGTATGCACCGGTTTGAATGGCCTGATGATCCGGGAGTAGAATTTCACATTTCTCATGGTGAACGTATAGAGCTTCTCCGGTCTTGCCAGTTGGAAGTAATCGAACTCATTGAGTTATATCCACCCGCTGATTCTGATGAGACACGGTATACCTTTGTGAATTTAGAATGGGCGAAGAAGTGGCCATCTGAGGAAGCATGGATAGTCCGTAAATCTGAAAGCTCTTAAACCCCTGTAAATACAAGGCCTCTAGTACCCCCACACATGTAACAAAACCTGTCCTGCTAATTGCATTCCGAATTCTTCAACAGTTAATAGGTCAGCCAACAGTTATGGAATGGTATGAAAGCTCGCACCTAGAGTTGTGCCCTTAGTGTGCTTCACTTCTTGTCGTTTATACTGACCAAATGATCTTTGAACAGTTTTACCTAGAGTGCCTATCTCAGGCTTCATACCTTATTGGGGATGAAACGACGAGAAGAGCAGTTGTGATTGATCCTCGTCGAGATATTACCCCATACCTTGATACTGCTAATTCGCATGATCTGAGTATTGACTGGGTGCTAGAAACCCATTTCCACGCAGATTTTGTTTCTGGGCATCTAGAGCTCGCTTCGGCGACGGGAGCAAAGGTAGGGATATCATCCGTGGCTGATCCCGAATATAGTTTCATTCCTCTCGAAGATAAAGAAGTAATTGATCTTGGAGTAGTCCAACTACAGGTGCTTCATACTCCAGGGCATACACCAGAATCTGCATGCTTTGTTGTGACGGATCGGGCGACTGGGGATATTCCTTGGGCTGTCTTTACAGGAGATACGTTATTTATTGGCGATGTTGGACGACCAGATCTTTTAGTTTCTGTCGGACAAACAGCTGAAGATCTAGCAGCGTCTCTTTATCACAGTATCCACAAGGTCATCATGGACTTGCCAGACGAAACTAAAGTATTTCCAGGTCATGGGGCTGGGTCCTCATGTGGAAAGAAACTTTCAACGGCTACATCATCCACTATTGGAGAACAAAGACTGACTAATTACGCTGTACGCGCACCAGATATAGAGACATTTGTTCGAATTATCCTTGAAGACCAAACTCCTCCACCACAATACTTTTCGCACGACGCATCATTGAACAAGCAAATCCGACCGCTGTTTGAAGATCGTATTTCATTAAATCCGGTTCAGTTAGAAGATATCCATTTCCCAAATATTGTCGTTCTTGATACTCGCGAACCTGAAGTGTTTTCAGCTGGCCATATTAAAGGATCTATAAATATTGGGTTAAGTGGGCGCTATGCAGAATTTGTTGGGTCTGTACTGGACCCTAACTCCTCCATTGTTGTTGTTGCCGAACCCGGCGATGAGCAAGAAGCACGCATGCGTCTTGCTCGTATTGGGTTTGATAATGTCCAAGGCTATCTAGCTAACCCTTATGATGTCATCGCTAATGAAGCTATGCCCGTTGCGGCTAGTTCCCGAATCACCTGCGTTCATCTCCACGATTTAATCGATGATCAAGAACCCTTGAGCATTATCGATGTTAGGAATCCATCAGAGCATGAAATGGGTGCCATTCCAGGTGCTATCTTTGCACCTTTGAAAGACATTCATAGCCATGCAAAATCTTTCCCGAAAGATGAACCCCTAGTTGTATATTGTGCAAGCGGTTACCGGTCGTCTATTGCCTCGAGTTTATTGAAACTGCAAGGATTCGACGATGTGTCAGAACTTATTGGTGGGTTTCCTGCATGGGAGATATGTAAGCCACTAAATCCCAAACCCTTGTAAACACATGCGCTCTAGCACCTTAGATTCATAAATCGCTAGCTGGGTGTAAGAAATGGTCAATCTCCACGTCTATTAAACAGATAGATATAAGGATCAACCATGAAAAACATAATTAGGAACGTTTTAAATCAACGTGGAAAGAAAAATGTAGTTATTCTGATAGCAGTTTTTCTTCTATTTGTAACTGCCTGCGGCAGTAACGTTGTACAAGATGGTGAAGAAGCTCTCCCAGCTACCGAAACAGCTGGAGAGAACAATAATTCCGCTGATATGAGGTCGCACTCTATGAGGACGCCTTTCTTGTTAACTATCTCTGATACTGACAAGGAGCTCACATCTGAGATACAGGCGCTTTCAAAAGTATATGAAATTAGAAGGGGAGTACTTATTAAGTCCGGTAATGATTACTTAATAATAGAATATGACGAATTTCCTGATGCACCTTGGTGTGGGAATGATGTGTTGTTTCAGGACGAAATTCTTTAATCCATGTAAAGACGTGCCCTCTAGCACCTCTAGAGTCCCTACACATGTAACAAACAGTACTAGTAAAAATTGCCTGAAAATAATTATAGTATTGGGGAACTCATCAAACTCTCGGAACGTCTTATACGGGTAACAAAAAATGAGGGCATCATTGTGAAAAGATTGTTTATTGTTAGTTGCTTATTGGGCCTTTTAGCTATTGGTTGTTCAAGTCCACCGTCGGACATGCAATCACAGAGTTCTACTGACATACTCGGGATGGATAAACAAGATGCTATTGACGTGTTGGAAGAAGCGGGTCTTGTTTATCGGTACTGCGATCTTGATGAGGATACCGGTTGTGCCATGACTAGCGATTTAGTCCCAGGTCGCTACACGCTAGAAATCAAAAATGATGTTGTTATTTCCTATGAGATTGAAGAAGAAGCGCCATATTGTCCTGATTGGGTCAACGAAGACTGGTCGGGACTCACAGCAATGACACAAGAAGATGCAGAACGAGGTTTATCTACCGAACAGGTTCCAGAGCATTCGATTGATTTCGCTGATGCGTATGACGATGAAGTTCCCGTGGGTCATGTTATTGAAGTGGTCAAAGAAGGGACATGCTTGAAGCACAAGGAAAAACCAGCGAAAGTGATCGTTGTTGTTTCTCTTGGTGCTCATACGACATCAGAAGGACCCGGACCAAACGGTTCACTTCCAAACGTGGCGTACCTTGACCTACTAGATATGACCAAGTCAGACGCTACTGCTCTTCTAGAAGATAATAACCACAACTACCGGTACTGTGATCTCGATGAGGAACTGTATGGGTGCGCCATGACTGAGGACTTTATTATCGGCCGGTACACCGTGTACATCCGTGATGGAGTTGTCGTGTTCTATGAAATTGAAGATGAGGGCGGTATTCCCTCCTTCGGCGAGCGGCCATTCTAAAGAAGTATCTGAGTTAATACTCCTGTAAACACATGCCCTCTAGCACCCATATATATGTAACAAAATCAGGAAATTGTTGGAATGGGTGTAAGAAATGGTCAATCTCCACGTCCATTAAATAGATGATCAGAAGGATAAACCATGAAAAACATAATTAGAAACTTATTAAATCGACGTGGAAAGAAAAATGTAGCTATTTTGATAGCAGTTTTTCTCCTATTTGTAACTGCTTGCGGCAGCAATGATGTACAAGCTGGTGAAGAAGCTCTCCCGTCCACCGAAACAGCTGAAGAAAATAAGAAAATCACTGGCAGTGAGTCGGATTCCATGAGGACACCATTCTTGTTAACTTTCCATGATGCCCCGAGCCAGCTCACATCTAACATAGAGGTACTTTCAGAAGTACGAGAGATCAGATTTAGTAGAGGTGGATGGATTATTAGAGACGGCAATTTAATAGAGGCGCCTTGGTGTGGGTTTGGTATTTTGAGTCAGATGACAGGATATGAAATGAAGTTCCAAATCTTCTAAAGATTTAACTTGTAAACACATAACCTCTATAGGGGTGGGTCTTACAGTGTTGACAAGACCACTCTCCACCCTTTTCAACGCATTATGCAGCGTTGATATACTCCAGAGATGGGTGAGACATCGCTAGATGTTTGGATTGATGAGACAGCGACAACGGCGTTGCTCGTTCAAGTCGCAGGCGAGACCGTCATCGAGATCGACAGACCGACCAGTGCTCCGGGCTGGATCGGTTTCGACGGTGCACCGAACCTCGGCGAGCCGGAAGGCGGGATGGGTCTTCCGTTTGAACCGCTGCCAGATGGCCGAATGCGGCACGACATTGCCTCCGGTCAGAAAAGCGTCATTTCTGTTCTCGTCGCGATCGGCGCCGAACAAGGCTTACTGAGGTTCGACGATTCTGTCTCTAAGCACCTCGGTCGAGGGTGGAGCCAGGCGACCCCCGACGAAGAGGCCGCTATCACTGTTTGGCATCTCCTTACGATGACGTCGGGACTGGGTGATGACATGTCGTATGTCGCCCCGCCGGGGACGCTCTGGTGGTATAACGTCGGCCCCACGTGGCATCAACTCAAACCGCTCCTTGAAGCCGCATCGGGACGGACGCTCCAAGACCTGACCGACGACTGGTTAGCCGAACCGCTGCAGATGGAGGAGTCGATATGGATCGAACGTCCGGGAATGACCTACCTCGACGGCAGACCATTCGAAGCTCTGCTCACTTCAGCTCGTGACCTGGCCCGATTCGGGAACATGGTGCTGAACAAGGGGGCCGTGGCTGGCCGTCGGGTGCTCGGAACGGAGTCGCTGACCGAACTCCTCACGCCATCTCAGGACCTGAACCGTGCCTACGGCCTGCTCTGGTGGTTGAATGGCCAGCGGCCCATTCACCTACCCTTGGTGGAAGACCCTATCGATAGTGTCCTTATCCCCACCGCACCCGCCGACACAGTTGCCGCCCTCGGTGCGATGGGCCAGTTCTGCCTCGTTACTCCAAGTCACCAAGCGGTTGTGGTCCGTCTCGGCTCGGCACCGAGAGGTGACGTGATCGGCCGCGATGTCACTTTCGAGATCTGGCAGCTCCTCAACCAGACCCTGTTCCGCTGATAAACCTTACAGAGGTCTGTTTTTCCAGCTCTTTTCTGGGTGATGGTTATTCTGCTTTTTACTGCTGTTGAATTTTTGTTGCCTCTTTGGGCCGGCCGTGTTGGTAGTTGTACTTTCCTCAACCCGTTTTCTCTTTGAAGCGGGAGGGGATTTGGGGCGAGTACCTTTTTCTGTTACTCGACCACCGCTCTTTCTATTTTTCGCAGGTTTACCCATTCCTTAATAGTAGAGCTAGTTGCGTCCCCTACCATTGATAGATGAGGTCGGTTCTATCTCTTTTTCCCTGTGTAAAGGAATCCATGGGTAGGGGGAATGCACTGGCATCAAGTGGGTTGGAGATAGACCAATCGTGGACTACAACCCGATGTGCGATTCTCCACTCTCCGTTTCTTCGTTCAAATTTGTCAACATATCGACCAGAGAAGAAGTCGAGCCATTCTCTTCCGTTTTCATCATTTCTTCGGAGGTACGCCAGACTGTAGGCCTCTGACCGTGCTTTATCAGGATCCGATGGGTCTATTTCAATTAGCACATTCGCCACAGCGTGTGTCGTATGATGTGACCGTTCTCGGAGTGATTCAACAATAAATGCTGCGAAGTCTTGCCCGTTTCCTTTCCAATGCCCGTGGTCATCAAAGCTATCTTTATGGTAACAAGATCGAATAAGTTCTTCGTCTAGACGGTCTACACCACGCCCATACCTCATCAGAACTTCTCTGATTTCTTGTTTATCAGCGAGTGTCGACAATTGTTGGGTTTCTTGTGATTCCAAATGATTCCTTCCTCTTATTCCTGATACTAGATAAGGAAAACGATATGTACCAAAACCCGTGGCGTTCAGATGATCTTGGCCGCATTATTGAGAATGGATGGCGTCTACCCTCGCAGCAATCGATAACTCATCTTTGCGTATTTGTCTCTGTTGTTTTTAAGACTATGCTCTTTGAAAACAGGAGGGGATTGATGACTGGTCTTATTGATGTACATGGGCATATTGTTCTTGAAGGAACCTTAGGAGCTGCTGGTCCAACCTGTGGTCCTGAGCTTGGCGCATACGAGGATGGCACTACATGGTTCAGAGTTGGCGATTGGCGTCTAGAGGGAGTGCCGTATCGAGAATCTCTTTTTATGCAAACGAGTCTCCGATTGGAGGCAATGGATGAAGCTGGAATTCGAATTCAAGCACTTTCACCCAACCCTTTGACGTATCTACATTTTATCCCAGCTGATGATGCAATTAATTTCTGTAGAGCGCATAACGAAGATCTCGCCTCTGTCATTAGGAAACATCCGAACCGCTTCGTGGGTTTTGCTGCACTTCCTATGCAAGACATTGATGCTGCGGTAATCGAGTTAGAACGTAGTGTGAATGATTATGGACTTGTGGGTGGGTATATCGGAACTGATTTCGGTATTGATTTGGATGATGAGCGTATGGACCCACTTTATGCCGCTTGCGTCGAACTAGATGTTCCCTTGTTCCTGCACCCCACTGCGTCTGGACTTGATGGCCCCCTTCGGGATCAACGGATGAGAAAGTACAGCCTTGATCTAGTTATTGAATTCTCCTATGAAGAAATGATCGCTACTGCGATGCTTGTTTTCGGAGGTGTTTCACGTCGTTTTCCTGAACTTGATATCTGCATATCCCACGGTGGTGGTTCTACGATGATGCACCGAGCGAAGCTTCGGGCCTTAGCTGAACGTCGTCCATCTTCGCCTGAATGGATTCGAGAACCGGGTGCATTCGATAATGCGTTAGATCGTCTTTGGTTCGATTGCCATGTAACTGGTGACAAAGAATTTGAATTCGCTCTAGATCAGATAGGGACAGATCGTTTGGTATTTGGAACTAATTTCGGTGGGTGGGATAAAGGAACGTTGCGACACGTTGATGATCTAACTGAAAAGCTCAATACGAATGCTGTTGATCTGCTTCGTCTTAAGAAGCGAGCGCCTCACCTGCTTGATTGACCACTGCCCTCGAGGACTGTATCTAACGATTACCAATCCAGTAGGTTTCTGCGAAAGGATTTTTGACTAAACGCGTAACCAAACTATGGAGTACAAGGTTATTGATATTCAAACAGTGAGAGGAAAGGTTGAAGAAACTGGTGGTAAGGTTGGTTTCTTTTCTAACCCCATTGACCCTGAAGACTGGGAAACTGCGTTAAATGCGTACGCGCGTGAAGGGTGGACTGTCGTAACTTCACATGTTTGGAATGCAGAGAATAGTAACGAAGCCATTGTTATCCTTGGCAGACCAATTTAACCTTTGGTCCTATCGACGTTACGCACGTATGGTTTCAAAGACTGAACGCAGCGCGTTTATTGGTTTCGGCTCCTTATAGATATCTGCAAGGATGGCGATTATTTCAGGGTCTTCTATGTTGTCGGAAGACAAGCGACTGTCAACGTTTCGCTCTTCTAGGTCCTCGTTGAAAATGTTGATGACATCTTGCATCGACAATGAGTGTGCACTTTTTTCTTTCCGTTCTTCGAAGTTTTTGTAAACGTTCGCTTTCCACAGGATGGAAACACGGTAATGGTGAAGCGGAGCTCTATAAATCTCTTCGTCATGGTCAATAACTACCCATTCGCCATTATCAGATGGTGAGAGCTCTGCTGCGGGTGTGATCAGGATCGTCCCGTTGTCGAATGGCCCTACTGGTCCTACCTGGTGGAACATTCCATGGTTATCGCCTATTAGTGCCGTATTTGCCATCTCTTCAACATGGTGATGCGGGGGTTTTTCGGGGCCGTCAGGCCAGAAGTACAGGCCACCACCTTCTACGTTGTTTAGCCACCAAATCGCTGTCGCTTGGACGATTTCGTAATCATCGAAGAGATCCGACCAAAGCATTGCCCGTAGAAGCCACATTGGCGTGTTTGCTCTTTCTCGACCATGGAATCTGGGGTTATCGGTGTGTGCCGGGCCTCCATCTTCGATTGCTGCCATTATGTTCACGTACACGCTGTGCGGTTCAATGATTTCTGCGTCGTAAAAGGATTTTGCGGTTTCTATATAGGTGGGGTTATGGAGGAAGAGTTCTGAACCTTCGGCGTGGTAGATATCGTGCACCCAGTCGTTTTGGAACCACATGGGCCTATTGCGTTTCTTTGGGTCTGCTCCAGGGTTATACCATCCGCCGAGAGGGGTATATGGTGCTTCATTTTCTAACAGTTTGAGGACTTTTTGAATGTCGGGGTAGACATTCTTAAGCAGAATCGGAGGGTCGGCGTACTGTAACACAACTTCTCCTTCCTCCTACCAGTATTACACGACGGTGCTCGTAGTGTGAAAAGGCACCAGCGGCGGCGTTCTCTTATTCTGAGGAATCGTAGGTAGATAGCGCATGTATCCGAAACAATTGCCTACTCATCGTTCTCTCCTAGACTAGAAACATTGATCGGAGCGATATGGGTATCAGTGACAACCGGTATGTTACATTAACCACTTTCACGAGAGATGGGAGGCGTAAAGCCTGTCCTGTTTGGGTCGTGAGCCTTGGTGAAAGGGACGTAGGGTTTACCACTGAGACAGCATCCTGGAAAGCGAAAAGGATTTCTCATACACCGAATGTGGAGTTAGTAGCTTGTAATTTTCGTGGGGTCACGATCGACGGATCTGAGTCTATTTCCGGAGTGGCGCGTTTAGTTTATGATGATGAATTTCAGGAGGTTCAAGACGCAATACGAGCAAAGTATGGTTTTCAGGCTTTTTTCTTGATCGTTTTCATGGAAAAGGTGAGAAAATTGTTCGGACTTTCTGGTCCTGCAAGTTGTGGGGTAGTGATAACTGTTACCCCTTGAGATTCGGAAGCCTTGATAGCCTATGTCTCGGCGTTAGTCGATGTATCATATGGCATCAGACCAAGCAGTTTCTATTTCCTCGCGTCGTTAGCACTAATCAGTGTTGTGAGCTCCGCAACGGGGTGTTCGCGCCCAGAAGGGCCTTCACTCGTAGCGGTAGATGGGCAGGAAGAAGCACAAATACCCGCTAGCGAAACAGATACTGAATCACCGGCCCCTGCATTACCGACTCCTACACCTGAAAAGACCTTTGAGGAAGTTGTAGCAGAAATACAGAGTATTAACTCTGGATACGCCATCGTTAATCCAGAGATTCCCTACCTTCAACTCTTTCAAACTCCAAAAGAAAATGCTGCTCTTAGGGAGGGGCTGACAAATCCTGGTCCTTTTGAAGGCCTACGAACGCTGGAAACAACTGGCCGTATCACTGACGATTTCACTGAGATTGTTGTTCCCGTAAAGCCAAATGGGACGACTGCGTGGGTGTTAACCCGTGACGTTTCTCTTAGTGAATCCGATGTCCTTATTGTTATTGATTTATCTGAAAGGAAAGCCATCTTGTATGAGGGTGAGAAGATACTCCGTGAAGCTCCGGTAGCGATTGGGGATAAGGAAACCCCCACACCAGTTGTTAATGCCATTGTTGATGCACTTTGGGTGCGCGCAGAGTCTGATATTTATCTGGCGCCACTGTACGGTAATCGCTTGTTCGGTTTAAACCAGCACTCTGAGGCGCTTGATGAATTTGGTGGGCGTCGTCCCGCGCTGGCGATACACGGTACCGATGAGGTTGAATACATCGGCACGGAAATTTCTAATGGGTGTATTCGAATGACACCTGCAGATATTGACTTCTTCGCCCAGTACGTTACGCTCGGCACCCGAGTCAGCATCCTCCCTTAACGCACTCTCCGTGTAAGGATTCGTATATTACCCGGTAAATAGGGGTTCTTCAGGGCATGACCCGTCGTTGCGGGGGGAGAAGGTCTGTGCCTTGGTCTGCCCTGTGTAGGTAGAGTCGTTTGTTGATTCGGTAGCGGTCCAGCTGATGTACCACGAGTCACCATCTTCCACACGGAACACTTGCTGGAGTTGCTCTCCGGCACTTACCGTGACTTTCGCTTGTGCGGTCAGGACGTTATCGACCATGAGATCGACGGTCATCTCCGCATCATAGGAAGAGAACTCGTTATTGAGGAACACCCCAGCTGCTTCGGCGCCACAGAGTTCAGCTGAGGTGAGGCTCACGTTGAAATCCGCGGGACAGTTCACCCCTGCCTGGCTATAGATTTCCGACGTTACAGTGAGGCTTTCACCACCTGTTGAAAGCGCTGAAGCAAGAATCTCTACTGTGAGCATCTTCCCCGGATCGGGAACAGGGATCGTTATTGGATAATTTATTATTGAACCTTGGGCAACATTTTGTGTGGACGATAAACCATTATTTTTATCTGAGCTTGTATCAGGTCCGTCAAAGACATTCACTACGTATTGTGTGTGGAAATCTGACGCAGTGTTATCCAAGAATAGGTAGACGACTGGAGGTGTAGTTTCGCATTGGACGACAAGCCGGGCGAATGGGTCAAACGCTGTCGGTTCACCATCACAATCCGTGTATGTCTGTTCTGTGGTTGCCCCCCACCCAGAGTTTACGGTGACTGTCTCGTTGTATGTTGATTCAACAACGAGCGAATATTCCATATTACGGTCAGCATCTTGGTCCATAAAGATTGTGCTCGTGAAGCCTGCGGGAATGGTTTTCCAATTCTGAACCGTTGTTGCATTACCAGCGAAGTCGGTGGCGACAAGTTTGTACCGGATTTCAACCTCTGAAGTGGAGTTATCGACTGAGAAGGAAACTTCAGCCGTGTTCAGGACACCGCATTCATAATCGATTGTGACGACGGGGCTGTAATCCTTACAGCTTCTCACCATTGTTTCTACAACGTCCCCCACAATGCCATAACCACCTCCATCGAGTTGCCCATTAGCGAAGATTCTAAGAAGTACACCCTCAGGAACGGTGATCGTTCCTGTGTGGGAAGCCCCAGGTAGTACCACTGGGATAGAACCATCAGGTGCGATAGAACCATCGATGACCGTAGCAAACTGGAAGATTAAGACTTGCACTGTGTTGGCGTCGGTTGCAGGGTCAGAGTTAGCTGTCGTCAACGTTGAAGCAGTGTTATCAATCGTGTAGGTGACAAGGACTTGGTTATTGGAACTACATGCAGTGGTTACGGTGATATCTGGATCAAAGACAGGGTCTACACAGTCTTTCTCCATTTCGTCCATTTCTCTTGGATCGAAACTTCCGCTGGTCGCTCCGGTAGCTTCCCATCGGATGTTCCAATTCGAGTCTTCGGGGATTCCAAGGTCGGTGTGGGTGAGTACTAGAGTGGCGCCGGCGTTAACGACTTTTGTGAGCTGGGCCTGATCTACCCCGTTGACAATTGGGGTGATGAGGAAAGTCGCAGCCTGGTTCGACGCACTGTTGTCCAGAGTGACTTTTTCGCCATTTCCACCGCAGTCAGTTTGGGCTTGAACCTGAACGCATAGGACGTTCACACCGTCATTCGCCGACTGGTTCAGAATGGTCTGGGAATAACGTTCACTGTTGACCGAACCGTTGAGAGAGCCTGATGCTTCTATCACAAGGTAGAGAAGCGTGTCAGATGCAGGAATAGTAATATTGGTCGAATAATTGGCTGTGCCGTCGGCAGCTACGACTTGCGTCGCTGATTCAGCTGATATGAGCGTTTCTACCCCTGCCGCGTTCACGTTGTAGACTTTGACGTCATAGGACGCATCGATCTTCGAATCTGAATTATCCAATGCAATGGTGACTTGCGACGCACAGTTAATATCCACGGTTGCGGTCGGGTCGAACGTGTAGTCGCCTACGATGCCAGCATCGGGGCCGTGCACATCAGGTTGGTTCTCTGATTTACAAATGACGGTGAACGATGAGCTCGTTGCAGTTGCCTCAATGGTGGGTATTGTATCGGAATCCGTACCGTTAGCATCCCAGTCTCCGGGGTTGTTTTGGCCGGTGTAACCGGAGGCGGTGAAGCCGGTCACTGCAGTCATATTTGTGTAATCAAATTTTGCTTCCCATTCCATAGTGGTTCCATTGTTGTCTTTACAGGGAGGGACAGCTTCCCACTTAACGGTTCCGCAACCGCCGTCGGCTACCAGATTTGCTTCGATTTCAGGGTACTGTCCTGGTGAATGCACGACGTTCCCTGCGGAATCGAGATACGGGGTTTTATTTGTGAACGTAACCTTATATCCGGCGACATAGGTTTCAGTGGCGCATTCCTCGCGCTTACCGTCATCATTGAAGTCAATCCACATGTAGCCGTAGACGCCGCCGAATTCGGTAGGGGTTGTCAGCACAGTGACGGGACAGGCCATACCATCATTGACGTCACTATTTGGAAGGTCACCAGCATTGTTGAATTCAACGAATTGTGCTTGATCATTAACGTTTACGGTTGATAGGTCTAGGGCGGCGATGAATCCTTTATTGTTACTGGAGAAGAACACGGTTTGGTCGCCTTCAGCGTTAGTGATGGTGTAGGCGGCGCCAAAGGCAGTTGAACCCAGAGCCGCCCCGTCGGCGAACTTTAGGTTAGAAAATTCATATTTTGTTCCGGCTGCGATGTCAGTAACGCTCAATTTGGCTCCAAGACCGAGAATGTATTCTTTCTCACCAGCACCGAAATCAGCAGTTACATAGGTGATATCAGCTGCTGAATTAGCCCATGTAAGGTTTTGAGCTGCCCCGTTGAGACGAGTATCATTAGACAACTTGTACGGGGCGTTGAGTCGGTCCGCATGGCCCGCAGAAGCGGCTATATCAGCAGCTGTAACTTGATGTAGATTACCAGGATAAGAACCGTTGGTTCCTGTCTCATGCCAGTAGAAATTTCCATTGGAGTCGAATGTCCCGTTACTACTAATATCTTCAAGTCTGAATACGTACTGGACAGTATTCTCATCAAAGCGAACCAGGTACTTCTTTACCGGATTTTCAGCGTTTCCGTCGGCGTCGAAGTCGTGGCTCATGATTCCATAGGCGACGCCTGTGGTTGGATGGATAGCGGTCCCGTTTAGCCCTTTAAAAGGTTTGTTTCCGGCGACGGATTCCGTGGTGATGCTTTTATCCAAAGTATAGATAATCTGGTACGTTCCTAAGTTCGGGTTTAGTCGGACAACATCGTACCCAGTGTCGTCACTGTTTTCCTTAACTTGAATTAGCCCACTGTAAGTAGCGCAATCATATGCTTCTATGGTCGTCGCTATCGGACAGGATGCGATCACCGTCTTCGTCACGTCTGTCTGCCCTTCTCCTGAGACCGTCACGACTACCTCATCCCCATGGGTGACGTTGGCTTGAAAGCTATATGGCCATGGGTCTACGGCTGTCGTCTGTACTTCCGTACCGTTTATCTTGTATGAGACAGTGGCGTCAATATTCGTATTATTCTTTATGATAGTTATTGCGATGAAGTCGCTGTTGCCGTTGCTGCCTGCGGCACAAGCCGCGTCAACGATTGTTGGGTCCCAAACAACTGGTGGTGGAGGAGGAGGGAAAACTCCGCAGGTAGCTTCGTCGAGCGTCCCTCCATCTGGAACCAGCATCAGCTCCTCTCCTGTATCGGTCACGATGGAGACTTGCCAGACTTGGTCTTTAAGGATAGGAATGTCAAGCCTTAAGTCACCACCATCCTTCGGTACCGTCATAGCATTGGTCCCATCGAGTGCTGGAAGAGTACCAATACCATTGTTGGTACTGTTCACATATCCATTCGCAGCGACAGGAACATTGTCGATTTTTGCTGTTATTTTCACAACCTTCTCAGTGGCTGCGGTGTTAAAGATGAAGATGGGGACGGTCGACCCTGCACCATTGCTTTCAGTCATCACACAGCTTGGTGGCCATGTACCCGCAACCAAATCCCCTATAACTGGAGGCGGTTCGTAGGGGCAACCAGCACCGTCATTGTTTGATGTTGGTGTCGTATCACCAATTTTTTCACTCGTGAAGTTACCGGCACCGGTCACTGTGATTTTTTCGCTAACAGGGTCGGGAAGTTCAATCATGACCAGTTCGCCCGCCTTGTTCGCTGAGAAATACAGGAACGTTTTCTTATCTTCGAACTTGTAGTTGTATGAAGCCCCAAATGATTCCACCCCATCAGGTTTGTAAGCTGTGGGGATGTCGACGTCCTTGATCTTGGCAACTTCCCCACTCGTGTTCCCTAAATGAATCGTTCCCTTTTTTTCGCCGGTTTGTTCAAGGGCGACAAGGGTATATTTTTTCTCACCACCACCTTCACCGTCGTCATAGAAGATGCCTTCTTTCACCCATGAATAGTCTTTTGGTGAAGCCCCTTGCGTGAAGTTCTCAGCGGTAATTTTTTCATCATCAATATCCCAATTCGCATCATTGGGGCGGATAAGAGGAATTTTGTAAGTGCTTCCACCGAGAAAATCGTTCGAGACAAGCGCATACGGAGTCAAAACACCATCTTTCATTTCCTCGATGTAGGTTCCCCCATTGATGTCTTGCACGCTGCCTAGGTTTGCTATGGCGAGCATTTCGCCCAACCCATCGCCATCACTATCGGGGAGAAGCTGAACGTAATAGGCGTCGCCCTTTCCATCCTTGGGCATAATTGCAACATAGACGTTGCCGTACGGGTCCATAACCTGCCCATTGACTTGCTCTATTTCGCCGGCGCCCTTTTTGAATTTGCTTGCTGCTATTAACGGATCACCGTTTATATCGGTCAACCCTCCATTTTCGTATGGAGCCCATGTTCCTTCCACCGAGTAGGATTTCGTTGTCGAGTCATATCCGCCTAACTGCCACATAATTCCGGTTGCACCCGCAGCTTTAGCAATATCCGGATTAATCAGCTCCTTGGTTTTGGTTCCCCAGACGTGATGATACGGGATACCGCCACGCCCCTTGTCTGACGAGCAGGGAAAACCTGTTCCCTGAGCATCGAGATCTTCAACCGCCGCAAAAGCAGGACTGCTCCTGTCTGGAACCAAGATTAATAGGGCCGCCAACAGCGAAACCATCAACGATCCGAGGAACAGACGTCTCAGGTAGGTCCAGGTAACAAGATTTTGAACAGAAAACACGGAAAATACCCCCTACGAACAACCAAAAGCTGTTCCTAAAGTGATGTGTGATGGATATGAGGTTATTGAGGTAAATATTAAACAATTTTCCTATGTAGCAGGTGGACCTAAAGGCGATTTACGCAGGGAAAATCCCTCTACACACGTGAAGCAAAACCCCAAATAGAGGAATCCGATCGAAAAGTTGTACGTTTTGGACTTTGGGGACACAATGCAATCCAAAAGGAGTATGAAGTTGAACTACAGAAAGCTCGTAAACGCATGGCTGATAGGGGCAATTTTTGGCGCAGTTCTTGGCATCATCGGCTCCCAAGATTTCCTTAGCGCCCTTATCGGCGCAGTAATAGGCGGCATCATCGCCGCCCTACTCTACGGCTTCATCGCTTTTTTCAAACTTGTTCGAAGAACAGAAAGACCCTAAATAGCGACAGAAGGAAACAAGTCACAATCGAGAAGATCCCCATCGGCCAGGCCCGGATCAGACGTAGGGATAGCGACCTCACCTGACCGGCGCCAATAACGGGCATCGTCACCGCACCATCTGGTCGCTAACGCTCGACGCCGATGATCCAGACTTGCATTTCCCAAAGACCCGTGCACGATCATACTTTGAAAAACTAAACAGTCTCCCGGCACCATATCCCAACCTATGATCTCGTATCTTCCCAAATTCGCTTCGATATCTGGAAGCTCAGGCAAACCAGTTCCCTCATACGGGGAATCATCCCCAAAATGATGGGGATTATGGGCCGGCCACCGATGACTTCCCCTGACGAACCGAAGCGACGATGCTTTCCGAACCGGATCCAAGGGAACCCAGATGGAACAGACTTGCCGGCCTGACACCGCCCAGTATGGCTGATCCTGATGCCACGGAGTCGGTTCAAGAGTTCCGGGTTCTTTAATGAACATTTGGTCGTAGAAAAAATTGATTCGGGTAGCTCCCATTGTTTCAGCAGCGATCTTCGCAGCTGGAGAATCAAAAACGAACCTACGGAACTGCGGTATCCGCTTCCACATATCTAAATCAGCGAAAAACCTCCCCTCCCCATCCACCGGCGAATATTCTTCCGCTAAACCTCCTGGGTTTTCGAGAGCGACCTCAAAAGCGTCACGAAGGAAATCAATCCATCCGAGATTAAATACCTTGGTGACGCAAACCACCCCATCATTTTCATACGCTTCCTGTTCGCCACGTGTCAAATGCCGGATAGGTTCATTCCCAAGCATCAATCCGTTCTTTCGCCCGAAGGATCAAATGATCAAGTTCACTATGCAGTCGGTATTCCTTGTCAGCGGCCGCGGGATCCTCATCGTGTGCTTTCAAATAGATATCTCGGAGCTCAAACAAGCGTCCATATATCCGGTCTGCGATAGCGACGTCCTTTTGCACATGAAAAGTAAAGTCAAACCTGTCAATGTTGGTTTGCACTTCGGCATTCCAATCCACCGGGATTTTCACTTCCCTACCCATCTGACGAACCCACCAACCCCTGAAGAACATCCAAGCTGGAAGCAGCGTCGACCATAGGCCCCGAACCAACGTCTGGGAACTCAGCTATTCCCTGATCCTGCTCCAAAACCCACCATGGTTCCCTGGGAAGAACAGGGACAATTCCAGAAAAGTCAAGGTCTCCCTCGCCAAGCGGAACAAAGACGTTTTGCCTGATAGCAGCATCAAATTCGATCTCATGGCGCACCATTTTCCGCCCAAGATCAAGATCAAGATCCTTAATGTGGACGAGAGCGACTCGATCTCCGGCCATCGCCATGAAATCATCCGGATTAAGATCACCGCTTGCGATATGAGCGGTATCAAGACACCACCCGCATGAACTGGACTCCATAATCCGCCGCATATCGTCTTTCGTTTCCACAAGAGAACCGACATGCGGGTGAAGGGCCTGCGCCAACCCCATAGATCGGCAAAGTTCCTCAACAGCATCTAAACCTGCACTCAGCCTCTTCCACCCATCTACCCCCAACCGTTCACCTGGCTGCAGAGATCCGGGCTTCGGCACGGTGATGAGAACCTCCCCACCCATAGCTACAAGACGCTCCCCGGCTTTCCGAACAGATTCCAAAGCACCAGAGACTGCGCCCTCCTCATGAATAACGAACGAAACAGGACCGGAAGTAGCTCGCAAACCATGCTTTTCAAGAACCATCCTCGCTACGACCCCGTCCTCAGGTAAAAACCCCGAAACACCCGCTTCAGTCGCGTCGAATCCAACCTCAGCCATTTCCGAAAGGATCCGATCTTGGGGAAGATCAACACCCCACCGGTTATTTCCTACAAACCCCCAAGTGATCGGGGTAGCGGCAATGCGAGGCTCCATGGGCGTATAGTACACCACCCAAAGATCATTATTCCTTCCTGAGGCGATTCACTAGCCGCACAAATCTGCATATTTCATTTTTCGGCCATAAGATATTGGAAACGACAGGTAGAGCTATGGCGACAACCGAAAAAGAAATCACCGAAGCGGAACAACTACGGGAACGGTACCGTATCGAACGAGAAAAACGCCTACTCCCTGACGGCCATGGTCAGTATCTTGAACCGACAGGACGCTTCACCCACCTTCTCGAAGACCCATACTCCAATCTTGATCCACGTGAACCCTTCACCGACGAAGTCACCGTAGCGATCATCGGAGGAGGATTCGCTGGACTGTCAGCGGGGGCTCGACTCAAAGAAGCCGGCGTTGAAGACATCATGCTCATCGAAAGCGGCGGCGATGTTGGCGGCGTCTGGTACTGGAACCGGTACCCGGGAGCTATGTGTGACACCGCCGCAATGGTGTACCTCCCACTGTTAGAAGAAACCAACTATTTCCCTACAGAAAAATATGTCCAAGGGTACGAAATCCACGCCCACGCCCAACGAATCGCAACCACCTTCGGACTCTACGACAACGCCCTGTTCTCAACCAAAGTCGAAGACCTCACATGGAATGAAGACCGCAAACGGTGGGTAATTAAAACCAACCGAGGTGATGAAATCAAAGCACAGTTTGTAGCGATGGGAACAGGACCCATGCATCACCCGAAACTTCCCGGTATTTCAGGCATCGAGGACTTCAAAGGGCATATGTTCCACACAGCACGATGGGACTATGACTACACCGGAGGAGACCGAACAGGGAAACCTTTAGATGGCCTCTCCAATAAACGGGTTGGCATCATCGGTACCGGAGCGACAGCGGTCCAATGCATCCCCCATCTCGCCGCCAGCGCAGGGGACCTCTATGTTTTCCAGAGGACACCCTCATCAATAGATATTCGCAACAACCGGTCTCTAACGGATGAAGACTTCGCCGACCTTGACCCTGGTTGGCAGAGAGAATGGCTGGTCAATTTCGCCACATTACAAGCAGGCGGATTCGCCGAAGCCGATCTCGTCAAAGACGGATGGACCGACATAGCGATCCGGATCAGGGACCGCATCGTTGAAAAACTCCAAGACAATCCAGGGTCTGCAATCGAAGATGTCTGGTTAGAGGCCTTTGGAGAGTCAGACGATGAAAAAATGAATGAAATACGGGCTCGCGTCGACACCGTCATTGGTGATCAAACAACAGCCGAAGCCCTCAAACCCTGGTACAGGCAGCTCTGCAAGCGGCCATGTTTCCACGATGAATACCTCCAGTCTTTTAACAACCCCAATACCCACCTGATCGACACCGATGGCAAAGGTGTCCACCAAATTGACGAAACCGGAGTATGGGCTAACGGTGAACACTATGAATTAGATTGCATCGTCCTCGCATCCGGTTTTGAAGTCCATATCGTCCATAACGCACACTATGGAACACGCGGACGAAACGGAAAGAGCCTGGAAGAACACTGGGAAGGCGGAATGAAAAGCCTC
The DNA here is from genome assembly GCA_964564495.1 of uncultured Candidatus Nemicrothrix sp. Lineage (GTDB taxonomy): Bacteria > Actinomycetota > Acidimicrobiia > Acidimicrobiales > UBA8592 > UBA8592. The sequence goes on from CAZMAW010000015.1 coordinate 23,245, forward strand.
CACGGAATCAACATGCATGGATTTCCGAACCTCTTTATCCTCGGTCTCGCCCAAGGTGGCAGCCTCGTCGCAAACGTAACCCACAATTTCACTGAATCCGCATCAGCGATCGCTGCTATGGTAGGCAAATGCATCGACAACGGGTCAGAAACCCTTGAACCTACCGCCGAAGCAGAACAGAAGTGGGTCGACCAACTCCAAGTTCAGGACCGCGGCTTCCTCGCAAATTGCACACCCGGATATTACAACAATGAAGGGTCTCCAACTTCAGACCGTGACCTTTTCAGTACCGCACGCTATCCGGAGGGGCCGGTCGCGTTCTTTGAGTACCTGCATGAGTGGGTGAATAATGGACAGTTCGAAGGACTCGAATTCTCACCACCACCTGCTAGCTAATTAAGCAGGTACATAACGGAACGGTAGGGGGACCTTCCTTCTACATAACAAAAGTTCCTGCAAAATACGGACCAGAAATGAGGGTTCTTGTCAGACATAGTGCAGACTCCAAAGAGTCCTGACGAAGTTCTATATCGGAATGGGCTTGTTGCGTGTGCGCTCGGTTACATGCTGACAGCTATATCGCCCGTCATAGTAGCTGATTCAAATGTCCATGGACTTGCAATGGCTTTTTGGAGATGCTGGATTGCGTTTGCACTATTAGCTGTGTTAGTCCTGATACGAAAAGATCTTTCATTTGAACGTTTCTTATCTTCAGCTCCAGCAGGAATCTGTTTTGGGAGCAGCATGGGGCTCTTTTTCTGGGCCGCAAAAATTACCAGCATTCTCAATGCGACTCTCATAACTATTCTTCTTCCCGTTCCTCTTACTATTGCCTCTTTCTTTATTTTCCGGGAAAGAATTACCTTACGACATATCCTCGTTTCCATAGTTGCTGTCTGCGGAGCAATGTTGATAGTAGCTTCAGGAAGTAACAGCGGAACAGGGGATCTCAAAGGAGATCTTCTCGCAGTGGTCGCTGTTCTTATCTCAGCAGGGTATTTTGTTTTTGCAAAAAAAACACTCCTTACCGTCCCGCTCATTGAATTTCAGGCCGGAGTTTTTGCATGGGGGGGGCTTGTTCTAATCCCCATGGTGATTGCAACCCAGGCGAGCATTATCGCTCAATCTAATGCCGACTTGGGAAGAATTTTTATGGTTGCGCTTATCCCAATGGGTGGCCATCTCCTCTTAAATTATTCGCACGGGAAAGCTCCTTTGAACCTAATCGCTGTTTTTCAACTCATCGTCCCTGTGGTATCGACGCTCCTTGCTTATTGGATATTGTCCCAACCGGTTTCAGTTTTTCAAGGAGTAGGTATGGCAATAGTGATTATTATGCTGGGAATAAATTCCTACTTCAAACCAAGTGAAGAAGCAACATAAACAGCCGGTGGAGATTATTCAAGTGGTCGATCGGGGTGATCTGGGGGGAGAAGTTGAAAAGCCTCGGCATGTGAACGGGTATCTGGAAGAGTAACCACATAGGTGACAGGACCATCTGATTCCCCTTCGATGTGGAGAGCGCCAGGAGGAATAATCAGCTTATCGCCAGGCTCTATCGCGAGTCTTTCCCCTGTTTCACCGCACCCGATCCACGTGGTTCCCTCCATGCAGTATCCATGCACTTCAACATTGTGCCAATGGTACCCGGGGGGAGGCGTAGGGGGAGAAACGTGGGTTGATGGCCAAAACCCCGTCTCAATGATGTCTCGTAAAACATCCTCTAGGCCGGTATGAAACTTTTTCTCTATACGGATCTGCGGTGCCATAATTCGAGTATGCCAGCTAACTAGGAGGGCCGTCTATAGCGGACGAAAACTCGTATCGCCAGACAGGATAATCCGAACCCGAAGCGATCCAAATACCACCAGTATCATCAGAAGCGAGTATCTTCGCCATCGCTTCCGCTATATCTTCTGGCGGAGTCATTAGCCGCCCCTCCCGTCTCCGATCCTCGGGCTGCAAAGGCGTATCTACGCTTCCAGGGCATAAAGCGTTCACGCGTACTCCACGATCTTGCATTGCGGGAGCGATACTTCTCACAAAACTAATCACCGCTGACTTTGACAATGCGTAGATTGGATCAGGCGGTTGTGTACGAATACCAGCAACCGAAGCTGTGACCAAAACACTTCCCGAACCCTGCTTTTCCATGACGGGAAGAGCCGTCATCGTCCCAAAGACAACACCATCAATATTCACTGCGATCACATCTCTATAGGTATCGAGAATCCATGGAATCGGATCATCGGTAACGGTATGGCCACGTGGGCGGCTTCCAATGCCAGCGTTCAAACAAAGAAGATCTAGTGACCCGAACCGGTCAACAAGATCATTAACCAATAGTTCCCATGCGGCTAGATCGGCGACATCGAGCTTCACATAATCGCATCCAACGCTGTTGGCGACAAGCTGCCCACCTGCTTCGTCAATATCAACAATGGTGACACGCGACCCCAATTCGCTGAGCTGCTTCGCGAGGGCGGCACCAATTCCGGAACCTCCGCCGGTTACAACCGATACCATTCCTGAAAACTGGTTCTCCCCGAGATCAGGTAAGTTAGTCATCTTCATATCGTATGTCAGATTTCCTTTTTTATGTCATAGTTAGGAGATGGACCTTCAACTTGATGGAAAGAAAGCTTTGATTTCCGCAGGGCATAAGGGGCTCGGTTACTTCATTGCAAAACGTCTTCTGGAGGAAGGTGCGGTAGTAGCAATATGTTGCAGGAGAGAAGAAGATCTATCTGCGGCACTTGAGGAATACAACACAATGGGGCATGCAATTGGGAGTATCTGCGACTTTTCAGATCCTGCCGCCGTCAAGCAGTGGACAGAAGAGTCAGGGTCTCAACTAGACGGGATTGATATTTGTATAGGTAACGCAAGTGCTAGCGGACAGAATTTAAAGTACGGGGAAGGTCTAGAACCATGGATGAAAAGTATCAATGTCGACATTTTAGGTAACGCAATATTCTATGAAACAGCGAAGCCCTTCCTTCTTGAATCAACCGCAGCTTCCATTGTGCAGATTGCTACGATTACGGCGATAGAACACCATGATGTTCCGATTACTCCTAGCTATGGCGCCACGAAAGCTGCAGCTATCCGTATGATTTCGAACCTTGCCCAGACTTGGGGAGTTGATGGTATTCGAGCAAATTCTGTTTCACCTGGACCTATTTTTGTTGAAGGCCACCGTTGGGATGATATCAGATCCCGTATGCCAGAAATTTATGAAAGAGACGTGGCGATGCACCCTCAAAAGCGAATGGGAACGGCCGAAGAACTCGCCGATGTCGTTGCTTTTGTAGCTTCTCCTCGGTCAAGTTGGATCAACGGCGCAAATATTGTCGTGGATGGCGGATACACCAAAGGCGTTAATTTCTAACCCTAGGGAAAATACAGATCCTGAGCTTTTAAGGTATATCGTCGAGAGACTCAATCATGTTCATCATCTGTTCGCGAACTTTCTCTAAGGCTTGCCTTGGCCGAATCATGACTTTAAATTCCACAATCAGTCCGCTGTCATCACAAGAAATGATATCGACTCCATTTACATGCAATCCATCGATTGAAGTCTCGAATTCGAGCACGGCATGATACCCATCGAGGAGCCGTTTCGTATACTTGAAAGAAGTCGAGATGCCTTCGTTCTTTCCAGCATTCTTATTGTCTTGAGCTTCGTCGCCAGGAAAGACAAGGGAAGCGGCAGAAAGATACATTTTTGTTTGTTCACGCCCTTTTTGCGGGTGGAAGAGGACCGGAGACCAGAAAATACAGTCCGGATGGAGAATTTCGTCAATTTCTAATTCCCCGTTCAAGACCTGATGCCATTTTTTGTAAACCCCTTCGATCAATCCAGTTGTAGAGTCTGATTTCTTTGTCATAGGTCTATCTCTTTCTGCTATAAACCATATAGCAATATTTTCTTTTAAGGTGAAGTGGCCTACTATTAGAAAACACTTTGAGGGTAAGGACCCTGTTAGAACAAATCTTAGAAACAAATATGGAAATTGGAATAAAAGTAGCCCCGCATCACGTTGAATGGAACACGATCCTTCAAGCAGCTGAAATAGCTGACCAAGCAGAAGTTTTTCATCAGTTCTGGAATTTTGACCACTTTTATCCTATTAAAGGTGACACAGACGGTCCTTGTCTTGAAGCCTGGGTGACCTTGACAGGTATTGCTCAAGCTACAAACCGCATCAGAATTGGCTGCATGGTCAATGGAGTCCACTACCGCCATCCCGCAGTTTTGGCAAATATGGCTTCCGCTTTGGATATCGTCAGTCAAGGCCGTTTTGAACTGGGGCTGGGAGCAGGTTGGAACGAATTAGAATCTGGCGCATATGGAATTGAACTGGGCTCATTGAAGGAAAGGTTTGATCGCTTCGACGAGGCGCTTGAGGCTATCACCTCTCTTCTCGCTGAAGAAACCACGTCCTTTTCAGGGGAGTACTACACATTAAAGGATGCAAGAAATGAGCCTAAAGGCCCTCAACAACCCCTTCCGGTCTGCATTGGTGGGACTGGAGAAAAAAGAACTTTACGGAGTGTCGCCAAGTATGCTTCGCATTGGAATCTTCCAATGTATGACGATGAGATTTTCAAACAAAAATATGATGTCTTAAAGCAGCATTGCGAAGAAGCTGAAACCACCATAGAAGCTATTAAAATCTCCACACATGTGTTCGTAGAAAAGGATACCGAAGCTTCTGCAGTTATCGCAGAGGTACATCACCAAAACCAATCAGGTATCCACCAATCAATTCTCTATTTTCAACCGCCGATTCAGATAGAACAGGTAGAACGACTATCGAATGCATTAATGGATGAATTCCACTAAGTGCCGCCCATCTCGCCTACTTATTTAGCGAAGAACTCCGCCACAGATTAGAATGCGGTTGCCTCGGGTATTTACTTGGGGCTGAAATAGTTGTTTAAGACTGGGGATCTGATGGACAACATTGGAAAGTGTTCGGAACGTAACAAAGTCTGTCAGGAAGCGCTATGAAGCTGCTATGTCCCCTCCTCAATGTTAGGTAGTGATTGAAATATCTGATCTGAAAATTCTTCAACCATTAACGGCTGGTCGCCTCAGATTAAAGAACCGGGTTGTTTTCCCTGCCCACCAAACGCTACTTTCCGAAGACGGCGTGGTTGGTCCAAGAATGCGTGCATATTATGCCGAGCGGGCTAAGGGCGGAGTGGCGGCAGTTATTGTCGAAGGTGGAGCTGTTCATGACACCACGGTGAAGTTCCCAAATTATTTGTGGGGGCATAAGGAAGAGATCATTCCCTCATATACGGCCCTTCAGAAAGAACTATCCCAGTACGGGTGTAAAACCATTATCCAACTTGTCCACAGTGGTGGGCGGATGTCTTCTCATGACTCTCGACTGCCGTTATGGGCGCCCTCAGATGTACGATCAGCGATCTCACCAGAAATCCCTCACGCTATGACTACCGAAGAAATTAGTCAAGTGTTAGATGGGTATGAAAGATCATTCAAAAATGCTGTGGAGGGAGGCGTGGATGGCATAGAAATCCATGCGGCACATGAATATCTTCTCGGACAATTTCTCTCACCTTTGAATAACCTTCGTACCGACGAATATGGAGGCTCAATGGACAATAGGATGCGCTTACTCAACGAAGTCGTCATGCTGGCTAGAAAGACAGTAGGCGATAAAATGGTTGTAGGAATCCGAATAAACGGCAGTGACCTTGTTGATGCCAGCCTAGATAATGATGACTATATAGAGGTTGCCCGAAATATTGAAGCCCTCGCATCAGTCGACTACCTTTCAATCAGTGCTGGGACATCTCGCGATAATCATATGATTGTCCCCCCGATGGATACACCAGAGGGACTGTACGTTGATTACGCTGCAAACATCCGGGCCGCTGTCTCCCTTCCAGTGATGGCTGTCGGTAGGCTCAAAAACCCTGAACTGGCGGAGGAAGTCATCGCTAGCGGTAAAGCAGATGTCGTCGCACAAGCAAGAGCCCTCATTGCCGATCCGTTCTGGGTCCAAAAACTCGACGACCAAATACCGCAGCAAATCCGCCCATGCATTGGTTGCAACCAAGGATGTTTTGGGTATCTCTACACAAACCGCCCTATAACCTGCGCGGTGAATCCCGCGGTCGGCCATGAAAGAACCATAGGCCAAGGAACAGAAACGCAATCTTCTGGCCACGTTCTTGTTGTTGGAGGAGGCCCCGCAGGGATGGAAGCAGCTATTGCTGCCCGAGAACGCGGATTAGAAGTAACGTTAGCTGAAGCCTCCGCCACACTTGGTGGTCAAATCCCTCTTGCTTCTAGTATTGAGTCTCGAGCTGAACTCGGAACAATCATTGATTTCCAAATTGATGAACTCCAAAGGCTTGAGGTAGATGTCAGATTAGAAACAACCATGGACGCATCTGCAATAGATGACTTGGAACCAGATGTGGTCATCATCGCGACTGGATCACAACCCAGAACTTCACCTTTTTCTAGTGATGGATCTATCCCAGTCATCGCTCCGATAGAAGTGATGGGTTCACCCAAAACGTATGCAAAAAAGAACGTCATTGTCGTAGATCAAGTGGCCCATTTCCCCGCATATGCTCCAGCGGAAGCATTGAAAGACGTTGGAGCGGAGGTGACAATTCTTACTCCAAAGCTTTTTGTTGGGAGTCTCCTTGATCAAGCAACAATGGTGAGAACCCTGCGCAGATTAGCGAACAAAGGAATACAAATGATTCCAAATACAGCTGTGGTGAATATTTCCGATGGATTGCTACATGTCCAAGACACTCTCTCCGGGCAGACGAGGACAGAAAACGCTGATGTGATAATCGCTGCCGTAGGTAACCAAACTATTGATAGCCTCGCGAATGAGTTAACCGAAACTTTTGACTATTTGAACGTTCAAGTTATTGGAGATGCGTCGGCTCCTAGAACAATTCTAGAAGCTATCCGAGAAGGCCGGATAGCAGGTAGATCAATTTAAACTGGGGATTTCCCTCTCTATTGCACTTGAAAATACCGTGGAGCCAGCCCCGTGGGGCTGGCTCCTGATTTCCTCAACTCTTTACAATGTTGTTGAGATCTTTAGCGTTGTTTCCGAAGGTTAAGTACAGCTCCGGTGACTGCGGCTAATCCGACGAGTCCAAGGACGATAATCAGGCCGAGTACAACTCCGGACATTCCTGACTTTGAATGCTCTTCGAGGTCTTCACCTACGGCGAGTTCTTCGTCAGATGCTTCACTATCTGGAGTGCTTTCTGCTGCTTCTTCGTGACCTTCGTGACCTTCGTGACCTTCGTGATCTTCGTGACCTTGAACTTGGGCAAGTATTGCATCAGCTTTGGCTTTTTCTGCTTCTACTTGAGCTAGTGCTAGTTCTTTCTCAGCCTCTGCCTGAGCGAGAGCTGCTTCAGCTGCATCCCTTTCAGCATTTGCCTGGTCGATAGCGGCTTGGGCTGCTGCTTCAGCGGCTGCGGCTGCGGCTGCGGCTGCTTCAGCTGCTTCTTCAGCGGCTGCTTCTTCAGCGGCTTGGGCTGCTTCTTCAGCGGCTGCGGCTGCGGCTGCGGCTGCTTCAGCTGCGGCTGCTTCTTCAGCGGCTGCTTCTTCAGCGGCTTGGGCTGCTGCTTCAGCGGCTGCGGCTGCTTCTTCAGCTGCGGCTAGTGCTTCAGCGGCTGCCTCTTCTGCAGCAATTTCATCACAGCTTCGTGTAATTTCATCGAAGAAAGGTATGGCTACACCGGCGTAATATACTTTTACATTTACGCTTTCGTGTGGATCGTTGAAGACCTCCATAGTCTCACCAGGTTCTACCCCTAGTTCGGTTACTGTCTCCGACAGAAGAGAATAGCTTGAATCGAAGTCGTCATTCACCCAAACTTCCACTACATAATCTTGTGTGGAAAAAGAGTTATTTGAAATTTCGACTTGGAAAGTAAATCCTTCATGATCTTCAGCAATAACTGAATCATTTGAGTAACATTCGACCAAATTAACTGAGGTCGTAGGGAACAAAGGAAGTTCTATAATTTCTACCGCCTCGAATTCGAAATCGATTGGATCCATTTCGATGGCTGACGCTGTTGCTGTGAACATTGTGGCCATTCCCATTCCTACGAGAGCAACTGACGCTATCGCCCTCCGGATTTTGGTATTTGTTGTGTTTGTTTTTGTATTCATTTTTGCCTCCTAGGCTGTTTGTTTGTGCTAGGTAGACAACAAGAAAGGGTGTTTCTAACACCCCAAATCAAATTCTTGTACAAAAAAATGAAAACCCCTTCTTGAACAGGGACAATAAGAGTGAAGTTTTCTCAGATATTTACAAAATTGGTGGATTTTTGGGTCCGAGAAGCCAGCTTGTCAACATCGGAATGCCGTATATCAGCAAGGTTCATGAAGGATAAGATTTTGATTACCCACCATCCAGGGTCAGCTTGGAACCAACGGCGAGAGAATCTGGCGCTTGTCGGTGCGGCATGATGATGATTATGAAATCCTTCTCCAGCGGTAAGAATCGCCAACCATGTCACGTTTGTCCCAGAGTTGGTTTCATAGGTTTTTCTTCCGAAGTGATGGGCGACAGAATTCACTGAACCGCTTAACCCCAAATAGAGCACCGCATGAAAACTGAATGCGACACCAGCAGTTACGATTCCAAAGGCGAACACCAACCCAGCGAAAAGCAGTCCTCCTCCCAAGATTGCATGGTCGTAGAAATACCGGTCGGTTGTTCGTTGAGGAAGGTCACGGGCGTAACTCATGACCGTTTTTTCATCGTTTGCCGCTTTTCGGTAGAGGAAGACGTTCATGAGCTGTACTTTTTTCCACCCGAGTAATTTCGGTGAATGCGGATCTTCCTCGGTGTCGGTATGGGCATGGTGTTTTCTATGGACAGCCACCCATTGACGTGGTCGGATTCCCGAGGTTATCCATATAGCGAAACGGAATACCTCATTTATTGCGGGGTGAAAAGTAACCGCTTTATGTGTGAGTTCTCTATGGAGATACAGAGTCGTAGAGAAAACAGCCACCTGGGTTATACCGAAACCCACGACGATACCTAAGAGTATAGAGTTCATACTATTGAAAGTATTCTATATAACTCACCACATCGGAAATGGTTACTGAGATATTTTAAGCTCACGCCACAATTGATGGAAGCTACTGGTGTCTATATGAACTAATTCTCAATTAGACTTCAATCTGTTCCTCAAACTTAAACCTAACTGCGGATGGTGGATAAATGCCTGAACAGGGCATAGTACTTTTTGATGGCGGCTGTGGACTATGCAATCGCCTAGTTGGAGTTATCCGACCTCGCATGAGACCTAGAAGAACACCGGATTTCATCCCTATCGAAAGCCATCGGGGTAGGGCTTTAGTAGAAGATTTACCGCCCGAATTCCAACAGATCGATAGCCTGCTATTTCTGGGGGGCCATCGGATTCACGCCTGTTCCTCGGCGGTCGTTCGGTGCCTTCTACGAATGAAATGGCAGTATGCGGTCTGGGCTCCCGTTCTGTGGATAATTCCACTTCCAATCCGAAATCGTATCTACCAGCGTGTAGCCGAATCTCGACAGAATTTTTTTCGAGAACCTACGGGCTGCGTGGTAGAAAAAACAGGAGAGGAATGCAATATAAGCGACCTAGGGGTGTAAGGATTAGGACATGAACTCGTCTTATCTGTTGAACAACAGAGAGCGAGTGAACTAAGAAGAAATTAGGCCTCGTTCCAAGAGACGAGGCCGCATGAGGTACACAAGTGAAAAAAAGCGACAGCGAACTCGTCCTAGCCGCGCGCGAAGGAGACCAGGCGGCCATCGGTCACATCTACGACCGGTACGCGGACAGGCTTTTCGGATTTGCTTTTTCAATTCTTCGCGATCGCGAAGAAGCAGCAGACGCTGTCCACGACGTTATTCTCCGTTCCTCCCAACGACTGGACCAGCTTCGAGACCCGTCACGGTTACGACCTTGGCTCTTTGCAATAGCCCGAAACGAGGTCATGACGAGAACCCGACAACGTTCAAAGCGCGACGATCGCGAGGTCCCAGATATGGCAGCTGACCTCCCCGACCACGACCAAGGACTTGTTCGAGACGAACTACAAACGCTCGTCTGGGACGCCGCAGACGCGCTACAGCCACGAGATCGTGAACTCCTCGAACTATCCATGCAGGGACTAGAAGGCGAAGAGCTCGCAGAAGCACTCGGCGTCAAAACTTCCCACGTCCACGTTCTCACCTCCCGAATGCGCGACCGGATGGAAAAAGCGGTCGGGTCACTTCTCGTTGCCCGATTAGGCCGCGACGACTGCGACAAACTTGAAGAGCTCCTTTCAGATTGGGATGGAAAATTCACGTTGGAAGTCCGATCAAAGGTCACACGCCATATCGAGAAGTGTGACACCTGCACCAAACGCCGAGCCATTGCCTGCGCCCCAGGTTCAATCGCTGCGGCGCTACCAGCAGTCATTATTCCTGTTTCACTCCGAAGTCGGACACTTACTTCCGTTGAGTCGGCTTACAAAGGGAATCCACCAAATTACACAAACCCATCTTCAACCAACTGGACATGGGATTCGGGAACTGGCTTCCCAATCAAGGCATCAATCGCAGGACGTTTCGCTGCTCTTATGACCATCGTTGCTGGCGGGGTCATTGCTGTTTCTGCAGCCGTTATTGCCGTGATTCTAGCTGTCGGTTCACAAGGGAATAACGGTAGTTCTTCAGAATCTATCGGATCAGGCAATGTTCCCGCGATAGCGCCTTCGCCAGTTCCTGAAGATCCGGATCCATCTCAACTAACTGCAAACGAAGATCTCATTGTCGTCCCAACCGAGCTGACCCTCATCTGTAACGAAGGAGAAAACTGCTCACTTGATGTTTCTCTCTCGACTCAACCTGTGGGAGAGGTAACTCTCCTCGGAACAGTCGAGGAGGATTGCCCCAGTTTCGATGTCCCATCCGAGCACTTGATCGCTAAATGGGGAAGCGATGATTGGGATGCTACTAAAGGACGAAGTTACTTTGCTATACCCGATGGAGAAGCCGCGGGTGACAAGGTCTGCGTAATTAGATACGTGTGGGAGTCTTCTGGCAATCCAAACCTAGAGAATGCATTCTCACTGTCATTCATCATCAAGGATATTGATGTTCCACCACAGCCAGATCCAACCCCGGAACAGCCGGATCCAACCCCGGAACAGCCGGATCCAACCCCGGAACAGCCAGATCCAACCCCTACTCCGAAACCACAAACGAATTTCACCGTCGGGGCAACGCAGCTAGCATTTGGCGACCAATCCAACTCACGGGAAATTACGTTGACTAATGCCGGTGAAACCGAGATCGAATGGACCATGGCTACAGATACGACCCATTATTACCCCACGGTCACAGGAGGAACATTGGCCGCGAATTCATCGACAAGCGTAAAGATTATCTTTGAACGATCCAACTTAAGTGAGGATGACTACAGCGGAATACTGTCTGTATCAGGGGATGGAGAAGTCTACGCAGTTGATCTCACCGGATCGGTCGAAGTTGCTCCAGTTATTGAATTCTTTTACGCAAATCCTTCAGCAATTGTTGCCGTAGGGAATAGCTGTTCCACGAACCAGGTTTCAATTTCTGCAACGATATTTGATGATACGGAACTCTCACAGGTTGAAGTGGTGTGGTCTAAGGACGGAGTGAATACGGAAACTACCCAATTAGAACTCCTGCAGGGTACGTGGGTTGGAACCTTGAACGATTTAGAAAGCGGTACAGTACCAGTCGCTAATTTCATACTACGCGCGGTGGATGTTCGGGGAAATGAAAGTACCGCCACGTACGAGATTACCGTGCGGCCCTGCCCCAACAACTAAAGCCCTAGATCTCAATCCTCGTCGTGTTCTTCCCCATGGTGCTCATCATGGACATGAGAGTGGTCTAAAACCCCTGCACTCTGACAGATAAGAAGAATAGCTGCGTAGATCACTGCGCTCCCAAGGACATTACGGATCGAGCGCCGTCCGGTTTCGGGGTTGTGGATAGCGGGAAGAGTGTCCACAGTGGCGACATAAATAAACGTTCCAGCAGAAAAGAGGAGAACAATAGCGAGAAAACCGTTGCTGGCATCATCAAAAAGAAAGTAGGAAACAATAATTGCGATAGGGGTAGCAAGAGAAAACACTAGAATTCCTCTCGCCGCCCGTTTGATCCCTCCTGGCTCATGGAGAGAAAAGAGTCCCAAACTTAGAGCAGCAGGAATCCGATGCACAAGAACCCCAACTGCTACCAGAATAGAAAACGATGTTTCCCCAGCTGCTGCGGCTACTCCTACAGCAAGTCCATCAGCTAACGCGTGAAAAGATAGACCAAGGGTTAAAACTGGGCCGGACACCGGATGATGGATATGCCCATGTCCATGCCCAGCCATATGGTCGTGGTGTTCTTCATGGATAGCATGCCCGAATCCAGAACCCTCAAGCAGCATCATGAAGCAGAAACCAACTAACGCTGCTAGGCCAAGGACGATAGGGGAATGGGAGAACGCACCTCCATCGTCTCCCCCTACGGACGCGATATGGAAACCTTCCGGAAGGACAACAAGGATCGCTGACACGAGGAGGAGTCCGGAAGCCAAACCAGTTAGGGTTTCTAACTGTTTTGAAGAGATTTTTCTTTGAAAATAGAAAGGGATTCCAGCGCAGACAATAGAAACGACGAAAAATATAACTGAAAGAAGCCATGTATCCATACCCCAATATTAATGAGAATTATTCTCAATTAAAAGTCATGGTGAAGAAAATACGGTATAAATTTTTTTTAGATATGCCGTACATGAAGTTTTTACAAGTACCGTGCCCTCATGCACCTGCAACCCAAGTCATATCGAGCCATCAGCATCATGCTTCTGGTATTTCTTGCAGCAAGTTCATGTTCCTCCGGAAAGAATTCAGAAGAAAACTCTAGTGAGCCTGTTCAGACTGAAACGCAAACATCGACTCCCCACCAACAATCCACAGGGGAAGAACCCACAGGAGATACGACAGGGGAAGCAGTCTTCAAAGAGGACCAAATCATCACAATCGAGCTTACATTCTCCGAAGAAAACTTCTTCCGGACACTGAATGAAAACTATGAAGCAAGTGAATATATCCCAGCGGATTTGACGATAACTGATGCCAGTGGAACCCATGGATACGAAAATGTTGGAATCCGTTTAAAGGGTAATTCCAGCATGGCTCACCCAGGAAAAAAGAAACCATTCAAAATCGATTTCAACGAGTACATCGTAGGACAGAACCATGACGGATTAAAAAAGCTCAACTTCAGTAATGCCTTCAAAGATCCCTCATTTCTCCGAGAAAAAATCTTTTTTGACGTCAGCAGATCAGCAGGAAGCTTTGCCCCTAGGACAAACTTTGCAAACGTCTACTTCAACGGTGAACACTGGGGCCTCTACACGGTTGTCGAACAAATCGACGACCAGTTCCTAGATTGGACCATCGGAGATGATGGCGGGAACCTTTTCAAAGCCGGAGGAGATGGCGCCGACTTAAGATACTTTGGCCCCGACCAGACCGCATATGAAGAGGCATATGAAATAAAGAACAACGAACAACAAAATGACTGGACAGACTTGCTCACATTCCTGGACTTCATTAACAGTGCATCATCTGAGGAATTTGAAAACCAAATTGAACAATACCTTGATCTGGGACTTTTCCTCCGTTCAGCAGCATTAGACAACCTCTTCTCAAACCTCGACAGTTATACCCTCAGTGGAAGGAACTACTACCTCTACCACAATATGCAAACCAGCCAATGGCAATGGATCAAATGGGACGGTAACGAAGCTTTCGGAGCTTTCGCCTATGGGGTACGAGAACCCATTACTGAACTTCCCATAACATTTAGAGATCCAGAAAAGGTTCTTCTCGAACGAATTTTCGAAAGCGACAAACTCTTCCAGTTATATACGAACGAGATCTGCGGCATCCTCGGAACATATTTCACCCCCCAGTACCTCCACCCGATGATCGATGGCCTCGCATCACTCATTGAAAGCTCTGTGTACATGGATGAAAACAAAATGTACACAGATCAAGAATTTGCGTCCAACATCAATGTTGACATTGTGACCGAAGACCCATTTCTCAAAGGCGAAGAAGTTCGACCGCCCAATATTGAAGGGGGAGTACCGCAAGAGGGGAATCCTCCAAACCGAGGGGGAACCGTTATGTTTGGCCTGAAGTCGTTTATTGACGAAAAATATGCATATCTCGGGGAGAATCTTGATTGCGAAGATTAGTGCAGAACAGCCGCCGAGATGTAAGCTAACAGGTAAACAAGAGTGATCCCATGACTGATACCGCCGAAACCAACAGCACAGATTTCTTTGATCCGACCATCCGCACACCAGAGATGGAAATGGCCGAACTCGGGGAAGGTGTCCCAGCAGCAGCCGATATGAACATCGCTGATATCAACCCGGCGAACCCCCACCTGTTCAAGGAAGAACGGTGGCAGGAGCACTTTGCTCGACTCCGAGCCGAAGATCCGGTGCACTTCAACGAACTTGAAACGTCAGGACGGTACTGGTCAATCACCAAGTATGACGATGTGCGGGACGTTGACGGTGACTGGGAGACGTACTCGTCGGCAAAGGGTATCACCCTAGGCGTGAAAGAGATCGCCACCGCCGATGAGATCGAGTCGGGGATACAAACCTTCATAGCAATGGACCCTCCGACCCACACCGAACAACGCAAGACAGTGCGGAGTGTTTCAGCACCCAGCAATTTACGCAACATCGAGCCAATGATCCGAGAACGCACAGCTGAACTACTTGATTCCCTCCCCGACGGAGAGACGTTTGACTGGGTCGATACCGTCTCAATTGAACTCACCACTCTCATGCTGGCGACCCTGTTCGACTTCCCCATGGATGACCGCCGCAAACTCACCCGCTGGTCAGACATTGTTTTCGCTATTCCCGGCCCCGGCGGTGTAGTTGAAACCCAGCAACAAAAGATTGATGAACTTATTGAGTGCGTCCATTATTTTGACGGACTTTTTCAGGAACGTCGTGGAAACCCTGGATTTGATCTTGTGTCCATGTTGGCTAACGGTGAAGCCACAAAAGATATCCCCATGATGGAACAACTCGGTAATCTGTTATTGTTGATCGTCGGAGGCAACGACACCACCCGCAACACAATGACCGGTAGTGTCTACGGGCTCAACAAATTCCCCGACCAGTACGACAAACTCCTCGCCGATCCAAGCCTCATAACGAATTTCGTGCCTGAGGTAATCCGCTGGCAGACCCCCTTGTCATACATGCGCCGGACCGCCACTCGCGACACCGAACTCGGCGGCAAACAGATCAAAGAAAACGACCAACTACTGATGTGGTATATCTCCGCCAATCAGGACGAAGATGTTTTCGAGAACGCGCACGTGCTCGACGTTCAACGCCACAACGCCGACAGGCAGCTTTCATTCGGATACGGTATCCACTTCTGCATGGGCAGCCGTGTCGCAGAGCTTCAGCTACGAGTGCTCTGGGAGGAGATCCTCCAACGCTTCAAACGTATCGAAATACAAGATGAACCAGAACGGGTCTTCTCAAGTTTCGTCCACGGCTACGCGAAACTTCCGGTCACGGTTACCCGACGCTGACGGTAGAAGCTTTTATAAAGTGTCTACTTTTAAGGATGGGTAGCCCACTCGGAGGGACTCGAACCCCCAACCTTCCAGATCGTTGCCAGACTTTATTTCGCCCAATTATTTGGTGAAATAGCATAAAGAAAACCTTGTAGAGGTTGGTTTTCTTCTCGCTTGTTCCTGTTACGGCGAGCTATTTCTATCAGTTCTTCGATAGCTTCACGTCCGCCATATTCAGCGGAAGAGAACCCTCCATGCTCATTAAAGAGTAGGGTTCGGAATGCGCGTGACGTTTGAGTATCCCAGAAGGAAACGTTCATTTCCGTATCTCCCTGAAATGAAGAAAAAACAAGGTTTGTCGAACCTATAGTTGCCCAAGCGTCATCGATGATCGCTGTTTTTGAATGAACATATATTTCTTCATACCCCCATGTCCGAAGGGTCGCAGGAGCAGCAAGGCAAAAGTTCGGGTATTCTCCGCATTTAGCTAAAGCCTCATATGCCGCCGCGATACCAGGATGGGCACGGGCAGCGGACAATTCTGGCATAGGATCCGCGGGGACTAAAGCGAGCACCGGCACTCCTCTTTCAAGTGTCCGGTGGATCACGTCTAGACAGGCTCTGCTTAAGAAAATCTGATTTTCGATATAAATATATTCCTCAGCTGCTTCGAAAGCTTCAAGATACTGCTGCCGCACACTATTTTCCCCATCAGGCATCTCGGAATACAAGTTTGGAAGAATGCTCCGAGTTATCTGCGCCTTTACATTTCCGGCTTCAGCAGCAACACCATCTACTTCGGGCAAGTTTTTGGTTCCGGTCTTCGGCCAGCTCCCATACTCTTTGTCCTGTTCTGATGCATGGTTCCACCGCATAACAAAATTCTGGTGAACGTCGCTGGTGATAGGTCCTTGTATTTGGCAATGCACATCATGAATGTTCGAGTATCTTTCGTTACGTTCTCCAAACGTTGGTTCTTCATGAGTCGAATTGGCCATTGACCCTTGAGTGATGTTGATCCCACCAACAAAAGCGGTTTCATTTGGAGTTCCAGCATCAATGATCCAAACTTTTTGATGCTGGCAGTTCATCCCAACCGCATCCCAGCGCGCCTGCCACCGTGTATCTCTAATGGAGAGCATTTGTGTCGTTTCCGCATCTGCACATAACGTGTCGTCAGCATCAGCCGAAGGGCCTTCCGGATGCCAGAAGAGTACCCGTACGTCGAGCCCCCGAGATGTGGCACCATCAAGGAGATCAAAGAAGGTCCCCCTCCCTTGCGGGAATGTTGCTTCAGGTTCAAGGAAAGCAACACATACCCATAGTGAAGATGTCGCTGATTCAATTGTTGAAGCGATACGATCAAACGCAATGCCACCGTCGACCAGCGGAGTTATAGCATTTCCCTCTCGCGGTGGGAAAAACGCTGAGTCCGGAATTGGAATCACCATATGTAGACATTATCGAATGTGTAGCTGTTTTATAGGTTTCGCGCGCTCGGAGGGACTCGAACCCCCAACCTTCTGATCCGTAGTCAGATGCT
>CAZMAW010000016.1:0-30170 GCA_964564495.1 uncultured Candidatus Nemicrothrix sp.
GGTTCTTCCAATGTTTTTAACAAAGCATTTTCAGCTCCGGACGTCAGCATATGGACTTCGTCGAGGATATACACCTTGGTTCGGCCCGGTGACCCCAATGCAACCTTTGAAATAAGATCGCGGATAGCTTCAACTCCATTGTTGGAAGCTGCATCTAATTCGTGCAGGTCATATGACGTTCCTTCAGCAAAAGAAATACAGGAGTCGCATTTGCAACATGGTTCCCCATCAGATTCCAAGGAAGTACAGTTCAATGCCTTTCCAAGGATCCGAGCCGTGCTGGTCTTCCCTGTCCCCCTTGGCCCACTAAATAGATATGCATGACCTACTCGATTTTCAGAAATGGCATTCTTTAACGCGGTCACAACATGCTCTTGCCCTACTAACTCGTTAAACCGGCCTGACCGATATCGACGATAGAGGGACTGATATGCCATGTAGGAATCCTAGTCCTGCTATAGGTCATGAGGTGAAGTAATTGAAGTTCTAAACAAATATTTCTCTAAAGTAAACCATCCGTTCCCGAAAGTGACGATCAGGCTACCTGCGGCACATCGGTGATTCCGCTGAGAGCTGCTGCCTTCCGGCCCTGACTCGGTTCACGGGCACTGATTGCACAGAACCCAATCGTCACATTCCGAAACGGATGTGGTTCCATCGTATACGGTGCAGCGTCTTTCGCCATTCCGGCACGCTGCTTTAGGGTTTATGTTCCAAATCATGGCCTGAAACTATTTGAAGCGTGCGCATATTGGCATCGAACGGTAGCCTGAAAACTCATTTGGTACTCTTAAGTACTGATTGGAGGAGTGCGAGAGCGGCCGAATCGGCACGCTTGGAAAGCGTGTGTGGGGCAACCCACCGTGGGTTCGAATCCCACCTCCTCCGCGTTGGGATCTATCTACTACTCGAGTGCTTTATAGGTAGCGTCAATGACCGCAGCTCCTCGTTCATCACCCATGATGGAAGTGAGCATTCGATTCATCATGTAACTGATGGTTAGGTTGTTATCCACATCATTGATGATCAGAGAACCTCCCCAGCCACCCCAGAAACAAACTTGACTATTTTTGGGGAGAAATGGAAACTCGTCAACAGGTAGGCCGTATCCAATGCCGAAACGCAATGGAGTGAAGAGCACAAGATCTATCCCACTTGATTGTTCCTGGAATATTAGGTCGATTGTTTGGTCAGAAAGGAGTTTTTTTCCATTCATTTCTCCTCCATTGGAGATGAGGGCTTGAATCGTTGCAACAGACCGAGCGTTACCATGACCATTGGCTGCTGGGACTTCTGCTTTCCTCCACCAGTCAGTCCATGCTGAATTTGCGTCCGGCGCTGGATTCATAAATGTCTTCATAGCGACCTCAGGACTTATTTCGTATTCCTCCATGACTTCTCTGAACTGCTCCAATTGATCTGATGCTTCGTCTGTAGGGTAGATAACATTTGAGATTCGATGGAATTCTTCTTCATTGAGGCCAATATGGAAATCCGCGTTCAGTGGACCGGCGATCTCTTGGGCGAAGAATGTGCCTATGCTTTGTCCGGTTACTCTTCGGATGACCTCTCCAACTAGATGGCCTTGGTTGAGCATGTGGTATCCAGACGCTGTTCCTGGCTCCCACCAAGGCTCTTGGGCCGCTAGCATGGTTGTGGATTTTTCCCAATCGCAGACCTCTTCCATCGTGATTGGTTCCGCCCACCCTGATATTCCTGAAGTATGTGACATGAGATGGCGGACTTCGATTTGTTCTTTCCCATTTGCTGCGAATTCTGGCCAATAGTCCGCGACGGGCCGGAACATATCCAATTCTCCTCGATCTACGAGAACAAGTGCTGAAATAGCCATCATCGTTTTTGTCGTCGACCAAACGTTCACAATGGTGTCTTCTTGCCATGTGTCAGTTTTCTCAGCACTTGTATGACCAGCCCAAATATCGACAACCATTTCACCATTGTGCACAACAGCGACTGATGCTCCTATCTCACCATGATCCTCAAAATTCTTCCGCATAGCATCTGCTACACCTTCAAACTGATCGTTGTATTGTCCAAAGATTTCTGTCATTGTCCATCTCTTTCATTTAGAAACTTGGGGAAGATTGCAGTAACTTGCAAATATAGCTCGCCCGTGGTCTCACTCTAGAAGATCAATAGGAAAACTTCATATGAAACAATTGAAACAATGGTGGCACCGATCGGAACAGATTGCCGGCAGGCGCATCCTTAAACTAGTTGGAACTCTAGATCCCAAAAGCCATGAAGAGCGACTAAAAAGACTTGAGGACATCGAAGTTATTCGAAGATTGAAGGCCGCATACTGCGCAGCATGCGATGACGACCATGATGGTGAAGCTGTCGCAGAACTGTTTATCGAAGATGGCATTTGGCAGCAAAAGGGAAAAATAGGTTCAGCTGGTACTGAACCTAAGGTAGGTAAACGCGCGATAGCAGAATTTATGTTCTCTCTTCGTTCCGCAGGATTTATCCGACATTCCGCGCATATGGTTACAAATCCAGTTATCAATATTTCCGGAGATGAAGCAGAAGGGTCGTGGCGTTTCATCATGCTGTACTCCCATACCGACGGATCATTTTTCCGCATAATCGGCCATTACGAAGATCAATATGTCCGAATAGGTGAAAGGTGGTATTTCCGGTCATTGATTGCGCATGTTGAAGAGACTGGCCGGTACCTTGAAAGCGAATTGTGATGCGGGCTACTAAAGGATTTTTGAAAACGAAAGGGACGGAACTATGAGTAGTGAAGAGGAATGGATGAAGCTCGCCATAGCGGAAGCAAAGCTATCTTTGGCTCATGATGATCTCCCTATAGGAGCATTGGTTATTCTCAATGGAGAGGTCATAGCTTCATGTCACAACGAGCGACAAATGTCGAATGATCCAACAGCGCATGCTGAGATGCTTGCTATCAGGGAAGCTTCGAGAAAATTGGATTCTTCCAGATTGGATGGAGCGATTCTTGTCTCTACTCTTGAGCCATGTTCTATGTGTGCAGGCGCAGCCGTACTAGCACGGTTTGGAAGAGTTATTTTCGGAACGGATGATCCGAAAAGTGGAGCGTTAGGCAGTCTGTATAATATCGGAAGTGATCCGCGCCTGAACCATGAGTTCGAGGTTGTCGGACGCGTTCTTCAAGAGGAATGCGCTTTGTTATTGCACGAGTTCTTTGAGAAGAAACGCGAATAATTGGTCTTCAAATATTAGGGACTGTCCGATTACGCATTCTCGCCGATGATTTGGCACGCTTAAAGAAGTGAATCATTTTGACATCATTGTTATAGGCGGAGGCCCAGCAGGTGCTGCAACGGCTATCGAAGCAGCTAAAGGTGGGGCTTCCGTCGCTATTTTTGAAAAAGCTGGCTATGGGCGGGACAAAGTATGCGGTGATGGGTTAACCCCTCGGGCAATGGGTGCCTTAAACGATTTAGGTATCAGTGCAACTGGGGCACATAAAATATTCGGCCTGAGAATGATTGCTGGAAAAACTCGTCGAGAGTTACAGTGGCCAACTGCGAGCAAGTTTCCCTCTTATGGTGCGGTCTGGGTCCGGAAGAAACTTGACGCCCACTTGATAGAGGCTGCCTCGCAAGCTGGAGCCGTCATGCACTTCAATAGCGAAGCTCTCCCAACCTTTGATGGAGATCGAGTTCGGGGTGTTTCCGTTGGAGATGAACGTTGGACCGCGGATCTTGTTGTCGCCGCTTCTGGAGCTCCGGGAAAAGTAGCGCGGATGCTTGGAAGCGAACGGAAAACAAATGAACCATACGGGATCGCTATTCGAACCTATGTCGAAAGCCCAAGGCACGCCGAGAATTATTTAGAAGCTTCCTTGGCGATGCGAGACCCTCAAGGTACTCCTATCCCTGGGTATGGATGGATGTTTCCGGCTGGGGACGGAACGGTAAATCTAGGCGTAGGAGCTCTTTCCACTATGCGGGGATTCAAAAACTTGAACTTGAACCGGCTCTGCGACCTATACCGTGACCATGTATCAGAAGAATGGAATGTAGGGCCATATCTGGAGAAGCCACGTGCGTGGAGGCTCCCAATGACATCCCAAAAACGGTGTGGGCTAGGTTGGGTTGCCGTTGGAGACGCTGCAGGGTTAATTAACCCGATGAACGGTGAAGGAATAGATTACAGTCTTGAATCTGGAATGCTTATCGCCCAATTATTCCTCGAAAATCCTGAAACAGCTCCGGAAAAATATGACCAGATCATTGGAGAGCGCTTTGATAGTTTCCTTCGAACAGGCCGGAGGTTTTCATATCTGATAGGACATCCTCTAATACTGAGATCGGGATTACGGATTGCAGTAGGAAGCCAAACGATGGCAAATCTGACCTTACAAGTTATGGGGAACCTGATCGATAGTGATATGCCGGGGGGTGCAGGCAGGGTGCTTCGAGTCGCTGACAGACTCTTAGCCGCATCGGATCCGATACTTCGTAGAACCCAAGCTAAGGGAAAGACCTGATTATTATTTCTTGTTAATGGCGGAAGGTGTGGGATTCGAACCCACGGTGACGCTAAGCGCCACAACGGCTTTCGAGGCCGCCCCATTCGTCCGCTCTGGCAACCTTCCGCACTAGAGGGTACCGACATTTAAAAGGAAATCAGGCTATTACGGGAATATTGGAGCAGCTATTTTCTGAAAGGGAAAATATTTCAGCGACCAGTATTGGTGCTTTGATCAAATAGATCGCTCTTCAGAGGGCTCATACAGTTCAACAATGTTTCCAAATGGATCACGTCCATAAATCGCAGCAGACCCTCCAAGTTGAACCGGAGGGGCGTGAAACGTCATGCCCGCTTCCATCAGACGGTCATATTCTTCGTAGATATTGCTGACCTGCAATGCAATATGAGCAAACCCATGATCAGCTGGTGAATATTCCTCATCCTGTGATTTAGGTTGTGGATTCTCGTATTCCCAGAGCTCCAAATAAGCATTCCCTGCACGAAGCATTACCACCTTTGCCTGAGATTTAGTCACGCCGATAACGGTATCTGCCTGAGGCCTATCCCCATTCCAACTATTGAGGAACACCCGTTCAAAGCCGAGAGCATCTTCGTAGAAAGCAATTGCTCTTTCAAGATTTGGTACTGAAATTGCTACATGGTGAAGGCCAATAATCATGAAAATAATCTAGCCTCACATAAACGATAGGGGTAGTCCAACATTGTTTTGGTAAGGACAATCATAAATATTCCCCTATTGGAACTCGAGAAAACATCTAGTATGGGAATATTCCTATGAGCAAGAAGACCCAACGAAACAACATTCTCTTAACTGGATTCATGGGGACGGGAAAGAGCACAGTGGGCCTCCTCTTGTCAGAAATGTTGTCAAAGGAATTTGTTGATACTGATCAGGTCATTGAAGACCTCTATGGCCCTATCCCAGAAATTTTCGCGAAAGAAGGGGAGGATGCTTTCCGCCATCGCGAGAGGGAAGTAGGCCAACAGTTGTCCCAGAGAGAGAATCTCGTTATAGCTACAGGTGGGAAACTACTATTAGACCCTGTTAACGCCGAAATACTCTCTGTGAACGGTCGTATATTCTGCCTTCGGGCGCCATTAGAGGAAATCATCAAGCGCTTACGGGAGGAAGAAAATCTTGGTCAAAGGCCGTTATTGGATTCAAAGAGCTTTGAAGAGGACATCAAAGAACTCTTCGAAGCACGTGAGCGCGCATACGGAGCTTTTGAGCAAGTTGACACTGCCGGGTACTCCCCCTCAGAAATAGCGATGGAGATAGGAAACCGTATTCTCTCCGAAGATGACTGTTAGCAGCGATGGTTTACTGGTAGCTCGTCCATTGCGACAATCTCTGGTCATTTGTAAATGCCCTATTAGAACCGAACCAGACAACGATACTTGCAGTCACAACTGTTCCGCCGAGAATCATATACATGACGATGAGTTGTATGAGGACAGCCTCAACTGGATCAACGCCTGCTAGTAGAAGGCCCGTCATCGCACCAGGTAGAGCGATCAAACCGACGACTTTTGTTCGTTCAATCTGTTGTGTAATCGCCGTTCGTATGATGTTCGGGCATAAATACCTTCGAATGCTTGTCTTGTCTGATCCAAGTGCTAGCAACGATTCCACTTCTCCGCTTCGGAGTCGAAATTGATTGTGAAGTTCTTGAACGGCGAGGACGGTTGCCGGCATGATATTCCCGATTGTTATGCCGGCAATCACCACAATGTTTACTGCTCCAGTATCGAGAATCCCCAACGGAAAGATTACTCCGAGCGTTATTCCTGACGCTGCGCTGATCGATACCAATGTCGGGACTCTAATTCCATCGATTTCGGGAACTCTTCGTTCTACAACGATTGTAGAAATAATGATCATCGCAGCTACCCAGATCCACGCCCATGTCTGCGCTAAGTGGTGATCGAAGATTGCTGTAAACAGGAATCCTACTGCTATAAGTTGTGCTGCTGCGCGAAGGCTAGCAATAACGACAGATTGTTCGATCTGTAATTTTAGGACGATGGAAACGACCAAGGCTATTGCAAGAAGAGACAACGAAGCTAGAAGCTCGACCCAACCAACGTCTACCGAAGCTAGTAGAGAGTATGAAGTAGCACTTTTCACCTGTAACTCTGTCCTCCATCAACGAAGTAAGTATGACCGGTCATAAAACTGCCTGCGTCCGAAGCCAGCACTATCGCCATAGCGACCATCTCATCAGGGTGGGCTGCTCGCCGCAACAAAGATCCTTTGGCTGCCATTTCTTGAAAAGATTCCGGCATGGCTTGGACCATATCAGTATCAACTGTTCCTGGAACCATGGCATTCACCCGTATATTCTTTGAAGCTAGCTGGGCCGCCATGGATCTCGTTGCCGCATCAAGACCAGATTTTGCGACGGTATAGAGAAGATGATTCGCGGAATACATAAATGCTGCATTGCTCAGCATATTGATTACCGATCCACCTGAACCAGACTCTAAATGCGGTAATGCTTCTTGTACTAGGAAAACCGGACCACGTAGATTTGTGTTCAGTGCTTTTTCCCAAGCCTCTTCAGTGATCTCCCCAACTCCGAGCATTAGGGGATTTGCGGCATTGTTCACAATAATGTCTACCGTCCCGTATGCTTCGATTGTTTGGTCTACAAGACTTTTGATTTCCTGCAATCTTCCCATATGGGCTGATATGGGGACTGCTGAGCCTCCGAGTTTTTGGATTTCTTCTACAGTGCTTTCACAGGTTTCTAGATTCCGGCTTGTAACTACGACGTTTGCTCCGTTTTGAGCGAAACCGATAGCTATGGAACGCCCTATACCGCGGCTACCTCCGGTGATGATTGCGACCTTTCCTGTTAGGTCAAGAGATTGGGTTAGAGAGTTCGAGTTCATGAGAGCATATTAACCATTGATTGTCCACTAACGCGCTAACCAACCGCCATCAACAGCAATTGTCTCTCCGGTGATGTAGCTCCCTGCCTCTGAAGCTAGGAGAAGCATGGCGCCGTCGAGTTCATTTACTGATGCTGGTCGACGCATGGGCGTATTGCGTTCAATCCATTTCCTCCCGCTATCACCAGCAATCATTTCATCTGTAAGTTCAGTGGTGACATATCCGGGGGCTAAAGCATTAATGCGAATTCCAAATCGGGCCCATTCGAGAGCTAATTCCCTCGTCAGGTTTACCAGACCTCCTTTAGCAGATGTATACCCAGGTTGGTTGTTCGGGGCGGACCCCACCAAACCATGAACGGAGGCGACATTGACGATGCTGCCGCCAGTGTCTTGTTCCCGCATGATTCTTGCCGAGAGCTGGGCGAGATAAAAGCATGCAACAAGGTCGATCTGGATCACACGACGAAACTCTTCGAGATCCTCATCTATTGCCGGCACAGGATCACTTATTCCCGCATTGTTAATCAAAATATCTATTTTCCCGAATTGTTCAAAAGTAGTTTTCACGAGGTTCTCGCAATCATCATCTTCTGTAACGTCACAAGCACAAGGGACAACGTTCTTGGTTTCGCTGGCTAGTTGTTCTAAACGGTCAATCCTTCGAGCAGCAGCTACGACAGTAGCTCCTACTGATGAAAAAAGTTTCGTGGTTTGTGCTCCGATACCGCTTGAAGCTCCAGTAACGATAGCGACTTTGCCATCAAGGCGGAATGATTGGAATGGGTCAGACATATGTGGTTCCTCTTTACTCAACGGATGAAGATGATTGGAACCCAATCGAGGACTTCCGTTGATTCAGCATTGTTTCGATGGGCAATAGCTTTAACCTGTACGGCGACAAGCCGACCATTTCCTGTAGAAATTTCTTGCATCGGCTTATGTTGGAATGACAGAAGGTCGCCTTCAAATACAGGGCCAAGGTGATCACAGGTATGCCAACCTGCAATTGAAGCTACCCCAGGAAACATCCGGCTGAGAGATGCTTGGGCAAGGGCAACCGTGTGCCCTCCGTAGACAAGCCTCTGGGGATAAGGTGAAGCTTCGGCGTCCCGATGTACTGCGGCTACATTATGGGTCAGTCGAACGAGGCTTGACGCCTGAGTAACAACATCGCGCAAAGGATCATCTACGGTAACCCCCGTCTCCATTTCAGGTGACTCGGGGAGATGCGATAAATCCCATTTATGCAAAGTCGGGTCGTTATACGGTTCGAGCTCTAGCAGCGGATTGTTTCCGAGATCATCGTTATATCCGGGAAGTTTGTTTTTTCTAAGTCTGATCAACGGACAACGTTGATAGTCGAGAACAGGTTCCCCATCTGCTGTGGTAGTTATATTGAGCAAGACTTTCCCCCTCGGTTCCCTGTCCTCACGAGGGGCACTGTCACTCATTGAGATGACCTTCGTTACGGTGTGAATAGTTTCACCAACGAAGATTTGGCGGAGGATGCGGACGTTCCTATAGAAAAGATTCGCTATGACGTTTTTGGTCGCGACGGTGCTCGCTCCAATGGAAAGATGTAGAAGTAATCCTGGACTGACAAGCCGTGAAGTTGACCCAGTCACCGCTTTGCAAATTTGTTGATCAAGGACAAGCGGGAGTGCTTCTCCAGCGATCGACTGATACGCCGCTGCGATGCCGTTATCTATAGTGACAGCTGGCGGTGAGGGAAACACCATGCCAGGTGTCATATCTTCGTAATAGGGGCCGTCAGATTCCATGGTACTTCATTGATTTTACGCCGGATTTATTAAGCCGAAACGTCTAACTGAATAGTTAAGGTTCGAAATTGCTGTTCATTACTGGAATATGAGGCGATACTTCTCTTACTGCGATAGCCTTCACTTCGGTGAGACATTATAAACACAGGAGATGTCTGTGACATTAGGGAAAAAAGCATTAGAGAGGCTGGAGACCGGATTGACATTTGATGACGTTCTCCTTGTCCCTCGTCGTTCCTCGATTCGGAGTCGACAAGATGTCTCTTTGACGACTCGTCTTTCTCGCAACATCGAAATAGATCTTCCAATTCTTGCCGCAAATATGGACACGGTATGTGAGGAGGAAATGGCTCTTGCGTTGGCAAAATTAGGTGGAGTGGGAATAATCCATCGTTTTATGCCAGTTGATTCACAAGCTCAGATGGTTGAAAATGTCAAAATGGAAAATAGCTCTTTCGTCGTAGGTGCCGCTGTCGGAACGGACCATGATGCGGTGATTCGAAGTAAGGCTCTAGTTGCATCCGGAGTCGATCTTTTGGTTTTGGATATCGCGCATGGTCATGCTGAACATTCCATAGATGCCTTGAAAGAACTCAAGAATATTTTTCCTGATACTGACGTGGTTGTTGGGAATGTCGCTACAGAGGCGGGGGCGGAAGATCTTTGTGAAGCGGGAGCAGATGCAATCAAAGTAGGTGTGGGCCCTGGTGGTGTCTGCACCACTCGACTAGTTGCAGGAGTAGGAGTACCTCAACTAACAGCGATCTTTTCTGCTAGTGATATACCTATCCCCGTGATTGCTGATGGTGGCATCAAGTCATCTGGAGATATTGCAAAGGCAATCGCAGCTGGAGCTGACAGTGTCATGATTGGGTCGATGTTTGCCGGAACTAAGGAAAGCCCTGGTGATGTTGAATCTTCGCCGCGAGGACTTGTGAAGCGTGTTAGAGGGATGGCGAGTTTTGAAGCGATCGAAGCCCGAGCCCACCGATTCGGCGAGCCTGTTGATGATGAATACTTTGAACAAAGAGCGCCGGAAGGAGTCGAAGGGGTTGTTCCATATAAGGGGGAAGTCTCGAAAGTCATCACTCAACTTGTTGCGGGTTTAAAGAGCGGTATGAGCTATAGCAATGCTCGGACGATTCCTGAATTCTGGGAAAAAGCAGAATTCATCAGAGTGACTCCCACTGGTTTGAGAGAAAATCAACCCCACGCCACTTTTGAAGCATAAATGAACTTAGTAAATATGTGAATACCCTGAATGGAGCAGGATGACTTCTTCGAGAGGACAGATGACGAGTTTAGATTATGCGTTGTCGGTGGCTTCCTCAAAGAACGGGAAGCGCTTTCATAGGTTTGTTTGGCTATTCTTGACCCATATTTTCGGACGGTTCTATTGCAAAGTAGAAGGAATAGACAGAGAATATCTTGAAACTCCTGGCCCGCTAATTGTCGCTCCAGTTCACCGGTCTAATCTAGATGCACCATTGCTGGTTACCTTGACGCAAAGGCGGCTGAATTTTTTAGGTAAAGAATCGTTATTTTCTCCGAGGCCAGTTGGGTGGCTTATCTCTGCTCTTGGAGGAATCCCGATTTCGAGAGGAGCTGGTGATCGGGAAGCTTTAAAAGCTTCACAGACTCTTCTGGAAACAGGAGAGTCTATTGTTGTCTTTCCTGAAGGAACTCGTCAAACAGGTAATAAGGTAGGAGAAGTTTTTGATGGTGCAGCTTTTTTAGCAGCTCGAACAGGTGCAAAAATCGTTCCTGTTGGTATTGCGGGAACGGAGCATGCCCTTCCTTCAGGCGCAAAGTTTCCGAAAAGAAGTCGCGTGTGCTACGTCGTAGGAGAGCCAATGGAACTATCTAATCCTCACGGCGGACGGGTTACAGCCCCTCAACGAAAAGCCTTTATGGAAGAATTGGCGTTGCGTTTACAAGGTGTGTTCGACGAAGCACTTGTTCGAAACAGCAATTAAAGGTTTATGCCGTGTAGCCACCGTCAATGTTTAAGATTTGCCCACTGATATAGTTCGCGCGTCTAGATGCCAAAAAACATACGGCTTCTGCTACATCGTGTGCTTCCCCGAAACGTCGTAACGGAATGTTCCCTGTAGCAACATCTAGATCTTTTTGACTGTACTCACCTCGGGCGATCAGTTCTTCTGCCATTCCTTCCGAAAGCATCCCCGGCCCTACAGCGTTCGCTCTGACTCCAAACTTTCCTTCTTCGGCAGCTAATCCACGAATAAGCATCTCAACTGCTGCCTTAGGACTCGCTGATAATCCATCTCGAACCGGATACCTGTCAGTTGCCGCCGAAGTCACAGCTACGATGCTCCCTTGGTTGGAACGGAGAAGGGGTAGTGCAGCATGGACTATGTTAAAGAACCCGTTTATCTCTAATTCGACATGTTCTTCAAACACTGATGGGGAAACCTTCGAAAGGTGCATCTGGGGGACTGGAGGACCAACTGTGTGGACGAGAGTATGGATTCCTCCCTGGTCCTGAAGAGAACCGATAAATGCAGAAATAGCGTCAGCGTCACGTAAGTCTAGTGACTGTGATGCCGTAAAGTTCCCTGAGGATCCAAGTTCGTCTCCGAGCGTCTGAGCCGCTTGTTCATTCTGAAAGAAGGTAAACGCAACTTTGCTGCCCCTTTCTGCGAGCAGTCGGCAAATAGATGAGCCAATCCCTCCGGTTCCACCTGTAACCAAGGCAAAGCCATCTAGATCTCCAAAATCCACTGTCTGCACTCCTTTTGGGTTCAATAAACCTATAAGTAGATTGGCACATGTTTGTCTCTGGTGGAATTTATGGCAAGAGTTCGTCGGAGGAATACGGATTAATCTTCCAAAAATCATCAGAAAATGAAGCAAAGAGGATGAAATTTGTGTCGTCCATGTCCGAAAAGTCAAGAAATGCTCTAACGTTGCGAGTGTGAAGGCCCTCGTATTTGAACGAAAAGAATTACGCTATGCAGCGGCAACGATAGGCTCACGCGTCTCGCCGGGTATCGGCTCACAAGTTGGGCCTCTCCGGTTAAAGGACATTGAGCCTCCTAAGTTAGTGAATGAAGAGTGGGTGAGAGTCTTTCCCTTGCTGTCAGGTATTTGTGGGAGCGACCTTGCAACTGTTGATGGTAAGTCCAGCCGGTATTTTGAACCTCTCGTTTCTTTTCCTTTTGTTCCGGGGCACGAGGTTGTCGGTGAACTCGAAGATGGTACTCGAGTGGCTCTTGAACCGGTTTTGGGGCCAGAAAGCAGAGGAGAGGAACCCGCTTTTGAAGGAGCATCTCCTGGAGATGGCGATGATTACGGTTATCTTCTTAGCGGATCGATTGGCGATGGTATACAAATCGGGTATTGCGCAGGGACAGGGGGAGGATGGAGCACGGAATTAGTTGCCCATAAGTCGCAAATTCACAAAGTCCCAGAAGACATCTCAGATGAAGGGGCAGTAATCCTCGAGCCTGCTGCTGGAGGCGTGCATACTGCCCTAAAGGCTCAAATCCAATCCGGCGATGTCGTTGTTGTTCAAGGATCAGGGACCATGGGACTTTGTAGTATTGCTGCAATTCGAAAATTTACTGAAGCAGAAGTAATTATTGCAGCGGCGAAATACCCGCTGCAGCGGTCGTTAGCGGAAGAATTCGGGGCAGACGTGGTAGTTGAGCCTAGTGAACTAAAGCGTGCTGTTCGACAGGTAACGGGTTGCAAGATGATCGGCAACGCCTTATCGGGTGGGAGCAATGTGACAATTGATGCGGTCGGTAGTGCTTCTTCTATCGAAACCTCCCTGCAGATAACGAGGCCGCAGGGTCGATTGGTGATGCTTGGCATGCCGGGTGTCGCCAAGGTAGATCTGACTCCCTTGTGGCATCGAGAAATAGAAATGGTTGGGTCCTACACATATGGAACTGAAAAGCTTCCTGATGGGACAGTAACGAACAGTTATGACTTAGCTTTTCAATTGGTTCGGGATATGCAGTTGGAGAAACTTGTAACAGACGCTTACCCGCTTGATAGATATAAGCAAGCTATCCGCCATGCTGCAGAAGCGGGTCCTTTAGGAGCGATCAAAGTTGTGTTTGATCTGCGTGGAGAGAAGCGTTAGAAATTCCCGTCAGGGTGATTCCTGTTTCGGAGGACGGTAGAAAGCGCCAAGAAGACTCACTGCTGCAGCTACTCCACCTCCAGCTGAGATAACTAATCCGGTATACCCATCGAGGTTGTCTGCCCATCCGATTCCATGGTCGATGGACCATTCTCCGGGCCCAAGCATGGCGATCGCAACTGCGCCTATGGCGAGGACGAAGACATACTCCCACCCCTCATTGAGAACCATGAATCCGTTTTTACTGTGGACAGTCCAATACGCAACTGACATCAACCCCACAAAACCGAGGGCCGCGAATGAGGTAAGAAATCCAGCTGCCAGAAAGAGTCCTGATCCGATCTCTCCACATGCTGCGAAATAGGCGTGAACTTTACCTGGTCGCATTCCCATACTGTCAAACCATCGTCCAGTTCCTTCGATCTTCCCTCCTTTGAAGAATTTGTTATACCCGTGTGCGGCGAGGGTAAGTCCTAGAGACACTCGGAGGATAGTTAATGCTAAGTCTATTTCCATAGTCATTCACTGCTTTCTGGTTGACCGAAACGTGTCTTAAAAGATTGCCACATTTCGACTATGAATGCTTGATCAGGTGCGTCCTATTTGATGTGGCGAGTGGAAATTTCGTCGTTTCGCTTTTTTTACGGTTGGGGAGAAGGATCTACAAATCGGATTGGTACAAGATTCGAGTTCTGCCTCTACGATGGAACTGTGTTCGTTACGATCCTTAGTGTTCTCGGAGCTCTTGTGGCTAGTTATGCTATTTTTCGCATTGGGATGAGTGTCTTTCGGATTATTGCTACACCATTGCCCGATCCACCTCCTGCAGGAGAATTAAGAAAAGTTAAGTTGAACTACTTATGTTCTTTGTGTGGGAGTGAGGTGCGGATGACTGTCGCTACCACTGAAAATCCTGAACCTCCTCGGCATTGTATGGCGGAAATGGACCTGATTTCCGAAGAGTAAACTATCGGGCTTCGATCTTGGCGGAAATCCTTAGACTTTGTGGTCTTTTGAGGATGTTGTGGACTGTGTTGTTTATGTGAACGATGTTTGACATGCGGAAATAGTTAAGTTATCCACAGGGTGTGAGTAAAAATGGGGATAATTACATGTATGTAACTTGTAGCCGCAGGGAAGGGTTCTCGTCGAAAAACTCGACTTAATGTAACTGGGTAGCGGTGATTATCCCCGCGAGCACCATCCCTAAGCCACCAAGGAGATACCAATTATTCGTACCTCCAGGAAGAAGGTCGACATAATTAACAATGATCATCAGCGTCCCTAACCCAAGTAAGGAAAACATCGTCGGGGCGACCCACCGAGCGCTGATCTTCTTTGAAGAGATGTATCCCATAGAAGTAGTTCCACTTGGGGGGAGATTTGAAGGTCGTGTTCCCTTTTCAGTGACGCGACTGTTGCTTTTTCTGTCTTTAGGAGGTTTTCCCATGTCTCTCATGATAGGAGAGGCATACTAGAAATGTTATTTCCCGACATATTTCCTTGAAGATCCACTACCCTCGCATAATGGCTCCGCAAATACTCGTTATTGATAATTATGACTCATTTGTTTATATTCTCGTTCAATATCTCGGTGAGTTGGGTGTTGAGCCGATAGTTGTAAGACATGACAAAATCTCTCTGGAAGAGGCGGTCAAGCTCAACCCTGACAGGGTCTTAATTAGTCCAGGTCCAGGTATTCCTGATGATGCCGGTATTTCCAATGCACTTATTGAGCGCATGAAGGAGACGTGCCCAATTTTGGGAGTGTGTCTTGGCCTGCAATGCATAGGCCAAGTCTTTGGTGGCCAAATAGTTCGATCGCCAGAAGTGATGCATGGAAAAACATCCGATATCCATCATGATGGCCGGGGAGTATTTCATGATCTTCCAAATCCGTTTCAAGCTACCCGTTACCATTCTTTAATTGTTGAAGCCGAATCTCTTCCAAGTGACCTTGAAATCTCGGCTGAATCAACTGACGGACTCATAATGGGGTTACGTCATACCAAATACCCCATTGAAGGAGTGCAGTTTCATCCAGAATCAATTCTCACAAAGAACGGTTTAGCGTTAATAAAGAATTTTTTGTCATAACGCTCGTAGTAAATTTCTTTCCTACGGTTCAGGGGTAGGTGTTGGTTCCGGGGTCGGTGTTGGTTCCGGTTCCGGTTCCGGAGTCGGTGTTGGCTCCGGTTCCGGGTCAGGGGTGGGTGTTGGCTCCGGTTCTGAAGCGATACCCAGACATATCGTTACCGTGCTTCCCGGCGCGACGTCACTCCCCGCAGCAGGATCTTGAGTAACGACTCTGTCGATACTGGGTGACTCTGGATCAACTTCACAGTCAGTGGGTGGTGCCAAAAATAGCCCCTCGTCATCGAGAATAATCGCGGCTGTACCTGCAGATTGTCCGATGACAGATGGTACTGTAATCGTCGATGGTCCTACAGAAACCTGCACTGTTACAACTTCTTCGAGGCTATGATCTGTTCCCTCAATTGGAGAAATCGAGAGAATAATATCGGCTTCATCGTCAGGGTTTTCAACTTCTACTTCTTCTATAATGACCGTCCAACCCTTTTCGATTAGTTGGTCAATCTCTGTACGGTTCCTACCGACGAGATTAGGAATCACATCGCTTATCCGACCATCAGAAACTCGGATAATGACGACATTGTTGGGCTCTAGAGCGGACCCTGCCTCTGGTTCTTGCTCTGCGACGACGCCTAAGTCGTAATCGTTTGTCTTCATCGTATAGATTTCGATGTTTTGAAAACCTTCATTTTGTAGTCGATTGATTGCCTCTTCTTGTGTTAGGCCAACTGCAACAGGTACCTGCTTTGCTTCAGGACCGACGCTAACAACGAGATCTACGGTTGCCCCGGACTCGATTTCTGTTCCGGGTTCAGGGTCCTGACTCAAAATCCTGTCGGAGGGTACATCTGTTCTAATTTCTGTCGTTAGACGTCCGACTTCTAGTCCTCTGGATTGTAGGAGAGCAACTGCTTGATCTCGACCGAGATCGACAACGAACGGGACGATGACTCCATCGGAAGTAACCACCGCAGGTGTCCCAGCTTGTACAGGAGCCGGATCTGATTCTGAGGAGTTTCCGATTGCGTTTACTAAAACAATGATGAGGGCGACTAGGGCAACGAGGAGGCCGACCGTGAGAAAACCCCACAGCCAAATGCGGCGATCGTGGCGTTCATAGGGGTCGAAGTACTCGGGAGGGTACGGAGGCCCTGGGTAATTCGGATCTCCGGATCCAGCACCTGTTTGGATCGGATTCACTTGAGTAGTCGCAGCTTCGACGGGATCATCGGCCTGTTGAACTGGAGCTGTCTCTTCGGAAAGACCCTCTGGGCCTAGGGAGTGCCACCCAGAAAGAAATTTTTCTAAATCGGATTGGAGTTCTTCTGCACGGCTATACCTTTGCTCAGGTTCTTTATTCAGGAGTTTTGCGGTGATTGCCTGAAGGGCCTCAGCAACGCCCGGCCGCTTCGCTGAAATAAGTTCTGGCTGCTCTTGGACGTGTTTGTACGCAATTGAGACAGGACTGTCCCCGCTAAATGGTGGAGCTCCTGTGAGCATTTCATACATAACGATCCCGAGTGAATACAAATCACTTCGACCATCAAGAGGTTTTCCCTGGGCCTGTTCAGGAGAAAAGTACGTCGCTGTCCCCATGACAGCACCTGTCTGGGTCAAATTAGTTTGCCCATCCCCTGAAATCGCGGTTGCGATCCCGAAATCTGCAACTTTTACTTGGCCGGAGTTCGATACAATCACATTCCCAGACTTCATGTCTCTATGCACTACATCGTTCTTGTGGGCAAATCCGAGAGCGGCAGCGATCTCTTTGGCTATTTCTGCAGCTTGAATGGCTGGCATTGGGCCTTCAGTGCGGATAATCTCCGACAGGCTTCTGCCTTCGACATACTCCATGACTATGTAATATGTTTTCCCTTCTCTGCCCCAGTCATAGACTCCAACGATGTTCGGATGGCTTAGGTTTGCTGCTGCCTGTGCTTCGCGACGGAATCGTTCTACGAAACTTGGATCTGTTGCGAATTCGGGAAACAAAACTTTCACCGCTACGGGACGTCCAAGGAGTTGATCTTGCGCTAGGAAAACTTCTGCCATGCCTCCGCGAGCTAACCGCCGCTGAAGTTCATATCTTCCACCTAGGATTATTGGCCCCTGTTCAGACATAGGGTCAAAGTTTAATAGCGAACAGGGGTCTGGTAGGTTCACCCTCGGCACTCAGTAACATAAAAGTAATCTTCGGAACGATCCAAACAGCAGGAGCTATTCCAGTATTCCTTGGACTCTAAGGGCTTCCATGAGAACCGCTTTGGCTATTGGGGCTGCGTCGACTCCTCCGGTTAACTGCCCTTCTCCAGGGACGGATTCAATAATCACGGAGATAGCCAAAGTTGCCTCTCCATCTTGAGGTCCGGCATACCCGACAATCCAACCGTGGGTGTCGTTTGGGCGGTCAGCGTCAATCTGGGCTGTCCCTGTTTTACCTCCGACTCTTATGGTTGGAATCGCCAAATTGGTCGCCGTCCCTGATGAGGCCGTTGTTTCCATGGCCAATTGGAGGCTTTGTGCATCTTGTCTCGAAAGTACACTTTGCCAAATAACAGGTTTATAGGTTTCAATGGTTTTCCCGTTCTGGTCTCTGAAAGAATCCATGAGATGTGGTTTCATTACGATCCCATCATTGGCTATAGCAGCTGCTACGAGGGCCATCTGGAGTGGTGTAGCTTTGACATTAAATTGGCCTATTCCGGACTGGGCAAGGGCTGGGGTGTTTTCAAGGATAGGGATAGGTGGGTCATTGTCAGTTTCGCCGACCTGGTTTCCAAAATCGTCTGGGAAAATGGATGGAACTGGTGAGGGTAGATCGATCGGGGGGGATGAGTTGAAGCCAAACTTTTCTGATGTTTCGATCATGGGTTCCGCGCCAACAATTTCAGCCGCTAGTTCAGCAAATGTTGTGTTGCATGAAACTCGTAGGCCCTCGAGTATGTCGCCGCCGCATGTACCGCCAGCAAAATTTTGTAGGGGAAATGTGGTGAGCGGGGGTGTATAGGTGTTTCGTACCTCAAATTCTGGTTCGGTCAGGGTTGCCGATGAAGAACTTAGAGCCGCAGCAGCTGTCACAAGCTTGAATGTCGATCCGGGGAAGAATATCTCTCTATACATCTTTGGCAAACGTGGATCTTTGGAGGAGGGAAGAGATGAAAACTCGTCCCACGCCTTTTGCCCGTTTTCGAGATCTGCTGAACCGAAAATAGTTGGATCATATGATGGGTAACTCCAAAATGCGAGAATTGCGCCTGTTCTTGGATCTACTACGACGACAGATCCATTTCGTTCACCCAAAGCGTCTTTTGCGGTTTTCTGGATCGAATGGTTGATGGTAATTGTGAGATCAGCAGAAGTATCTGTATCGGTGAAAATATCTTCTAAGCTACTGAATCTTTGTTTTTCTGTTTGGCCTGAAAGTTGGTCATTGTAGTAGCGCTCTAGCCCGTCGGCACCATACTGGAAAGAGAAGAAACCGGTTGAGTGGGCATAGAGGTCGGCAAATGGATATAGCCGTTCATACTTCAGTTGTCCGTCAATTTCCTGAGATTTTGCGATGACCTCCCCATCTATTGTGAAGATTTCTCCTCTTTCTCGGTTGAAGTCACGAATCACGGATCTCATATTGCTGGGATTTTCCTGAAGGTCTTCCTGTTGGAAAATCTGTATTCGGTTCAGTTGCACGAAAAGAGCTATGAAGCAAAGTACGAGGGTAATCCCTACGATTCGGATATTCCGGTTCATCTGACCTCCGTTGAGGTCGGGTTTTCATCTGTTTCACTTCCACGGGCTTCATCAGAGATCCGAAGCAGAAGTGCTAGAAGGATCCAGTTAGCCACCAAAGAACTCCCCCCATAGCTGACAAAGGGGAGGGTCACTCCTGTGAGGGGAAGAAGCCGGACGACGCCGGCAATAATGATAAATGCTTGGAATCCAAGCAAAGTAGTTAACCCAGACGATAGGAGTTTTTCAAATGGCCGAGAAGACATCAGGGAAATTTTGAGGCCAGCTCCGACCATCAGTAGAAATAGTATTAGAACTGCTGTGGTTCCTATGAGGCCAAGTTCTTCACCAATGGCGGCAAGGATGAAGTCCGTTTCAACTGCAGGAATATTCTCGGGGTTCCCGACGCCTAGACCCGTGCCCGTGAGTCCGCCTTCTGCTAGTGCAAATGAACTCTGAACGATTTGATAGCCATCTCCCGTTGGGTCATTGAATGGGTGAATCCATATATCGACTCGTTCCTTTACATGGGCAAATTGGCTCCAAGCGAGTAGAGCGCCTCCAAAGAAAAGAATCGCACTTACTCCTAGATACGAAGCTTTGCCCGTTGATATCCAAAGCAATACAACGAAGAGAGTGAAGAACAGGAGTGAAGAACCAAGATCTTTCTCGGCGACCATCACGATCAGGGAGATCCCCCATGCGAGAAGAATTGGTCCGAAATGTCGAAGTTCGGGGAAGCTTATTCCAAAC
Source organism: uncultured Candidatus Nemicrothrix sp. (assembly GCA_964564495.1). Lineage (GTDB taxonomy): Bacteria > Actinomycetota > Acidimicrobiia > Acidimicrobiales > UBA8592 > UBA8592. The sequence goes on from CAZMAW010000016.1 coordinate 19,876, forward strand.
CGCCGAGCACCAGATACCGCTAAAACATCGCGCTTTTCAACAATGTATGCAGAGAAGAAAACTGCTAGGACAATCTTTGCAAATTCACCGGGTTGGAAATTAATTGGGCCGAGTGACACCCAAATCCTCGCACCATTTATTTCCCTCCCGAACCCGGGAATCAGCGGCATGATGAGGAAAATGACGCCAATAGTCATCAATATGTACCGGTATTGCTCTATGCGACGGATTTGAGGAATCAAAACAAGTGTGGCGATAAAGGCGCCAACCCCAACAAGTGTCCACGTTGCCTGTAATCCAGCAAGGTCTTTGTCGAGACGCGCGATGACAAAATAGCCAATCCCGTTTAGAAGGCCCGCCAGGGGGAGCAAGGAAAAATCTGCGTTGGGAGCGAATCTCCTAACCGCGAGATGCGCTAACAAGAGAAGGAGGAGGATCCCTACTAGAAAGGGAATGATGTTTGCTGGGATGGCGGATGATCGCCCAAGACTTGCTAGGACGTATCCGGCGATGACAAGGGCCGCAACAAAGAGGAGGAGAAAGAATTCGACGTTACGGTTTCGGGATTTCATCTTGTTGAATTCAATCAGTTTTCTGCCGATTTTCAGATATTTCATCTTGCAGATCATCTAAGTACTGGTTGGCTTCTTGCAAAGTTTCAAACTGAGGTTTTTGTTGTATCTCTTCAACGGTTGCTTCATCTAGATCCCGTCCAAGAATCGGCCTTCTATCTTCGATTGTGGCGTCAAACCAAAGGATGCTGTTTGTTCTCCCTTGGAAAATTAAAATTTGTGAATTTTCCACAGAAGTACCGTCGATTTGCTCAAAACTGATGAAGTAATTGTCACGGGCGTAACGTCCAACGAATAGACCTACGATAAGGAGCATCACCAACGCAGTAATGATGAGCTTTTTGATGTTCTGCGGTGTTGCTTCCCATTCAATAATCTCCGATGCTGTCAATGCTGAGTCCTCCGCCGTCGGGGTTTGGGATCTGTGCTCATTTGCGGATTCCATAGCTATGGGTGTTGTAGAGACTTTCGAAGGGACAGGAGCGTCTCTCCCTTCCTTCACATCAACTACCACAGCGGTTATGTTGTCGTTTCCTCCGTGGCGGTTAGCTAGCTCTATGAGCTGTTGAGCTGCTTCTTGGGGGTCGTCGTGGTTTTGAAGTATGTCACATATTTCTGGATCTGAAACCTCGTTGGAGAGTCCATCTGTGCATAGGAGAAACCGGTCGTTTCTTTGTGCATGTAGTTGCCAACAGTCCACTTCCGCTTCGATGTCTATTCCGAGTGCTCGAGTTATGATGTTTCGGTGTGGGTGATTTTCGGCCTGTTGGTCGGTGATTTTTCCTTCACGCCTCATCTCTTCAACAAGACTGTGGTCTGTTGTTATTTGAGAAAATGAACCTGCTGAAAGGAGATAAATCCGGGAGTCTCCAATGTTGGCTATGGCCAGTTGTGCAGGCGCTTCACCGGTGGGGCGAAGTGCGGTGATTCCACACAGGGTTGTTCCCATCCCTTGGCGGTCAAGATTCTTTTCTGCCTCTGACCGGACTTCAGTGTTTGCATTACGGATTTGTTCTCTGAACGCCTCCAGGTTTGGGTATTCTTGCTCTTCAAATACTTTTGTTGTTGCAATTTCAGATGCGAATTCTCCGCCAAGATGTCCCCCCATGCCATCGGCAACTAGGAAAAGCGAACTGCTCGTGGCATAAAAATCCTGATTCATCGTCCGTAACATTCCAACATCGGTTGCGGAACCCCATTCAAAAATAGAGTCTGGATTCCGTGGATTCGTGATGCTTCGCTTCTGGCTCATATTGCCTCGAGTACGGTGTTCCCGATTTGAATGCGGTCTCGGTGTTTCAGCAAATATGGTTCTTCTATCTTTTCTCCGTTGACAAATGTGCCGTTGGTCGACGTTAAATCTTCGAGGTAAAGAGCACTATCTTCATAAAAGATCCGAGCGTGTCTGTGCGATGCAAATGTGTCACTGATCGTGATCGCGCATTCTTCGGATCGCCCAAGAAAGATTTCTTCTTCTATCAGGTATTCGGTTCCCTGTGTCTCTTCTGGCTCAATGGTCATCAGGGATCTAACTGGTTGTTTGTTTTGTACTCTCTGGATCTTTTTTTCTGGGTTTTTCAGGTTTTTGGGTTTCCGAAGTTGCAGCAACGTCATGATGACCACCCAGATAAAGAACAGGTAAAGGAGCGCTAGAAAAAGAAACTTTAGGAGTTCTAAAAATTGTTCTGACACGATATGTGGTTTATTTTCTCTTTAGTTTTAGCTGCTCATGTCTTGAGTGCCTAGTAGTTCAATGGGTTATCTTCCTTGCCATTTGGGGTTGCGCTTGTTCTTATATGCTTCTCGTCCTTCTTTTGCGTCTTCGGTTTGGCCGGCAACTATTCGCATAGTTTCCCCAAATCTTACTGCTTCTATCCACCCCATATCTTGAGTTCGGGTCGCTACTTCTTTCGTAGCGCGTGATGCAAGTGGCGCAGATTGGCAGAGCCGTTGTGCGAGTTCATTAGCTTTTTGTAGTAACTCTTCGTGTGGGTAGACCTCCCAGACGAGCCCGATTTCTTTCGCCCGTTCAGCCGTGATGGTTTCTCCAAGGAGCAGGAGTTCCATGGCATGTGACCAATTGAGTTTTCGGGGTAGGCGTATAGCCCCCACAATTGTCGGTATTCCGATGCGTACTTCAGGGTATGCGAAAGATGCTCGAGTGCTGGCTAAAACAAAGTCGCAGAAGGTCACTGCAGTTAATCCATAGCCTATGCAGGGTCCGTTTACTGCAGCGATGACTGGTTTGTAGATTTCCATACCGCTTTCGAAACTATTGATGGTGGGTTTTTCCCAAAAGGTACCTGGGAATGTTCCTGCACTTCCTTGGATGTCCTTTAGGTCTGCTCCGGCACAGAATGTTTTTCCGACTCCGGTAAGGATCGCGACCCAAGCGGTTTCATCTTCCAAGAATTTTTCCCATGCAGCATTTAGGTTTTCGCGCATGGGTCCATTAATGGTGTTGAGATTGTCCGGCCGGTTATAGCTGATGGTGACTACATTGCCATTTTGTTCGTATAGTACCGGTGAGTCAGTCATGTCTAGCTTGCTTCAAATCGGACTTTGTATTTGCCGAATTCAATCTGGTCATGGTCTACGAGCCAGTGTTCAGTTATGCGAAATCCGTTGACTAGCGTGCCATTTGTAGATCCAAGGTCTGATAGCAGGTATCCGTGTTCTCCAAGATGTATCTTGGCTTGGTTTCTACTTATGCTCGGGTCATCAATGCAGATCGTTGATTCTTGTAGGCGCCCAATACTTATTGGTGCAGTTTCGAGGGATACCCGTTGGCCATCTGGTAGGACTAGGGCACCGGGCGGGTTGCCTGTTGCATTTTGTGTAAATTGGGCGTCAATTTTGAGAGTTCCATTTCGTAAATGCTCCTCGGCGTTTAGTGTGACGTGAACTGATCCAAGAAATCCATAAGCTTCTCGATAACAGTAATCACGTATGGTTTCTTCAAGTTCCCGCCGTATTGCTTCGGACGCACTGGCAAAATTTTCGAAGTCGTTTGGGGATATCACAACATGAAATGCATTGGGTGAAAGATTTTCACCATTGACCCCGATACTACGATTCCGTTCTATTTCTCGAACGATTCTTCGGCTGATTTCTACAGGCTTAATGGCACTACTAAAAAACCTGGCGAATGTTCCCTCAACAAGTTTTTCTAATTTGTTTTCGACTTTCTTGATTACCACACTCTTATTTTAGTCAGGTGTTGGGGTTATTCTGCAAGGAAGCCTTGTTCGATTAACTCTTCTCTGGATGGGAAATCAAAAAATAGTGGAGAATTGAGCTCCGGGTCTCTACAGACGTTGTATCCGGGCGCGTCTGCGGCGGTGAAGTTTCGCACAGTTGTAGGGTATGTTCCGTCCGCTGGAAGCTGTAGGAACTCTTCTACTGCATCAGACATAGCTATTGAAACAGTAGGGACGTATTCAGCGGATTTCAGTAACCTTGCTTCGGAGGGGTTAGCCAAATACGCAAGTTCAATAAGGGTGGTTGGTGTCTTTGGTCGTGACATCATGCCATAGGTATCCGTACCACGATTATTGAGTACCCGAATAACTCCAGCGTCGTATTGGCTTGTCCACGCAACCCATGAGAACTTGTCGAGAGCTTCATAGACGTATTCGTACACTAGGGTTCCGAGGCGAGCAGATTTCAGGGAGTTGCTTTGAACAAATGCCTCGGCCCCAGGGTCAGATGAGGGCGCGATCATTGGGGCGTTATGGTGAATTGAAACCATTCCTTCTACTTGTAAATGGTCTGCATAGAGTCCTCGAGATGAAAGGGGAATGTGATAATTCTTAGTTCGTACAAGAAAGGCCGTAATATCTCTTTTGGCGAGCTCCTCTAAGAATCCTTCCGCCACATTTAAATTAATTCTGTTCTCCCAAATGCCGGCATAGTACGCGCCACCATCAACTCCTCCATGGCCAGGGTCAATAGCGATTTGAACATCTTTTACGAGACTTCCCCCGATAACTGGGACAGCGTAACCGCATGGTGAACGGACGATGTAACCACTTTGGGTTTCTGCTAGCACTACCGTGTTCACTCCGGTGGTTGTGGTTAATCCCCATGGTGGGCGTTCGAGATCCAATTGGGAGGTTGTCCCGAGCCGACCCCAATAGTCGAGGGTCTTATTTTCATTTGGGACATTGTATGTGTCCTGGTCAAGAGTGAGGAAGAGGTCCAGATCTATTCCCTGTTCAGTTCCCCAAAAAAGGGTCAGTAATCCGGTATCAAATTGGGTTCCCAAGGATTCTCCACTGGCGGCGACGACAAGTTCTGATTTTCCATCCCCATTCATATCTAGAGCTGCGAGGGCATCTCCCCAGTGGTCAGCTGGTTCCGCCGTAATTCCGGTTCCTATGGTGTCTTGGTTGACAGTAATTGACCCTCTTCCTGATAGTCCGTTATCAGCTCCGAAAACTACTGTGACCGCTCCTGCTCTTGCAACGGTAAATGAACTTTCAGCTGGTGCCCCAATAGCGAGATCCCAGTATTGGTCTCCATTGAAGTCGCCGCTCGTCAAGACTGATCCCCATCGGTCACCAGCTTCATTCCGTCCGTCAATGTTGAAGCTACCCTGATGCAGGCGGGAAGATTTGTCTGGTGTAAGTCCCTGCTGTGAACCAAACATGATGGTGACGGAACCCGTTTGTTCTCTCTTGCCGCTACTTTCGCCCGGGGCTCCGATTGCTAGGTCACTGAATCCGTCCTTGTTGAAGTCACCAGCGGCAAGGACGGCTCCCCAATGGTCATACGCCTCGTTTCTATCCGGAACTAGCGGAACATTCTGATGTAGACGGAGCGCGTTGTTTGTTGTAATACCCGATGGACTTCCATAGAGGAGCGTAACTGCTCCTACTTCGGGGTGCTGTCCATAGTTCTCACCGGGTGCTCCTACCGCTAGATCTGTAAATCCGTCGTTGTTGAAATCTCCGGACGCTAGCGCCCTGCCCCATTTATCTCCCGTTTCTCCTCCGTCGGGGACTCCCCTTGTGCTTTGGTCAATGTCCTGCGATTGAGTGGTCGAAAGACCGTCAGGTGTCCCATACAGAATTGATATTTTTCCGACATCGGGTTTTTCATCCTTGTCTTTCTCTGGTGCTGCCACGACAAGGTCTTCAAAACCGTCACCGTTGAAATCCCCAGCGGAAAGCATCGAGCCCCATCTATCTCCCGGAGCATTGGTCCCAAAACTGTTGGAGCTCTCCTGGTGAAATGTTTTCCCTATCTCGAGGGCTCCAACGCCTTCAGCTGATCCGGAGAAAATCCAGACCTTTCCTGCGTCCTCTATGTTTCCAACGTCTTCATCGGGAGCGCTAACCACAAGGTCATCGAATCCGTCGCCGTTAAAATCGCCGTATGTCGACCGGGCACCAAAATGGTCTCGTAATTCATCAGAATCTGGAACATAGGGCATTCCTTGGTGGATGAAACTGCTGTCTTTTGGCGTCTGCTCGGGGTCGCCATAAAGAATGGATATCGCTCCAGCCGCGTTTGCGTCACCGAAGCGTTCCCCGGTTGCCCCCACAGCAAGGTCGGCGTATCCATCGCCATTGAAATCTGGCCGTATGGTTGCGCCTTCGTTTGCGTTGACGGGGGTTTGTGCTTGTGCTGTTCTTTCACCGCTTACACCCGTCAGAGACATTGCGAGAAAACTCAACGCCGTGACACAGGTAACCAGAGGGAAACATTTCCCTGTTCGTCTACGGAGAGAAAACAAAAGTCGATTCATACAGCTGAGATTTCCTTATAGGGAGTGCGCGAGGAGGGATTTGAACCCTCACATCCCGAAGGACACAGGCACCTGAAGCCTGCGCGTCTGCCAATTCCGCCACTCGCGCGAGTAAAAATGGAGGGTATCGGGAGATCCGTGATTCTCAAGCAAAAATAGGCATATGTTTCGTTGAAACTTGTAATAAGCATGACACCTAGGTGTTTCTCCCTAAGATTCGATCGACGCGGATTTCTATTACTCGCCTGTCTTCTCCTCGGTTTTTCGGGGGCGAATACCGCTCGGCGTACCTGCTGGTGCCTTCGGAGCAACGATCAGGGTCTGCGGTGACGACTGCGTCACCTTCGAAAGTTATCCAACGACCACCATCGACTTGGCACACCGCAGCTCGAAGCGGCGTCTGGGAGCGTTGCAGGATCTTCGTTTTCGTACTACCTGCCCATGTAATGATCCGGATCAGGTTCTCTTTCTGGTCCCACGTGAAGCCAACTGGAGTGACATGCGGACGTCCCGCGGGGGTGACAATGGAGAGTGAAGCAAGATGGCGTTCGGTCACAAAGTCACTATTTTCTTGTGAAAGTTCAATGCCAGACATTTCTTGAGCTGTTCCTTTCAATCGGTTCTTTATACGCAAACGAGGAGCCCGGAGGCTCCTCGTGGGCTTTTTCTAATGAATTCACCAGTTGCTGGTTGTATCCCCAGATTCTTCAGCGGGGTCATCTGCTGGAGCGGGTTCTGCTGCTGCAGGTTCCTCTGATTCGGAAGAAGCACCTCCGAATAATGCTTTTATTTTTTCCATGATTCCCATAGGTTCCACCTCTCTAGAGGGAATATCAATACCAGTTTAGTCGGAGAAAGAAACCATGACGGGTATTTACCCTGTTCAGAGAGATTTACGATCCGAACATTGCCATCCATTGTTCTGGAGTTTGTGGAGCATAGACATAATTGTGGGCTCTGGTGTCGCCCATGGATTGGGAGGGTTTTGGTGAATACAGATGGCCGGGAAACAATGTCGCGGTGTCAGGGATTCGTGCGAGGCGTTGGGTGAGGCTTTCATACATCTCTCTCGGATTACCACCAGGTAAGTCTGTTCTTCCGCATCCATCGAGAAAAAGCGTATCTCCGGCTACTAGCTTATTATCCACGAAAAAGCATTGGCTACCAGGAGTGTGCCCAGGAGTGTGGATGAGTTCAATTTCTATTGATCCCACCGTTACCTTGTCTCCGCTGCTGTGCATGACTAAGTCATTTTCTGTAACGCCGGTGACTTTTTGGACAAGCTCTGCTTCTTCAGTTTGGACATGAATCGGGATTGATGTGATTTCGAGGAGGTCGGCAACGCCGGAAATGCTGTAACCCATCATGTCTCCGCCGACATGGTCGGGGTGGTAATGGGTGGCGAGGACTCCGGTAAGTTTCATGCCGTCGGCTTCCACAAGGTCCACGAGCCCTTGCGGGTCGTATGCAGGGTCGACGACGACCGCTTCACCTGTTGAGCGATCTCCAATTAGGTACATAAAGTTGACCATTTGCCGGGCTAGCTGGTTGTCTTCCCCGAGATCTCTTCCAGAAAGTAGTTGACGAAAATAAAATTGGTCATTGTCCATGACGCCACCTTAGGCAAAAATTGTTTGATTTTTGCTTTTCGTTTAAATAATTCGGGAGGGGTGGGGGTATCTGTCCTCTATCCTCGAAGTGTGAGTGAATTGAGCATTGGAAGAATCGGGTACCTTGGGCCCTCTGGGACCTTTACTGAAGCTGCTATTCTTTCGCAGCCTGATCTGGCAGCATCGGAACACGTCCTTTTCCGTAGCCATTCTGACGTGTTGCATAGTACAGGGATAGGGGAAATTGATTTTGGGTTCTGCGCTATTGAAAACGCTATTGAAGGGACCGTTAACGTCGTTCAGGACACGTTGGCTTTTGAAGGTGACCTTATGATTCAACGCGAAGTCATTATTCCGATCACGATGAACCTTCTTGTGAAACCTGGAGCTTTACTTGAGAACATTACACGTGTTGTTTCCTACCCCCACGCGTTGGCGCAGGTTCGGTCTTTTGTTCGTAACCAGCTACCAGATGCCGAATTTGAAGCAGCGAATTCTACGGCAGATGCTGCCCGGGTTTTGTCTAAAATTTCAGATATGGAAACCGCGGCGGTAGGGACGAGCTTGGCAGCAGAAAAATACGGTTTAGAGATCGCTGCTGCGCAGATCGAAGATCATCCGGGGAACCAGACGCGGTTTGTGCTGGTAGCGCGTGACGGGATTCCTGCACCAACCGGTCATGACAAAACAAGTGTGGTTATTTTCCAACAATCGGACCGTCCTGGTTCGCTACTGGCGATCTTGCAAGAGTTCGCTGCACGTTCCATTAACCTCACCAAGCTGGAGTCCAGGCCTACCCGCGAGGGGCTTGGAAGGTACTGCTTCTTTTTGGACCTTGAAGGCCATATGGCTGACCCTTTAATGGCAGACTGTTTAAAAACGTTACAAGCGAAACAGGTCCGGGTGAAATTTCTAGGTTCCTATCCTGCCGCTGGTGAGAACGCGAAAGAAGCCCGTGAAGAATCTGGGGCGGCGTGGAACGACGCTGAAAGCTGGTTGGATAAGCTTCGGTCGAAATTAAAATAGTCTGGGGCTAGGTGTAGCCGCCATCGACGATGAGGTTCTGACCTGTCACCCAACTACCAGCCTCAGAGACAAGATAGAGGACGGCGGCGGCTATGTCTTGGGGGGTGCCGACGCGCTGTAGAGGTATCGCGGCAGCGAGGTCACCAAATTTTTCAGGGGGCACGCCCCCAACACGGGTAGTCGCTTCTGTGGGAACCTGACCTGGGGAAACAATATTTGATCGTATGCCTTTTGGGGCGAGTTCAATGGCGAGTGTTTGTGAGAGGTTATTCATTCCTGCTTTCGCCGCCCCATAGCCGGCGAACCGTACTGCGGCGCGCAGAGACGCGATGGAGGAAATACCGATGATGGAAGAGCCGGGCTGCATGACTTCGGCGCATGCTTTCGCGGCGATGAAATGGGGGCGGAGGTTGAGGGCGATTTGTTGATCCCAATGCCAAGCCGGAAATTCATCAAATGTGAAATGGCCCGGATGATCTGACGTTCCCGCGTTACTGACCCAGATATCGAGTGAACCAAAGTCATCGACAGCATAGTTAACGAGTTCTTCTATGGTCTGCTCGTCCGTGATGTCTCCAACGATGACACTGCAGGCACCTCCTCGTTGGGTGATAGTTTGAGAAACTTGGTTGAGGCGATCTTCATCACGGGCGGTCAGGATAACGGACGCACCTGCGTCGGCGAGGCCGATGGCGATTCCTTCACCGATTCCTCTGCTCGCTCCTGTGATGACGGCAACTTTCCCATCGATACGGAACTGATCAATCAGTTTTGGGACCATCTACGTCTCTTTTCTCTCAGCAAGTGTGCGTGCGAAGAATTACTGAAGAACGCTTCTCAACGCACTTTTCTACTATGGCACTGGTTCCGAAAGGGAACAAACCCGAATGCGGGTTACCTGATGGAATATTCCAAGCTCAAGACAACATGGATTCCGTATTTTATTTTCCCCGCGTGGGAAAAATATTTTGGGTTTGTTTTTGATTGTTCTCGGGGTTTGTGGTGTGAAAGAATGACCAAATATAGGGAATTCAGGTGAATTGTGTCAGTAAAAAAGCTTTTTCTTAAAGGGGCTTTTTTTGTCGCGTCGTTCTTTCTACTGGTTTTCGGTTTCGTTAACTATTGGCAGGAGCCGGTGTCAGCAATGTCACCTTGGACCCAGCTCGGCGCTGACATTGATGGCGAAAACGCAACCGACTATTCAGGCTGGTCGGTGGCGATGTCCTCTGATGGCACCCGGGTCGCTATCGGCGCTAAGACGAATGATGGGAACGGTACTAATTCGGGTCATGTTCGTATCTACAGCTGGAATGGGACGGCGTGGACGCAACTCGG
>CAZMAW010000016.1:30270-36656 GCA_964564495.1 uncultured Candidatus Nemicrothrix sp.
TCGGCGCTAAGACGAATGATGGGAACGGTAGTGATTCGGGTCATGTTCGTATCTATGATTCACCAGTAGATCCAATGTCATGGACGTTCGTTGATGCTGTCGAATCCGGACATATCTATCAGTCAGTGGACTATGGGGGCCATGTATTCATCGCCATATCTTCAAATGCAGAACCTAAGGTCATTCGAAGCGCCGACGGAGGGCAAACCTGGACTGGGATCTCATCTGCGGAGGATACCGCCTGGATGGAAGTCGCGTATGGGGACGGCGTCTGGGTCGCTGTTTCCGCTGATGGTACGAACCGGGTGATGCGCAGCACCGACGCGGGGCTGAACTGGACCGCTGTCGCCGCCGCAGAAGCCAACAGCTGGGCAGGTATCGCGTACGGAGACGGCGTCTGGGTTGCTGTTTCCTCTAGTGGCACGAATCGGGTGATGCGCAGCACCGACGGAGGAGCAAGCTGGGCCACTGTCACTGTCCCAGGCAGCAATATCTGGACAGGCATCGAGTACGGGGACGGCGTTTGGGTTGCTGTCGGAAGTAACGAAAAAGTGCTCCACAGTACCAACACGGGGCTGAACTGGACCGAAACCGATCCCCCTGATTCCCCTGACTTTGGTATTTACTACAACTCTGTTGCGTACGGGGACGGCGCGTGGGTCACCGTTGGGGGGAGCATGGGCTACCGCGGGATAATGTACAGTGGCAGCCTGGAACTCACTGTTCCCGGCCCCCCGACCAATGTCACCGGTGCCACTGGCGACTCCCAAGCGACCGTTTCCTGGAACGGCCCCGCGAACAACGGCGGAACAGATATCACCGCATACACGGTGACCGCTGATCCGGGAGGTGCGACCTGTTCCACAGCGTCAACATCATGCACGGTCACCGGGTTAACGAACGGCACCGCCTACACGTTCACCGTAGTCGCCACCAACACCACCGGAAACAGTAGTGCGTCCGCCGCGTCCGCTCCGGTAACGGCCGGAGGGTTAGCAAATCCAAACGTCTGGACCCTTATAGACGCGAGTTATGAAGATCATCATTATTATGGGGTTGGCTATGGGGACCACGTGTTCATCGGCGTATCTGCGCAGGGGAACGCAGTTGGAAAAACGATTCGAAGCACCGATGGTGGGCAAACGTGGACGAACATCAACGACGGCATTGCCGCCGCGGGTTGGTCCGCGGTCGCTTACGGTAACGGTGTGTGGGTCGCTGTCGGTTGGTATGGAAGTAGCGTTGCTTACACTCCGGTGATGCGCAGCACCGACCATGGGTTGACTTGGACTGGTATCACCGACACCGACGCCGATGAAAGCATGTGGACGTCGGTCGCGTACGGGGACGGGACGTGGGTCGCCGTATCCCGAGAGCCAGGATCGAATTCGGAAGAAAATGTGATACGTAGCACCGACGCGGGGGTGACCTGGACTGCTGTCACCATCCCTACCGCAGTTGACAACGACTCTTTTTATTCGGTCGCGTACGGGGACGGCGCGTGGGTCGCCGCCGGTGGCGGTGATTTTATCCGCAGCACCGACGCGGGGCAAACGTGGACTGCTGTTGCCGCCCCCGGAGCATCAGCGACCAGATTACCGTCTTCGGTCGCCTACGGGGATGGCGTATGGGTAGCCGGCAATATATCCGAAGGGAATTGGGTGTATCGCAGCGCCGACGCTGGGCAAACGTGGACTCAGGTCACCACCCCATCTACCGGATATTGGCGCGAAGTCGCATACGTGAACGGGACGTGGGTTGTGCTCTACGACCACACTGGTTTGATTTACAGCTCTGATGGGGGTCTGACCTGGACTGAAATCGATCCCCCTGATGACCCTGGGAAGGCGAACGTCGGTTTCAATGATGTTGCGTGTGGGGATGGCGCGTGTGTGGCCCTCGGTTTTCGGGGCATGGGTGATCCTTGGTCGAACATTATGATCAGCGGTAGTCTGAACGCTACTGTTCCCGGTCCCCCAACCAGCGTGACTGGTGTCGCGGGCGACACCGAAGCGACCGTTTCCTGGGATGCCCCCATGGATAATGGCGGAGAGGACATCACCGCGTACATGGTGACCGCTAGCCCGGGAGGTGCGACCTGTTCCACGGCGTCAACATCATGTACGGTCACCGGGTTAACGAACAACACTGCCTACACGTTCACCGTAATCGCCACCAACACCGTCGGAAACAGTAGTGCGTCCGCCGCGTCCGCTTCGGTGACGCCGGTGGGAATAACGGTATCTTTCCCCGACACTGTTACCGGTCTTGGGGCGGGGCTAAATCTGACCGAAGACCTCACCATTGCTGCCGGTGGGAGCATCCTCGGAGGGGTAGCGACTGTTTCAGACCCCCAATCGTTCACGGTGCAGTTGGAAGCGAAACCCGCGTCGGGAACGGTCGTGCAACTCGCTGTTTCCGTCGGCCCATATGATGGAAGCAGCATGGGGGCGTCAGACGTCTCCCTTGATGTGGACACGAATCATGTCGGGAACCCGCATCTGCTAGCTGCCGGAGAGGAACACAGCTGCGCTATTACTAGCGGGACAGTGAAATGTTGGGGGGATAACACCTATGGGCAGCTCGGAAACAACTCAACGGTGGATTCGCTCGTTCCCGTTGCGGTGACGGGGTTAACCGGAACTGTGCAGTCAATTAGCGCCGGCACGTACCATACGTGTGCGATCGTGGGCGGAGGCGTTTTTTGCTGGGGGAAAAACACCAACGGCCAGCTCGGGAACGGGACGACAACAGATTCTTCCGTTCCTGTAGCTGTGACCGGCCTAAGTACTGCAGTGACGGATATTGCCGCCGGATTCGCCCATTCTTGCGCGATCGTTGACGGGGCGGCGAAATGCTGGGGGAAAAACGCCAACGGCCAGCTCGGAAATAACTCAACTGAAAACTCGTTAGTTCCTGTCCAGGTTGAGGGAGTAACCGATACCGCTTCCGTTATTCGTGCTTATTCGACCCATTCCTGTGTGATTGATAACGGAGCCGCCTTGTGTTGGGGGAAGGGCCAGTACGGCCTCCTCGGACATGGTAGTGAAAATAGCAGCCTGGTACCCGTTGCCGTTATTGGAGCGGAAAGCGGCGTAACGGACCTGTCCGACATGGGAAATCACACGTGCGCGGTTGTTGACGGGGCGGCGAAATGCTGGGGCCGGAACCAGTTCGGACAGGTCGGTGACGGGACGACCGTGGACCGGTGGTCGGCCTATCAGGTGACAGGTTTGGAAAGCGGCGTCGCTGACATTACTGCCGGTCAAGCCCATAGTTGTGTCACACTGGGAAGCGGGGAAATGAAATGCTGGGGTGAAGGCCAGTATGGTCGTCTTGGACGCGGATCAAGCGCCGATACTCCGACGCCGGTTGATGTCAGCGGCGGTTTGGCAGGAATCGTCGATATTGTCGGTGGCCAGTATCAAACCTGCGCCCGCACCAATGCCGGTGTGTTCTGCTGGGGTCGAAACCTCAGTGGCCAACTTGGAGATGGGACGACAACGAATGCCAATACTCCCAATGGGGTCAGTGGATTAGACAATATTGGGGCGGCAGTGGTTGGATCCGGAGATACTTCGTTGTTGTTTGACGAGACCAACTGGAATGTTCCCCAAAGAATCACGGTCATCGTCGTGGATGACAATATTCGTGAAGGGCAGGAACTTGGCGAAATTGCGATCAGTATCGATTCCGGTTCCACGACCGACACCCGGTACCTGACCATTGGATCCGTCATAAGTTATCTGTCTATTTGGGATGGTGATCGGGACGGTGATGGGGTTATCGATGAGGACGAAACGTCGGGATGCTCACAATCAGTGGATTGTGATAACGATGGGACACCGGACGGTGTTGACCCCGATGACGGTAACCCAAATGTTCCGTCCCCGACAACGGATGCGGATAGTGATGGGGTGTTAGATGTCGATGAATCCCCCGGTTGTACTTTTGATGCTGATTGTGACGATGATGGGCTCACCGACGACCTCGACGACGACGACCTGGACGACGATCAGGATAACGATTCTGTTCTCGACGGAGATGAACAAGATCCCGACTGCATCCGCGACACCGATTGTGACGATGATGGGCTCACCGACGACCTCGACGACGACGACCTCAATGACGATGGCCCCACCCCAGTTGAAGAACCTGAACTGACAGACGAATCTGACCCTTCCGAAAATACAGAGGGCGGTCAAGAAGCTACATCTGAACCAGTCCAGCAAACAACAGATGACACTGTTGTCCGTGATGGGGTCCCCGAGGTTTCCCAAATTATCAGGATCGACGACAACTCGGTTCTCATCACAACAGATGAAATCTCTCTTTCGTTAACGGCATCAGGAGCTGAGGGCATCATGGTAGAAGGGACAGTCCTTTCGGTAGGTTCTGAAGTGACCCTTGAAGTTATCGGAACCGGCTTTGCGCCAAACTCGCTGATCGATTTTTATGTTTTCTCCGACCCGATTTTTCTCGGTTCAGTACTTACGGATCTCAATGGGGATTTTGAACAGATAGTTGTGCTTCCTGCTGATTTAGAAGTGGGTTCCCATAGGTTTGAAGCAACTGGGGTCGCTGAAGACCAATCCGAGTTAACGGTCCAATATGAATTCCGTCTCATTGACATAGATAACCCTGGACTCTTTCAAGAAATCGGATTGTTCGATGATCCCGAAGAATCAGCAAAAACCATAGGGGCGATCGCTGCCGTCGCTGCTGCGGTAGCGGCAGCTGGGGCGGCGGCGGGAGCGGCCGGTGCGGCGGGAAGCGGCGGTGCAGCGGGAAGCGGCGGATCAGCGCCAGCAGCTCACCGCGTGGCTGTCACCGCTGCGAGAGGTACAAGGGCACGGTTCTCTGGTGGGTCATCGGACAACGTGAGCGATGATGAAATCGAGTCTTTAGAAACAAGCCACGATGCTTTTCTCGATGATTCCATGGGGTGGGGGGACCGCCTTTCTCTCTGGCGTTTCCGTTTCATCATGCTGTTAGATCAATGGTGGCCGTCAGCAACGATTCGTTCCGCTCCTTTGTCACCTTTTGTCTCCAAACTCAGCAACGACGGTGCATACCTCCGAGCTGGGCTCGGACCTGTATGGTTAGCCTTTCCTGTCTTGTCCGTAGTGTTTGCTATCTGGGCACTAGTTACGAGTGTCGGTCCTGTGGGAGAACCAGGAACAACCGCTCTTCTTGGAATTATGGCAATAGGAATGCTCGATATTTTTTCCGGGATTTTCGGGATGACGATTGTCATTATCGGATACCTGCTGGTAGAAGCATCAGGTAACGACATAGGAGCAATAAACGATATACGTTTTGTCATTGGGTTATTCTCCCTCGCTTGTGGACCAGCGATCCTTGCTACAAGTATCAGAACCATTCGTAAACCCGCCATGCGAAAGATCAATGATTGGTGGGAACGACTCGCTGACTTGGCTGTCGGCACGTTCATCACGGGATGGATGACCATGATCCTCATTGCGGTCCTTTCCCAATATGCGGCGATTGGTTTAAAATTTGAAACTTCAAGTACCAAGGTTGCGACCATCATGGCGGTGGCGTTCGTTCTTCGCGTCGTCCTTGAAGAAACCACAGCTCATTTATTCCCACGAAGATTGAATCAGGCGAACCCGACCTCTGTCCCCGATCAACTTCCCACGCTGCAATGGATTTCCATCCTCAATCGGGCCATCTTTACCGTCTTTCTCTCCGCAGCTTTCGTCGGGAACTGTTGGCAACTTTGGGTAGGAGCTGCCCTGTTCACCCTCCCTTCTGTGATCGACCAATTCCAGGAGCGTTTCCCTGTCATTCCTCGGGTCAGCCGGTACTTGCCACAGGAAACGCCGACGTTGACGATCGTTGAAATCTGCATCGTAGGGATTCTTGGCATCCTCATCGCGACAATGGGGGCTGGGCCTTCGATGATTCGAACCGGATTTATGCTTTTCCCGATACCGCCAATACTCATCACAGTAGGGAATGCTCTGGGGCGTGAATCAGTTGATGGTCGGGGAATCTGGTATCTCGAACCGAACTATTCGCGCTGGTACCGCTATGGCGGGATCGTTCTCCTCGGAGTTCTCGTTTACCTATCGGAGATTTTCGGTGGGACCTTCCCAATGTTTTTCTAGCGCGGAGGGAGGGGGATTCGAACCCCCGGGACCCGCGAAGGCCCACTGGTTTTCAAGACCAGCGCATTCGTCCGCTCTGCCATCCCTCCACGATTGAGGTTATCGTTTTTGGAGAAAAGAAACCGCTTCTTGATCAGAGATTCTCAATTCGCTTGAATCCCTGTAGCATGAGCGAATACTGGAGAGGTGGCCGAGTCTGGTTGAAGGCGCTTCCCTGCTAAGGAAGTAACGTCGCAAGGCGTTCGTGGGTTC
>CAZMAW010000017.1:0-33466 GCA_964564495.1 uncultured Candidatus Nemicrothrix sp.
GGTTGAAGAAGAGTCTGATACTGCGGTTGAAGAAGAGTCTGATACTGCGGTTGAACAGGAACCTGTTTCTCTGTCTCCGGCTGATATCGGAGAGCAACTCGGGGATGCAGTGTGGGAAGTAGCAGCGGACGCATGCGGCAATGAAACAGGAGGGTCATCATTTGCTATTGCTCCAAACATCTTCATTACGAATGAACATGTAATAGAAGCTGACATGACACCGACACTCATTTCAAGAAATGGTGAAACTCTGGAGGGTGTAGTCATCGGGAAAAATTGGGGATTGGATGTCGCAGTGGTGCAGGTTTCACAACCTGTTGATTTGTGGCTTGAATGGGCTGACCCAGATGAGTTACGAGAAGGAGAACAAGTAGTCAGTCTGGGTTACCCAGCCCCGTACTATCAATTCTCTGTCAGCGCTGGATCGATTATTTCCTTTCTTCAAGATGGCTCAAGTCGCATTGGAGTCGTCTCGGATGAAGCTAGTGATTACGGCTCGAGTGGCGGACCTCTTATTTCTGAAACTGGGCTAGTCGTTGGTGTAGTCACACAAGAGACTGAACCTGGTGGGGCTCAACTTCTTGGTGAAAGCTTCACATATAGTCATTTGGGATCATTTATAGAGCGAGCTATAAGTGATGGAATTACTGAAACAGAAAATTGTGATGGATACGCATACGGCACAAACATTATCGGTGACTATCTCTGGGATCTATGTTCTGATGGGATTTTCTGGGCGTGTGACAGATTATATGATCTTGAGCTTTGGTTACCTGTGGGGGGCGAATACACGAACTTTGGAGCAACATGCGGAGATACAGTCGGAGTTATTGATGACTGGTGTGCTGTATATTTTGATACCCAGTTTCCGATAAGTTACGGAGATGACCCGAACCTTGATGCACTTTATGATGAATGCTCACAAGGTAATGGGGATTCATGCGATCTGCTGTATCTTGCTTCGTGGGGATCTGAAGATGATGAGTATTTCCAATTTGCTGCCACCTGTGCCAATACCGAAGAATTTGATTCTGTTTGGTGCGGTCCATACGTGGGAAGAATGTCTCTGGAATAAAAGATCAAAATTGAAGCAAGCAACACTGACTTTGATTGGGAATGCTCTGCAGTGAGCAAACTGCTAGTTGTGGTCAACAGCATGTACCATTCTTCGTATTCTTCCACACCAGGTTCATTTTTTTGTCACTATAATTTATGATGAAAGGAAGGTTGCTGGGGGGCTATCAATGGGGCAGTTTATGCAAGCTGTAATACCGAAATTCAACAAGTTAATTGCAGTATGTAAACAACCCAGCCTGCGAGTATCTGTTTTCTTTAATGTGGTTACTTTCGGCTTGTTGTGGTTCGGATACTCTACCGTACGCCGTATCACATCTGATTCTTTGCAACTGGCTCAGGATAATGCTGTTCGGGTAGTTGATTTCCAGGAAAAAATAGGTTTGCCGAGTGAGGCAGTTCTCCAAAAGCAAATCATTGACGTTGATTGGATAGTTCGTGTGGCGAATGTTTTTTACTTTGCTATGCATTTCCCTTCAATGATCGTCTTCCTATTTTGGGCAATGTTTCGAAAACGTGAATGGATGGCGAAAATCCGGTTCGCCTTGATTACCACAACAGCTATCGGACTTATCATCCATCTTGCCTTTCCTCTTGCTCCTCCCAGACTCACTGAAATCCCCGGATTTGTTGATACAGCAAAAGTTTTCGGTCCGGACCCCTACAAATTAGGGGTAGCGAAGGCAGCTAACCAATTCGCCGCAATGCCTTCACTACATGTCGGTTGGGCTCTACTCCTCGCCATGGTGGTAGTAAGTATTACTAAATCCCGATACCGGTGGTTAATTTTGCTGCATCCTATTATTACGACAATCGTTGTGGTCGTGACAGCGAATCACTGGTGGTTAGACATATTCGTTGGTGCAATACTTGGTTGGATTGGTTGGGTGGTCTCGTTCAAATACCGACCTCTGTTAAAGAAGTCCAAGAATGAAGACACATCTGTCGCTGACGAAGGCCTAGCGCCTTTGGATGCAGTCGGAACCGATTAATTTCTGCAGGCAGAGATTTATATTCCCATGTCATGGTGTGGTGGGCATCGGAATTCAGAAATAGCATCAGCTCTTCGATGGAGAAGATCCACGGTATCACCAAGGTCTCTGCCAATGATGAATCGCCGTTCATGAACGGCTTGGATGACGAATAATCCGAGTTCATCCAGATCAGCTACCTTTACATCTCGACCAGCTTTCTCTAACAGATCCTTCATTTCGTCAAATGTCATAGATTTTCGTCCCGTTCCCCCTCGAACTCTTTGGAGTTCTTCAGGACGATTCCTTTGGGATGTGAAAAGACCTGTGTTCATTAATCCTCCGGATGGATAGAACACAGAAGCCGCCATATTTTCCGTTTCGCTCAAAAGCTGATGGTTTAGTGCTTCTGTAAAGCAACTCACCGCTGCCTTACTTGATGCATACACTGATGCCATAGGAACTGGAGCGAATCCTCCATCTCCTGATGACGTATTAACAATATGTCCAGGTTCGCCGGATTCAATCATCTTAGGAACGAAGGAAATAACACCATGCGCTGCTCCAAATACATTCACGCTAAAGCACCATTTCCAATCATTTGGTTCGTTCTGCCAAGCTTTGCCACCGCCTCCAGATCCTACGCCAGCGTTATTGAACAAAAGATTACACTTTCCGTGAGTGTCGAAAACATATTCGGACAGAGCTTCAACAGAGGCTTCGTCAGCGACATCGGTGACGAAGCTATCTAAAGGCCCAAGAGGTGATAGCTCCTTCGTTGTTTCAGCGAGAATTGGCTCTTCAATATCGGCGATGATGACAGATGCCCCATTAGAAAGTAGCGCTTTGACGATGCCCTTTCCTATACCGCTTGCGCCTCCTGTAACTACAGCAACTGAACCTTCAATACTGATATTCTCCAGCTCGTCTCCCATCAGGCGACCTTCTGGATTTGATTAAGCGGGTTCATACCTGGGCACCCTTTCGCTGTTTCCGGAATTTCCGAATAGGGGATGGGGGTAGCAACTTCTTCCTTCGTAGGACAATAGCGTTCTGCTAGAGGTTTCAATGCTTCAATGTCGAATCCATATACTCTTGCGACATTTGTCGTTAATAGTTTGACCACATGCTCTTCAGGTAGTTGGGCGAATGTGAGACGAAGATGTTCATGGGTATGGGGATGTGAGCCTTCGATGTGTGGGTAATCTGAACCCCAAAGAATGTTATCTATTCCGATACCTTCGCACAGATGGACTTCAGCGGGACGCAGAAAGCTAGCGCCAACATGGCATTGCCGTTGCCAGTATTCACTTGGTGTCAGATTCAAATGCTCTACGGCCATTCCCCCAAATATTGACTCCGAGCCATATTTCGAGTATTTCATTCGGTGATAGAACGAATCTAGTTTCTTCAATGTGTCCGGAACCCAAGCGGTACCGGTTTCGGTGTTGATCCATTTCAACGTCGGGTAGCGTTCAAACACACCTGAAAACATCAGATGCCATAACGCTCTTTGGGACCACCAGGAAACTTCAAGCATAAAAACCGCTAACGATGAGGGAAAATGGTTTCCAAAATTCGGAGTTGCACCCCCCGCATGATGATTCAACGTCATATTGTTTGCAGCGGCCGCAGCCCAAATCGGCTCGTAGCTTGATGAATAGAGAGGTTCGAAAGGTGAATCGGGAGGTGCTCCTGGGACCAGAATGCCACCGCGGAGACCGTTCTCTGCCGCCCATTCAATTTCAGCTACCGACCCTTCAACGTCGCCGAGGAAGATTTGTGCAATACCAGCACGTTGTAATGGTGCTTCATCAACAAAATCTTTCAGCCAGCGATTATGAGCTCGTAATCCAGCCCAGCGATGTTCAAAATTGTCGCTATAAGGGGGTGCTTCAAACTGGGTAGCTGCCTGAGGGGCGAAGGGAGGCTGGGTGTTTGGGAAAAGAACGAAACCCACCACTCCATCTTCCTGCTGTTCTTGAAGTCTACGTTCCGATGAAAAATTCCTGTTGGCGTCAAGCACGGGATCTCCGTCGATTCCGACATTACGAGTCGAGCGTCCTTTCCCTGAAAATAAAGCCTCTTGTTTTTCTGCCGCTTCTTCGGTCGCTGTTGCCCATTCTTCAAAATCTTCGTGGTATTTCTTCTCGAGGTACGGTTTGTATCCATGGAGATCGGCTCCACAATGACTATCCGCAGATATCACAATATGGTGGTTCGTTTCTGGTAGGTCCATAGTCATAACTCGTTCCTTTCTCCTATCTCGGATTAAGAGTAGGAGCAGCTAGTGTCCGCTCTCAGACCCTTTCCATTCAATTCCGTACTCATCAAACCACCATCGGCCATCTCGTTTCGCTGTTTGGCTTGTACGAAGTTCCGGATCTTGATTTAGGCCAGCTGGTGTCGGACCTATTCGAGTTGCCACCTCATTCAAGCCTTCTTGGTCGAGGTTGTAACAGGTAATAGCGTTCAATCCCAGAAGACGTCGGGTGTCTTCAATAGAGACATCTTGAAAGTCGGTTTCTAAACGTTCAGCTGTATTTGGCCATGATCCCTCTGGGTGTGGATAGTCTGTTCCCCACATGAGAGCATCGATGCCGTTTCGATGCCGTTCACGGATCTCGTAGCGGCTCATTGTAGATGCTCCAATGAATATGCTTTCCCCAAAATATTCAGAGGGAAGCTTCGTTAGGAGCCCTTTCATTCTGCTGCTCATTTTCTTTATCTTCCAGCTGGCTCCGAAGTTCACGTCGGCTTTCCAGAGGAGATCTCCAACCCACCAACTTCCACATTCGACTACGCAATATTTCAAGCCGGGGAATTTATCGAATTTGCCACTGAAGAGCAATTGCCAAAGTGCTCTATGTGTCCAGAAGGCAACTTCTGATACATACATGGCGATATTATCCCCGTAATTAGGGAAATCTGCTTCGCCGGAATGCGTGTGCACAACGAGGCCAGTTTCAGCACACGCGGCCCAAAATTTGTCATAGTGGTCGCTTCCATACGACGGGGCGTCATGCCAAAGGGTTGGGATCATCACACCTTTGATCCCTGGTTTTCCAGCAAGTAGTTGGACCTCTTCAACCGCTTCATCTACCCCGTGGGTAATTGGGAGTAAAGCTACCCCTGCCCGACGGGAGGGGCTTGTTGCACAGAATTCCTCGAGCCAACGATTATGTGCCCTGGCTCCAGCGAAAGCTAGACGCGGATCAGTAATCTGTCCGGCTGCAAGCCCAGCCCCAAATGGAGGGGACTCCATTCCGGTTACAGCGTCCCCGTCAGCGAAGATGATTTCTCCCGATATACCATCGGCATCAAGTTCTTTATCTCTCACCTCTGGGTCATAGGCGCCGCGAAGACCTTCAGCATTGGTGCTTTCCCACTCTTCGACGTATTCTCCATTGATTTCCTCAGTGAGCCTTCGGTGCTCATGTCGTTCAGCGACATATTCGTCGAACTCACCGTGTACCGAAGAATCCAAGTATGGTCGGTACTCCTCACATTGCAGCCCAGCGTGAGAATCTGAAGAAACAATAATGTACGGGTCGTTACTTATGTTGTTTTGTTGGGCCATACTGCTTCCCCTATTGCTAATTGGATAAACCTCAGTTAATGTATTTCATTAAATACTTTACTAAATAATGACTTTAGTGCTGTTCAGTGAAATGTAAAAGTTCCATCTGAGCAGATTTCAAATGACCTCATATTGGCTTCACCAACCCCCCAATGGAAATGTCAAAAAAAGGTAGCACTGAAAGAAATCCCTTTGACGAATCGGAGAGTTCAAATGGACCTGAACGACATAGATCTGCTCGACGCTGATCGGTTTGTCCGGATGGAACATCATGACATGTTTCGGACTCTTCGCGAGGAAGCTCCCCTATTTTGGCATGATCACCCCGACGGGAACGGATTCTGGAATGTGGTTCGTCATGCTGATGTCCGATATGTAAATCGGGACAATGAACTCTTCTCCAGCGAAATAGGAGGAATCAGTATTGCCGACCCTCGGGTTGACCGAGAAGATGGTGCTTTCGTGGATCAACGTGGACTAAATATGCTCTATACCGATCCGCCGAAACATACCAGATATCGTCGACTTGTCAGCAAAGGGTTCACTCCTCGGATGATTGGCCTTCTTGAACAGTTTCTTGCTCATCGAACCACTTTGATTGTTGACAATGTCATTGAATCCGGATCCGCAGATTTTGTAGAGGACTTGGCGGCTGAACTCCCCCTCCAAGCAATCGCAGAAATTATGGGAGTTCCGCAAGAAGACCGGCATCTTCTCTTTAAATGGTCAAATGATCTCATAGGAGTTGATGACCCTGAGTATGAAGGTGATCCGGGTGTAGCTGCAATGGAGTTATACGCTTACGCTCATGAGCTTGCCATCGAACGAGGGATTGATCCTCAGGACGACATTATTACCAAACTTATTAATGCAGAAATTGACGGTGATCGGCTAACTGACCTTGAAGTGGACGTTTTTATGTTGCTTCTCGCTGTTGCCGGTAATGAAACAACTCGCAATGCAACTGCCCATGGTATGCATGCGCTTTTGTCCCATCCAGACCAACTTCAACTGCTCCAAAGTAACGTTGAAAAATATCTCGATGGTGCCGTTGACGAAATCATACGATGGGCGACTCCAGTTTTGCATTTTCGAAGGACCACAACCGCGACCACAGAACTACTTGGTACAGAAATCGACGAAGGTAGTCGAGTGGTTATGTGGTACATTTCTGCAAATCGGGATGAGGAAGTCTTCGAAGATCCTTTCGTCTTTGATATCACGCGAAGCCCCAACGACCATATAGCCTTCGGTGGTGGAGGAGCGCATTATTGTCTTGGAGCAAATCTCGCTCGTGCTGAACTCCGACTGATCTTTCAAGAAGTCCTCACGCGTATGCCGGATATGAAATTAGCCGGAGAACCAGCCCGTCTACGCTCCAATTTTATTGGAGGGATCAAGCATCTTCCGGTTTCCTGGACTCCAGGGATAAAGGTAGATCCCCCACAAATCTAGATGCATCGGGTGCTCAGGCATTGGGCAACCCAATACTTCAAAATTGCAGAGAGCCAAGCACATCAACTGCTGATTGCAGGGTGTTGGTATCACTCCACGTTTCAATTTCTGCAGCGGTACGTGCAGCGTTGTAACCAACCAGAATAGGCTCTCCTGTCCACGGTATAGCGTTGTACCATTCAACAAAGAATCCGCGCTCATCAGGAATACATCCAATTAAATCCATAGAGGTATCCCAAAATGGTTCTTGAAATTTAATGGCTACTTTATTTAGTAACCCCATCTCTAGACCGTCGATAGCCGCTTGCTGCTTTATGGAAAGGCTAGGACGAAACTGTACGTCTCCCGTTTTGAGAACTCCCAAAGGGAGCGTCACCACAACGGCGTCACCGCTAAATACACCTTTGTCCGTTCGGACAGTTGCCCCATTGTCATCATGACTTATTTCGGAAACCTTCGTTGATAAGCGAATGTCTAGATCCTTCGCCAAGTCTTCCATGAACGGAGCGTAACCACTTTCCGGAACAGCATCGCCGCCAACTGGAGAAGCCCCTTCAGAAGCAGCAAGTAATGAAAGGTCATCGATATGCCCCGCGTATTCATGTTCAATTTCGGATACAACTACATAGTCAAACCAGACCTGTTCTTTTCTTGAAAGAGTTTGACGGTACTCATTGATCCTTGGACCCATTGCTTCTTTTGATCCCTTTCCGAGAATTGAATTATAGATAAAGTCATAAAATGTGGTTAACCGTGACCAATCAAAACGGTTACCGGAAGAATCAAATAAAATTCCATTCTCATAATCTGTAGGAATTAATTCAATACCAAGTTCTTTTGCTCGTGGAGTCAGCGTATGCGTGTTCACGCCGTGGAACCACGATGCTCCAAGATCAATGGGGCTTCCTTGAAGATTCTCAGTCCAAGCTCGACCACCAATTCGATTCCGACCTTCAAGAACCGTGACATTACAACCAGATTTCTTTAACTGTGCCGCCGTCGCAAGACCTGCGGCTCCTGCTCCAACAACGATGCAAGATCCGGTTCCGCGAACTTGTAGTACCTCCGAAGCCGCTCGTTTCCCTGATCTAACAGCCCCGTTAACGGTGGCAGGAAAATCTGTTTGGGTTGCTTCTCCGGCCATGAATCTTCGACCATCCATGGGTTCAGCCAGCTGTATTCTCAGTATTGATGAGGATCCGGCAGGAATAAAGGAATAAGAACCTCGTGACCAGGGGTCTTCCCCCCACCGCGTAATTTTCCAGTCCACAATCTTTGGAAGCCCAGACAGTGGGCTAGTTGTCGTTGCATTCCGTGTTGCATTACCACATCCAAATGCGGCGAGTAATCCGGTCGCGGCGGTCCCAGCAAGGAAATGTCTCCTACTTAGATTTCCTGCGAAGTGATTTCCCATAAGAGGACATTAATGGCGTTTTTGTAAATCATGGAGGATAAAACGTGCCGTTTCATATTTCTGGAGCCTATGTTGTATTTCTAATGTCGACCGACTCATACAACTCTGATTTTCTTACGGTGATGGCTCGAATGGGGGCGAGACCCGATCCAGATTTTTCCAACAAAGGCATTTTAAATACTAGTGAAGGACTCAGAAGTCACGGATATGTGCGAGTTGCTCCGCTGATGCTTCTCGCTGACATGGTTGTAGGAATGCAATTAGAATCTCTTGTTGACGACTGGACATTTACGACGGACTTCTCGTTTCGACGTGGCTTCGCGTGCACAGGGAACACCATCAATGCTCACAGCCGGATTCTTCGACATGGAAAGAAAATGTTTATCGAAGAGGTCAATTTTGTAGCTCAGGATGGAGTCTCCGTGGGATGTTCTTACATAACTTTTCTCCGAACCCCACTGAGAGAGGGAGAATCAAAACCAGATATACGCGGGATTAGAAAGCGGATGGCAGAAAATGAAATTCCTCCTCTTGTAGAACCCATAGAAGATGTTGCTGGTGTTTTAGTCGATGATGCATCTACTGGGAGAGTGGTCTTGCACCCTGATGACTCGGTTCGACGACCGGGGGGTTTTGTACAGGGGGCGATTATGACGCTCGTCGGAGAAATAGCTGCTCAAAGCTTCGCCGAATACCACTATGGAGAGCCCTGCACCGTCCTTTCCTTAGACGCACGCTACCTTATTGGTGGAAGATCAGGGCCTCTAACTACGACAGCTGAATGGGTTGGAGAACCTCGCCAAGGGGTCATCAAAGTGTCACTCCTTGATGAAGGACACGATGTTCTTTCATGTAGTTTCCTGATTCAGGCACTTCCTTGTAGTCAGGTTTCTTAATCAGTACTTGTTGGTTTGCGGGCGTGTCTCCACACAAGCCAGGCAAAAACGAATTGGAACGGCAGCCGGACAAGGTTCCGGACAAAAACTCCTGATGCATTTTCAACACGAACAGATTTTCCGTATTCATTTGTGACAACGTCGACGTCGTTGATGAACATATCGATGTTTGCCGGATACACGAGAACGAGGAGGAGAAGTAACCCGTACGCGGCGTATCGGCGTGACCATCTAGGAATCAAAGTAGCTCCTAAGAAGATTTCTGCCGCGCCCGACACTTGATTAGCAAATGAGGGACTCCAAAACCATCGGGGGACAATTGCTTCAAAAAAATCAGGATCAAGAAAATGGTTGATGCCAACCGCGATAAAAGCTCCACCAATAAGTGCTGCTTCGAGTGTTTTCCACCAACCGGTATTAACGACCCTTTTGATTTTTTCCCTGAATTTTCGTAGGTAAGCCACAAACACCCTCCTGTTATTTTCCGAGTTCTTACTGGTGGTTTGTGACGATTAAGAAAGGATGATGCCTCCGTCGATCACGTAGCTTGAACCGGTGATGTACGCGGCTTCGTCAGAAGCGAGAAAAGCGACAAGCCCGGCAATTTCTTCGGGTTCGGCATACCGCCCAAGAGGAACACGCTCGTTTGTCATTTTTGTGTATTCTTCAGGGTCTTCGGGAATGGTCATCGCTTCGATGCTCCTGATCATGCGTGTGTTTACAACGCCAGGACAAACTGCGTTTACTCGTATCCCCGCGGGAGCAAGCTCAATTGCAGCAGTCTTTGTCATTCCGACAACGGCATGTTTGCTTGCTCCGTATGCGATGAGTGTTGGTGTAGCCATCAGTCCAGCACCAGAGGCTGTATTGACGATGTTTCCTCCTCCGCGAAGGCGAAGGGCGTCTACGACGTGTCGCATCCCTAGCCAGACACCTTTTACGTTCACCTGCAGAACTTTGTCGAACATTTCTTCGTCGTAGTTTTCGAGTGGAGCGACAAGGCCTTCAATTCCAGCGTTGTTGAAGAGCACATCTACGCCGCCGTACACGTCAGTTGCCTGCTTGACATAGTTTTCAACCTGGGCTGAAACGGTGACGTCTGCGACAATTGGATGTGCCTTCCCACCTGCAGTTTCGATTAGTGCAACCGTTTCATCGAGTGTTTCTTCGTTTAAATCTACAGCGATGACTGATGCTCCTTCAGATGCAAATCGTAGCGACGCCGCTCTCCCTATACCCGCCGAAGCTCCAGTAACGACAACAACCTTGTCCGAAAATCTTGACATTATTTCCTCCTCGCTCAGTGAAAACAAATTAAAGAAGAACTACGTACATGGCAAAACAGAACAAAGTATTTATTGAACGACCTTTCAGGAATCTCAGGCGTTTGCGGGAATATGAACCGTGTAGGTATCTTTTCCACTCTTTAGTACGGTCCCAGGCAGAGCGTCTGTTGGTGTATCGTCGATAACTGTTGGAACTCCATTGACGAAAACCCGGTGCATTCCAATAGGATCTGCGTACAACCGGCCAGAACCTCCCGGAAGGTCATTAAGGAGCACAACTTCCCCGGAGTTTATAGTTTTAGGATTAAAGATCACAACGTCCGCATACCATCCTTCACGCAGAACACCTCGTTCTCGTAATCCAAAGAGATCTGCGGGAACTTGCGTAATGTGATGAATCGTGTCTTCCATCGTTGTAAGGGCTTTTCCATGCAAGCAATCATGTAACCAGCTAGTGGTGTATGGAGCCCCCGACATACGGTCAAGATGAGCGCCGGCATCTGAACCTCCGATCATTACATCCGGATGCTGCCATGCTTCTGCCCGCATATCCCAACTTGCAGGGTCATCATCTGTGGGGCCGGGCCACAAAACAGTCTGGAGATCATCAGCGAGGACAATATCAAGGAGGCAATAGAAATCCCGTTCTCCGCGTTCTTTGGCAATCTCTGCGACCGTTCGTCCCTTTAATCCGTTGTTCTCATCGGAGTAGGTATCTCCAATGATGTAACGCCCCCAACCTGTCAGTCTGCTGAATACGCCAGCATCAGGGGAAGCCGCTCGCTCTTCCATGAATTTTCTGACTTCAGGGTCACGTAGTTTCTTCTTTCTTTCTTCGACAGGAAGACCGAGTATGGGACCCCAGTCCGGCATCATATTGAGTCCGCAGTATGTGAGGAAACTCATATTCATTCCGACGAGAACAGGCATAGTGAGCGCAACAACTCGTGCTCCCCGACGTGTACATTCCTCTAACGCCTTTAACTGGTTTTGGTAGTCATCAGGACGAGCTGAATCGACGGTAAGTACATTCCAATTTAAAGGGCGTTGACCGATCAAGGACATATTCGCCATCAGGTCGACTTCTTCATCGCTGAAGCCGTTAAGACAACCATCGCTGGCCCATTCAAGGGTTGTTCCTTCAAAATTCCCGACAACCTCACACAGTGCAAGTACCTCATCTTCGGTTGCAACCCGAGAGGGAACAGGATTGCCATTACCATCGTTGTGTGTAAATGCTCGTGTTGTTGAAAATCCAAGGCCCCCATCGTCAATGCATTTGGATAAAAGATCCTTCATTCCGTTGATTTCGTCTTCGGTCGCCTCCCGTTCCGTAGCTTCTTCGCCCATGACCGCCAATCGCAAGGCGCAATGCCCCACCATGGTTGCAACATTTAGACCTATGTTTCCCTCGAGTTTTGACAAGTATTCTCCGAAACTTTCCCAGTCCCAACTCACCCCTGTTTCGAGTGCTTCTAGAGGCATGCCTTCAACCTTGACCATCATGCGGCGAAGATAGTCGGCATCAGAAGCGTTTTTCACAGGAGCGAGAGTAAACCCGCAGTTTCCCATAACAACACTGGTTACTCCGTGGAGATTTGAAGGGGTCGCATGCGGATCCCAAAATAATTGAGCATCGTAATGGGTATGCGGATCGACAAATCCGGGGGAAACAATCATCCCAGTTGCGTCAATTGTTTCCTTCGCTTCGCCATCGACGTCACCTATGTGGGTGATTCGGTTCCCTTGGATAGCAATATTTCCCTGGAAGCCGTCACTGCCTGTTCCATCAACAATCGTTCCGCCTTTTATGAGGTAATCGAACATAGCTCCACTCTAACTGCAGGTATCTCTCTTGGGATTATCCATGGGGGAGAAGGACTGTTCGTGCTTCTGTGCCGGTTTTCATCGCATCAAAAGCAGATTGGATACCGTCCAATCCGGCTGTCTGCGAAATCATTTCATCTAATTTGAGGCGTCCCCGCATATAGAGATCAGCGAGCATAGGAAAATCTTTTCGTGGTTTTGCGCCCCCAGCGCGTATCCCCATCAGTTGTTTGTTTTGATGCAGGCTTTGAAATCCATAGGTTACGGTTGCCGTCAAGTCCGGAACGCCAACAGCGCAGATGTTGCCTCCCGGCTTGGTCATATTTATAGCGTCACTTAAAAGTCCGGTATGCCCAACTACTTCAAAAGAGTGGTTTGCCCCTAACGGCAGCAGCTCCTTCACAGCGGCGACAGAATCAAACTCTTCTCCTTCGGCGAGAATAAAGTCAGTAGCGCCAAATTCTCGTGCCAAACTTTCTTTTGCTGGGACCCGGTCAATGGCGATAATTTGACTCGCCCCAACTAGATTTGCGGCTTGAATTACGTTTAAGCCAACGCCTCCAGCTCCGATGACGACAACACTGTCACCGATCTGGACGTTCGCTCGATTGAAGACAGCTCCGGTCCCAGTTATGACTCCGCAACCTATAAGAGAGGCTGATGCCAGAGGCATTTCCTTCGGGATGGGAATGCACTGATTTTCGCTCACGATCGTTTCTTGAACAAATGCACCGATATTGGCGAAATTGTAGAGTAGTTGGTCGTTTTCACGGTATGGCTGTGTAAGGCCCCCCATGCCTCCGTTTCTGCAGTTTCCGGGGTGGCCATCTTCACACTCAGGACAATGCCCGCAATTACCGAATGTTGAAAGGATAACGTGGTCCCCTTTTTGGCAGTAGGTGACAGCTGATCCTACTTCTACGACCTTCCCAGCTGCTTCATGGCCTGGAACTAGGGGGGTTGGCATGTAGTATTTTCCGTGGACACAACTTAAATCGGATCCACAGACGCCAGCAGCATGGATTTCTACTCGAACTTGCCTCGGTAACAGATCAGCCACGAGCTCAATATTGTCAGATAACCGAACACTATCTTCGGTGGTTCCTTCAAGAATAAGTCCTTGCATGTTCATCTACTTTCTCAAACGTCTTGTCCTATTGTCGCGCATCTTTTGTTATTCGCCCATCTGGAAGCGGGAACAAGGACGAAAACGCCATTACTGTCGGATATTTTCTTTAAGTTAGCTCTCTCGCTTCCCGTCACATATCGTTGATCAAGGAAGAAAGAGAGAAACAATGGGTAAAAATGTTGTTGTTTGGGGAACAGGAAACGTTGGCCGGCCGGCAATTCGTTCTGTAGTTGCCAACAAAGATCTTGATCTAGTTGGAGTATTGGTTCATAACCCCGAAAAAGTTGGGAAAGACGCTGGTGAACTTGCCGGGATTGCCCCAATTGGAGTTGCAGCTACTGACGAGAACTCCATAGTTTTTGATAATCATGTTGACGCAGTTGTTTACACCGTCAATGCTGATTTCCGACCGATGGAGTCCCTCGAAGAGGCTGAGCGGCTTCTTCGAAGTGGAAAGAACGTTGTTACGTCAAGTTTTTACCCGCTTTACCATCCGCCGTCGATGCCGGAAGACCTCGCTGATCGGTTTTCGAGCGCTTGTGAAGAAGGAAATGCCTCAATCTTTGCATCTGGGATTGATCCAGGATGGACGTGCGATATTCTTCCATTGCTTCTTGCTGGAGTATCTGCCGATATAACGGAAATTCGGTCTCGAGAGTTGATGAATTATGCGCTCTATGACCAGCCAGACGCTGTTCGTAATCTCGTAGGTTTCGGAATGCCGATGGATCAAACTCCTCCTATGGTGCTGGATTTTTCAATGCAGATGGTCTGGGGTCCAGAAATCCGGATCCTTGCTGATGGGTTAGGAGTCGAACTTGAAGAGATTCGAACACATGTTGAAAAACGGGCATTGGAAAAAACTGTCACTGTTGAAGGGATGGGAGATTTTGATGAAGGAACTATTGGCGCCTTGCGGTTTGAAATCCAGGGAATTGTGAATGGAAAGCCCATGCTGGTGATGGAACATGTTACGCGTATTGACGATGATTGTGCCCCTGATTGGCCGTATCCTTCATCTGGTCAGGGTGTTCACCAGGTTGAGATAACTGGTAAACCAAATCTCTCTGTGACTGTTCATGGAGAAGAACATGGTGAACGAGGTGCTGCAGGTGGAGGAAATGGGACAGCTGCAAATCGGATTGTGAATGCAATCCCAGCAGTTTGTGCCGCGGCTCCGGGTGTTCTCCATCCTCTTGACGTTACCCCGTTGAATGTTGGAGCCCAGTTTAACGATTTGTAGAAAGGACAGAGCAATGGCCACCCCTGAGGAAACGTTTACTGATCTTGATGGGAAAGTAATCACAATTACCGGCGGGAGTAGAGGATTAGGGAAAGAAATGGCTCTTGCCTTTGCACGATGTGGAGCCCACGTTGTTGTTGCAAGTAGAAAGAAAGAAAACTGTGACGCGTTGGCTGCAGAAATAACTGAGAAGACAGGAATAGAAGCGCTTCCGGTTGAATGCCATGTCGGCGAGTGGGATCAGTGCGATGCGTTATTTGAAAAAGTTATTGACCATTTCGGAAAGTGTGATGTTCTTGTCAATAATGCTGGGATGTCTCCCTTGTATGGGTCGTTAACAGATGTTTCAGAGGAACTATTTGACAAAGTTCTCAACGTCAATCTTCGGGGCCCATTTCGACTCTCCGCCAAATTTGGGGAACAAATGGTCCACGATGGTAGCGGATCTATCATCAACATCAGCTCTGTGGCAGCAGCTCAACCTAGCCCCCACGAAGTCCCATATGGGGCAGCGAAAGCGGGATTGCAATCATTGACCAAGTCATTTTCCCGTGCGTACGCTCCGCAAGTTCGGGTGAATTGCATTATGCCAGGCCCATTCCTCACTGATATCAGTGACGCATGGTCAGAAGCGACCCATAAATCTTTAGAAGCGTTACCGCTGGGTAGAGGCGGGCAACCCAGAGAAATTGTGGGAGCGGCTCTCTACTTCGCGAGCGATGCTAGTTCTTTCACGACGGGGGCTGTCCTCAAAATAGATGGAGGATTAATCGCTTCGCCTTCCTAGCTACAGCGTTTTTGGCCGGTTGACAAAACGCTTCGCCTCTGGAGAGAAGAACCAACCGCCACCAGCATGACTTCCCCCATCAACAGGAATATTGTGTCCGGTTACGAACGCCGATAAATCGCTAGCGAGAAAAAGGGCAACGCGTGCTTGATCTTCGGGCCAGCCAAGCCGACCGACCGGTGCCCATGCCTCCCATAGGTGATCAACGTCCTCGTAGCCCGAAATATAATCGACCTGTGGTGTTTGGGTTAGGTCAACTCCCATGCCATTCACACGGATACCCTTTCTACCAAACTCAGCAGCAAGACATGTAGAAAAATGGTTCACCGCGGCCTTCATCGCTCCATATATCGGATCACCTGGATAGCCTCGCATCCCTTCAACAGAATGAATATTGATGATGGATCCGCCTCCGTTATCGATCATTGATTGCAAAAAAGCGTGCGTCACGAGGAAAACGTGGTGCAAATTGATGTCATACATTTCCTTCCACGAATCGGGGGAAGAATCAAGGAACCGCACCAAGGGGCGGTAATCTCCGACATTGTTCACGAGAACATCGATGTGTCCATGTGTTTCCAATACGTTGGTGCGGAGCTTGGCGACATCATGTTCGTTGCGGACATCAATGGTATGGGCTCGTGCTGTGCCCCCAGCGTCGGTGATCTCTTCGACAGTAGCCGCGGCAAGATCTGCATCAATGTCTGCAATTTCTATGATGGCGCCATGTGTTGCAAATAATTCGCTTATGCCGCGGCCGATACCTCCTCCGCCACCGGTAACGACCGTAACCTTCCCCTCAAGGAGTAGATTCCAATCTGTAATATCAGGAACGTTGTCGGGGGTTTGTTTCGTCATCTACGTCCTAGCTGCTTATCCGATCGGAAGAACAACATCTGGGAGGGGATGCCGGTAAAGTTTCGCAGCATTTCCCGAGCACATCATCCGCAGTTCATGTACGGGGATATGCCCCCAGGCTTCCCGAATCACGTTTTGGGTATTTGGCCAGGTCCCGTCACCATGGGGATAGTCCGTTTCAACACAAATATTTTCTACCCCGATCACATCTCGTGTATCAATTGTTGAGGGATCATCGAGAGTGCAGAACCAGAAGTTTCTTCGAAGAACATCAGCGGGACGTTGATCCCACCCTAAACCGTAACCAGAGCGGTCAATGATGTTCTCCAAGCGGTCAATGAGCATCGCTACCCACCCGATGCCTCCTTCAGACATGGCGATTTTCAGATTAGGAAACCGGAGAGGGTACTCACTCCATAGCCAATGAGCGCAAGCTCCAAGAGAAAGCTGGCCGAACAGGGTCGCCCCTATTTGCAGAGCTGGCGCTCCCGGCGTAAACGGGGTGACCCCCGAACTCCCCACATGTAAAGAGATAACGGTTTCTGTTTCCGCGCAAGCGGTGATGATCGGATCCCAGAATTCTTTATCCCAAAGGTTTGGGAACCCAATATGGTGGGGCATCTCTGGAAGAGTTACAGAGACAAAGCCCCGTTCCGCGTTTCTATGGATTTCGTTAACTGCGGCTTCGCTATCTCCAAGGTAGGTGATGCCTCCTGGTATCACCCGATCAGGGTATTGCGAATACCATTCAGTAAAGATCCAATCATTCCAAGCTCTCACTGCGTCTATACCCACATCCCGATTCGCGGCGTTGGCAAAGACCGTTCCGCAGAAACCGGTGATTTGTGAAGGGAAATTGAGCATCGCCCAGATACCGCCAAGATCCATGTCCTTTATGCGAGCGTCAATGTCATAACAACCCGGACGCATTTGGTCAAAGCGGAAAGGTTCCAGTTTCACGGTTTCGGGTTTCCTGCCAGCGACCGCATTCATTCCAACTTGACTGTATGTGGCTCCTTCGAATTCCCAGACTTGATGCCCCTGGTCTGTTTCAATCAATTGCGGTCCGAGGTCCCGTAAATGGGGTTGCATGTATTCATTGAAGAGATGGGGTGGTTCCACAACATGGTCATCAACAGAAATAATGGTGTATGAAACCTCACTCGGTTCAGGGTCCGGCAGGAAAAGATCAGTATCTAAAGAAGTTGTCAAAGTGAACTCCATTGCGTATGAAAATCTTTATTGTTGTGGTAGCTATAAAAGCGGTACAACATCACCCTAGAGTTTGTAGGAGGGGGAGAAAAGGTGGAGACAAGAAAAGTCGCTTTCGTAACCGGTGCAAGCCGGGGGATAGGAAGAGCGTGCGCGGTTGCACTGGCTGAAGCCGGATATGATGTGGCGGTTTCGGCACGAACGATGGTGGATGGTACAGCGGTCCTTGATGACGGTGTAACTCCGGTTCCGGGAGGACTGGATACAACGGTTGCGCAAATACATGCAGCAGGTCGGGAAGGATTCCCCATTGAGATGGACTTGCTAGATCGACAATCTGTCATTGATGCGGCTGATGCAGCTCTAGAGCATTTTGGCCGAATTGATGTGCTTCTCAATAACGCCATTTATCAGGGGCCCGGAGCGATGTTGACCGTAGAGGAACTCGAAGACACATACCTCAAGCAGTTGTTTGAAGGAAATGTTTTTGCCCAACTTGCCTTGATACGTCATCTACTCCCGACTTTTCTGCAGCAAGGGGGTGCCACCATTGTGAATATGATCTCCGCAACTGCGTTCACAAACCCACCGGGGAAAATTGGCTCAGGTGGCTGGGGAGTTGGCTACGCAATGTCCAAATCGGCTTTCGAACGAATCGCACCACTCCTGATGGTAGAACACGGAGACGAAGGGATACTCACCTACAACATTGACCCAGGGCACGTTATCACTGAGCGGCAAATAGCGAAACAGAAAGAGAAAGAATATACAGCGTTTCCCAGCGCCCCTCCAGAAGCAATTGGAGCAGCGGTTGCCTGGCTTGTTGAAGATCCCCTCGCTCCAGACGAATACGCCGGAACAGTAGTTAACGCGCAGCGCGAAACCAAAAAACGGGGACTACTTCCGGGTTGGCCTGATTAAGTTTTCTAGGGTCTCCAGTTTTTCGGTCCGCCGCGTTCCCCTGGCCAACGTGATCCGCCGATCGTGTCTGCAAACGGCCAGAATCCGTCTGGATCCAATGGGCCAGCGTTGGTGATTTCTCGGCTCCTATGTGCTGAGCGGACAAGCTGTGCAGAAACCTGTTCACGCATAGGGAGAAGTTCCGTGTAGGGATCCCATGGGCTTTCACGGAGAACAAGGTCACCGTTGAAGTCTTCAATTTCAACGGGTTCGCTCACACTGTGCACACGGACAACATGCGGGGGAAAGTCGTATTCTCCTTCAGCTCCACCTATCTGTCGTGAGGACTTGATCCACCATTCATTCTCTTCAACTTCGCCTCCGACGGATTCGGCGTGTCCATTGGAACGCCCGCGGAATTCCATGAATGTGTACCCCTGATGTTCACAAACAGCCTCAACGTAGTCATCTATCCGGTAGAACGAGATATTGCATGGAAATTTCGGTTGACCATTCAACTCTTGACTAATGAAAATAGCGGCTTCTTGGTCGATTCCCATTCCGACACAAAACAATCCGTCCATACCATCGAATGAAGCCCTGACCTTTGTGCTCACCCCATACTCAGGCTCTCCAAGAATAGGAACGCAATACACGTTGATCTGTACGATGGGATCTCCACTCGGTTCCAATCCCGGAGGAAGCAATGCGGCTATCTTCTCCGCGTCAGTTCGATACGAAACTTTCAATTTCGGCCATCCACCTGTTTCTCCCGGCCGTGTCAGATGTTCACTCATGTTCTCTCCAATACTACTTTTCTCTTTTGTCTACTTTTTCACAAACACAGGTATTTTGCGAAAAACAAGGAATCGTTCTACAAACAAAGAAGGAGAAAGGAACGAGTAGCGATCATGACTGACCTATTACGCGGGAAGACAGCGGTGATAACAGGAGCGAGCAGGGGAATCGGAGCGGCGGTCGCTCATCGATTCGCAGCGGAAGGAGCGAATATAGCGATCACCGCGAGGACCATTGACCAGCACCCAACTCTTCCGGGTTCGTTGAACGAAACTGCGGAACGGTGCCAACAATTCGGAGGTCAGGTAGAGATCATCCAGGCGGATCTCGGAGATGACAAGTCCCGATCGGCGATCATTCCCACAGCCCAAGAAGCTTTCGGGTCCGTAGATATTCTCATCAATAATGGCGCAGCGGCGATCTACAAAGGGCTCGACACGTACTCGTTGAAACATCGACGGTTAATGACGGAAATAAACGTCCAAGCCCCTCTTGATCTGATCCAACAAGTACTCCCTTCAATGCTCTCCACGAAAGAAGGGTGGATCGTTAACCTTTCAAGTGCTTCAAAGAAACATCCGACGGGTCCTCCTTACGACCTGGGAGGAGTCAAAGGAGTCTACGGATTTTACGCAGCGACAAAAGCGATGCTCGACCGGACAACTACGGCGCTTGCCTCAGAGCTCCATGGGACAGGGATACGCGTCAATACGGTCGAACCACGAGCAGCGGTTTTATCCGAAGGAGCTGATGTAGTTGTTGGGAAAACACTGAAACCTGAACAAATCGAATCAATGGAAGCAATGGTTGAGTCGATTGTGTATCTCGCAAGATGTGATCCAGACCATACCGGGCATAATGATGTCAGCCTTGATGTTATTGATCATCACGCGCTGACGGTTATGAATCTCGATGGAGACGGTCCGTATTCCGGAGGACAGAGACCATAAAGAGTGAAATAGGAAAGAAGGAAGACATGCAAGATTATGAACATATCCTTGTTGAAGAACCAGCCCCTGCTGTACGCCGAATCATTCTTAATCGGCCAGAAAAACGCAATGCAATCAGTACGCCAATGCGGACAGAGATTTTCGACGCTCTACAATCGCATGACACCGACGAAGAAGTTCGAGTATCGATCATTTGCGGGGCGGGGGACTGTTTCTCCTCCGGATATGACCTCACAAGTGGTGGACTCATGGAGAACGCCCCTATTTATAGTGCACCGGGAGATGGGCAATGGACCCGCCAAGCAACTGACAGCTGGTTCAGTATCTGGGATCTGGCCAAGCCAGTCATCGCGCAAATACACGGCTATGCCATGGCAGGGGGAACAGAACTCGCCTCCGCATGCGACCTCGTATATATGGCAGACAATGCAACCATTGGATACCCCGTTGTCCGGGTTATGAGTACCCCTGATTGGCAGTTCCATACGCCTCTTCTCGGATTGCGGGCTTCGATGGAAATGATGTTGACGGGAAATACCTATACAGCTGAAGAGGCGGTCCAGGTTGGTTTCGCCAATCGAGCGTATCCAGCCGACCAGTTGGAAGCAGAAGTTCTAACGATGGCCGAAACTGTCGCTCGCGTACCCTCCGATCTCCAACAGGTAAATAAAAGGTCCGTCCATCGATCCTTTGAAGTATTAGGAGGGCGAACGGCAATACGGGCTGCTCAAGAACTCCAAGCTCTGGCGGCGTATCAAGAATCAGTCAAAGAAGCTCGAAAGAATCCTTTTGAATCAATCAAGAAAGCTTTTGACTAGTCGCCCAAATCAGGGGCCCATGAAGACCCGTTAATATGGGATCCGCCATCAACAAATAAGGTGTTACCTGTGACATAGCTCGACCCCTCGCTGGCTAGAAAAACTGCTACAGGCCCGATGTCTTCTTCGCAATCGCCCATTCGCCCCATGGGGTTCGCTGCGTCTGCGGCAGCGATGAGTTCAGGAAACTCGTTCATAACTCGAAAAAATGACGCCGATTTTGCTGCCGGACAAATGATATTCGCTGTGATCCCTAACGGAGCCCACTCTCTAGCAGCTGTACGGGTTGCACTCCGTAAAGCTTCCTTCGCAGAGTTATATTCAACGGTTCCCATATGGGCGTTCACCCCATTTAATGAACATAAACTCACGATTCTCCCATACCCGTTCGCTTTCATGACCGGGTGGGCAGCAACCATTGCCCAAAGGGGGCCGAGAAATCCAACGTTTAAACCCCGTTCAATCAATTCCGGTGATTTAGATTCAATTCGAGAAATCAAACCTCCACTCCATGCATTGTTCACCAGAATATCGAGTGTCCCCCACTGGTCAACAGCGGCATCAACCATTCGTTCATTATCTGCCTTTATCGCAACATCGGTTTGAACAAAAACCGCATTTTCCCCTAATTCCTCCGCTGCTGCTTCCCCAAGTTCGGTATTGATTTCTGCAATGATGACTTTCGCTCCTTGTTTAATGAACGCATTTGCGATTCCCCGTCCGATCCCTTCACCAGCCCCAGTAATGATTGCGACCCTGTTCTCCAATTGTCCTGTCATTGCTCTCCCTAAATTGACTTAAGGTTAGTTTTACCGAAAAGAACCGGTTGTGCCTCTTGGATTCGAATTAGCTCCTAATTGAGGAATGGCGGAGGGTATCCAATACGGATATGGTTCTTTTTCACGAAAGGGATCCATGTCGGCGATAGAAGAGAAAGAAATCCGTGACCAAATACGCCAATGGTTAGAAGAAACATGGGATCCGGACCTGTCTCTCTTGGAGTGGCGATCACGCCTCGTCGATGAAAGGTGGGCTGTTCCATCATGGCCAAGGAACTGGTTCGGCCGTGACTACCCAGTGTGGGGGGATGACGTCGTACGTTCCGAGATTCTTTCTGCTGGAGCTGTCGCCACCCCTATCGGCGCCGGCATGAACCTCGCAGCCCCGACGATCCTCAAACACGGTGGAGAAGACCAAAAGAAACGATTTCTTGAACCCGCTCTGACTGGGCAAGAGACATGGTGTCAACTCTTCAGTGAACCCGGAGCAGGGTCGGATCTCGCGGGGTTAACCACACACGCGGAACTTGATGGCGATGAATGGGTTGTATCAGGGCAAAAAGTGTGGAATACGAGCGCTCATCACGCTGATTTGGGACTCCTAGTTGCTCGAACCGACTGGGATGTGCCAAAGCACAGGGGATTGACGTACTTCGTTCTACCCATGACCCAAGATGGCGTCGAAATCCGGCCCCTGATGCAAATGAATCGGCATAGTTCCTTCAATGAAGTATTTCTGGACGAAGCGCGAATACCCAAAGATCACATCATCGGATCGATCGGAGATGGATGGGCAGTCGCTCTGACAACGCTTGCCTTTGAACGCGGATTCGCGAGTCTGAAAAAACCAAAATACGCCTTAAACAAAAGCAGAGTTCTAGAAGAAGCCAAAGCAGAATCAGAAGAGCACTTCAAGGTGTATTCATGGTATCCACAGCGCGCTGGACGGGTAGACCTCATCGAAGAACACGCAAAACAAAAAAATCAAAACTGTAATTCTGTAATCCGCCAAGAAATCATAAAAGCAATTATTCTGGACCGGATAGGCCAATGGACGACAGCACGAGCGCGGGCGGGACGTCAACTCGGTCGCGCACCGGGAGCGGAAGGATCCATAGGAAAATTGATGAGTAGTAACGTCGCCCGACAGGCCAATAAAGTCCATACACTCATCGCAGGTGCGAATGGAATGCTTACCGGAGACCTCTCCGGATTCAATGGGCTTATCGCCGAGATCCTCATCTCCACACCAGCGAAATCAATCGCCGGAGGAACTGACGAAATACAACGAAACATCATTGGAGAACGGGTGCTAGGGCTTCCAAGGGAACCCTCCGTGGATAAGAATCTTCCCTTTAAGGACGTTCCCCGTAATTAAGAGACTTGCAAAAAAGCGGCTACGCTAAAAACACTATGGGTCAAACTACTGAAAAGAATCACACATTTGCTGTCATTGGGGCGGGGATGTCTGGCATTCTCGCAGGAATCAAACTCAAGAAAGCCGGATACCCCTTCCAAATCTTCGAGAAGGCAGACAGAGTGGGGGGGACATGGAGAGAAAATACATATCCCGGTATTGCTTGCGACGTTCCATCCCATATATACAGCTATTCATTTGAACTCAATCCAGATTGGAGCACGTCACATTCACCGGGACACGAAATACAACAATATTTCGAAGGAGTTTCCAACCGGTACGACATCAACAATCACATACGATTCAACGAGGCAGTAACTCGTTGTACATGGATAGGAAATGAATGGGAAATAGAAACTGAAAAGGGGCATGTGGAACGATTCACTTGGGTAATTGCAGCTACGGGGATACTCCACCACCCGAAATACCCAGATATTGAAGGCATGAACGATTTTGAAGGACCCATGTTCCACACAGCACGATGGGACCATGACGTAGAAATAAAAGGGAAGAAAATAGGATTGATTGGGACAGGTTCAAGCGGCGTACAAATAACAGCAGAGATCGCACCAGAGGTGGAGAAACTTACTGTTTTCCAGCGCACCGCACAATGGGTTGTCCCTAACGAACGTGTGGCATATTCGGAAGAAGAGAAGGAGGCATTCCGAACGGATGCTGACATGCTTCAAAACATGCACATTGAAATGTCAAATGCGTTTAATGACGGTTTCGCTACTTCTGTAATCGATGGGGATTCACAACTCATTGAAGATATACAAAATCGGTGTTTGGAGGCATTAGAAACTGTTAAAGATCCTGAGTTGAAAGAGAAACTACGCCCCACGTACAAAGCGGCCTGCAAACGGCTTGTTGTGTCACATAATTTTTACGATGCCGTGCAACGCTCGAACGTAGATATCGTTACCGATCCCATTGAACAAATAGAGAAAAATGGTGTGAGAGTTGGAGGTGAAACCCACGAACTTGATGTACTCGTGCTCGCTACTGGTTTTCAGGTAGATGCGTTTATGCGCCCAATGAATATTACTGGTAGGAACGGAATCGTTTTAGATGATGTCTGGGAAGATTGGCCATCAGCGTATCTCTCTATAGCTGTGCCAGAATTCCCTAATTTCTTCATGCTGAACGGACCCAATAGTCCGGTAGGAAACTTCTCGCTTATCCAGACTGCAGAAATGCAGTTCGATTACGTGCTTAAAATCGTAGAACACGTTAATCAGGGGGACCTTAATGAAGCTGTGATCACGCATGAAGCCTATGAACGTTTTGATGCTGAACGGTACGAAGCGGCGAAGGGCACAGTTTGGGCAACAGGGTGCAACAGCTGGTATCTGGATAATAATGGCGTCCCTTTCGCATGGCCATTCCCGTTCTCCCGATTCAGGGAAGAAATGGAAGCACCCAAACTAGTGGACTACGAACCAGCGAAGAGTTGATCAGGTTCCGGTCCAATTAGGATCGCGACGTTCAACGAAAGCGGCGATTCCTTCCTGTCCGTCATTTGTACCAGCTGCGGCGACAATGTTTTGTGCTTCAAAATCTCCAGCTTCTTCCAAAGCGCTTTCATACCCTCGGTAGATAACGGCCTTCGCAATTCCAGCGGCGTTGGGCGCTCCATCAGCTAATTGTTGAGCCAAAGAAGAAGTAGCCGTAGCGATGTCTTCATCGGGAACCACACGGTTTACTAACCCCCATGACTCTGCTTCAACAGCGGATAACACACGATTTGTCAATGTCAGATCGAGCATCCGACGCAAACCAATATGGCGGGCTAGGAAGAAACTTGATGTTCCATCGGGAGTTAACCCCACCTTTGTGTACGCCATCGTAAATTTTGATGACTCTCCCGACACGACAAGGTCAAAGGCGCTTACTAATGACATTCCAGCCCCCCCTGCAGCTCCCTGAACACCTGCAACAAATGGTTTCGGTATTTGATTCATTTTGTAGATCGCATCATGGAGATCTTCAAGCATGTCAGCTACTACCCCAGGAAGGTCAGATCCAGCGGCATGGAATTCCTTCAGGTCGCCTCCGGCACAAAAAACCTTCCCTTGAGCTGTGACCGCAACTGAACGGACGTTCTCGTCAGATTCAATTTCCAACATCACGTTCTTCAAATCCCGACAGAATGTAGGATTTACCGCGTTCGCACCTTCTGGTCGGGAAAAATGAATATATCCGACGTTATTTTTCGTTTCGTAATCCATTGTTGAAAATTCCATGATTAATTTTCCTTTCCCTCATCACTTGTAAGGTCTCCTGTTGGGCGCTGAGACCGGTACGTCTCAGGCGCGTTTTTTGACAGCCAGTTCGTAAGGTCAGCTTCTTCCCAGTCGTCTGGCCCGTACACGGTTCCAGGTAGAGGAGTCATGATATGGGTGTCTCCACTTACCGTGAAAGTAGCAGCTCTATTTTCCCATTGGGTCAGTCGTTCATCTGCTTCGCCTGTATCGTCGAGTCCTCGGGTAGTGTCATAGTTCTTTTGGTACTGGACCCAAGCTTCGACTGTTGTTGCCCAGATCATGACCACTTCATGGTTATTGTTAACCACTTCCCACAATCCCGTAGCCACAATGCCGTGATCAGCCATCATTGCGACCCGTTCAGCTGCTACAAGGTTCAGGTAGTCAATTTGTGCTCCCGGTTGAACAGAAATCACTTCATTGATAAATAGGGACCCTTGAATGCCTCGGTCTTTGATTTGTTGGGTTGTCGGGGATTCTGGAATCCCTGCGCAAACCCTATCAAATCCTCCGGTGCGCCATTGGGCCGCTTCATCCCACCAGTCGCCATAGAAAGCTTTTCGCCTTTTGAGATTCAAACGGTCCAAGTTCCGGCTCCAGCCGTCCCAGCCATCTTCCCCACAATCCCAGATATTGATCACCTGAGGCCAGCGCCCTCCTCCAAAACCAAGCACATAAAAGGTGCCCTGCAGTTTGGTCATGTCTGGCATGTGTTGTGCCGGTTCACGATTAACCATTTCCATGTAGTCGTATTGGCCCTGCCCGACAACGTCGATTGTTTCATGGACGAAAACTGACCGCGGCATCGTTAGTTATTTTCAGGTTCGTGATGCTGAGTCATAGGCAATAGGTAGTACCAGAAATAGAAGTTAGCTCCAGCTTCTTTCATGTTTATTCGGGCTTTTTGGATCGTTTGCCCCGCTTGCGTTTGTTGGACAAACCAGCTTTCAGCGCGACGGGCAGAAGGAGAGGACTCCATAAGGGAGATAGAAGCTTCCTCATAGAAGTTTTTAATATCTGCAGCGATTTTTGTTGGATCTCCGGGGATGCCGACTTCTTGCCATGCTTCCCCTTCAGCTACCCGTGTGAAGAGATCAAGCATATCTGGTACCTGTTCTGCGGTTATGACTTTCCCGACGGTGGTTCGACCGTATGTTTCGTGGGTGCGCCGCCAAGCTGGAAGGAGGCCAAGAGCCTCTGCCGCGGCAGGGTTACGGTCACTGGTATCCGATGGAGGGATGGTGCAGGAAAGGGGACTGTCGGCATCATCAGGTATTTCAATTGGATAGTCAACAAGCACTGGTCCTGATGCTTCGTTTAGAAGCTCAAAAGCAGCGTCGAGCACGCTGCGTTGGAATTCAACATCGTTGGGTTTCCCCAACGGCCGTCCCAACGGGAATTCACAGTGGAGAGCTCTGGGCGGCATGGTTGTCTCAGTTTGTTCACGGATACATGACAAGGCGACTGTCGCGAAACCCTGCTGTTCAAGCACTGATGCGAGCGTACCCACGGTACGCGTACAAAGCGGTCAGACAGGGGTAAGAAGAATGATGTCGACTTTGTCTTCGCGGAGCGCCTGCGCTGCTGCGGGACCGGAATCCATACGAATAGTTTCCAGTGTGTGATCTGGCTGGGCACCCATAAACGAAATATGGGTTTCGGCTACCGATCCGATGATCCCTTCTTCAGCCATTTCCTCTAATCGGTCGATCGGGAAAACGATGTTCTTATCGACGATCCAGCCGGTTCTATCGAAATTCGGACTGTAATGCGCAAGCGTCAGGTTATCGGACCCTTTCGGGACGACTCTGAACCCTTGATCTGCAGCATTCCAGTCAGCGTTCCCATCTATTGTCAATCCGGCGGTGGTGACGATCGCGACACGGCTTTCAGAAAGCGGCTTGGGTTCCACCCACGGGACCTCATCAAATGTGAAACCTTCAA
Source organism: uncultured Candidatus Nemicrothrix sp. (assembly GCA_964564495.1). Classification (GTDB taxonomy): domain Bacteria; phylum Actinomycetota; class Acidimicrobiia; order Acidimicrobiales; family UBA8592; genus UBA8592. Next base: position 27,606 of record CAZMAW010000017.1, read on the forward strand.
GTTTGCCGAGCATTGTTCGGACCTGTTTATCTGACATGCTGCTCATCCTAGACCGGATGCATTTGGTCTACAAAGACAACTTTCCAATAGCGTCAGCTCCGCCGGAGAGGTTTTCCTCTGCGATTACGAAATGATGGAGTCATTAACCGACTGAATCCGGTCGGGGGATACCTTGTAAACCCGGTCGTAGGTCAGTAATCCGTTTATTTCAGATTCAACGTCGGTGGTTTGTGTGTAGATCGCCCCAGCGAGGCCCTTGGGAACAAGCTCTGCAATGATATTCATTACTGACGCGTAGGATTCGAGGAAGTCATCGCTGGTTTCAGCTTTTGTATATCCCCAACCTTTTTCCGACATGGTATGACCGGAGACGTGAAGGCTTATCCCTCCGAATTCTCCGTATACCGTTACCCGTTCCGGTTCATGTTCTGGGAAGTTCTCTGGATGCTCATAGAGATGATGGTCCCGGATGTGTCCGGTACCGGTATCTGTCCAACCGCTCGGTCCATCTACAAGCCGTGTCGGATCTAGCTCCATCACATGGGAAAGCGTCGCGTCCGTGTCATGCTGCCCCCATGCCTCATTGAACGGGACCCACACCACAATCGATGGGAACGAACGTAAAGAGTGAATCATGGCTTCCAATTCTTTTCGGAACCCTTCTGGGTCGTTACCTGGGCTGATTTTCTGCCAATCCATTTCTTCGGGCGTACTTCCATCTTTGAGTTGCGACCCAAATTCGATCATGTTGAATACGGTACTTGGCATATCCTGCCAGACAAGGACGCCGAGACGGTCAGCATGCCAATACCACCGAGCAGGTTCAACTTTGACATGTTTACGGATCGTATTAAAACCCATTGCCAGTGACGCTTCGATATCAAAAGCTAACGCCTCGTCAGTTGGGGCAGTGTACAAGCCCTCAGGCCACCAGCCCTGATCCAGAAGCCCCAAATGAAACATCGGAGAACCATTAAGGGAAAGCCGCATATGCCCCGAATGGTCGCGCTCACACGAGATCTCCCGAGCCCCAAAATAACTATCGACACGATCTATAATGTCTCCGTTTGCATTGACGACCTCAATCGACATCGAATACAGAAATGGGTCGCTTGGGCACCACACACGAAGATCATCAAAATGCAGGCCCACCGCTACGGTGTTATTTTCAAACGATTCGCTCCCTTGATTTACAATCTTCTCGGCGTCCAATACGGTTACTTTCGCTTTTGTTCCTTGTTCCCCTTTTGTCAGTTCGCAGTGGACAGTCACTGACTTCGTTGAAAGGTCTGTTACAGCGAAGACGTGTTCAACGCAGGATGCTGGAACCGGTTCCAACCATACGGTTTGCCAGATCCCCGCCACCGCGGTGTATTGAATAGCGAATGGGTTAAGAGCTTGTTTCCCCAAGGGTTGGTCACCTGTATCGGTGGGGTCCGTAATAGCAATGATGAGTTTCTGCGTATGGTCGTTGGTTAATGCGTCAGTAATATCGAGATGGAATGGATCAAATCCCCCTGAGTGGGATCCAACGAAAACATCGTTGATCCAGACTTCGCACGCCCAATCCACTGCTCCGAAATGAAGGCGGAGACGTTCCGACGGATCAGTGAAAGGATTTTCAAAAACCGTCCGCATGGTCAAAACTTCATCTGGTTGGAGAATATGGTCAAACCCGCTCAACGTTGACCCCAGCGGGAAAGGAACAAGAACCGAATCAGCGAAAACCGGTTCCGTATCAGGTGAATGTACGGACGCATCCCATTTCCCGTTCAGGTTCACCCATCGTGGACGAACTAGTTGTGGGCGAGGATAGTCAGGAAGGGGAAGCTCTTGATCGACAGTATCCGCCCAACGGGAACGTAAAATCACGCTAACAACCTACTACACACATTTCGGTAAAAGCATCAGACAACCTAGTCTGGGACTTACTCTGTTCATACATTTGTTTAGAGTTTGGTTACACTCTTGATGTGAAATATAAGCAACTCGTCGTAACAGTACTTTGCCTTTTTGTTCTAGCTGGCAGTGTTTCATGTTCTTCAGATAATGGAGAAACCAGCTATCAGGATTTACGAGAAGACACTTCAGTTGCAATAGAAACACCTAAAACATCTCCATCACCGCAAGAAAAACCCACAGAAACACCGGTAATTGAAGAAGAAGAAATAACCGAACCTGAAGACGACGAAGATCGGGATTACAAGACGGGGGATTCTTCATACATTTTTGATCAGGACAAACTTCACACCTTCGAATTGACCCTTTCCGAAGAGGATCTAGCTTATCTAGATGAACAACCCGGGAGGGAAGAATATGTTGAAGGTTCCCTTACTTTCGAAGGGCAAACAATCGGGCCAGTGGGTATTCGCTATAAGGGTTCTGTAGGGGCATGGGTTTTCTGTGTATCCGGCGATTTCTTTCAAGCAGAAGGAGAAAAGACATGTACCAAACTCTCCATGAAGGTCAAAATTAACTGGGAAGACTCTGACGACACGTTCTTTGGGTTGAAAAAACTCCAATTCCATTCCCAAAATCTTGACCCTACCAAAATGCATGAACGCCTCGGATACTGGCTCTTTAGAGAGATGGGAGTTCCCGCACCCCGATCTGTTCATGCCCGACTTTTCATTAACGGTGAATACAACGGGATTTTTGCTCTTACTGAACAGATCGATGGAAGATTCACTCGAGAAAACTTTGAAGACGGAACCGGGAACCTCTACAAGGAAGTATGGCCTATTCGGGCAAATGGTGAACCCAAGGTCGACGGTGAATATGCGTATGCGTTGAAGACAAATGAGGATGAAGACCCATCGTTTGAAATCATCAGCTCTTTTGCCGCCGCTATGGGGAGTTCCTCCGCGGATGACCGAATCGAGATAGTTCAAGATTGGATGGATGTTGATGAAGTCTTGGCGTATGCAGTTGTTGACCGAACGATCCGTAACGACGACGGGGTGTTTCATTGGTATTGCTTTGGAGGAGGGAGCGGTCCTTTGGGGCGTGCCGGCGACACTGAAATTTCTGTAGATGCCTGCAATCCGCATAATTTCTATTGGTATGAGGATCCGACAGCTAGAACCATGCACCTCATTCCATGGGACCTTGATAACGCTTTTGAAGTCATTAAAGACAGCGCCAATCCGGTTATCCCGATTAAAGACGGTTGGGGAGAAAAAACGAATGACTGTAAGCCCTTCGTATATGGGGGGTGGGGCTTAGCCCAACTTTCCGCTGCTTGCGACAAAATCATTGGAACATGGGCAAGCTTTGAAAACGAACATCAGCAACTATTGGATGCTTTCTTGGATGGCCCATTCTCGCGTGAAACGGTTGAAGAACTCATTGATACGTGGGCAGCTCAAATTGAGAGCTCCGTCGCCCAAGCCGACGAGGTTCATGATGATCAGCCATCCTTGGAAGAGTGGAGAGGGTCGGTAGAACGTTTTAAGGAAGATCTTGAATATGCCAGAAGTACGAACAAATAACCGTTCAAAACATCTTCCAAGTACAATTAGTCTTGAAGACCAGAGTGGAGAAGAAATAAATGTCTGATGGATTATTAGTGCTATTCAATGGGATAGCGATATTCATTATGGTCTTTGGCCTGTACTTTCCCCGTCATGGTCGAAAAGATATGGTTGTTGCTTTGTTCGGAATCAATGTCGGGGTCCTTGGCGTTTCATTCACTCTGGCTGACGCCGCTGTAAGTGCGGGCTTAGGTCTTGGGCTGTTCGGCGTCCTCTCGATTATTCGGCTTCGCTCGAATGAACTCGGGCAGCAAGAAATAGCGTATTACTTCTGCGCTCTTGCTCTTGGACTTATCGGTGGAGTGAACGTGGATTCGTGGATTTCCCCTGTACTTATGGGGGCGATTATCGCTGTGTTATTCATCGGTGATCACCCACAGTTGTTCTCTCGTAGCAACCATCAAATCATGCGACTTGATAGTGCATATACGGATGAAAAACAGTTACGAACAGATCTCGAAACAATGCTGAGTGGAAAAATCCGAAGGTTGCAGATCCGGAGAGTCGACCTTGTAAATAACAGCACAGTCGTTGATGTGCGATATACCAGCAGTGCAGAGAATTCTTCCGATGCCTGAAATGGGACTTACGCCCATACAACCATCAGAACTGTCATCACAACGATTCGCATCGATCACGTTAGAGGAAATGGATACCTTTGCTGCGCTCCAAACCCGCGTAGATAGAAAGTACATCGTGACCAGTCAGCTTTGTAATGAGCTGTTCGGAACAATAAATATCAATGGTCAGGTTCTTACCGTTAATGAGAAAAGAAGCACAGGCTATCAATCCGTCTATTTCGATACTCCGGAATTTGATCTTTACAAGGATGCTGCTTACAAAAGAAGGCCGAGATTTAAAGCTAGGACACGCTTTTACCAGGCGACGGGAAAGGCAATGATTGAAGTCAAAACGAAGGATGGTAGGGGAAAAACCGTCAAAATTCGGACTCCCTACCATGCTGAGCATCTTTACGAACTAACCGAATCAGGGAGAGCTTTTATTGATGAGTCAGTACAGGTCCCTGGAAGCTCCGAACATCTTCGTCCAACTCTGACATCACGGTATCAGCGTACAACGATCGTTGATCGGGATACTTCTACCCGAATGACATGTGATGAGTACTTGATTTGTTCAGATTGGGAAGATCAGAGTGTTGCCTTTCCGCATTGTATTTTAGAAACGAAATCTTCATCCCAGCCGAGCCCCTTCGACAAATGGTTATGGGAACATGAATATCGTCCGCAACGGATAAGCAAATACTGCACCATGCTCGCTGTTCTACATCCAGCTCTTCCAGCAAACAAATGGCATCAGGTCATCAAAAAATATTTCTGACACAGCGCTACTGTCATCAATTTGGCTCAGATGGATATGAAACTATGCTTTTTGTAGAACAAAATTGTTTTCGCGTAGGACAACTCATCAAACGTGCGCTACATTTCTACAATTCCAGTAGAGAGGACACGAAATGGATTTAGGACTTACAGGGAAGAAAGCGCTTGTTACGGGGGCTACAAAGGGGCTTGGCCGGTCAATAGCGGAAACTCTATTAGCAGAAGGGGCTTCGGTCGCGATTTGTGCGAGAGATGCTGAAGGCGTCGAAGCAGCCGTTTCGGAGTTAAGTAGCCAAGGTGAAGTATGTGGGGCAGCTGTTGACGCTGGCGATCTAGAATCTCTCACCGGATGGATAAATGCGTCATGTGAGCAGCTTGGCGGTATTGACATCTATGTGCATAACACGTCTGGTAAGCCGCAGCGCAAACTTGACGGGTGGATAAATAACTTCAACATCGATCTCGTTTCGCTTGTCGGTGGGGTGGGTGCCGCTCAGGAAGCGCTTGCTGAGGGTGGTGGTTCATTAATTAGTATCGGCACTACAGCGACAGCGGAACACTTTGCTTCTGGGTCTGGAAGTTACAGTGCATTCAAGGCAGCTGTGACTAATTGGACACTAGGCCAGGCCCAAGTGCTTGGAGCACAAGGTATTCGCTGCAACGTTGTTTCCCCCGGCCCGATCATGGTCGAAGGGGGAGATTGGGATGGCATCAAACAAGCAATGCCAGAGTTTTATGAAGCAACTCAAAAAACACATCCACAAGGTGATCTGGGGCTTCCAGAAGATGTCGCCAATGCGGTCGCTTTCCTCTCCAGTGATGCTGCGAAACACATCAATGGGGTGAATCTCACCGTTGATGGCGGGTTCTTAAAGCGCGTTAACTTCTAGAACAACGGATAAGATAACGGCTTCGGGGCTGTAGCTCAGTTGGCTAGAGCACCTGCTTTGCAAGCAGGGGGTCGCGGGTTCGATTCCCGCCAGCTCCACAC
>CAZMAW010000018.1:0-27293 GCA_964564495.1 uncultured Candidatus Nemicrothrix sp.
AGCCTTCCAAGCTGATGATGGGAGGTCGATTCTCCTCACCCGCTCGCAGTAGTTCGAAGAACTAGGTCTTTATTTTCCGGACTACTAGACTCCTATTGTGCTTTCGACGTTTGTAGGTATTGCTGGGGGGAGTTGTTCGGGGAAGACCACGATAGTTAACGCCCTAGTAGAAACTTTCGATGGTTCCGTATCCACGCTTGCGTTCGATAGCTACTACCGCGATCAAGGGCATATGACCTTAGATGAGCGTGCTTTAGTGAATTACGACCATCCTGATTCTCTTGACGTCGAGTTATTCACAAGGGATTTAGAAGCGCTTCGCAATGGGACAGCAATTGAAACTCCGGTCTATGACTTTTCAACCCACACGCGAAGTTCAAAAATCAAGAAGGTCTCTCCGGCTGATCTTGTTGTTTTTGACGGCATTCTTCTCCTGTCGTTTCCAGAGATCACTAGTTTGCTTGATTTGCGAGTGTTTGTTGAGGCAACCGAATCAACTCGATACAACAGACGCATACCGAGAGACGTTAAGGAGCGAGGAAGGACCGCCGAGCAATCTCGGGTGCAATTTGTAGAGATGGTTCAACCTATGCATCAAAAGTATGTTGCACCTTCAATTGATTACGCAGATTTGATAATCGATGGAGAACAGAGTCTAGAGCTATCGATATTGGAGCTACATTCAGCTCTGGAAGCATTGGATTAAGAAGATTCTTCTTCGGTTTCAGTAAGCTCTTCTTCTTCTTCTTCAACTTCGATTTCTCCTCCAAGCCCAAGAATGATCTGGTCGAGGTATACCTTTGCTCCGTTTTTTCTAACATGTACTCCATCTGGAGCGAAGTACTCTGGATAATCATTTGAAGCGCTTCGCCAGTCGACGAGCACTGCGTTCTCATATAACGAAGCAGCTGCTTCAATAGCGTCGTTTACCCTACTTTCCCATGGTTTCGGGACTCGGGCATTAACCAGCAATACAATTTCTACATCTTCGAGAAGTTCGAAGGTTCTCGCGATCAGATCTTCATCAATCACCCCGTTGCTACCTAAATGAATCACAACAGCTTCACCGAGTAGGCCTTGCGATTGGAATTGGCGAATGAACCCGCGGGCTTCATTCCATTGACGGGCTACTTCGGCTTCGACAGTCACATTATCTGTCAACGCAGAGATCCTCTCAGAGAATATGGTGTCCAAATCTTTAATGGACGCGTTTGTAATTGCGCCTTTCATTATTGAGTCACCGAGGAAAGTGATCCGATCGTAGAAAACCGGAAAGTCAGGAGCTACGACCAGATACAGCAATTCTGCCCAGATTGGATTATCAGGTGTGACGGTTTCTATAAAAGTTATAATGTCGAAACTATCCATCGGAGACGCTATTTCTGGCATTGGTGTTGGTTCTTCTTGGGTTTCCGATATAGGCGCTGGGGTTGGTGTCGGCGTTGGCGCTGGGGTTGGTGTCGGAACTGCTGTCGGAGCTATCTCTTGGACTATTTCTTCTGGCTCTATTTCTTGCTGCTCCTCTTCTGCTGAAGTATCGCTGCTCCAATCCGCTTGGACTTCCTCAAGAGTGATAAAGCATCCAATAAGGACTGTGGCAACCAATACGGCTCTCCCAAGTGTTATTTGTAGCGATGTTTTTGAAACCGCTGAACGGAATGCGCTGCGGAATCGCCTTTCACGAATAGGGCGTTCAACAAGTTGATAACTGATTTCAACGAGAATCACCGTTACTACCATGCGAATAAGAAAAAGTTCCCAACCATCGATCTCGACATCTACTCTGGGCCTGGTTAGTTGAAATATCGGCCAATGCCAGAGGTACAGTCCATATGACCGTTTCCCAATCCAACGCATAGGAGCGATTCCCAGAATCGTTCCTAAGATTGATTTTGGTGTAACTGAAACAGCAATCACCAACGCGGTAAGGACCGAAGTGATCAACATTCCGCCACGAAATAGGCTATCTATCCTTGGATAGAAGAGCGTATAGTGCATATTTGCCCAAATGAGCCCAACTAAGCTAAGGCAGCCGACGGAGAAAACTGCAATCCGTGCCCATCTATTTGGAGACGCAATGATCGCTTTATCTGTTTGCCAGGGGCGCCAGAGAAACGCGAGTGCCGCTCCTATAAGTAAGGCAGACGCGCGAGTATCGGTTCCGTAGTACACGCGTAAAGGATCAGTGAAGGGTTCGTATAGGATCCACCGGAGAACGGATGACGCGGCTATCCCAGTAACGACGAGGGCAAACGTGGCTCGTTTACCAACCAAAGTAAGTAACCCCCATAGAAGCAACGGCCAGATTAGATAGAATTGTTCTTCCACAGCGAGGGACCAGAGGTGGTGGAAAAAGTTTTTCCTCTCAAAACCTTCCGTGTAGGAAACGTCCTGGAAGATGCTAAACCAGTTGTAGACGTATCCTAAGGCTGCGAGGATTTCCGATTTTGTCGGGACAACGTCTCGTGCCGTCATGTATGCCAGAGCTGTTGCACCCCCGATATACGCTATGAGGGCGGGGAATAATCTTCGTGCTCGGCGATTCCAGAAACGCTTGATATCAATGCGTCGATTTTCGGCGAATTCGCCTAAGAGTAACGCAGTTATGAGATATCCACTTATCACGAAAAATATTTCCACCCCTAGGAACCCACCTAAGAATCTCGACATTCCGGAGTGGTACGCTATTACAGCGAGGACGGCTATTGCTCTTAGGCCATCTATCCCAGCGTTGTATGGCACGTAGGTGGCGTGTCCGGCTGATTCTGAAGCTAAATCGTCCTTTTTTTGCTCTTCAGGTGGGGGCGAGATGCTCATACAATGAGAGTAGTCCGGTTCTATGCGAATTTATGCTCTAAGACAGGGGATGTTAGATAGATTCCTGCCGTTCAAGGAATTCATATACTTCCAGCATGTCAACGCCCGGAAACCGTGAGAAGCTCTTTGCTGGCAGAGGAAGTCCTGAAGTGACGTTACTTCGATCCCGCGCAGAGGGCCACGCTACACCCTGCCAGTGCTGTCTCACGCTTGCTCTGGGAGTGTTACAACATTCTTTGTCTGGGCATTGTGACGTTGAGAATCTTTTCGTGTCGCTTCCCCTAAACCATTTCGCCTGATCAGCGGTCGTTCCGACAGTAACAGCGTGATGAGGGACCCTATCCGCTTCGACATGGGTTACACACCAGTATTGACCCTTAGGCGTATCCGTATATTGGTAGTGAAGGGACAATGCGTCTTGAGTGTGAAACGCTTGACGTGTGCCCCAATTCCTACATAAATGCTCACCCTCTATGGTTCCGTCTATTCCATGTGGGAGAGGAACCCCATCGTTTTCATATGCTTTCCATACGACTCCTTCATCATCAGATCTCAAAAAATGTAACGTGATGTCAAGATGCCGAGTTGCTAAATTCGTCAAACGGTGTCCGGCCATCTCATAGGAGATGTAGAAGATTTCTTGTAAATCCTCCACTGAAATATCCTTTGACTTATAAGCGCTTTTCAAAAATTTCACCGCGGGTTTTTCAGGAGCGAGAATCGCACCGGCGAAATAATTTGATTCGACTCTCTGGCGAAGGTACTTCCCAATGTCATCTGCAACTTCATGTTTTAGCGCATAATGCCCAAGAGTTTGAAGGACTACTGATCTGGAGGCTCTAGTAGAAAAGTCATTTCGTTGAGGAATGTAAATTACCTTTTCCCTCTGATCAGTTATTGATCTTGTTGAATGTGGGATATTTTCAGCCCTTCTTACCCTAAACCCAAAATGTTCGCAGACGTCCATGAGAATTCTCTCCGATACAGGACCTGAGCCGGGGTATTTCACTGCTTTGAGAACTCCACTCGCCAGCTCTTCAATTTCTTGATAGTGGTTATTTCGTTCTTTCATCTCTTCGCGTAAATCTCGATTCGAAAGTCTCGCAATATTTTTGGGTGTGTTCGGGTTAGAAATCGTGAGTGAGTTGTCTTCTTCTAGCGCTGTATACAGTCCGATAATGTGTTCGAGGAACTCGTCGGGCATACGAGTTGATGGACGTATGTAGGGAAGTTTTCTCTCCTTGTTTCGAGGGTCTTCCTGTAATCGTTTCAGTTGAATTTCAAGTTCTGCTCTGCGACTTGGGGGCTCAGGGTCCAGGAGATCCGCAGGTGTGCAATCAAGGACTGACGCTAACGCCCGCACCAGACTTACCCGAGGTTCTGTTAACCCATTTTCGAGTTGTGACAGATACGGTGCAGGTTTTTGAACCAGAGCGCCTAACTGCGCGAGTGTGTAAGTGTTGCGCTTTCGGAAATACTTCAACCGTTGACCAAAGACTAGAGAGTCCATACCATCCCTTTCAAATCTCTTCGTATAAAAGGATAGCTTTTTTGGTAGTAATTTTTACAATTATTATGCAAATCATAATTAAGTTAATAATTAGAGTAAAAATAGGTTGATTTTTAAGGCCTGATCCTGCATTGTAGATAACGCACATAGAACCCCGATGTGCCAGATACAGGAGTACCGATAATGTCGAAATCCTTTGATGCCCAAGTTGAAGAACTATCCCAAGATTGGGAGGAAAACCAACGCTGGAAGGGAGTCCAGCGCGACTACAGCGCTGAAGAAGTGATTAACCTCCGCGGGTCTATGCAAGTCGAATACTCACTCGCACGTCATGGGGCAGAAAAGCTCTGGGAAAAGCTCAATTCAAATACCTACACCCATGCGATGGGCGCGCTCACCGGCGGTCAGGCTATCCAAATGGTCAAGGGCGGGCTTGAAGCCATCTACCTATCAGGATGGCAAGTAGCTGGAGACGCAAACTTAGCAGAACAGGTTTACCCGGATCAGAGTCTTTATCCCGCGAATTCTGTACCAACGGTCGTTCGGAGAGTAAATAATGCCCTGCGTCGCGCAGATCAAATTGAATGGAGCGAAGGAAATCGAGACCGCGACTGGATGGTCCCGATTGTTGCTGATGCCGAGGCTGGTTTCGGCGGTCCTCTAAATGCGTTCGAACTCATGAAGTCAATGATTGAAGCTGGTGCCGCTGGAGTTCACTGGGAAGATCAACTTGCAAGTGAAAAGAAATGTGGGCATATGGGCGGCAAGGTACTCGTACCCACTCAGCAACATGTCCGGACCCTTACTGCAGCCCGACTGGCCGCTGACGTCATGAATGTCCCTTCTATTGTTGTAGCCAGAACTGATTCTCTAGCGGCAACATTGCTCACAAGCGATATCGATGAACGCGACCAGAGATTTTGTACTGGGGAACGGTCAAGCGAAGGATTTTTCAATGTGGAGAATGGCATGGACGCTGCTATCGCCCGCGGCCTTGCTTACGCTCCTTACGCAGACCTTGTTTGGTGTGAAACAAGCACCCCTGATCTAGACGAAGCAAAGCATTTCGCTGAAGCTATGCATGCCGAATACCCCGACACCATGCTTGCCTACAATTGCTCTCCGTCCTTCAATTGGAAAGCCGCGCTTGATGACGCAACTATTGCCTCCTTCCAAAAAGAACTTGGCGATATGGGCTACCGGTTCCAGTTCATCACGCTTGCGGGCTGGCATGCCCTGAATGCGTCCATGTTCGAGTTATCCCAGGCATACACAGAAAAAGACATGACTGCATACGTAGAACTTCAGCAACGTGAATTCGCCATGGAAAATAGCGGATACAGCGCCACAAGGCACCAACGAGAAGTTGGGGCCGGCTACTTCGATCAGGTTGCCACCGTTATATCCGGTGGGACTGCTAGTACATTGGCACTCAAAGGAAGTACCGAAGAAGAGCAATTCTGAACCTGAACTAAATTCCAACTAGATTAAGGAATGCAGAACGCTTAACTAGGAGAGGGAATGAACGAACCGAAGGTAGTGAAAGGAACTATGGAGGTAGACGCTACCCTTTTCGATTTTGTCAATGACTCTCTTCTTGCTGGATCCAATAGGAACTCGGATCACTTCTGGAGTAATCTCGAAAATTTTTTAAGTGATTTCAGTCCCCGCGTTGAGAGGTTGCTTCGCATCCGGGATGATTTCCAGAGTCAAATCGACGGATGGCATGTGGGGAACCGCGGAGTCCCTCATGACAGTGAGGAATACATAGATTTTCTTACCGGAATCGGTTATGTGAAGGAGCGTCCAGAATCTGTCCAAGTGCAAACAGCGAATGTTGATCCGGAAGTCGCCAGCATCGCCGCCCCTCAGTTGGTCGTTCCGGTCGATAACGCACGATATGCCATCAACGCTGCTAACGCGAGGTGGGGTAGTTTATACGATGCTCTCTATGGTACTGATGTAATTAGCGAGGATGGTGGCGCAGGACGATCTGGACCCTACAACCCCGTGCGTGGAGCGAAAGTCATCGCTTTCACTCGTGACCTCCTCGACCGTCACTTCGCTCTCGCAGATGCCACCCATACGGACTCGACAGATTACCAAATCATTGGCTCCGAAGTTGTCGTATCGACCAGTAATGGGGAAACAGGGCTCAAGGACCCACGACAATTCATTGGTTACACCGGTGAACCATCAAGCCCAGATTCAATATTCCTTAGCAAACACGGATTACATATTGAGATTCTTTTTGATCCCGCTGATGCCATCGGAGCTGATGACATGGCTGATATCGCTGACGTCATGGTTGAATCTGCTCTCAGTACAATCATGGACTGTGAGGATTCTGTTGCTACGGTTGACGCTACAGACAAAGTCCTCGCCTACAGCAATTGGTTGGGTCTAATGCGGGGGAACATAGAAGTAGAGTTCGCAAAAGGCGATACTTCGATCGTCAGACGGCTTGAACCAGATTCGGTTATCAATGCCCCAGATGGATCGGAGAAAACAATTCGGCGGCGTTCTTTAATGCTCGTGAGGAATGTCGGCATGCATCTAATGACAGACATCGTTACTTTAGGGGGCGATCGAATACCTGAAACTTTGCTTGACGGTGTCATCACGACACTGTGTGGTATCCACGATATTGAAAGTGATAGGGAGAATAGAAATAGTCCGAACGGGTCTATATACATTGTGAAACCAAAGATGCACGGCCCGGACGAAGTTGCTTTGGCAGTTGAAATGTTCAATGCGATCGAAGATTTCCTGGGGTTGGATCGCAATACAGTCAAGATTGGGATTATGGATGAAGAGCGCCGGACTTCTATGAATCTTCTCGCGTGTATTGGCGAAGCGAAAGCACGGGTTGTATTCATCAATACTGGGTTCTTAGATCGCACAGGTGATGAGATCCATACGAGTATGGAAGCTGGTCCGTTCGTCCCGAAAACGGAAATGAAGGCACAGCAGTGGCTAGAAGCATACGAAGCTATCAATGTCGACGAAGGGTTAGCGGCTGGTTTGCTGGGCCATGGTCAGATCGGTAAGGGGATGTGGGCCCGCCCTGATGATATGGCCGACATGTTGAACGAAAAGATCGGGCACCCCATGTCAGGTGCTAGTTGCGCATGGGTTCCGAGCCCTACAGCAGCGACTTTACACGCCCTCCATTACCTTGAAGTCGATGTCGCGTCCGTTCAAGGTGCTCTCGAGGATCGTGCCGCTACAGATCGGAACTTGATGCTGGAAATCCCCCTACTGTCATCTGAACGTGAGTTAAGTCCAGATGAAGTTTCGGCTGAACTTCGTAACAACGCGCAGGGTATTCTCGGCTATGTGGCCAGATGGGTAGGCCAAGGTATTGGTTGCTCAAAGGTTCCCGATATCAACAACGTCCAATTGATGGAAGATCGGGCGACTTTACGAATCTCCAGCCAACATATCGCCAACTGGTTACACCATGGAGTAGTGACAGAAGAACAGATTCTTTCAACGATGGAGGAAATGGCGGCTTTTGTTGATGAGCAGAACGCCACCGATGCTGATTACCAGACGATGTGCGGTGATTTGAGTTCAAGCATTCCGTATCAGGCGGCATTAGCCCTAATATTTGAAGGGCGTAGCCAAGCAAATGGTTATACGGAATTCCTTCTGACTGAACGCCGGCAACGGATGAAAGCAGCTGCGTTTCCCGAATAGGGTCGGTGACTATGCGCCCCCGGCAGGAGTCGAACCTGCGACCTACGGATTAGAAGTCCGTTGCTCTATCCAGCTGAGCTACGGGGGCGAATTACTAGTCTTACATTCTAGGGAGAAACAGGTATTAATACGGACGCTCGCCGATGATTGTGACCCGTTCGACTATCCGCTCAGCAGGATAGAAGTCAGCAGCAACTGCATGCTGCGACGATCGGTTATCCCACATAACAAATGTATCGACATCCCATTTGAGGCGGAATTGAACAGTAGGACTCAAGAACGCTTTCTCCAAAAGAGTTAAAAGCCTTTCGCTTTCTTGCTCCGAGACTCCTTCAATGTACACCGTATGGGCCCCATTGGTGTAAATGCACCGCTCCCCTGTCTCCGGATGCGTCCGAACTACAGGATGCCGAGCCGGGGGGTATTTTTTCTGTAATTCGCGCCGTTCCTCGTCGCTGAACTTTTCCCCGATACTTTTCGTAAAATCATGAATTGCATACGAATCATCAATCTGGATCTTTACCTCATCAGATAGCCCCTCGTATGCCGCCGCAGCGCTAGCGAAACAGGTATCTCCACCGACTTCAGGTATAACTACGCCGCGAAGGATTGAGCCGAGAGAAGGTTCTTCGCGCCAAGTAACATCAGAATGCCACCACGATGCTGCAAATTCCTTTTCAGCGTTTGATGTTATTCGAAGTATCTCAGGATACTCACCAAGGGCGACGTGGCCCCCGCGTGCAAATGGGTGGATCTCAAGTTCGCCGAATTTCTTTCCAAACGCGATATGTTCTTCCGTAGTTATGTGTTGATCTCGAAAAACAAGAACCTTATGGTCAAGCCACGCTTTTTTGATGCCTTCAATCTCTTCCCCACTGACGTTCGCTAAATCAACATCAGAGATTTCAGCACCTATATTTCCAGTTATCTGTTCTATGCGCATTTTTGCCCCTCGAGATTCTATTTTAGGAGGATCTTTGGCTCTCGTCGATTTTTTGTCTTTTCTTAGATTATCTCTTTAATGTTGCAGTGTTGGTCTCTTCTAGGGCTTATCATGTGTTTCACCCGTGTATTCGGGTCGTGGTGGCCGTAGCTCAGTCAGGTAGAGCCCCAGTTTGTGGTACTGGTGGTCGCGGGTTCAAATCCCGTCGGTCACCCCAAACCAGACAGTGTTCGTCTTAAATTAGTGGCTTAATTTGATTCGGTTACGATAGGCTCGACACTGCACGCGCCTCTAGCTCAATTGGCAGAGCATCGGACTCTTAATCCGCAGGTTCTGGGTTCAAGTCCCAGGGGGCGTACGACCAGAGCAGTTGTTAAATAAAATCCTGCTGATTACGATTATCTATTATTTCCTTGGGGGTTCCGATGGAGGCACATCTGATCACTGGGCATATCGGAGCTGAAATTTCCGAAGTTAACCTCGGCAATCCAAATGAAGATGAAATAGCTTCAATCAAACAAGCTTGGCTTGACCACAAAGTTCTAGTTTTCCGAAACCAAAATCTCACAAGAGAGCAACATATTGCCTTTGGAAGGAGTTTCGGCGATTTAGAAGTTCATCCATTTGCGCCAAGCCCCGATGGGTACCCAGAGATCGTTAAAATAGTATCTAACGACAAAGTACAGTACGCAGCATCAAATTGGCATTCTGATGTGACATGGCGACAAGAACCCTCAATGGGGTCGATACTCCGTGGTCGCGCCATACCTGATGTTGGGGGAGATACCTCATTTGCCAATACTGCTGAAGCCTATAACCGCCTAGACTCTGATGTTAAGAGCCGCGTTGACTCCCTTTATGCAATACACGACTTCACTCAGACATTTGGGCAACGGCTGACCCTCGAAGAACGGAAAGAAAAGCAAGATGAATACCCTCCTGCTAGACATCCAGTAATCCGGACACATCCTGTAACCGGCGAGAGAGCTATATATACAAATCGACCTTTCGTCTCTCACATCGAAGGAATCGAGGAAGAAGAAAGCCGCTACTTACTTAGCGTCCTTGAACAAGCAATACTTGACACCTCCATACAGTGTCGCATTAAATGGGAGGTCGATACGATCGTGATGTGGGACAACAGAATTGTGCAGCATCACGCGTCAAATGATTTCTATCCTCAGACCAGACATGTTGAACGGGTAACGATTATCGGCGATAGGCCCTTTTAAACAACACTGATACTTCTACTTCCTTAACCAGTCTCAGAATATTGGCTAAACCTGACGATCGTCTCTGTTAACAAAATCAGGGCTAGAGAGTATGCTATGGCTCATGGAGCCACAGTCTGAAAAGACGCATGTCATTGGAACATGGGTTGGGGCGCGTGAAGCTTACCGTTCGAAGCTCCTTCGTCAGGCGCTCTTTGATGGGAGCGTAGTTATGGATGATGTGCTTATCAATCTTCACGGAGATGAGCATCGTGATCGGAGGCGTATAGAGAATCCATTGTTTCGTCGGGATGTCCAGCTGGAGTATGAGCGTGAAGAATTTCCGCTGATTCTTCATGAAATGCTAACTCCCCATCTGGAAAGTGGACGTTGTGAGTTAATGTCGTTCTCTCACCAGATAATGCTTAGCTTAAGTTGTGTAAATGCTGGAATTGACCGAGAAATCGGAAATCAGGAGGAATCGAATCGGCTAATAGAACTGCTCGCCGAGTTTATTGAGGGAGCGCGGATACGCCACTATCAGGGTGACCGCGACAAGAAGGTTTCTGAGATTGCTGCGGCGGTTTCTTCATTCGAAGACGAATTCGTGCGACCTTCTGTCGAGAGAAGACAAGCGATCCTTAAGGATGGCGGGACGTTACCGCGGGATGTATTAGCTGTTCTAGTGGCCAATACGGAACTTTCAGTACCTGTAATGGGTCGCGAAGTAGCGTTTTTTCTTACTGCTGGAGCTTCAACCAGCGCTGTCGCCCTGACCAACACGATTCACAACCTGTTGTCGTGGCTCGAAAGTCATCCGGAAGGCAAAATACGATTAATGGAAGACCCATCTTTTGTCCGGCGGTGCATCTTGGAAACGCTACGCCTGTCACCGATAAGTCCGATTGGAGGACGTCGGGCTACCGATGATTTTCAACTCTCAGACGGTACAAAAATATATTGTGGGGATCGCGTGGATATTGACATTGAAGCAGCGAACAGAGACGAATCTATATTTGGTAGCACGGCTGCTGATTTTGACCCTGATCGCCTATTGCCAGAGGATGTGCCCAGGCATGGGTTTAGTTTTGGTCATGGAATGCACCATTGCATTGGTTCAGAATTAGCTGGAGGCGTTGATCCCGATCCGGATGAAGGTTTTAATCAGCGCCTGTTTGGGCTAGTTGGAGTCGTCGTCCATAAGTTCATTCACCATAATGTGCGCCTAGACCCAGATGAACCACCTGTTCTGGAAACAACTACAACACGAAAGGCTTACCGAAAATTCCCAGTCTTACTGGATCCAGTCAAATGAGAGAAACTAATTTCCGAAAAGATCACTAGAGGGCCGAAAGCCAATGAATCCCCAGATGCTTTCAACAAGCAACTAACACTGCCCCGCTTGTGATAGGCAGATTTACTTATTATCATTGCCTAGTAGTACTTAAGGATTTAGATGAATATAGAGCCACTAAGTGAGCATATCGGTGCTGAAATTTCAGGTATTCACCTAGATCATTTAGATCAAGATGAAGTAGCTGCTATTAAGAAAGCCTGGCTTGAACATAAGGTTCTCGTTTTTAGAGATCAGAAGATTTCCACTGAAGCCCATATAGCGTTCGGAAAGAATTTCGGCGAGCTAGAAATCCACCCATTTGCAGATAATCTCGAAGATCACCCTGAAATTATCGTCTTAGAAGCCGGAGGAGACTCCCCGAGGCAGAATTACAATGCTGCAAAGGACTGGCATATCGATGTCTCATTTCGCGAAAAGCCGCCTATGGGATCGATCCTCAGAGGAAAGGTAATACCAGAAAAAGGTGGGGACACTCGATTCTCCAATGCTGCAGCTGCGTACGAGAACCTCGAGCCAGAAATAAAATCTCGCGTCGATGACCTCTTTGCCGTGAACGATTACACCAAGATGTTTGGGCCTTCAACACGATTTAACAGCGAAGAAAGCCACGAAGAAAACATCAAAGAATACCCGCCTGTTCTCCATCCCGTCATTCGTACCCATCCAGAAACCGGAAAGTCATCTATCTTCACCAATAACTTCTTCACCTCACATATCGAAGGCGTCGAAAGCGAAGAGAGCGACTACCTGCTAGGAAAATTAGCTGAGGCAATTCGTGATACCACTATTCAATTCAGGGTCCAGTGGGAACCGGAAACCTTTGTGATGTGGGATAACAGGTGCGTTCATCACGTCGCCACAGATGACTTCCTGCCCTTGTTCCGACGAATGGAACGTGTAACAATCGCTGGCGATAGACCCTACTAAAAATAAATGTAGCTAACGTCCTGCTGGCATCCATTTCTTACCAGCGGTCTCATCAATTCTTTCCATCAAAACTTCACCGACAGTATCGACGAGCTCGACAAACCTAGTCGCTCTGTCTTCTCCCAAATATTGCCAAGCGGGTGTCGTAGCTTCGTCTAGCCTCGCCTCAAGCATTATCCGGTGTTCGATACCCGCATCAGTAACTTTTCCATCTTTCGCAAATCCGCGCTGCTCCAACGTGAAATAAGCTTTTTCTAGCATCGCATCATCTGCTCCCCGGCTACGAGGCAACCAATCATCGTCATAGTTCCTCCACGCACCATCAAGAATGCCCGATTCTGTTCCGGAAAGCCCATCTGCGATTTGAATAGCCCAATGGGTATCCCCTCGCCACTCGCGAATACAGTTAACGGCAAGCCATGCATTAAGTAAAGGCTCATCAGGCCTGCGGTGTCGCAACTGTGAGGCGAACAGGAGCCGACCAGAGATTGGAAGTGAATCTGCTGCTCCCCATAAATCCTCAGCCATTGAACTCAACTCTTCGCAAACATCAGGCACATACTTCTGTAATCCATGTAAGACAGCTTCATCTCTGATTCGCATAGCATCTTCAACTGTGCCAACCAGTAAGAGATGCTCGTAGCTTGCTTTTATGAAATCTGGGTGGATTGAATAGTAGGCTGCTGTCACGATATCTGGTCCCGCTTTACCTAGAAGACCAGCTCGAGTGGTCACATAGTACCCGAATCCGTCAGGCACTCCCAAAGCCGTATATGCTTCCACGCCATAGGGGTCCCAATACACCCATCCAACAAGCCTGTGGGAAACGAAAGCGGCAAGTGCACTGAAGGAGCTCTCTCTACCCACGTTTGGCTCCTTTCATAATCAAATTTGGCCAGAACGAATCACTCAATGGCTTAAGGAAGAGCCATTTCTCTATAGCGAAATGGTATCATCCGTGGATAGAGTTTTTTGTGAAATCATTATGAGGACTCGAGGGGCTTGGCCCTATGACGGTCCGCCAACCGGCTGTTTAGAACGGTGGCAAAGCCAAGGACAATGATAGAGGGTACTTGTGATAGATAAATCGATACAATCGACTACCGAACTCCTATCTTTTTCGCTGGAACTTTTTCCGCCGAAGACTGACAAGGGAACAGCAAACTTACTTCGACAACTGCCGCTCGTTGAGAAGATCAACGTCCGGACGATCACTGTTACTTCTGGTGCAGGAGGGTCAGGCAATAACCGCACGTTTTCAACAGTGAAATCTATTCGATCGAAAACGACTGCCCCGCCTACCCCCCATGTAACTTGTATAGGCAATGACAAAAACGAGACTCAACATATTTTAGACCTATACGCTGAAGAGCGGATCTACGACATTCTTGCTCTACGGGGTGACACTAATGAAGTAGAAGTTGCTTCCCCAGCTAACGATAGTTACGGAACTGCAGCGTCTCTCGTTCGAGGTGTAAGAGAGCGAAGCGATGGAGACCAATTCCATATCAGCGTAGCCGGATACCCGGAGGTTCATCCCAAAGCCCAATCAAGAAAAGCTGATTTAGACAATCTCAAAAGAAAGGTTGACGAAGGCGCAGATCTGATATTGACGCAATTTTTTTTCGACCCAAAAACTTATCTTGACTTCTTGGTAGATACAGAGGCACTTGGAATCGATACTCCGATCGTTCCTGGGATTATTCTTCTCACCGATTTTCCTCGTATTTCGAGCTTTGCTGAGAAATGTGGGGCGACCATACCTGATTGGATCACCGGTCGGTTTGCCAACATCGAACCCAATTCAAAGGATGCGGTTTCGTTAGCTAAGGAAATCACGATCCGTCAATGTTCTGAACTTGTAGAAAACGGAGTGCGAATGTTTCACTTATACACTATGAACCGTTTGGACTCTATTGCCTCAATCTGTGAAACGCTTCAGAACGAATTCGCTCCGAAAGGGTGTATGGGGTCATGACTGTTTCGTCTTCTGATCGAAATGCAGCATTCCGGAAGGCACTTGCTGAACGTATACTTGTTCTCGATGGCCCAATGGGCACAAGCATTCAGGCGCTAAACCTGCCTGCGGAAGCTTTCTCCAACGATCAATTCGAAGGCCACCCTTATGACCTCCAGGGAAATAACGATGTTTTGAGCCTCACATCACCCGATGAAATTACGTCGATCCATAAATCATTCCTTGAAGCCGGGGCTGACATACTCACAACAAATACCTTTAATTCAAATTCCATATCTCAAAAGGACTACGGGCTTGAGCACCTAGTATTCGAGCTAAACAAAGTTTCTGCACAACTTGCTCGGTCAGCCGTTGACCAATTTCCGGGAATGCAATGGGTTGCTGGGTCTTTAGGCCCCACGAATGCTACTGCAAGCTTATCCCCCGACATAGACCATCCAGAAAAACGGAAAGTTTCCTTCACTGATCTAGTTCAATCCTATACCGAAGCTATCGAAGGATTAGTAGAGGGGGGATCTGATTTCCTTCTCATTGAGACTGCTTTTGATACTCTCAATGCTAAAGCCGCTTATTTCGCAATTACCGATTACCGGAATCGAAGTAACTCCGATATAGAGGTAATCGTCTCTGGAACGATTACTGATATGAGCGGACGAACTCTAACAGGGCAAACACCTGAAGCCTTCTGGAATTCTGTTAAACATATGGAACCACTAGCTGTTGGATTCAATTGCGCTTTAGGGGCCAAAGACTTGAAAGGCCCGATAATGGAGCTAGCACGAGTAGCGGATGCCCCTATCTGTTTATACCCGAATGCCGGACTCCCAAACGCATACGGAGAATACGATGAAACTCCAGAATATACCGCCTCGATAATCCACGAACTAGCATCCAATGAGATTGTAAACATCGTTGGCGGATGCTGTGGAACGACGCCTGATCACATTCACGCTATCGCTGACATCGTCACTGGAGATGAACCGCGTGTCATTCCTAAAATACCTCCAGCGACACGACTTTCTGGCCTAGAACCTACAACAATTAACCAGCAAAGCTTACTCATAAATGTCGGTGAACGAACAAACGTCACGGGATCGAGGAAATTTGCAAACCTTATAAAAGAGAATAACTTCCATGAAGCTGTAGCTGTAGCTCGAGAACAAGTCCAAAATGGAGCCCAAATCCTCGATGTCAACATGGATGACGCAATGTTGGACTCAGAAAAAGCGATGGTGACCTTCCTACGGTACATCGCGACAGAACCAGAGATAGCAAAAATCCCGATAATGATTGATTCATCTGATTGGTCAATCATAGAAGCCGGCTTACAGCAAGTTCAAGGGAAAGCAATTGTCAACTCAATAAGTCTCAAAGACGGTGAAGAAGCATTTCTCTCTAAAGCCAAACAAGCCCGCAAATACGGTGCAGCAGTCATCGTTATGGCATTCGATGAGAAAGGACAGGCCGATACTCTCGAAAGAAAGATCAGCATATGCGAGAGGGCATACACCCTATTAACCAGCAAGGGTCATTTCCCACCCGAAGATATCATCTTGGATCCCAATATTTTCGCAGTAGCTACCGGAATCAAGGAGCACGATAACTACGGTAAGGATTTTATTGACGCTGTAAAAGAGCTTCGAAAACGCTGCCCCAATGCACAAGTGTCAGGTGGAGTAAGCAATCTCTCTTTTTCATTTCGTGGCAATGACACCCTTCGCGAAGCGATGCACGCCGTATTTCTATATCATGCCGTCCAAGCTGGTCTAAGCATGGCAATCGTTAATGCAGGCCGGTTACCAATCTACGAAGACATTCCCGCTGACTTGCGATCAGTTATCGAAGACGTAATATTTAACCGCTCCGATGAGGCAGCAGACCTGCTACTAGAGGCTGCCAAAGGATCAAACGAGTCTTTTCTCGCTGAAAAAGAAGGTGATTCTTGGCGCGATATGAAGATACTTGATCGTCTCGTTCACTCTATCGTTCAAGGGATTGATGAATTCATCATCGATGACACTGAAGAAGCCCGTTCGCTATTCCCAACTGCTGTCGAAGTAATCGAAGGTCCTCTAATGGACGGAATGAACATCGTTGGGGATCACTTCGGGGCAGGAAAAATGTTTCTACCACAAGTCGTAAAAAGCGCACGCGCTATGAAAAAAGCTGTTGCCTACCTTGAGCCATTTATTGAAAATGAGGGGGGCGAAAGAAGAAACGCCGGAAAAATTCTTTTAGCTACTGCGCGCGGTGATGTTCATGATATCGGAAAGAATATCGTCGGAGTAGTCCTTCGTTGCAATAACTACGAGGTCATCGACCTTGGAGTCATGGTGCCCGCTGAGGACATTATCAATGAAGCAAAAAATGAAAAAGTAGATATTGTCGGAATATCTGGCCTTATAACACCCAGCCTCGGAGAGATGATTTTCTTGGCAGAAAGAATGGAAATTGAAAAATTGGATATGCCGCTACTCATTGGAGGGGCAACAACTAGCAAACTACATACTGCATTAAAGATAGATACCGCTTATGAAAATAATGTTGTACATGTCAACGATGCATCTAGGGCAGTAGGAGTCGTCTCCCAATTACTAGATGGGACACAAGACTTTAAGGAGGAAATTACTAAAGAATACGCAGCTGTTCGCCTAGCCCACGACAAACAGCAAACTTCACAACCAATCGATCTTGAAATAGCTCGAAAGAACTCAGCAAAAATGGATTTCCCATACGAAGGTATGTGCTCCCCTACTTTTTTGGGTACGAAAGCCATTGACGACATAAACATTCGAGAACTGGTTCAATTCATTGATTGGACGCCATTCTTCCGTACTTGGGATCTAGTGGGAAGCTACCCGCGCATCCTTGAAGATGAGATTGTTGGCGATGCTGCGAAAGATCTCTATGCTGATGGGCTTGCAATGCTCGAAGAAATCATCGAAAAAGAGTGGATCACCCCTCGCGCAGTAATTGGTTTCTGGCCAGCAAATAGTATTGGCGACGATATTGCTGTTTTCGACCATGAAAACAGAGACAACCAAATAGCGACTTTACATACTCTTCGCCAACAAGTTCGCCATAGTGACAGCAGGCCACATTATGCGCTTTGCGATTTTATTGCGCCAATTGAAAGCAAGGTCGATGACCACATAGGCGCATTTGTCGTGAGCACCGGCCATGGTATCGAACCCCACTGTGAGAAGTTATCTGCAGAAGGCGACGATTACCGGGCAATAATGCTACAAGCTCTTGCCGATCGATTAGCCGAGGCATGCGCTGAATATCTCCACCATAGAGTCCGAAACGACTACTGGGGCTACCAGAAACTCGAATTCACTAATGAAGAGCTAATACGCGAACGGTATCAAGGTATTCGCCCAGCCCCTGGCTACCCAGCTTGTCCGGATCATACAGAAAAAGGCACTATCTTTTCGCTCCTTAATGCTTCTGACTCTATCGGCGTCCACTTAAGTGAAACTTTTATGATGTCTCCAGGTGCATCTGTATCCGGTTTGTATTTCGCGCATCCGAACAGTAGATACTTCGGCGTTAGGAAAATAGACCGAGATCAGGTAGAAGACTACGCAAAACGAAAGGAAATGCCCGTTAACGAAATAGAACGTTGGCTTGATCCAGTGATTTCCTACCGCAGCTAGCCAGTGCTTTTACCAGATTTCCATTTGGATCAACGCCACTGTAGAGTTGATGTGGGGAGACAGCATGACTCAAATACTTGGGCAATATTGCATCAACGTTCGAGATATCGATAAGGCGCTCGAATTCTGGGAAGGTGTTTGCGAGCTTCCACTGCAGCACCGAACTGAAATACCCGGAGTTCTAGAGGCAGTACTCCAGTCAGAGCAAGGTGGGTCACGGATCCAACTCGCTCAACACCTTGACAACACTGAACCCATCAATATGGGAACTGCAATGTGGAAAATTTATGTCAACACTTCTGATTGCCAACGAATGTACCAACGGGCGATCGATGCGGGCTGCGAATCAGTTACAGAACCGATCAGACTGGATCGATGGCCAGTAACGGTGGCGTTTGTCAAGGATTTCGATGGATACCTGATTGAATTTGTTGAACACCATGAAGGCACCCGTCCTGGTGTCCCCGACCCCAAAGAAAGTTCTACCTAGTAGCAGAGAGCACAGCACGGATTGAGAAAGGAAACCATGGAAGATTCCATCACGCAACCTCGAGCAACGTTCACCTCTTTTCAAGAGTCCACTAAAGAGGACTGGGAGCTTATCATGTCTCAGCGCGGGTCATTAACGGAGTCCCTACCTGCTCGCGTGCTTCAGCAAATGCACTTGCTTCGTGACGATTACGGAGGATTTCCTGTCGACCGACTAGAACACAGCGTCCAAACAGCGACTCGTGCTGAGCGAGACGGAAGAGATGATGAGTACATTGTTTGCGCTCTCATTCATGACATCGGTGATATCCTTACCCCGCACAATCATCCAGATCTTGCCGCAGCGATCCTCAAGCCGTTCGTTTCCGACGCGAACCATTGGATGGTCGAACACCATGGTATTTTTCAAGGCTACTATTTCTGGCACTATCTAGGTGGTGATAGAAACGCTCGAGACGCTTTCGACGGACATCAACACTACGATTACTGCGAAGAATTCTGCGCCCTATACGATGCCCCCGCGTTTGATCCCTCCTATAAATCGAATCCTCTAGACCATTACGTTCCCCTGCTTGAAGATTTTTTCACAGCGAACCCATAAACATCCGACACGTAACCCGAATTCCGCCAACCTCCGGAAAGCCTATTGGGTGGTTATCTACCATAGGGATCCTACTTGCAGTCTTGCTTTGTGTCTCTTGTTCCGAGTCTTCCCCTCCGAATGCCACAATCGTAGAGGCATCTGAGGAACATCAGGTAACGGTAACACCTGCCGAACACGCCTCATCTACTTCTGGAATTTCTCCAACGCCTCTACCAGCAGGTACGATGCATGCTATGGAGCCTGCAGACAATGCACTAACGCGAGAACTTATCGAGACAGGAACCAATCAAGTCACAATCCAAACGGAGGACTTTGTTTTTAATGCCCTTGTTGCTGGCCCCGAGAATGGTGATCCAGTTCTACTTCTACATGGCTTTCCTAGCACCGGCTACCAGTGGCGATCACAACTCAAAGCCCTCGGCGATGCAGGCTATCGCGCACTTGCACCTAACCAAAGAGGGTACTCGCCACTGGCACGCCCGCTTGACACGAGCGCGTATACATACGATCTTCTTGTCGAAGACGTATTTGCTATTGCCGATGCGGTTGGATGGGCCAAGTTTCACCTTGTCGGCCACGATTGGGGTGCTTTCGTTGCCTGGGCCGCTGCCGGCTTAAACCCTGACAGGATCCGAAGCCTCACCCCTATCTCTGTCCCTCATCCTGAAGCATTCGCTGTAGCACTTGTAGACCCCGACGGAGAACAAGCCCAGATGAGTTCGTACATGGATTTTTTCAGAAGCGAAGGATCAGAAGCTACCTTTCTTGCAAATGATGCCGAACTCCTTCGAAATATCTACCTCTCAGCTGGATTGTCAGGGGAAGAAATGGAACCCTATCTAGAGGTTCTTGGAACACCGGAAGCCCTTGGTGCTGCATTGAATTGGTACCGTGCAAACAACTTCCTCGGAGATGAGATTGGTCCTGTACCAGGGCGGCGTACCAGGATTCCTGATATTTTGATTCCAACGATGTTTATCTGGAGCGATGAAGATACGGCACTTGGACGCCAAGGAGCCGAACTTACTGAATTCTACGTTAGTGGCAACTACCGTTTTGAAGTTCTGGAAGGAGCAAACCACTGGGTCACTGAAGTTGCCGCAGAACAAGTCAACAAATTACTTCTAGATCATCTGGACGATAACCCGTAGTCATTTTCTTAACAGTCGTCCCACATTAAACCGCTCGATGCGCTGGATGGAGTACTTACTACTCCACTGTCTACTCGTGATATGACTACCGAGTATGGGGCCCCATTTCCCCAAAGAGTCACCCAAGCATTTTGTCCGTGAAATTCCAGAGAGGTGAAGGTTTCACTTCGGCTGCTACCGGAAATTGTATGCGTTTTGGAAACCCACAAGGAGGACGGTGGGTTGCCTGAACCCACATTTGCCCGTACATCCAATTTGATTTGCCAGGAATCCGGATCACTATCGGGGTTCGTCCAATCGAATTCAACATCTGAGCAGGACTTAGTTGTTTGAGTTATCGAAGCCGGACTATAGCTCGGTCCGGGAACCGGAGTCGGGGTCGGAGTTGGAGCTGGTGTCGGGGTCGGCGGGATATCTGGAACACCCGCTGTACTTAATCCGCGGGCTTCAAGTTCTGCGACATGAGCCGTGCGCGTGCCGGAACCATAATACCCATCCGCTGTTAATCCGAGGACTTGCTGTAGAGCTCGGGTTTTCTGACTCTGTCCCCATGTGTACGTATCAATGAGGACCGTAACTATGTCACTTTCCGAAAGGGGTGTCGGAGTAGGGGTAGGCTCTGATGTCGGTTCAGGAGTTGGTGTAACTGTTGGTTCTGTAGTTGGTTCAGGTGTTGAAGACGGTTCATCAGGAGTAGCGACAGGAGACGGACTATTTGCTGTTTCTTCTTCAGTTGAGTCTTGTTCAACAGGTTCTGAATCTGAAGGTGGATCTTCAACTAGAACGACATCATCTGCCCCAAGGTCTGTATCCGCAAGCACCTCATCGTCACAGGAGTCATCACCTCCGCAAGCCAAAGAGGCTACGAGAAGGAACACTAGAAGAGCGGCTACAGATTGATTTTTTCGGGGGAAACGCACAGAAATACTCTAGAGCATGCAGACATAGAAGTGAGTGCAGGTCAATCGTTTCTGGTTCTAGGCCACCGTTATGGTCAGTGTCTGGAAAATTGACCACCTATTTCGTTGTCTATAAGCTGCAGCAACAAGCTATCTAACTGTGAGGTGGAAAATGGGTGTAGAAGGTTTACGTTTCGTTATTACTGGTGGCGCAGCTGGCATAGGCGAAGCAACAGCCCAAGTAGCTGCAAGTAAAGGAGCCAGCGTCGTCCTGGCCGACATTACTGATGAAGCTGGAGAGAACGTTGCAGCGGGTATTCGTGACAAAGGAGGGAAGGCACTTTATGTGCATTGCGACGTCACTTTGCCGGGTGAGGTTGAAGCGCTGATGAAGGCAGCAGTCGACGAATTTGGAGGGATCGACGTGATGCATAACAATGCCGGAATCCATGAAACAGGTATAGCTGACCCATCGATGTGCGACCTCGAAAATATGACTGTCGAAACTTTCCGAAAAGTTCTGGAAGTAAATGCCATCGGGCCGTGGCTTTGCTCAAAGTATGCATTGCCTTACTTAAAGGAGAGCGAGCTACCATCGATCATTAATGCTGGATCTGTTGGTTCAGTTTCGGCATATCCACTATGTATCGCGTATGGAACGTCGAAGGGAGGAATCCGACTCCAGACGCAAAATCTTGCTGTAGATCTAGCGAAGTTCGGAATTCGAGTCAACTGTTACGGCCCTACGGCTATCGCAACTTCTATGGTTACCGAGTTTGTAAAGCAAGCTGACGACCCAGTCGCGTTTGAAAAAAGTATGACCGGCAAAGGTTTGATCCCCCGTTTGGGATACCCCGAAGAAGTAGCTGAACTCGTATGCTTTTTGGCGAGCCCCGAAGCTGGATTTATTAACGGGACCTATATTCCAATCGATGGTGGGCAGCTTGCGTGGCATGGGCATATCGATGAACTTGACCTCTAGGTGTTGTTCAGTCCTGAGGAGACGCTCTTATGGGAGACGCTATTTACGTCCATGGACATCATGAATCAGTTTTGCGATCACATACTTGGAGAACTGTCGAGAATTCTGCCAAATACCTTGAAAAGTATCTAACCAACAACCTTGACCTTTTAGATGTCGGATGCGGGCCAGGAACTGTCACGCTAGATTTTGCTAAAAGGCTTACCGACGGAACCGTTATAGGGATAGACATCTCGGAGGAAATCATCACCAAAGCACAAACTGACGCTGAGGAATACCAGCTAGGAAATTGTACTTTTTCTTATGGAGATACATACCATTTAGACTTTGAGGACAACAGTTTCGACATCGTCCATGCTCATCAGCTTCTCCAACATTTGACTGATCCTGTTTCTGCGATCAAGGAAATGCATCGGGTTGTTCGTCCCGGTGGAGTCGTAGCGATCCGTGATGCCGACTATGGCGGTATGGTCTGGGCTCCTATAGATCCAAAGCTTACTGAGTGGATGGATCTGTACCAGAGAATGACAGAGAAGAATAACGTTGTCGCAAATGCGGGACGTTATCTTTTCTCCTGGGCTTCACAAATTCCCTTTTCATCAATTGAAGCTTCAAGTTCCACATGGACGTTTTCGACCCCTGATACTAGGGAATGGTGGGGAGGGCTGTGGGCGGAACGAATACAGAAATCAACATTCTCCTCTCAGGTCCTCGAACATGACTTGGCAGACCAGAATCTACTCGATGATTTGTCGTCAGCATTCCAACGTTGGGCTGCACAGCCTGATGGCTTTTTTCTTGTACCACACGGAGAAATATTAGCCACCAAATGAAGCACTGAGGAAAAACCGTTAACCCATTTTTTGTTTCTACTCATCTGACATACTCTTATGGTTGATCTACATTAATGGGGATACAAGGGGGCTTTATGGCGATTGGCTGGTTCATTGATGATTCACCATCTGAATCATTCCCGATTTATACGCGAGGAAATGTTGGCGAGGTCTTTCCTGATCCTGTTTCTCCCTTGACCGCCGACCACACATGGCATGGAGCTGGAGATGTGGGCATCAGAGATTTCATGTACCGGTTCACAATCGATCCAGATGAAGTTGACCCAGGGAATAAACTCATGTTCGAGATCTTCGGTGGATATATGTATCTCAATTTGAGCGTTGCCAGACTAATGGGGGCACGGTCTTCTGGGATGACACCAGAAATGGTAGATATGGGATTTTTTGGAAGTTCTTCGGCGTTGCCCCCCTATCAACCTCGGCCAAAGGATGCGGATTCGGAAATTACGGCACGCGTCGACGCGTTGATGTTTGCCTGGATGACGGCCACAGAATTTCCAAAAGTGGAGGAATTAACCCGAATTGTCAACTCGACAGTAAAGGAACGTCCTGACTTGGGGTCCATTGAAGATCAAGCGCTGGTTCAACGCATGCGAGATATGATGCCACTTTTCGCGGAAATTTTTTCGGCCCACAGCGAAGCCAGTGCCGCCGCATCTGTCACGATGGGTGCAATCACTGGCCTTGCCTTAGGGCTCGGTAAACCAGGCTTAGATTTACGGATTGCTGGTGCCTTAGGTGGAGTCGCCTCAGCAGCACCAAGTTTCGCCATGTGGGATATCAGCCGAATTGTACGAAATTCATCAGCGCTTACAAGGGAATTTGAATCAGGTCTTGAAGGCCTCGAAGGAAGAATTGCTGATTTAGAAGATGGCGAGTTTGATAATGCCTTTCAGGATCTTTTGAAGAATTTTGGGAGTCGCGGCCCAAATGAGTGGGAGTTACGATCTCAGACCTGGGAAACCCATCCTGAACTCACCCTTGCCTTAATTGACCGAATGAGGCTAGCTGGTGAAACTCAGGATCCTCGAATCCGGCATAGCGAAGCTCAACTAAGATCTTCGGAAGCACTTACTGAACTCCGCACAATGGTCTCTGGTGATGAAACCTCTGCCGGAACACTTGAGATTGCTGTTACTTCAAGTGCTGCATTCATTCCAGCTCGGGAGAACGCAAAAACAGCAATCGTAAAAGTTGTCCATGAAGTTCGTCTTGCCGCTTTGGAACTTGGAAAACGCCTTGCAAGCGATGGACGCCTTGAAGATGCAGGCCATATTTTTATGCTCCAAGACAAGGAACTTGAGAGGGCTATCGAGGGTGGCATGAGCCAAGAAGCGCAGAGTCGTGAGGAACAGTATCTATCCCTCTTCGCTCTCACTCCCCCGTTCTGGTTTGCAGGAGAGGTACCGCCTGCGGAAATGTGGGAATCACCAGAAACTAGCTATCCCGATAGGAAAGTTGTCCAAGGCATGGGTGGTAGTGCTGGCATTGTTACTGGTAGGGCGCGCGTCATCATTGACCCATCAGATCCTAAAGGGCTAGAACCCGGGGACATCCTTGTTGCGCCGATCACGGACCCCGCGTGGACTCCGTTGTTTGTTCCTGCTGCTGGAGTGGTGGTTGATGTAGGCGCTACGATGAGCCATGCCGTTATCGTGAGTCGTGAATTAGGTATTCCCTGTGTCGTATCAGCGACAGGCGCTACGAGCCGGATACCCGATGGTGCTGAAATTAGAGTGAATGGCGATACGGGGACGGTGACCATTCTGTCCTGAATGGTTATGAACAGTTAGGTGCCCACTCAGCTTCCAGATAATTATTCGCCACAAGCCATGAGATCGTGTCTTTAAGAGTTTCATCTACGGGCCTCCATGTGCCCAATCCACTGTCATTCAATAGCGGTTCATCATCTCCAGGTACGATCCCTAACATTATCTCCACTGCCTCCGCATCTACCATCTGCTCTAATGCTTCACGTGGTGTCGGAAGAAGGGCACGGTCGCGGCCAGTAACTTCAGTGATAATTGCATGAAATTCCTCCCAGTCCATAAAGGTGCCTCCTGCGACATAACGTTGGGGGCCCGTTCCTGAAGCAAGAATTCCGGTAATCGCTTCCGCTAAGTCTCTGACATCGACTAGGCACCACCCGCCACTGGAGAGACTCATCATTATTTCGCTTTGCAGGGTAGGTGCGAGATTAGCAGCTAAGACATTCAAACCAAGGTCCAATGGTCCAGTAACTCCGGCAGGGTACACAATCTTGACCGGTGCTCCGTCTGCTTGCATCGATCTGGCATGTTCCTCGGCTATCGCTTTTGAGGCATTGTATGGGTTCCCTCCTCCATGCACTGGGTCTTCCCCCGAAAGCAGATCTCCACTAGGTGGGAAAATCACTGACATCGTCGAGACATGGATAATGGGGTCGCAGCCCTGCTGATGTGCGGCATCAAGGATAAGCTCTGCACCCGGTCCGTTCACGGAGAGTGCTTGATCCATTAAGGAAGGATCCAGACTAGTGAATGCTGCTGCGTGGATACAAGCGTCGCTACCTTCTAGAGCCTTTGAAACTGATGCTGGGTCTGTCATGTCTCCAACGACGTAATCAACTTCTGTATCGACCCCTTGAAGCTCCAGCATCTTTGCTAGCTTGTCGGAGTCACGAACGAGAAGACGGACATCATGTCCCGCCGATGTGAGTGCTTTCAGTAGATGACCGCCAATGAATCCCGTCCCACCAGTAAGCATAACTTTCATGAATCCCCCTGTCCCTTTGTCCAGTATCCAGAGAGTAGTCGTTCTCGGCAACATTGTCGCTTCTGAAGAGATTGTACGTGGCATGAAATCATTTCGTAAGATAACGGGATGGAGGAGTTTGCTGAATTCTATAAAGCATTCGAAAGCGGATCGATAGTTGACGATCGGTACTGGCCTCTATGGCGGAGCGTCTGGGATTCCAGTAGCCGCTTTACTTCCTATTTCGGAGGGGATATTTCTGCTCGTGACAACGTCTTAAGTGTTCTATTTTCACAGCATGTTCACTTACGTTCTACCTTCATGACTCCCGAGGAAAACGCCAAACTTGTTTCTCTCCCCAGACATGTTGATATTTTTCGTGGTGGTCAGCAAGCAAATATTGCAGGGTGGTCATGGACGCTTG
This sequence comes from uncultured Candidatus Nemicrothrix sp., assembly GCA_964564495.1. Taxonomy (GTDB): domain Bacteria; phylum Actinomycetota; class Acidimicrobiia; order Acidimicrobiales; family UBA8592; genus UBA8592. Next base: position 26,241 of record CAZMAW010000018.1, read on the forward strand.
AGCGCGAATACGCTGAGCATTTCGGTCGATCTGGAGCTACAGATAATCGGCCGCTACTTGCCGTCGTTTCTTCTCTCCCATCATCAGCGGTGATCGCCTACTTGGAGAAAGACGGTTTCTCCGAACTTATTGTCGATCCGCTCACCGTCACGATTGAGACGGGTGATTATGGGCGGATCGAGTTTGAACGGATAGGTCCCGAAGTCTAAGTTGTATAGTCATGCGCATTACTCGCCAGTTCACCCTCTTGAAAGCTCTTGTCTTGGTTGCCTTCGTCGCTATTGTGTGTTCAAGCTGCATTAAGGCTGACTTTTCCATTGTTGTCGACGCTGATGGTACTGGTTCGATTTCCGGCGAAATGGCAGTAAGCAAAAAGTTGGGAGAAGTATTTGGCGAGGAATCAGGAGACCCAGAAGAATTCGATTGCGAATCAGCATTCGAAGGCGATGAGCTATCTGATTGGGAAGCTCCCGCTGGTGCAAGTGTTGAAGACTTCGAAGATGATGAGTGGTGCGGTTTTAGGTTTAGCGCCAATTTCACTGGATTTGGACAAAGCCTCCTTGAAGCTGGAGATGATGACTTCCCACTGAGCATCGACGGCAATATTCTTACCTTCTACTGGGAAGAAGGACTAGGAGATGAAGGCGACTTTTTGGAGCTCGGTGATGACGACATGGATCCGAGATTTTTTTTAACGCTATTAGGTATCCCTGAGCCAGAATATTTGATCTCTATTGATCTCCCCGGTGAGATCCTCGAACACAACGCCGATGAGCAGAACGGTTCGACGTTAAAATGGAATATAGATATATTCGAATCGTTAGATGGCTCAGAGGTCCTACCTTTTGCCAAAGCTGATATCTCCAAGAGTTCCGGAGGATCTGGCGGTGGAGGGCCTGCGATTGTGTGGATCATTCTTGGTATCGTCGCGGTAGTTCTTGTCCTTCTCGCCATGAAACTTTCCCAGAGTCGCAAAGAGAACGAAACAGAAGACGCTATTTAAAGACAAGTTTAGGTCGTCGTGTTTTCCCACCTGCTGTGAGGGTCGATACC
>CAZMAW010000019.1:0-24767 GCA_964564495.1 uncultured Candidatus Nemicrothrix sp.
CGCACCGTCTCAGGACTCGCAAACGCCGGAGCCTTCTACTACCTCGACCTCTAGAACCTAAAGCTCTAACAGTGGCGCAGGTTGACAATGGCCTTCTAAGTCAACGACTTGGATTCTTTCACGATTCTCCCATGTGATTTCAAGAGTGGGATCACGATGAAGCTTAAACTCTCGAAAGGTCATTTCTAGAGCATCGAATGTAAGGAGCCGTCCTACAAGCGAATCGCCAAGACCCAGAAGAAGCTTTACAGCCTCGAGTCCTTGCAAACTTCCAATAATCCCTGGAAGAACGCCAAGTACTCCTGCTTCGGCACAACTCGGCGCTAATTCTGGTGGAGGCGGTTCGGGAACCATGTCCCGATAAGTCGGGCCATGCTTGGGGTCAAACACGGTTACTTGTCCCTCGAAGCGAAAAATTGATCCATGAACTACGGGGATCCCTGTCTTTGCCGATGCGTCATTAAGAATATAACGGATAGGGAAATTGTCGGTCCCATCAACTACAACGTCGTAACCCGAAATAATTTCTTCAATGTTGTCAGCACAGAGTCGAACGTTGTATGTAACAACATTAACGTCTCTATTAAGTGCAGTGAGAGTCTGCTTGGCTGAGTCAACTTTTGGTTGACCCACTCGATCTTCATTGTGAAGTATCTGTCTTTGCAAGTTGGATTCGTCAACAACATCCATATCCACGATGCCGAGGGTTCCAACTCCCGCCGCTGCTAAGTAAAGACTGGCTGGAGAGCCAAGTCCCCCCGCTCCGACACATAAAACCTTCGAATCTAGAAGTTTCATTTGCCCTTCATCTCCAATTTCGGGAAGGAGCAAGTGACGTTGATACCGATTCCGCTTTTCTGAATTGAGCGTTTGTGGAAGGATCCAAGACCTATTTTCATCTTTCCATTGATTAAAGCCGCCCTTCATCGAAACAACATTTGAGTAATCAAGGTTCTGGAGTGTTTGTGCGGCAAAAGCTGATCTGGCTCCACCCGCACACATTGCGATAATTTTTGTATTCCTCTCTGGAAGAACTCCCTCAATTGAACTCTCTAGATTTCCTCGTGGGATATGAAGCGATGATGCTATGGCTCCTTGTTCGTACTCGTCAGGTTCGCGCACATCTAGCACGAGCCAGTCATCGCTGATTAATTTCTCAGCTTCTTCAGTGGTAATCTCGTCTATCTCACTTTTTGCTTCTTTGAGCAATTCGCGAAAATTCGGCATAATTCCCCTTTGGGACAATTATAAAAATTCTACCGAGTGATCACTAAAAGCAGGACTTCGACTCGAAGCAACGAGAAGTTACGTTAATTCCCACATACCAAATCGAGCGTGGTGCTGATGTCGGCGTTAACTACAAAAGTAGCGAAATGATCGAACTCCGTTTTTTCCCCGTTGATAATGACGACTGGGATACTGAGTTGATACGCCAACGGAACAACTTGATTTATAGGGCCTACAGCCAACGACGTTCCGATTGCCATGAGGAGATCACTCTTTCGAACAGCAATTTCTGACCGCTGAAGATCTTCAGGTATTAATGACTGCCCAAATGAAATTGTGGCGGATTTTAAAATTCCAGAACATTTGGGGCAATCTGGGTCTTCCTCCCCCGATCGGACTCTCTCAAGTACCTGTTCCATCTCTTCTCGGTAATCACAGGATAAACAGCCAACTTTTCGAGTCGTTCCATGAATCTCGATGACTCTACCTTCATCAATGCCTGACCTTTGATGGAGCTCGTCAACATTCTGAGTGATTACCGTGTCAAGAATCCCTCGGGTTTGAAGCTTCACGAGTGCATGGTGCCCTTGATTGGGTTCGACTTCAGCCCATAATTTTCCTTCTGCCCTGAGTGCCCAATTCCGTTTTCGTATATTCGAATCAGTTACGTAATAGCTGATATTCGAAGCTTTCTCGGCTTCCGGATTCTTAGTCCAAATACCGTCGGGTCCTCGAAAGTCTGGGATACCAGAGGCAGTGCTGATGCCAGCACCTGTCAGTATCACGATTCTTTGCGATTGGTCTATTAAATTCTTTACACCCTCTAGTAATTCTGGGGACTCAATTTGGTCATACATATCCAATCCTCCAAACAAAAATCTGTTTTTTGTTGCTAAATAGGAAGTTACCTGTATGTTACTCGAATGGTCGCGGGACTTTTTTTTGTTATCTGTGAAGTTCTCCTTATTAGCGGAGTTGCAAAACTTTTGTCTCCGTCCCCTACCAGATTGACGTTATCTACGATAGGCCTTCCTTCTTCAGATTCTTTGGTTCGGTGTCTTGGACTATTGGAGGTCGTCTTAGGAGTTGCTGGGATCCTTCTAGGCGGCCGATATCTTCCAATAGCAATAGGCGGCCTTTTCGCATTTTTCACACTCTTTATTCTTTTCGCTATGCAACATGACCATCTCGTTGCTTGTGGATGCTTTGGGGCGATAAATGAACCTCCTACACTATTACATGCATTTGCAAACATTGTATTTATGTCCCTTGCACTATTAGCTATAGGTGTAGATGGAATGGGAGATGTTATTGATGGACAACGGGCCCATGGTGTCCCATTCATCCTTTACGTTCTTTTGGGAGCTCTGGTGACATACCTCTGTTTGGTTTATCTACCCAGATTTTGGAGAAGGTTTTCTAGCGGTAGTTTCCGATGAATTCTAGTAATACTCTTACGCCGAAGCCTGTCGCCCCCTTTGGATGGTCTCCCCACGGGGCGTCAGCGAATGCGGGGCCTGCGATATCCAGATGGGCCCAAGGAATATCATCAGCTACAAACTCTTTAAGGAATAGGCCGGCGGTGATTGCACCACCATACGAGCCGCCGATATTTTTCACGTCGGCGACTTCGGAGTCAAGTTGAGTTCGATAAGATGCTGGGAGAGGTAGCCGCCAAAGGTCTTCCCCAGTCTCTGCACTGGCCTGTTGAATCTGATCGATCAGCTCGTCATTAGTCCCCATCAAGCCTGCGTATTCATTTCCCAACGCAACCATGCATGCACCGGTGAGAGTGGCTAAATCAATAATTGCATCAGGCTTCGCCTCCGAAGCTAAGGAAAGGGCATCCGCTAGCACCAACCTTCCTTCGGCATCCGTATTCAGGACCTCAACGGTCTTTCCGTTACGAATCGTTAGTACGTCACCTGGGCGAGTCGCATCTCCGCCAAGCATATTGTCAGTAAGAGGTATGTAGCCGGTAACCCGAATAGGAGAAGATAGATCTTCTAAAGCTGACATAGTTCCAAGTACAGCTGCTGCACCTGCCATATCACATTTCATGGTTGACATGCCTTGAGCTGTTTTTATCGATAGGCCTCCTGCGTCGAAGGTAATTCCTTTCCCGACCAAAGCTACATGTCTCTTTGTAGATTTTTTGGGTCGGTACGATAGTTGGACGAATCGTGGTTGTTGGGTAGAACCACGATTTACTCCTAAAAGACCACCCATTTTTGCTTTTTTAATATCTTGAAGCCCGAGAATTTTTATCGTAAGTCCATGTTCTTTAGCCACCTTTGAAGCAATGCGCGCAAAGACCGTAGGTGTTAATTTACCTCCCGGTGTGTTGACCAGATCACGTGCTAGATTCACCCCCCGTGATGTACTTTTTGCTCGGTTCAGACCCTTGTCCATTCTCCGTCCGCTTCCGATAATTGATACGAGGGAAAGTTTTGTTGGTTTTGGGTCGGATTTTAGTTCATTAAACTCGTATGCACCCATGAGCACCCCTTCGGCGAAGGCTTGCGTTCTGGTAAGTTCAACATCTTCATCGTCGATGATTGATAAAAGGTCAACAGAAATCTGCTTGAACCCCTTTGCGGCTTTTGCTAAAACTGTTCCAGCTTTTCTAAAAGTCCCGTTGGTTGATTTCTGGGATTTCCCCAACCCTAAAAGAGCACATGGCCCAAAGCTATTTTGTGTAATTATGATTTGCCCCGCGTCTGCTTCAAATCCGCTCGCAATCAGGGTTGATTTATCAACATCTAAATCTGCTGATTCAAAATGATCAGAATGGATTGGAATTACATGTAATTCAGAACGTGCGGGTTTCTTCGCTGCAAGCTTTATTTCTATTGGCATTAGTTATCCCTCATTTTCCGTTTCGGATTTTCGTGCTGGTAAAGAACCATTATCCTGCCATCGGGCAAGCATCCACATCAGGTCTGATAGACGATTCAAGTAGGGCCCAACGTAGGAGTCATCTGTTACGACCTTTAGTGCTGACCTCTCTGCTCTCCTGACGACTGTTCTCGCCATATCCAGTGCCGCGGCTGTAGAGTTTTGCCCAGGAATTACGAATTCTTCGGGAACAGAGAATTTTTCTGATGTTTCATCGATGTATTTTTCCAAAGCTTCAACCATTTCGTGGGTAACACGACTCACTTCATTCTCAAGTTTGTTCTTATTCTCTGGGAGAGTTGCTAACTCTGCCATGAGAACCCAAAGATCCCTTAATACGTGTACTAACACTCCATCTATGTCAGTACCGCGTTCTACTTGAGCTCGCGCCCAGCCAATAGCTGCTTGTGCCTCATCAACGTCACCATATGCTGCGGGTTGATCTGAATCTTTTCGGACTCTACCTCCGTAAAGCAGGCCTGTTGTGCCATCATCTCCGTCGCGGGTATAGATTTTCATATCTTTGACGATACCGGAAGTATCAGTCCATCATTTGTTTTCATGTAAGTACAGTGCCTTCTATAGACAAATTTCTACCGAGGAGGTTAACCAAGTTTTTTGAAGTACAACTGAAATTCCATTATTGCTCTGTCTTCAACTGATAGAACAACTGCCGATCGGGGTTTTTCTATTTCGTAATCGGCAAGTTGTATGGGTCCCAACTCTCCGTATACGAGGATACGGCTTCCATCAAAGGATGCATTCAGAGTAACTGTTTCACTTCGAGTAATACCGTGAATGGTTAGATCTCCTACTACCTCGGTCACGAATCCGGTTTTTATGTCAGTTTCTGAACTGAAATCTATTGACTCGGTGATAACGAAAGATGCTTCAGGGAATATATCTGTCTCGATAGCTTGCCTCTTGATCGCATTATTTCTTCCAGAATCATCAGTTATGAGTCTCGTCATATCAGCAACGATGGTTGATATTTGGCCCTGAGCTCCTCCGTCTTCGCTAGACAAGATTCGTGTGTCTTCGATTCTGAACGATCCTGTTATCCCAGGCGTCCGCCCCACTACAGTCTTTCCTCCAATCCCTACTAGTTCTTCATCTATCCGGAACCCTACGAATGATGAACCACATACTTTGGTTAAGCACGCCTCATCAAATATTCCGATATCTGTATCGATAACCCACACACCATCCAATGTCTCAACTACTGACACGTCCGCTTGGTTTAGAGCTTCTTCTCGAGCTTCTTTCGCAGCTTGACTATTCACATCCGCTGGAGAAGTATCGCGAAAAATAAAATACCAAACTAGTGGCACGATGACGCAGGCCAACAACAAGAAGCGGGCGACCCATTTGGATGTTCGATTAGTCTTATTAGATTTTTTTTCTTCTTCCATCTTGCCTTCTTGTTCCGTCGTGCTTAACAGGTCTAACTTTTTAGATTGGAATTCGTGCTGGTTTAGCTCAGTAATCTAGAAGGATTCTAGCTACGAGATCCATTCCAAAGCTAGTTAAAATTGCGAGGTACATGAGTCCGGTAGCTGCCATGACCGCCGAATATTGTTTTTCTCGAAGAGCAAGTTTAGTGACGAGAACTAAAATGATGGTCGCTATAACGCACGCAACCCAAAACCAGCCTAAGAGGCCATTGTAATTGTCATCGATTGTTCCATTAAGGACAGAGAACATGCCTGTTGGAATTAGAAGAAATACTAGCTCGGGGACCCAGAGGAGGCCTGTCCAATTGATAAGTGTATGTATGGGTTGCCTTGATAGACCCGGCTGGACGAGATACCAATGACCTAAAAGCATCGAATTCGATACTGCTCCGAGAAATGCAGCTCCAGTGAGCGTCCGACAAATAGAAAGCCATGTTGGTCCCCCGGCTTCAATAGACCCAGCGATGAGACCGATTACCCCAAATGCTGGAGCAAGAGCGTCAAGTAGCGGTGGAAATTCTTTAGATACTGGTGTGTTTTCAGCATTTTCCTGTGTTCTTTTGAGCATCGTAGCTACACGTTGTGCTCTTTTTTGAGCTGCTTCTTTTTGACCAGCAATACCTGCATTTTTTCTTTTTATAGACACACACATACTGATGAGTACGGCGGCAAGGAAAAGGACTGTTGAGATTTCTCGCAACCATAGGGTATTTAGATTTATTCCAATAATTAGGCTAACCGACGCTATCGCGGCGTATATGGTCCGCGTAGTCCATCCATACCCGAGGGCTACCATACGCTGTCGTGTGGTTATCCAGAGAAAAAGCATTCCACCAGAGGCCCATTGGAGAAGGAAGGTCGAAGCCTCGAGTTTCATGGTTTGTGCCTAGCCTAGACTGGCTAAATTGTGGTCCACGTTATTCAGGGAATTTGGTCCTTGATCAGTTACCGCTACGATATCTTCGAGCCTTGCCCCCCATACTCCTGGAATATATATTCCAGGTTCGATACTAAATACATTTCCGGAAGCAACTGGAGTTCCATTTCCTTCAACGATGTAGGGGTCTTCATGCGCTTCGACTCCTATTCCGTGACCAGTTCTATGGACAAAGTATGGACCGAACCCTTCGTCACTGATGATATTTCTCCCTATACGGTCAATTTCTTCTGCAGGTGTACCGGGTGAAGCAGCCTTTACCTGTTCTGATTGTGCACGCTGTAAAACATCGTACAAATGGAGGAATTCTTCTGGGGGTTTTCCTGTCCAGACGCATCTAGTTATGTCTGAGCAATATCCAACCCCATCTTCGCCGATCCACGTACCTCCAAAATCACAGAGGACTACTTCGTTCTTCTGTATTCTCCTTGAACCAGGTTCATGGTGAGGGCTTGCTGCGTTCTCGCCTGCAGCGACTATGGCAAAATTAACTCGATGGTGTCCTTCTTCGAGAATTTGAGTTCCAAGCTCATTTGAGACTTGACTTTCAGTTCGACCGATCAATTCAATCTCACCGTTTTGAAGTCGTGAGGCTATTCTATCGACAGCGGATGCTGCCATTTGAAGACGCTCAAGCTCGTGAGGAGATTTGATAGACCGTATTGGACTGGTGATAATATTTGCTCGCTGAAGGTCAAGGTTAGGCATTTGATTGAGGAGCTCGAGCGTAAAACGAGTCCAAGTCGTATCTCCTATAGCTGCAGATCTTGCTGTTCCTAATTCATTTACTACTATTCCGATGGGGTCTTCTGATTCTTTCCATGCGCGAATGGAAAAGATCTCTGGGTGCTCCCTTACTCTTGGAGCTTCCAAAGCTGGCAGGATCAACTTTGCTTTATCCTCTCTGGGGATGACAAGCATTGTAAGCCGTTCAAGAGCCATAGCTTCATAACCAGTAAAGTAAGGAAGGTCAGCGCCAACAGACAATAAAAGTGCATCAATATTTTGCGCTTCCATAATTGCGCGGACGTTGGCTAACCGTTCGGCAAACATAGTTTCAGGGTAGGGCGTTTTTTCTCTCTGGAAAACTGCCCTCGAGCGATGCTGAGAATAGTCAGTTTTGGGTTATGTAGCATGGGCGATAACTTGTGATTGCTTTGCATGGTAACTACTTCTTGTCAGTGGACTTGATTCAATGTGGGTTATACCCATTGATTCTCCATATATTTGTAGCTCTTCGAATTCTTCTGGAGTCCACCATCGTTGAATAGGAAGATGACTAGAGGTCGGTGATAGGTATTGGCCGATAGTGACAATATCAATACCGACTTGACTCAAATCATTTAAAAGGCTCATGACCTCTTTCTTCGTTTCCCCTAACCCGACCATAATTGATGTCTTGGTCATTAACCCGTATTGTTTAGCGCGACAAAGAACTGCAAGGCTGCGTGTGTAACTTGCTGATGGTCGGACATACCTTTGAAGGCTTAGGACCGTCTCAACATTGTGGTTCAGAACATCTGGTTCGCTGGAGAATACTCTCTCGAGAGCGACAGGATCGCCCTTAAGGTCTGAGATCAAAATTTCTATCTTTGTTGAAGGATTGTACTCACGGACCGCATAGACAGTATCGGCTACGTGCTGTGCGCCTCCATCATATAGGTCGTCTCGTGCAACCATAGTAACCACGGCGTACTCTAATCCCATGGTTTTGACAGCTTCAGCGACGCGCTTGGGTTCATCCGAATCGGGGGGCAGCGGTTTTTGAGTATTGATTAGACAAAATCCGCATGCTCTAGTGCAACGATCACCTAAAACCATAAATGTTGCCGTCCCATCATTCCAACATTCAAAAATGTTTGGGCAACCTGCTTCTTCGCAGACAGTTGTAAGCTGGTTGGTGCGCATCGTTTGTTTAATCTTTCTGTATTCTGGGCCAAATTTTGCCTTAGCTTTCATCCATGAAGGTTTCCGAGTCAATGACACGTAAGTGCTTGACTCTGACATAGATAGTTCGGGTTTCTTTTCAGGCGTCCGGACATGGAGTGGATGTGTTCCTGTGCCTTCTCCTCTCGAAAAAGCGCTTAGGTCTTCATTCTGGACTTTCCAAGCTGTATCAAGCCGGTCAGAATTCCCCCCCGCCCAGTTAGCTATAGCTAATGCTGAAACGACATCCGTTACCTGTCGAAGGGATATCTGGAATCCTTCCTCCACCAGGGATGAGGCTTTCTTCCCTTCAATCCCACATGGAACGATGGCGTCAAAATACGACAGGTCAGTATTCACGTTTATAGCGAAGCCATGCATTGAACGCCCTCTAGATAGACGTACTCCAATAGCTGCTATCTTTCTAGGCGATGGTCCACTGGGATCTACCCAGACACCTGGGTACTGGGAAATCCGGCCACAATTTGAAAGGCCAAGTTGTTTCAAGGCATCGATAATGAGTTGCTCCACGGAGGCAACATACGCTGCGGTATCAGCCATCCCTCCCCCACGCTTTCCCGGTACAGTAAGAATCGGATACCCAACTAGTTGTCCGGGGCCATGATAGGTTACGTCTCCGCCTCGATTAACGCGAAGAACATCCGCTCCTATTGACTGAGGGTCAGTAAGAATGTTCGCTTCGTTGCCATTTACTCCAAGAGTGAAGACCGGGAAATGCTCCATAAGGAGTAGGTAGTTATCTTGCCCGGCCATGAAGAGGCTTTCTTGGACTGCGAGTGCATCTTGGTAGTGGACCTTACCAAGCCAGCGAATATGCAGTGGAGGAGCAGAATCATTACTTTGGTTTTTCTTTAAGTTACTTGTTAGAACGTTCAATTGATATATATAAGCTTTCGCGTGTCGATCTTTATGTCTAGAATCTGGGCTTTACCCTTCAGTGAGGAGTCTAATGGCTGTTTGGATTGCACTCATCGTAGTAGCTGTCGTTTTATTCGCCATAATTTTTCTATACAACAACCTTGTGCGCTTACGCAACAAAACTGAAAATGCATGGGCGGCTATTGACGTCCAACTTCGGCGTCGATATGACCTTATCCCAATGCTCGTCAAGATCGTTCAAAGTTATGCATCTCATGAAAGAGTAGCCTTCCAGGACGTTACGATAGCGAGAACATCTGCACTAACGATTCAAGGAAGAAGCGAGCTAGCAACTGCAAATGACCACATCTTTTCTTGCTTACGAAAGGTATTCGCTATCGCCGAGGCATATCCTGACCTGAAGGCTAATGAGAATTTTTCAGGCCTGCAGGAAGAATTATCTGAAACGGAAAATCTCCTTGCGTATGCACGACAATACTACAATGACACTGCACTGAAATTTAACGACCGTGTGCGCACCGTACCTTACAATGCCATCGCAGAGATTTTTAAATTTCAAGAACGTGAATACTTTAGAAATGAAGAATCACTTGGAACTCCAAAAATAGAAACTAGTGACTAATGGCTACCTACACAGAAAAACGCAGGAAACGTTCATGGCCTTTTATCGTCGGGTTTGCTGTTTTTGCTGGCCTTGTAGCAGGGGTCATTTACTTTGCTAAACCTGTACAAAAAATCGACAACTATTGGACAGTCGCTGAAATTAGCACTGGAAGATCAACAACTATAAGCGAGGTTATCGACTACGACTTTGGGAATGAAAGAAGACGAGGTATCTACCGTGACGTCCCGGGGCTCTTAGAGGAAGAGATTATCAGTATCGAATCGCCTTCAGCACCTGACCAATGGACAATTATTTGTGAACTCAAATGCAACGACAGTGAACTGCGAATTCGGATTGGAAATCCGAACAAAACCATTACAGGCAACCATAGATACGAGCTCAGGTATTCTCTTGACACTATTACGAACCTTCATCATTCGACAATTAACTGGAATGCTGTGGGAACGGGGTGGGATCACTCTATGGATTCTGTGCAGATTCAGGTAATTTCTCCCTTCGAGCTTGAAAATCCAATGTGCAAGATTGTAGGCCTCTTCGATCAGATCTCTTGTGAAATAACCCAGATCGCTTCAGGACATTTATCCGCTCGGATAGATGGACTCCGACCTTCTGAAGGAGTGAACATTCAAGCAGATTTAGGTCAAGGAATTGGAAACCCTCCGAAATTCCCCGACCCTCCAAATGCACCAAAAGCGGGTCAAGATTTGATATTTCTCTATGTGGGGCTCATCACCGTCGGGGTGACTCTTCTAGGAGGGGGCCTAGCAGTGTGGGCACTGAGACTCCTAGGGCGTGACAAAGTACGTTCCGGAAGTGCAGTTGATGCAGCATTTGCTCATGGCGAAGGTGAAACTTTCAGAGCTGATACAGGAGAACTCTCCGAACTTGTCACTTTAAGCTTCGGCCCACCTGATGGGATCAACGCTCACCAAGGTGGCATCCTCTTAGAGGAAGCTGTAAATGAGAACCATAAAATTTCTTGGCTTCTCGAACGCGCTATAAGTGGTGAGATTGAACTGACTGAAAAAGATGGCGGACGTACTCTGGTAGATAGGTTTCCGCAGCGAAGCCTAGGGACGCTTACTACAATTTTTGACGGGAGAGAAAAAATTGAATTAGGGAATTTCGACCCAGCTTTTGCATCCGGTTGGAGGGACTTAGAAGACGACCTAAATTCTTGGATGGAAAAAAGCAATCTTTGGTCTTTTGCAAAAACTAAAATAATTTCTTGGGTTGCGATCGCTGTAAGCGCCCTTAGTGGCATTTGGCTCGGATTCAGTAGCTTTAATAGTCCACTTAGAATATTTGACCTAATGGTCACTCTGTCTTCAATTGCCTTCGGGGCTGGCGTAGTTGTTTGCTTCCGCGCTTGGGAGTTAGCAGTTCGGACACCTGAAGGAACCGGTCTCTGGATCCAGATAGAAGGCTTTAGGAGGTTCCTTAGTGAATCTGAAGCAGAGCATGTGGAAACAGCGGCTGAGAAAGGCCTACTCCGTGAATACACCGCATGGGCTGTATCTTTGGGAGAAGTAGACAGGTGGAAACGTGCTTTCAGGCAATCGTCACATCTCAACTCCGGTACTGCCACATACTCAGATGACTATCTCTTCACTTCTTATGCTTTCAATAGCAGTAAAGATATACAAACAACGCAATATGTTCCTTCTCCATCCTCTGATTCTGGATGGTCAGGTGATTTCGGTGGTGGTTTCGATGGCGGTGGTGGCGGCGGTGGCGGTGGTGGCGGCAGCTGGTAAACCTCTCGGCGACTGACTAGCCGTGAAGAGCTCTACCCGTCAACGACATCACTGTTTCTCCAAAAAGTTCGCTTAACGTAGGGTGTGGCTGGATAAACTCAGCTACTTCATCAACTGTCGCTTCCCAATTGACTGCTAAATAACCTTGCCCGATTTGTTCAGTGACCCAGGGTCCTACCATATGTACCCCCAAGACCTGTCCTAAAGTTCCGTCAGGGAGTTTCTCTGCAACAACTTTGATTAGACCGTCTGTTTCACCAACGATCATTGCACGGCCGTTACCAGAATAGCGGTGTTTTGATACCTCTACTTCGTACCCCGATTCAATGGCAGCTGCTTCGGTGAGCCCAGCAAAAGCTACTTCGGGATGACAATAAATGGCCCAGGGAACTTTTGTATAGTCAACTGGCGTGACCGTTTCTCCACATATTCGTTTGATAACCATAATTGCTTCCGCAAATGCCACATGCGCCAACTGAGGTGTGTCAACTAGGTCACCTATCGCATACACCCCCGTAACACTCGTCTGGCAGAACTCATTGATAGGAACAAACCCACGGCTATCAACTTCAACGCCTATTCGTTCCAAAGCCAGAAGGTCTGGGAATGGCCTCCGTCCGACTGAGAGAACCACCATATCTGTCTCTATTGTCTCACCATCATCAAAAAGCACAGTGGTCCCGTCTTCATTTGGAGTATGCCCTTGAACAAGGATTCCGGTTCGGATGTCAATACCTCTCTTTTGGAATGACCTGTGAACCACCTTTGCAATGTCCTTGTCGCAACCAGTGAGGATTTGCGGAAGTGCTTCAACAATAGTGACGTCTGATCCAAAATCGTTCAAGGCTGAGGCGAACTCCACCCCTATTGCTCCCCCGCCGATGATGACCACCCGCGAAGGAACTTCGGTAACGGAAAGGAGCTGATCAGAAGTTACAACCACTGCACCATCAACATCGAACCCTGGAATTGATCGCGGCTTTGAACCGCTTGCAATAACTACGTTCTCTCCGGATATGACCACGCCATCACCGTTCGGCGAAGAAATCTTCACTTCCTTATTACCGATAAATTCCCCAACTCCTCCAAAGACTGTCACCTTTCTTCTTGCTAGAAGCCCTTCGACCCCTGAAGTGAGTTTGTCGATTACTCCCTGTTTACGATTCATTAGTTGCTGAATGTCTAATTCTGGCGTGCTTGTTTTAACGCCAAATTCGCCAGCTTCACGAACTGTTCGAAGAACTGACGCCGTTTCGAGTAGTTCCTTTGCTGGAATACAACCTACGTGAAGGCATGTTCCCCCCAACTTCTCCATCTCTACTAGCGCTACTTCAAGGCCGGCAGCAGCACCATATAAAGCGGCACCATAACCCCCTGGGCCACCTCCAATGACCACAAGGTCGAACTGAAACTTACCATCTTCCATGACCGAATCCTACCGTTCCATCATTGCAACTAAACGCGTTTAAAAGGATAGCCCTAGAATCATGAGGCTATTAGGACTTGCGTGGTGAATGCTAGAAGAATCACCAAGCCGCAGACAAGCGAGACAATAATTAACATTCGAGTACTCATATACGAGGTAGACGATAGTGGCCTATTGGGAAAGTGCATCCTTCAACACGAACTTTTTTTACTTTCTGAAGATTAATGTAAAACCAATTGAAGATATAGGCTTTGCTTTGCACATCCATATGACAACGCATAGGGGGAAATTTGGTATGGGCTTAATTGAATCTAGCAAGAAATTCTTAGCTCGTCCGACGCACCACCTAGCTCTCGTTTCAGCCTTGGACTAAGGAAATAAATGCGGCGGATGACACTGTACCTGATTGCAGCAAGACCATATCAGTGGATTAAAAATTTAGTTGTTTTCGCGGCACCTCTTGCTGCGGGGGGCATCAAAAAGACAGAAATCCTCCATGAGACGATTGTAGCTGCTGTTCTTTTTCTATTTATTTCCATAAGTGTCTATTTTTTCAATGACGTTCGCGATATTGAGATTGATAGAAGACACCCCCAAAAGGCTCGGAGGCCTATCGCTAATGGCGAGATTCCTTATCGACATGCTATTTGGTTTGCTTTCATTATCGCTTCCGCTTCCCTCACAATAGGTTTCTGGATTTCTTCAAGTTTGGGAGTATGCCTCGGATCTTATGTTTTCATCAACATCTTGTATTCGGTGAAACTAAAGGAAATTCCGTATTTAGAGTTAGCGTTTGTTTCCTCAGGTTTTGTTTTGCGAGCAACTGCGGGCGGTGCGGCCTCTGGGGTCCCTGTCTCCTTTTGGTTTATTTCGTTGGTATCCTGCACATCGTTATTTGTCGTGGTTGGGAAAAGATACGCCGAATTGTCTAAATACCAAACGCATGTTTCCCGTCCTGTTCTTCGTTTTTACCCGCTTCACGTTCTTCGGGGATCCCTAGTTATCTCTTTGGGGTTAGCTGTCATTACCTACAGCTTCTGGTTGGGTTTGTCGGAGAATACATGGAGTGTATTCTCCCTAGCATCTCTCATCATTTTCATTCTTACAATGTCTAGATACAGCTACCAGCTGCGCCAAGGGTATGGAGAGAACCCGGTCAAAACGCTGCTGGGTGACTACTGCTTAATAGCCCTATCTGCTCTATGGGTTCTAGCATATGGCATGGCGATTTATGGATAAGGACTTCTTGACCGGTTGGGGAAACGTAAAGTTTTCGGAGTCCATCCTTCGAAAGCCGACTACTTCCGATGAAATTCGCAAAGTAATTTTTTCTTTGGGAAGGAACGGAGGGATACCTAGAGGATCTGGCAGAAGTTATGGCGATCAAGCCATGAATAATGATGGGGAGGTCATCCACCCTTGTTTTCACACTAAGCGATGGGCAGATGTGAGCAGTCAAGGTCAGATTACTGTTAAATCTTCGGCTACCTTCTTCGAACTCCTAAAAGAAGTGGTCCCGCGTGGTTGGTATCTACCGGTTGTCCCAGGAACTGGGTTTGTTACTATCGGTGGAGCAATTGCAGCGGATATTCATGGTAAAAACCACTATCGCGAATCATCTATCGCAAACCACATAAAATCGATGACTCTGATGCTCGCCAGTGGTGAGACGGTTGACTGTAGCCAATCTAAGGAAAGTGACATTTTCTGGGCAACGGTTGGCGGTTTAGGACTGACTGGAGTCATTCTTGAGGCAACAATTCAATTGGTTAGAATCCAATCCGGCAATGTCCTCGTGGATAGAAAAAGATTTCAGACTTTTGATGATTTGTTTGAAAATATGAAGTCCTCTATCACAGAATACGACTACGGTGTCGCTTGGCTTGACCTAATTTCGAGAAGCAATCCGGGCCGAGGGGTTATAGAAAGAGCGAATCACGAAAATTTGCTCGAAAGCCCAAACCTGTCGTACGAAACGAAACCCCTTGTGAACGTACCGGCTCAGTTTCCCAATAAACTTCTTAATCAAACCACAGTGAGGAGCTACAATGCTCTCCGGTTTTTCTTAACAGGTGAAAAAAGTAGCCTTTCCAGCAAAGCACTTGCCAACTACATGCACCCGCTTGATCGAATCGGGAGTTGGAACCGCCTCTATGGTCAAACAGGAGTTATCCAGTGGCAAGCAGTTATTCCAGAGACTTCAGAACATGCGCTCTTCAACCTCGTTCAATCGATTAGCAATGCAAATGTCCCAGCATTCCTAGCTGTTTTGAAAAGGTTGGGATCCTCCAATAATGCCCCCTTGTCATTCCCCATGAGTGGCTGGACACTGGCAGTTGATTTTCCGGCAAATAGGCGCCCTGTTTACGAATTTTTGGACCTCTTAGACATAGAGGTAGTGAACGCTGGAGGAAGAATATATTTAGCGAAAGACATACGTTTAAATCCGGAACTTTTTTCAAAAATGTACCCAAGAGTGGATGAGTGGAATTCGATACGGAAAACTATTGATCCGAACGGTCGTTGGCAGAGCGACTTTTCTCGAAGATTGGGCCTGTAAGTATCATCTAGCTAATCGTCCATCATCGTTCATGGAATTCTGTCATAGTGATGAGGTGATTGTCTATTCTAATGGTGGGAGGTCTCCGAAATCGAGATCAAATGGCATATCAGGTTCAGGATCGTCATTTGTCTGCACAATTTCAACCGTTGTTTTCTCTGGCTCAAGAATTTCCCCCATAGCGATCATTGCTGCGCCTAGGACGACTGCGCCTGTACCCTTCGGTTTTTTGGGATCAGTTTCCCCTAGTTCAATAGGGGTAGGGTCCGGAATATCGGTGGATTTCTCTTCGACCATAATTCAGTGTGCCAGAAAATTAATTAATCTCAACTACCCAGATGCACTTGAGGCGTGTCGACGCCTATTAAAACGCTGTGCGAGAATAACTACGACCCAGGTCAAAACCACTGTAAGCAACAGCAAAAGGAAAAGAGGCATGTTCATATCGAACCAAAGAAATTCAATATGGGCATCATCGGTGTTTTGAAGCACAAAGAGTAAAAGCACTACTAGGGCAACAACACCGACAAAATATTTTGGATCAATCGACCTTATTCTCTCCGTGACTGGTTTAGAGTCTTCCACAGGAACCTCCTCGAACTTTCGATGTAGTCTTCCACGGTTCTGGTCATTATGCGAGAATTCTTAGAAAAAATGAAAAGCCTTGGTCGAGTTCACACTTCTCTAGAGTATGTGCAAGCATTTACTACAGGAGAAGGGAACGACAAGGAGTAGCATGATCGTTGCAGTTACAGGTGCCTCAGGGGTAATTGGAGGAGCTGTTTGCAAACACCTCGAATCGTCCGGACATAAGATTGTCCGTATTTCTCGGAATCCAACCTTCGCAGATGTGCATTGGAGTCCATCTGAGGGAGTAATAGATCGCAACGGCCTGAACGGAATTGATGCCGTCATTCATCTGGCTGGCGAGAGTATCGGAAGGCGCAGATGGACGCGACGACAGAAGGCGGAAATCTACAAAAGTCGAATAAATGGAACTCAACTTATTGCTAGAGCAGTTACGAACTTGGATGCTCCCCCAAAAGTTTTTTTAAGCGGTTCAGCTATGGGATTTTACGGGGACTGCGGATCCGATAAGATCGATGAAAGCTTTCCAAAAGGTAGCGGGTTTCTTGCTGAAGTAGCTGCAGATTGGGAAGAGTCAGCAAAAGCAGCTGAAGAAGCAGGTATCAGAGTGGTGCATTTGCGCACGGGAATTGTTCTCGACCCCACAAGTGGAGTGCTTCAGAAAATGCTTCCTCTTTTTAGATTAGGGGTCGGAGGGAAACTGGGAAAGGGGAATCAATATTGGAGTTGGATCACCTTGGAAGATGAAGCCCGTCTCATATCTTGGCTGCTTTCCAATCAGATTGAAGGACCGATTAACCTTGCTGCACCAAATCCGGTTACGAACAGTGAATTCACTAAGACACTCGGACAGGTTTTAGGTAAGCCGACTATGATGTCGGTCCCACGCTTTGGGCCGGAGATCCTCATTGGTAAGGAATTCGCGAGAGAGCTGATTTTCACGAGTACCAGAGCCATTCCTTCGATCGCCCTCTCACATGGATTTGAATTCGCTTACCCCCGCTTAGATGTCGCCCTGAGAAGGATCCTAAAGAAATGAAAGAATCCTGCTTGAATCAGATAGTTTCGCCAAAGAAAATTTCGGTTTGTCGGGTTATCCCTGCCAACAGGCAAGATATTTTCAATGTTGTAGCGAATCCCTTTCTTCATTCAGCAATTGACGGTTCGGGGACCGTTAAAGAAAAAGTTCGTGGTCCCGAGTCCCTACATCTTGGGGACACATTCAGAATCCGAATGCGAACTTGGAATATCCCATACCAAATTACAAATACTGTTGTGGAATATGAGAAAGATCTCTTAATCGCATGGGCCCATTTTGGTAAACATCGATGGCGATATGAACTTGCCGATGGAATCGATGGAACGATAGTTACTGAAAGCTTTGATTGGAGCACATCTGTATGGCCGAGAATGATTGAACTAGCCAAATACCCCAAATCGCATTTGCCGCGAATGGAAAGAACCTTGGAGCGACTTGAAAACTTCGTGTTGAACTCATGACAAAGCGAATTGTGGCTGCATTTGATTTCGATGGAACAATCACAAAACGTGACACTCTTCTGCCTTTCCTAAAAAAATATGGATCCATGAAACTTGCAAAGGCGACGCTTGAAACCATAGTGAGAGTGCGTTATCACGGGTTGCGAGACGACCTCAAGGAGAATATCTTACGTGAACTCTTTTCAGGCTTCCCTACCGAACAGTTTGAAATGGATGGTAAAAATTACTCCGCTACGCTTCCAAATTTATACCGGAGAGAAATTGTAGAACATATCAATAGCCACAGCAGGAAAGGGCATGAGTTAATTCTTGTTACAGCTTCCCTCGGTTGCTATGCCCGACCAGCAGCTAGAGCCTTAGGATTTGACCACACCATCGCTGTGGAATTGGCTTCACGGTCAGGAAGATTGACAGGAGAAATGACTGGATTAAATGTCCGCGGACCAGAAAAAGCTCGACTGCTAAGAAACTATCTTGGATACGAAGAAATTGATTTATGGGCCTACGGAAATTCCTCTGGAGACAGAGAGATGTTACTGATGGCAAACCATGCGACAAGAATCTGAATCCATAGTGATTTACTTTATAGCAACGGGATTGACAGGAGAACCGATTCCCCCTACGAATGGCTGCGGGCTCGCTTCAAGTAGGAAATCATACTGTCCATCCTCCTTGCAGTCAGCAGAAAGTTCCTCTAAGTCGAAATTCTGCCCTTGGGTAAGGCCCATCATCACTAAGGTGATGCAGTGTATCGGGAGAATCGCTCCCGGTACCGCAGGGTCCCATGGCATAACCTCGAAGGTAATAGTATCGGTAGCCACTGCAGCGACTTCGCGGTCGAAAAAGAACTCAACCGCCCCAAGGCCGACTCCAGGAAAACCAGGCATCGGAGCCCCCTCTATAATAGTTCCGCTTCCATAGGAAACGACATCGCCACTTCTAGCTTTAGCCATCATCCCTGTCCGGAGGAGGAGAATATCCCCGCTTCGGACTGTTACGCCTTGTCGTTCCTCAGCGTTAACACAGTCCTCATACGTAATTGCGTGCCCTCCAGCAAGTTCTTCGACTCCAAACAGTTCAGCTATATCTAGCAGAACCCCCCTACTCGTCAAGGGTCCAATTTTTTCTATTCCGCAAACTGAAGCGCCATCGTATGTAATTGTGTTTGCATCGCGACCGCCGTATATCTTTCCTCCCCAACTCGCATGACACAACCCATCCCAATGCGTTCCAGCTTGCAAACCCATCGTAACGACGTCGTCACTTGTACAAAAAAGTGATGGATCGCCTATCACTGGAGTGTTCAGTTGGACCATTGTCCGTAAAGGGTTGATTCGCCCTGGCATGGAACCGAGTTGCAGCCCGCCTTGTTGCTGAAGAGGGAAAGCCAACGAAAATCTTTTCCCACTACGGATGCTTTTCACCGCTTCACAAAGAACTTCATCTGTTACAAAATTTACTGTCCCTCGTTCATCATCATCCCCCCAACGGCCCCAGTTCTTTACCCTTTCGCCAAGGTCAACAATTTCTTGTGGATACGGCATCCCCACCTCACTTTTATGTACTCACCAAACCGTACTGCAGGATGCGCCACTAGCCCAAAATTATCGAGGAAGTAGAGAATGTACCGAATGAATCACGGCAATGTAATCTCTGTAGGAGGATAGGGGCCAGATCGACTCGCCTGAAGGAAACCAGCCTCGACGGCAAGACGATCAGCATAATCATTCCATTCGTCTCCTCCATGGCCCTTTACCCATGTAAACGAAATATCTCTATTTCGGTACTCAACAATTAAGGGCTCCCAAAGATCACGATTCGCTACTGGCTTTCGTTGACTGTTTTTCCACCCCCTCCGCAACCAACCTTCCCACCAATTGTCTTTAAAACAATTAACTACGTAAGTAGAGTCGCTAATGATTTCAATGGGGCCCTGCAAGGATGTAACGGCTTCAAGAACGGCGATTAGTTCCATTCTTTGGTTTGTAGTGTCTGGAGAAAACCCAGATGCGAATTCTCCATCAGGGATGATCCACGCCCACCCTCCTGGTCCTGGGTTTCCGCTACATGAACCATCGGTAAAAACCCGTGACCTCATTTTCCCCCTTCAGAGATGTCATACTGGCTAGAAGATACATCATTTGTTTGTAATCGGTGCGTACGATCCAGCCATCCGATTATTATCGCGGTGGCTCTGGGGTCAAATCGAAGTCTATGTGTCCCACCATCTATAATCCGGAGATCCGCACTGCCGTGAGCATCCGCTATGACACGCGCATCGAAAGAAGGCACAACTTGGTCACTAGCGCCATGCACCACTAGCAGAGGTTTCCCGTTCATTTCTTCTGCTGCCTTTAGAGGATGAATTGAGTCTATCTCCGCTACCCACGAGTTCTTATTGTGAGGAAAATCTGGATCGGAAATTGCGAATACCGCCCGTGAATATTCAAGCAATTGATCTGGGTCTTGAACCCAGTCATGAAAATCAGAAGGCGCTGAGATAGCAGCTACTCCGTTTACTTCATCGCATTTACTTGCTGCACTAATCGCCAGTGCTCCTCCTGTCCCAAATCCGGCTAACCAAACAGAATTCACTTTGGGGTTGTTCTTTAAATCCCTCGCAGCATTGACAGTGTCATCAAGCCATCCCTGCAAAGAGAATTCACCTTCTGATGACCCGCATCCTCTATAGGTGAAAGCGAGCACAACCCATCCCAGAGCTTTCGAAATAAGGTCTGCAAAGTCATAATAGGAACTATCATCCACTATTTCCTGACTCGAGGCAGTTGGAAAACCATGGCATAAGACCAAACCTGCTGTTCCTGAGACTCCTACACGGCTAGGAGTAGCTAGGTGGCCAGCTAGTGAATATCCTCCGGAATCAAGTTCATAGTCCACCCTTCGTACCCTAAATTTTTCTTTGCCGGTAGCCGCGATTTCGGGCTTCTGCGAGTGTATCGGGTCCAAAAACTAGATACTGCTCAGATGCAATAAGCTCATCGATGACACTTTCATCACCAATCTCGTCAAGGTCATAGACCCGCTGATTTCGCTTATCACCCAACCAGCGGAAATGTTCGACCCGCGTAGGTCTTTTCATAGGGCACCTCCGATATCTCCATTTTAGGGAATAGAAACCGTATTGGCGAACATCATTAACGACAAAACGGGGAGGCAGATGCCTCCCCGAATTTTATTTCCTGGATCACGAACTGCGTTTTGAATGCTCTCAAATCAGGTGGGACCTGAACCTGACCACGTATTCGCGGGTGACCAGTTGATATTTACATCTTGGTCCAGGGGCCGCTTAGTAGCTGGCCACCTCCAAGGTCCCTATAGAATTACTACTCAGTTGGACCACCTCCTTTCGTTGGTGACCTGAGCCTAGCTTTTCTTCCAGTACATTGCTGAGGTTTCAGAGACTAAATATTTGATTCCTGCTCGTTGCTAAGATCTACTTACTGATTCTTGGCTTTGGAAACCTCATCTCCAATAGCTCCTATTCCCTTCAGATACTGATTCGTTAAGTCTGTTACACACACGATGTCGATCACATTCAATCCTAATCGTTCTATTTGCGACCTTTTGATGAGCTCATCGACTAGATCGTCCTCATGAGTAACAACTGCATCATTTCGTAACGCCGCCATTTCAGCTTCGGAATCTACTTCTCCGTAGCTGGCTACTCCCCTCTTACGAAAGTAGGTAATCTCCCATCTCAAAAGAAGCCTTACGTCATCATGGGTCACCCGCGTTGCAACTTCTTCTGGAAGATTCTCGGCAATGAAATCAACAGCCTTTTCGATATCAAATAAAGTGAGCGTCGGGGTTTGTCTAAGTCGCGCAGAAACAAGTACGACAGTAAACCAGGCCAAAGAAAGTACAGTTATTGCCGCAATAGATATGTAGACCCACATGGTAAATCAAACGTTAGTCGTTCAATGTCCAAAAGGCAGTACTCTAGCTGTAGTGACGAGTAGGAGGTAAACCCATGAGTACTTTGTTTCTCGAAGAGTCCGGCTTAGAAATTCATAAAATTGTTGTGGGTCCAATGGACAATAATGTTTTTGTCTTACGCTGCACCGAAACCGGTGAGGGAGTTCTTATAGATGCTGCAAATGAGCATGAACGTCTATTAGATCTTTGCAAAGGTTTGGGCGTACGGCTGGTTTTAGAAACGCATGGCCATTGGGATCACATTCAAGCTGTCCCACATGTGCGAGATGCCGGCTATTCAGTATTTGTCACGCAAGAGGACGCCCACATGCTTGATAGCTACGATGAGATTCTCGAAGATGATTCAGTGATTGAAGTAGGACGCCTACGACTGCACACGATTCACACTCCGGGCCACACACCGGGTTCGATATGTTTTCGAATTCAAGATCGACCAATTGTCTTTTCGGGAGATACTTTGTTTCCAGGAGGGCCCGGCGCTACTCAGTTTGAAGGTGGAGATTTTGATCAGATTATTAGATCGATTGATCGCCGGCTCTTAACCCTTGATCCAGACACGCTTGTCCTTCCAGGCCATGGCGACCAAACCACCATCGGAGCGGAAAGGCCTCAACTTGATGAATGGGTCGCTCGAGGCTGGTGACAAGATAATTACCACTATTTCAATAGGGTTAATTGTCTTGGGAGATAAACTTTAGTGTGGGCAAATCACTAATAGAAATCCAAGATCTTCATGTTTGCGCGGAAGATGGGAGCGGAATACTGAACGGAGTATCTCTCGCTATCGGCGAGGGTGAGATACATGCCTTGATGGGTCCAAACGGCTGTGGGAAATCTACTCTGGCATCTACCCTGCTTGGATCACCTGAATACATTGTTAGATCAGGGACAATTCTTTACAAAGGTGATGACATTACTGAGTGGAGTGCTGATGAGAGAGGAAAGGCTGGTATGTTCCTCGCTTTTCAATACCCTCAAGAATTCCCAGGTGTCAGTGTCCTAAATTTTCTCAGACAGACTGTAGAGGCCCGCACAGGAAAGGAAATGTCGATCTTAAACCTTCGAAAAGAGATGCTGGCTTGGATGCAACGGCTTGACATAGAACCAGCGTTTGCAGATCGATATCTCAATGAAGGATTTTCAGGAGGAGAGAAGAAACGAAATGAAATCCTACAGATGGCATTACTCGAACCTGATTTCGCTGTCCTCGATGAAACTGATTCCGGACTTGATATTGATGCCCTACAAATCGTGGCTACGGGAATTAATCAGATTATGGAATCTAACCCAAAGGTCGCAGTTCTTACCATCACCCACTACCAACGGCTCCTAGACTATTTACAGCCCCAGCATGTGCATGTTCTTGTTGATGGAAGGATCGTTACGAGTGGCGGATTTGAACTTGTTGAGCAACTCGATAGCGAAGGATACGAGGAGTGGGTATGAGCTTCGATGTTTCAAACCTTAAGGAAGACTTCCCTGTTCTTCAGCGAAAGATAAATGGGAAGAAAATGGTGTATCTTGATTCGGCCAACACTTCACAAAAGCCTGTGTCGGTGATCTCAGCCATCGATGACTACTACCGAAACTTTAACGCCAATGTTCATCGCGGCTCGTACCAACTTTCCGTTGAGGCGACAGAAATACTTGAAGGAGCTAGGGATACAGTTGCTAGCTTCATAAATGCACCGAAACGGTCAGAAATAATCTTTTCAAAGAATGCTACGGAGGCAATAAACCTTGTAGCGAATACTTGGGGACGAAATAATCTTGGCGCAGGAGATTCAGTAGTCCTGACGGAGATGGAGCACCATGCGAACATTGTGCCATGGCAGATGCTTGCGGAAGAAAAGGGCTTTGAGATCCGCTGGATAAAAGTGGACTCAAAAGGCTATTTAGATCTTTCTGACATATCTCAACTACTTGATGGAGCAAAGCTACTGAGCATTACGGCTATGTCAAATGTCCTTGGAACGCTTACCCCCATCAGTGAACTAGCTGCCCGAGCACACGATGCCGGAGCTTTAATTCTCGCTGATGCGAGTCAATTAACCCCACATCGTCACACCGATGTTCAGAGCCTTGGCGTAGACTTTCTAGCTTTTACTGGACATAAACTCCTTGGCCCAATGGGAATTGGAGTTCTCTGGGGCCGAGAAGAACTCCTAGAAGCGATGCCTCCGTTCCTTGGCGGAGGCGAAATGATTCTCAACGTATCGAAAGAAGGGTTTACCTCTAATGACCTCCCATGGAAGTTTGAAGCTGGAACGCCAATGGTTGCTGAAGCTGCTGGCCTCGCTGCTGCAATTGACTACTTAGACGGTATTGGAATGGAAGAGATACGCGAACATGAGATACAACTCACAACGTATGCCTTACAAAAACTTCCGGAACATCTTGGCGAGATGATTACCATCTATGGCCCTACTGAAGCATCAGATAGAGGCGGAGTTATCTCCTTTTCATTGGGTGGGATCCACCCGCATGATATTTCGCAAGTACTCAATGAAGACAACATATGCATAAGGGCGGGACACCATTGTGCCAAGCCACTCATGGATGTATTGGGGGTGCCAGCAACTTCACGAGCTTCTATATATATTTACAATGAAGAGTCAGACATAGATGCCCTTATTGAAGGTTTGTCGAAGTCAATGAGTATCTTTGGAGCCTAAGTACAGGATAGGAACTATGTCAGCGCTTGAAGATCTATATAAAGAGATTATTCTCGACCACTATCGCTCTCCGAGAAATCGAGGTGAATTAGACGAACCAGCGCATCGTTGCGAAGGGTTCAATCCTCTCTGCGGTGATGAAGTAGTGGTGTATGTTGTTTTGAAAGATGGGATGATTGAAGATATTAAAATTGGCGGGCAGGGTTGCTCAATCAGCCAGGCGTCAGCATCGATGATGTCAGAAATAATTAAGGGGAAAAGCATCGAGGAGGCCGAGCTAATCATTCAAGCTTTCAAGGAAATGATGGATATTTACGAAAGCGAACTTTCAGGGAAA
>CAZMAW010000020.1:0-17974 GCA_964564495.1 uncultured Candidatus Nemicrothrix sp.
GTCGCCCCAGTACATTAATTGCAATATTTACTTGATGGCTTAGTAGTCGTCTACTAGTTGTGAGGTTTCAAAGATTGGTGGATCATTGAAGATACCGCCAGATCCTGATGCAGGAATATCCATTCCAGGTAGCAACGTGGTAGTTGGAACCAGCGTATGCTCTGGCAATGCCACTCCGGAGAGCGCCAATGCAAGATATTCACAAGCTAGAGCCCCGATTTGGGAGTTGGATTGGGCAACAGTTGCCGTAAGCTTCCCTTCCCTCATCCAGGCGAAACCTGTCTCTTCATCACCGGTATAGCTAGTAGTGAGAATATCGTCACGACCAGAATCTTCAATCGCTTGAAGTACGCCTGCGGCCGGCACGTCCCAGTGTGAGTATATTGCCTTCACATCAGGGTGCGCTTGGAGTCCAGCTTCAGTAGCTGCACGGAAACCTTCAATCGTTCCATCTCCGACGAACTCTACTATCTCAATATTCGGGAATGAATAATTGAGCACTGAGTATCCGATATGTGTTCGGATATCAAGGGTTTCGATACCAGGCAGAATGGCGAGAGCAAGTTTACCTTCTCCACCCATTTCATAACCGATAAATTGGAACAAGAGCGCATGGCCCCAGTCGTGTTCCTTGATGTCGATAGAACCCGGCTCATCAAAGTTGTAGGTCGATACAAAAGGTGTTCCATTTGCATTGGCTTCGTCAATGATTGGCCTCATGACCGCACCTGGGTTCGATATGTTCCAAATAGCATCGTCTCCACGTCCGAGGAACGTTTCACCTGCCTGAACCATTACAGTCGGATCAAAATTCGAGTCGATGATATCCATTGTTCCGCCGTTGGCTTCAACAATCGGAGCACAAATATCGGACTGGATTGTTGCCTCAGGAACCTGAAGCACTCTCACTACGCCGATGGTCTTACCATCAAAGATGCCGAAGTCGACTTCCCTTCCAGATTGGCTCTGTTCAGCGGATAACACGCCAACATATCCTTGTTCTTCACGAGGAGTGAGTCGCGTGTCGCCGGAAGCAGTTAAATCTACTTCATCACTGCTACTTTCTGCGTCACTCGAACTATCGCTCGAAGCATCACTTGATGCATCACTTGAGGAGTCGCTCGCTGATGAAGACCCGCTGTCATCATCATCACCACATGCCGCTGCAACGAATGCAAACGCCAAGAGAATTGCAAGCAATCCCATAATTCTTCTCTTCTTCATATATTCTTCCCTCCATGTTTTTTGGGTTTCATGCAGCCTCTTCTTTGTAGCAGGCTTGCAAGATCTCATTTTCTGTTACTGGGCCATCAAGAATGGCCGAGACTTTTCCTTCGCTAAGGACCATAACTCTGTCTGCGACGTCAGCTACTTCTTCAAGCTCTGAGGAAACAACCATGACGGCTGACCCAGCAGCTGCGAGCCGTCGTAATTCAACCAGTATTTCAGACTTCCCGGCAATATCGACTCCTTTTGTAGGCTCGTCGACAAGAAAGACTTTCACGTCGCCACATAGCCAACGCCCAACGACGACTTTTTGTTGATTACCTCCCGACAATTCTCTGACAAGCTGCCGAGGTCCGGTAGTGCGGATCATAAGTCTTTCAATCTGCTCATTCGTCTTAGCATTTTCAGCGCTGACATTTGGGATTTTCAAAAACCCTCGAGCAAAGGAACTTAAGTGGGACATTACCGTGTTAACCCGAAGAGACCTTTCAGAAAAAAGAGCTTGATCTCTTCGGTTTTCCGGCAACATGGCTATGCCTCTCTCTACTGCATCTGAAGGCTGTGAAAAACTCACGGCCTCTCCCTCTAACTTGATCGTTCCACTCTCGGGAATCCTTTCCCCATAAATCGTTTCCAGTAGTTCTGTCCGTCCTGAGCCCACTAAACCACCTACCCCTAGAACCTCTCCTTGAAGAAGATCGAAGGTAACTCCTTCCAGCGGGCCACTCGATAGATTCTCAACCTCAAGAATTGGTAACCCAGGTGAATCTTGAACTTCGGATAGTGGCGAGGACACGACTTCATCGCCTGCAACCAGATTCACGAGCGTCTGATATTCCACTTCATCTATATCGTAAGTTCCAATTATCTTTCCTGCACGCAGTGCAGTGACCCGATCACAGAGTTCGAGTACTTCTTGAAGCCGATGCGAGACAAAAACAACTGATGCTCCCTTTGCAGTAATTTCTCTAACAACTCTGAAAAGTATTTCAACTTCGTGTGATCCCAATGCCGCGGTTGGCTCGTCCAAGAAGATCACTTTTGCTTGCTGCATTGACACTCGCGCTAAAGATACAAGCCACTGAGTTGCCACCGGAAGATCACATACCATTGTATTTGGGTTAAGGTCAGGGAGAAAGTCCGAAAGAGCCTGGATGGCCTGAGCGTAGAGCCTTTTGCGAGAAACAATCCCAAATCTTTTAGGGAGGACACCGAGTGCGAGATTCTCGGCAACAGTCATCCGGCTCACAAGAGCAAGTTCCTGATGAATGAAGGCAAGACCTAATTGTCGGGAATGGTTTGCATCCTGAATCTCAACATCCACGCCATCGATTTGCACACTCCCGCTATTAGAAGTTTCTACACCGGCGAGAATCTTAATCAAAGTGGACTTTCCAGCACCATTGGCGCCAATGAGAGCGTGAACTTCCCCTTCTTTCACTTCAAAATTGGCATTCTGTAGGGCCTGAACGCCCGGAAAGCGTTTCGATAAGGAAGTAACGTTAAGCACACTTGCGGGTGTCATGAAGCCCTCCAAGTGAATAGAGTCCGGTTGATCCTCCGGTCTTGCCACTCGAATCTGGGAAAGCTCTTTCCCATGCTTGACCCCCCACCAAAACATTTCGATAACTTACGCGTAAGTAAATTACTTGAGGTCTTGTGGCCTCGCAACTTTCTTATCGTGTTTTTGCCATGAACACCTGGCTCTTCATCTCCCATAGGTTCCTCGGTCTTCATGTATCACTCCGGAGTCGTGCACATCTTCAATTTCTTTTTCACTGAGAGCAAGGACATTCCGAAGAATGTACTCATTGCTCCCCCCTAGGAGGGGTGCCGGTTTTCGTATCGGAGCTCTGTGACCATTAACTCGCCAAGGAGTTGCTACGATATCTCGTTCACCTGTTATTGGATGCAAGCAGGCTTGACGAACATCTGTTCCTGCAAAAATCTCTGAATGTTCAGTAAGCGCAAGGTCCTCCACTTTGATCGCTAACCCACCCGAACCCCGGCAGTGGGAAAGGACTTCTTGTGTCGTGGTTTCACCAGCCCATGCCTCGAGTGTCTCTACCGACTGGAAAGGCCAATCTCCACTGGGGGAAGTACCTATCGATATGGCGACAAAGTCATCATCAAGAGTTTGGAATATTCCTTCAGTTTTCGCATTTGCGGACCTGGGTCTCTCCGGAGTTTGTATTAGGCTCGCAACCGCTTCGATTTGTGAGCATTCATAAGTCGCTCCAACCCCTGTTTTTCGAGCATGGAGACTTCCCGCAAGAGCTGCAAGAACACCAAATAACGCAGCATTAGGGTCACTCATAACAAATGTGGGTGAACCAATGAATTCGTTATTTTGGTCAGTGACGAGACTTTCATAACCTCCCAAAGCAGAAAGCATCAAACCGTAGGAGCGGAGAGATTCGATTGTGCTTCCGCGTCCGGTAGCACTAAGTGAAATTGCAACAAGTCGGCTGTTAAGTCTGTCCAACTCTTCAGGAGGTAACCCGAGCCGATCAAGAGTCCCTACAGTGAAGTTTTCAAGCAATACATCTGATTCACTAATTAGGTCCTTAACTAGCTGGAGTCCTTCTTCGCTTTTTAAATCAGAGGCGAACCCGAGCTTGTTGCGGTTAAGACTCTGGAATGAGTAAGAAGATTCCCTCCTGATTGCTTCTGGTAACGAACCTCTGAGCCGTTCAACTCCTCTTGTTCGGTATAAATCAAAGCGTTTATACCACTCAACCTTGACAACTTCTGCGCCAAGATCAGCTAGATGTTGACCCATCATCGGACCCGCCCATACCCAGCAGAATTCGACAACCCGCAATCCGGTCAACGGAAGATTCACAGCAGACATACGTCTCCTCCATTCCGCTGCTCAAGGTAAACATAGACCAACCATTTGGTCGACTTAATACCAGACTCGCCCATTATCTACTGGTTTGTCAAGTCTGAACATCGACTCCTCTTAGGATTAGCCGAGGGGGAAACTTGCCTGTTGACATAACCAGAAAAAATGCAGTAAAAATAAACTATACACAGGCGGTGTTTCATGGCTCAATCGGGCAGGTTGCTAAATGGTTGTCTCACGACTACACATTCCTTTCTGTTTCGTCAAAATTTGAGGAACATATGCAGTTTATGCAAAGCTAAATGTCCGCAAGTTAGGTGAAGGGTCCCAGTGGGGAGAATAGGTAAAGTCACTCGAGAGAAGATCGTAGAGGTCGCTACCGTGCTCATGCATGAGCGCGGATACCTGGGGATGAGCCTTGAGGACGTAGCGAAACGACTGGGCATTACCCGTCCGGCACTCTATTACTATTACTCTCGGAAGGATGAGTTGCTGCTAGATATCCATCAACGAGCCAGAGAACGACTGGTCTCAATGGGGACTGACCTCTACCTGCAGGATCTCGAACCGATCGAAACGTACTATCACTACATCTATAATCATTGTCTTGTCGTTACAGAACATGCTCCAGTTATAAGCATCATGTTTGACGATGCAAGACATTTGAGTCCCGAAGAGAAGGGCCATATCTCCCGCCAAGAAAAGGACTCCACGCAACGTTTAGCCGAAACATATAAAATTATTCAAAAAGACGGCTACTTCTTTGATGATACCGAAGCCCAATTGGCAGTAGCGACAATGCTTGGCGCGTGTAACTGGATAGCACGCTGGTTCAAACCGGGCGGTTGGAGTCCAGAATACGTGGCGCGTTCAACTGCTCGGAACTTAATCAGGGGTGTAGCAACTCCAGAGGGTATTGACCTACTCAATTCCCTTGACCTACTTAGCGATTCTGATTAGTCCCTACTCGACCTCTGGTCGAACTATTCCATTGACTATAAGAGAGAGGACGGCCTCTCGGATTTCTTCCTTATTAAAACGTGTGCGTTTGGGGTCGTACCATTCGACGAGCCAAGCGATCATTCCCATAAGGAGTCGAGATAGAAGAACAGGGTGGATGTCATCGCGGACGTCACCACTTTTCTGGGCTGATTCAATGATAGATGACAGTCGCCGGTCATGCTCCCTCCTCCGTTCGGTAATACGTTCGCCAGTAACGCTGTCGGGTTTTTGTCGGAGCACCAGGCTGACTTTTCCAATGTCATTGAGGGTTTGATCAATGGCGAACGTGATTGCATCAATCAATGCCTCTTTTTTGTCGCTCTTCTCCTCTGCCTGCGACATATTCGTTTCCGCAGCAGTTTGGGCTTCACTCGTCAA
Organism: uncultured Candidatus Nemicrothrix sp.; assembly: GCA_964564495.1. Lineage (GTDB taxonomy): Bacteria > Actinomycetota > Acidimicrobiia > Acidimicrobiales > UBA8592 > UBA8592. Next base: position 5,456 of record CAZMAW010000020.1, read on the forward strand.
TTTCCCCAACAGGTCTTCTTTCCCTGTTACATAGTGGTACAAACTCGATTTGTGAAGGCCGACACGATCAGCGAGTTGTTGCATGCTTGCGCCGTCATATCCTTCTATCAAGAATAGTTCAGCTGCCGCTTCTAGGAGGCGCTCCAGGTTTTTGGGATCAGTTTGTCTCGGCACAGGATAACTCTATGTCTAATTGTGTCATTGTGGGAAATTATGGGCTTTAAGGGTATGCATATCAACCTTCTTGCGCTAACCGGTCCCAAGCTTCGCCCCGTCCCTGCTCGCGCAAAGCATGCCGTTCGATTTCTTGCTTAGTTATCGTTCGAGGGAAGTCGGTTACGAACTCAATGAACCTTGGGACCTTAAAATAGGCGAGGCGCTCTTCACACCATGCGACAACATCCTCCGGTTGGAGCTCTTCGTCGTCCTCGAGGTGGATATACGCCTTTATGTCTTCTTCCCCTAGGTCGCCTGGGACCCCAACTATCGCGCAATCTTTTACCGCATGGTGGGTTGTGAGTACTTTTTCAACTTCGAACGCAGAAACATTTTCGCCGCGTACTCGAACCCAGTGCGCTTGGCGGCCGACAAAATGCAGATACCCTTCTTCATCGAGGTAGCCGATATCGCCGCTGTGGTACCAAAGGTTCCGCCATGCTTGGATCGTTTCTACTGGTTTGTTGATGTACTCGAGCATGAAGCAATTCGCACCGTTGGGGCGGAGAAGGATTTGCCCCTGCTCTCCTGTCGGAACGGGGCAATCATTTTCATCCACGATGGAAATATCGGCCCATCCATAGGTTTTCCCGCAACTGTCCTCTGTTTTATCGTCAAGGCGTTCACTACAGAGAAGTACACCCACCTCGGTCATGGCATACACTTCTAGGAGGGGAACCCCGAAGCGTTCTTCAAATTCATTTCGGAACGATGACCGGACTTGCCCCGAAGCTATGCCTATTCCGACTCTCACCTGGTGATCGCGGTCTTGGGGTGAGGGATCCCGCGTTAAAAGGGCTGAGATCATAGTTCCAATAGGGTCGATGATCGTCGCACCTGTTTCCCTCGCTATGTCCCAATACTTTGAGACACTGAACCATTTCGTCATGACACCTGTTGTCCCACAGTAGAGGGGACCCATGACACCGAATTGCTGACCACCGACATGGAAGAAGTGGGAGTTAGCAAAATGGACATCGTCCGGTTGTGATTGGGTGATCTCTTTGTAACGCTCGGCAGCTCCGATGTAATGGAGGTGCGGCGCCAGAACTCCTTTCGGCATACTTGTACTCCCGCCGGTATAGATGATCGACATCGGGTCGTTCGGGGCGATTTCTGCTTCTGGGAGTACATTCTCGCCTTCATAAAGAGAATCGAAGGGGACAAAACCATTCACCGTTTGCCCACGCCAAAGGACCTCGACAGGTTGATGAGCAAAATTGGGTCGTGCTTCGTTGTACACGTCAAGAAGGTCGTTATCGACAATGACAACCTTTGCGTTTGTGTCTCCAAGACTGTAGACAAGCTCGTTGGGTGCGAGGGACACATTAAGTGAGGCGAAGATCGCTCCAAGTTTGACGCATGCGTACCATACCGCGGCATGATCAATGGAATTGTACATAAAGGTAGCGACGACATCGCCTTTCTCGACCCCATACCCAATGAGTGTGCTAGCCACACGGTTGGATAATTCATCTGCGTCAGAGTACGTAAGGGTTTCGCCGTCGCAGATCAGAAGTGGTTTGTCGCCGAGAACGGTGCGAGCGAGAAACACATCGCGCATGTTGGTATGTTCAATCTCAACTCCGTTTAATTGCACGTCTCTCCTATCAAAGTGATCCTATGAATCTGGTTGTGTTGTCCATCTTCCAGCATCTCCTCCGAAGAGGGGTAATGATACTGGTCCATGTTCTTCAGATGGGAGGACGACGAAGGCCACCCCCTTGGTACTGATCTCATTAAACTGATTTCTTCCTTCTATTTCTAGGGCAACAAAGGGGTGTTCATCAAACCACCTTCCAGTAATTTCTGCCGAAAAGTAGGTTGTATGGCCAACAAGGTTCGGTTTCAGTACATCAACATTGACTTCCGCAAGGTGGCCATTGTCGCCCATCCAGTCTGTAAGCATCTCGATAACCCACGCGATCCGGTGGAGACCTACGTCATATGCGCCACCCATTCCGACGTCTTTTCCCTCTTTCGATGAGAAGTGCCCCCGAGCTGCAGAGTCTTTCGCCCCAGTTTCTTTATTGATCTCATAATCATCATGGCGTCGCCGGTAGCGGACGGCGTCGCCGTGCGCTCCTCCATAGTGGAGGGCGCCTTGGGCTCCGGTATACCATTGAAAGATGCGGTTGAGGGTCAGTGGTTGGCTAACTGGTCCGATCACGTCCCCTATATGGGACTCTTCCCAGACTCGGACTGTTTCCCCTCGTCGGTGTTCAGTGGTTAGTTCGGGGGCATATTCCGCTTCGGGATGCTGCTTGTGTTTATGTTTCGATTTCTTTGATTGCTTCTTTTCTCTCCGTGGTGTTCGAGCGACCCTGCCTTCAGCGAGGCATAAGAGGCTTCCGTCAGACCGACGGTACGTTATTTCTCCGGTTTGTAAAACCCACAGGCCGAACCTTTTTCCTACTTTTTCCTCCATTTTCGTGAACATGACCGAAACATCAAATTCTTCATTGACGTGGATGACGTCATACCATCGCCAGCGGGTTCCTGCATAAATCCATTGGACACCGGGAAGCTTCGGTGCGACGATCGTGGCGTCGACAGAATAGAGGAAACTCGGTGGAGCAAGGATTCGGCCCCATCTAGTCTCGGAGGCGTACTGAGGGTCGCGCCAAAGAGGGTTGTCATCACCAACACCGTCAGCGAACTGTCTGATGGCATCTTGTGTTGCAAAATCGTTCCATTGCATCCTGTCACGACGCAAAGGCACACCGATAAGCTCACGAGCTTCTTCAATCGACGTTTCGTCGATCACTCCCCATCTATCCGGGGCTGCTGTCACGGCCTTATCGGAATTTCGGGATAACGTCTTCGGCGAATTGTCCAAGGACGCGGGCGTTTTGTTCCCGAGTGTTGTATGGAGGGAAGTGGAGGATCAATGAGTCGGCACCGGTTGCCTCTTCCATGTATTTGATCTTCTCAATGACGCTTTCTGGCGAACCGTAGATGATCGTATCTTCACGGAGTTTCTCATAATCAGCCCCCTGAAGTTCTTCCTGACTGGCTTCGGAAACTTTTCCTAGATATCCGGATGATGCCGCTCCAGTGAAAGAGTCAACGTGCTTTAACACGGATTCAGATGCTTGTTCCTTTGCTTGTTCATCGGTGTCAGCGACATACACCATACGTCCGATCCCGATGGTCCCATGTCCGGGATTTTCGTTATAGGGTGCTTCCGTCTCTTCACACTTTTGGAGGTAGTGCTGACATTTCGGGGCAAGTTCGGAAATAGGAGTGAGGGTCGAAGTTAACAACCCCAGACCATAACGGGCACAATTGTCAATTGATTCCTCGCTCGAAGCCCCCATATACATGGGAGGGTGCGGCAGTTGAACTGGCCGCGGAAGAATTTCATAGTCTCCGGTGATCTTATAATTTGGAAGATACGTACCTTGATGATCAACCTGATGAGTGTGGAAAAGTTCCATCATCACTTCAAGCGCTTCAGCTTGAAATTTTCGACGATTTTCAAAGTCGGCGCCCAAGGCCTCAAATTCGTGCTCACGGTAACCGGATCCGATCCCAAAGGCTACGCGGCCATTGGTAAGAATGTCGACAAATGCGATGTTCTCTACAAGTCGTACGGGATTGTGCAATGGGACGATCATCACGCCGCTACATAAGGTGATGTTCTCGGTCTGTGAAGCAAGGTAGGCGACGTACATGAGCGGGTCGGGGAGAATTCCATACCCTGTACTAGCGTGGTGTTCTGCTATCCAGCACATATCGTAACCTCGCTGATCAGCTTCGATGATTTCCTTAGTTACTCGTTCATGGATTTCCCGATAGGGGTATTCTTCACGTTCTCTATCCGGTTGAGAGATTTCAATAATTCCAAATTTCATAGCTTTAACCTTTTCCAATTGTCATAATACTCGTTGCTGTTTTGTTTTCCGTCAATGTCCCACTCCAGCCATATCAGCTTTTTTTTCAGGTGGAGTTCCGCGTGGGATAATTTCAAAAGGAAGATTCGCCATCAGGTTATCATTGAAGGTTCCTGGACGGGTTATTCCTCGTTCAAGGAGTTCATTAGCGGTGTACACAGGCGCAAGGGTTGCCCCCAACCGTACCGATTTTTCTAAAAGCTCATCGCGTTTGAACCGGGACAGTGCTTCGGTCAGTAGCCCATCGACTTCCTGAGAGTTTGCCGCCAATTCAAAAGGGTCGTCAAATCGGGGATCATCTGCCCACTGTGGACGACCAATAACGTCACGGATCGCTTCCCAGTCTTTCCGGGAACGGCCGACGATTCCAACATGTCCATCTTGGCAGGGGAAATATCCCTGCGGATAAATACCTCCATGTTCGACGGCAACGCTTCCATTTCTTCGCCACCCTTGCTCAACTTCAGCATGGTTTCCAGCATTCTGGTCCGCGAAAGAACGAAGCACATCAGCGCTGGCGATATCAACCTGCCGGCCTGAGGTTTCGTTTCCGAGTTCTAAGCCCAGGAGCGCTGCTAATGCCCAATTGGCCCCAACTAAGCCACACCATTTTTCAGGAATGTCAAGGGGTAGGGCCAAGGGGGGGCCATCTTGATGGCCTATCACCCAGGAAACTCCTGAGGAAGCTGCGGCATGTAAGCCATTTCCGTCCCATCCCTGTTGAAAATCCCACAGGGTGATTCTGGTGATCCCGCCGGCAGGAGGAGCTAGAGAGGGGGTACCGGCGGGATTACCAGCTTCTATGAGTATTTGGCAGTCCGGCGCATCAGATATTTCTATGCCGGTGAGCTGTAACCAATGTCGGGCATAGAAGACAGAGGCGGTGTCTCCCTGGACGCAGATACACGGGTTTGACGGCAAATCTGAAAAATCAAGTGTCCGCATGTTCCACTCCACGTTGTATCTATTTACCAACCATACGGTTGGTGGATAATTAATATTTGCACTCTTTTGAAAAAGATGCAAGTAGTTCAGGGGAATTTACTAGCTATCTTGCTTTCGCTGGCCCCTCTTGCAGTTTTTAAGGAACTGAATTATGTTGTGTGTACCAACCAGATGGTTGGTTAATCATGTTGACAGTTAATTTATTAGGGGGAAAAACAAATGAGCGTAAGTGACCCATTAGGCGGAGTGAAAGCCAGTGACGATGTTTCGCTAGAGCCGATGCAGATCATCCACGTCGATGACATCGAGTTTGAACCATACATTGATGAAACAGGGAAAGTCCCACCGGGAGCAGCAATGAAATTCCTCATGGACCCTGAGAGAATCAACCCCGCATACAAGGAAGAAGCAGGAAACGCTGTGGCGATTTCCAGATTTGATCCCAACTATGTGGCACCATCCCATTGGCACCCATCGGACACCATCTACATCATTAAATCAGGAGAGTTTCATGTCCAAGGCGAAGGGTGTTACCTTCCTGGGGATTTCCGGTGGGTACAGGGCGGAACGGCATACGGGTCAGAGATGGCTGGACCCGAAGGTTGCGAGTTCTATTTAATCAGTCTTGGCCCATTTGATGTGATCATGCCTGAGGACCAAGAACCTCCAAATGGGTATTGGCATGAAATCCTAGGGACTGACGGCGAAGAGTAATCTCCGGTCAAAAAAATCTATCAACGAGGAATAGATAGTTGGTCGCGCAATAATTACGATTTTGCTTTACTGGAGGCAAGTTTTCGTCAGTGCTCCTAATGGCCCTGCATCTCTCTACATCGTGAAATGAACCTAATCAAGCACGTGTGCTTGAAACGTTTCGAGTTGCGCGTCCGTGATGGATAAAGCATCACGTCGTAAATTGTGCCACGTGCCGAATGTGTCGGCGACTGCAGTGAAGGTTGCTTGAATCATGTCCCGGTGTGTCAACATCAGGGTGCGGAGAGCTTTTAGTGACTCTGGATCTACCTCGCTTGTACTTATTCCCCGTTCAGCGGCAAGTCGTTCCCGCCAGACCACAACGCGCTCGTCGGCCCGATCTGCGAGAAGTTCATTGGTTAAGAGGTAATCCTCAATAACGACATTGTCGGGTACATCAAGGAATTTGAGGATAGCTGCGGCGACGAAACCGGTCCGATCCTTACCAGCCGTGCAGTGGAATAGGAGCGGGAGGTTAGCGGGTTCAAAAATGTATTCCATCACAGAGGTGTATCGATGAATGTTATGGGTGACGATTTCTGTGTAGTAGCGGACGGCCTCTCCGAGGATAATTCTCGCGGCGTCGGGTTCGTGCGCTCTTGCTGCTGCTTCGGCGAAAGCATTGTCTGGGTCGGAAACGGAAAGATGGATGTTTGTTTCGTCGCCGAATTGTGGTGTTGGGCGGTCTGCGACTTCGTCGTCACGGCGAAGATCGATGATGGTCCGGAGTTTCAAGGCCGTGTAGATGCTAGCCTGTTCCGGGGTGAGTTCAGACATGTGGCCACATCGGTATAAGACCCCCTTCTTTATGGTTCGGCCGTCGGTGGTCTGGTAGCCGCCAAGTTCTCGGAGATTGCTGATCGGGAGGTGGACTTTTTCGGGGGTCACGGTGTTCCTGTTGTTTGGGGTAAGTGCAAAAGGTACCAATTTTGTGGTCCGGTTGCACGGTTAAGGGGATTTGTCGTCCATCTGACTCTATGCTGAGCTTGGGACATAACCGGTTCATATGTGAGGCGAGTTCTATGGTAGATGAAATAGACAAGGACGAGTTTTTAAAGACGCTCCGTTCCCAGGTGGGGAAAACGGGGAGTTCTATGGTGGCGCGCGATCCGGTGAACCAACCAACGATCCGGACCTGGTGTGATGCCATGTCAGAGTTAAATCCGTACTATACGGTTCCAGAAATCGCTGAAGATGGGCCGTTCGGGGGTGTTGTCGCCCCTGCCGCGATGCTGCAAGTTTGGACGATGACGGGGGTGGTTCCACGTAGGCCTTCGACGAATCCTGCCTACGGTGGGGATCTACAACTCGGGCAAGAACCTGAACGTTCGACGGAACCGAGCACATCGACATACGAGATGCTCAATGACGCAGGATTTGGGAGTGTGGTGGCGACGAACTGTGAGTACGTATTCCACAGGTATCTTCGTCCCGGCGACCTTGTCAGTGGAACGACGAAAGTTGTAGATGTTTCTGAAGAGAAGGCGACGGGTCTAGGGGTCGGGCATTTCGTGACCACGGAGACCGAATATGTTGATGAAGGCGGCGAACCAGTGGGTTCCATGTTTTTCCGCATTCTCAAATTCCGACCCGGTACCGGAAAGACGAAAAGCGGAGAAGCCGACCCAAAGGTAGAGGCGTTGGTCGCTGCGGGCCTCGATCCAGATGAGATACTTCCAGCGCCGGAACGGCCGACGCGGCCACGCCCTCAGTGGAATCAGGATCAGGAGTGGTTCTGGGATGGACTCAAGGCGCATGAGTTGCGGATCCAACGGTTCACAGACGATGGGACGCTGGTGTTCCCTCCTGCTAATGCCAACCCGAATACCCAGTCCATGGAATACGACTGGGTGGTGTCGTCGGGGAAGGGGACATTGTACAGCTATACGGTGGTGCAGTACCCGCAGGTCCCATCATTTGATTACCCCCTTATCGTGGGTCTTGTTGAACTAGAGGAAGGGGTTCGGATCATTTCGAATATCGTTGCGGTGAAGCCCGAACAGGTCACGGTGGGCATGCCCCTTGAGGTGTGTTTTCCCGATACCAACTCTGAGGATGGTGTGGTCCTGCACCAGTTCCGCCCCGCCCAGCCGGAACGAGTCACTGAAGCCCGTTCGATTGGTGATGTGACACTCGGTGAGGAACTGCCGTTGTGTCCGGTGCCGTTAACGCCGCGGCTGATTGTGTCTACGGCGCTGGCGACCCGAGATTACCAGGATGTGCACCATGACCGTGATGCCGCGGTGGCGAAAGGGTCGGCCGATATTTTCATGAATATCCTCAGTACCGCAGGGCTGACGGCACGATGGATCGGCGATTGGGCCGGGCCGGACGTAGTGTTCGAGGACATTAAGATCAAGTTGGGTGCCCCGAACTACCCGTATGACACGATGACATTCTCCGGATCGGTTGACGAACGTAGTGATGATGGTTCGGTGACGGTGTCTTTTGTCGGAGAGAACTCGCTGGGATCTCATGTCCGAGGTACGGCAGCGTTACGGTTTCCCGCTTAACCTTGCACCTTCTGTGACTGTATGACTTGACCAATACTGCCTGTTTGTCGACTTCGTGAAGGTCAGCGAACCCAAAGGACTAGACCACTTCAGAGAAATCAGGACGTCGGCACGACGTTAATTCACGCATCATTTTCCTCGCCGAAGATATCACCTACATCAGCAACTGAAGTACCCCCGAAAAGTTCCAAGTATTCTTTTCGGAATTCTTCCATTACCACACCGAGGGCGACTATTGAGAGGTTCAATTCATCCTTCGTTAAACAATTCCCCATAAGTCTATGGTTCATAATCAGATCGCAGTAACCTTCTTCTTCGCTCAATGATGAAGCTGTTGCGAAAATAGCACCAAATAGTGAATCCCCGTTAGTTCTCGCAATGTGCTCAAACAACTCCTTCGTGCATTCCACGTCAAAGAGTATGATGCTTGAGAACTCAACTATAACGGCATGGTCCCAGTCGTCTGTGTACCAGTCAATTTCTCTTATTCGCAGGTACAGGGTAACTGTTTCGTATTCAACTACCCAACTATTCTTCTCCGCTCCTCTTGTGGCCTCCCAGCGCTCACATAGGAACTCTTTAACCTTCTTATTTACACTCTTTACGTCTGGCATCTTTCCCCCTTTTTTTCTTTGTTACATACCAAATTTAGTAGACGGGTATGACAAAAAAGGTAGGATTTACGCTGTCTACTTCCGCAAGATTCCCACATACGGGAACCTTGTCGTTGTGGTTTCCCGCTTAGCTTCGCACCTTTCACGGCCGTGCGGTAGGGTGCTTTGACGGACCTGCGGCGCGGGGGTTAATTTTTTGTGACGGGACATGACGGGCGCATAGCCGAATTATTGGATGCGATGACGGTCGCGGAGAAGGCCGAACTGGTGACCGGCGAAGGTATTTGGACGACGCGGGCGGTTGAACGGCTCGATATTCCGGCGATGACGGTGACGGATGGTCCGAATGGGGCCCGCGGCGGCGGTTTGATGGGCACGGGTACCCCGACGGCGTGCATTCCTGCTGGTTCCGTGCTGGGAGCGACTTGGGATCCGGGTCTTCTGGAGGAGCTCGGTGGGCTTCTCGCTGATGAATGCGGGGCCAAGGGGGCGAATGTCCTGCTCGCTCCGACTATTAACCTGCATCGAAATCCGCTGGGTGGGAGGAACTTCGAATGTTATTCGGAGGACCCAATCCTGACCGGTGTGCTCGCGGCTGGTTTTATCCGCGGTGTGCAATCTCGGAACGTGGCGGTCACGGCGAAACACTTTGTCGCCAATGATTCCGAGTTCGAGCGGAACACCATTGATAGTCAGGTCGATGAACGAACCTTGCGTGAGGTGTATATGCTGCCATTCGAGTATGCGGTCAAGGACGGTGGCGCCTGGGGCATCATGAGTTCTTACAATCGGATCAATGGCACTTTTGCTTCTGAGCATGAATGGCTGTTGGGGACGGTATTGCGCGACCAGTGGGGTTTTGATGGCTTTGTGGTGTCGGACTGGTTCGCGGTGCGTTCCACCGGCCCGTCGGTCGCGGCGGGGTTGAGTTTGGAGATGCCGGGCCGAGGCCAATGGTACGGGCCGGAAAAAATCGTGGAAGCGTTGGAATCTGGGGAATGCGATGAAGCTGACCTTGACCGGATCGTTGGGGACATGCTGAGAGTTCTTGAACGCACCGGTGCGTTTGACGGGGTTGGCGGCGGCGAAGAAGGCGAACTGGACCGGCCCGAGGATCGGGCCCTGATCCGCCGGACCGCAGCAGAAGGAACAGTACTGGTTACAAACGACGGGTTTCTTCCCCTTGACCTGTCCACGCTCAGCTCGTTGGCGGTGATTGGGCCGAACGCACAGGCGGCGAAGATCATGGGTGGCGGGTCGGCGGCCGTCCGCCCCTACAGGAATGTCAGTCCGTTAGCGGCACTATCCGAACGCCTCGACGTAGATATTCGCCATGCCCAAGGCTGCGACATTGACCGGTCGACACCCCCAATCGGTGCTCCGCATATCACATCATTAGCGGCGGACTTCTTCAATGGGTTTGACCGGAGCGGCGACGTGGCTGCGTCCAAGGTCTACGAGAAAGCCGATTTCAAGTTCTTCGGGTCCCCCACCGACGGGGTAGACAGCACCAAGTATTCTTTTACGGCAACGGCAATGCTGACTGTGGATTTCACCGGACCCTACGAGCTGAAACTTATCCAGAATGGCAAAACCCGTGTCCTCCTCGATGGTGATGTGGTTATTGACGCCACCGACGGGGATTTTGGACGGGGCGACGACTTCTTCGGACTCGGATCGGCGGAGATCACCGGGGCCATCAATCTGGAAGCCGCCACTCCCGTCGAATTGAAAATAGAGTATTCGAGCGAAGGTGGGGTCATGATTCTGGGATGTCGGGTCGGTTTGCGGGCCTTGGGAGAACGCGATCTGGTCGGCGAAGCCGTAGAGGTCGCAGCTTCCGCAGACGCGACTGTTGTGATTGTGGGAACGAACGATGACTGGGAAACCGAAGGAAGAGATCGGGACAGTTTTTCCCTTCCGGGCCAGCAGGAAGAATTGATCCGCCGAGTGTGCGAGGCGAATCCCAACACAGTCGTGGTGGTCAACGTCGGTGGCCCCCATGCCATGGGGTGGATAGACGCGCCACGGGCGGTCCTAAGTACCGGGTTCGCCGGACAGGAACTCGGCGATGCCCTCGTCGATGTCCTCGTCGGCGACGTCGACCCGGGGGGACGTATGCCGACGACGGTCCCAGCCCGGTACGAACACAGCCCCGCCTACTTGAACTACCCCGGAGAAAATAGCACGGTCCGCTACGGGGAAGGCCTCTATATCGGCCACCGATGGTTCGAAGCCCGCCACATCGCCCCCGCGATCCCGTTCGGACACGGCCTGTCCTACGCGACGTTCACCTGGGAAAATGCTAAAGCCAACGGCCCCGACTCGACTTCCCTTGAAGACCCGGTCGTCATCGAGGTTGACGTGACCAATACCTGTGACCGTGCCGGATCCGACGTGGTCCAGATTTATGTGGAGCCGCCTCCGAGCCTGTTACACCGGCCAGTACGTGAACTGAAGGGGTTCGCAAAAGTCCGGTTGGGTTCCGGCCAATCTACGACCGCCCAGATCAAACTTGATCGGCGCGCGTTTGCCTACTTTGACCCCGGTGACCAGTTCTTCGGATCAATCCCCGATACTTCTCCAGTGCCCCGTGAGAAAGGGGAACGCCACACCGAACCGGGATGGTATATCACTCCAGGCATATACAAGCTGGTCGTCGCAAGATCCAGCGCCGACCATGTGGACATACTGTCCTACACGTTGAACGGAGATGAGGTCAGGCTCGACCCGTAGCCGTCACATCCCCCACGTGCCGTCGTCGCGGACCTTCCACGATCCGGCTGCGACCGTTCCACCATCAACGGGAATCGATGATCCGGTGACGAAACTCGCAAGATCCGACGCGAGGAACGCGATGACGGCGGCGCATTCCTCCGGAGTTCCGGTTCGGCCCAACGGGGTGGGTTGCAACCCGGGAATTAACGCTCCGGAATCTTCGGCGAGGCCTTCATCGCCGGGGGTTGGGATCATATCGGGGGCGACGCAGTTGACCCGGATATTGCGGCCGCCAAGTTCCAACGCCAGCGATTGGGTGAATTGCTGGACGGCGGCTTTCATCGCCGCGTACACCGCGAAGCCCGGAGCTGCATGGTAGGCCTCAACGGACGTGACATTGACGATCGAACCACCATCCGCCATCAGCGGTGTCGCTGCCCGTACACAGTTGGTGACCGTTGAGAAATTCTCGCTGACCAGTGCCTGTTCCCCTCTACCGGATACGTCCGCGAACGGGGCCCAGAACCCGCCTCCGGCATTATTGACCAACACATTGATCGGACCCATCTCCGCATGGGCCTTTCCCATGAATCCTTCAACTTTTTCTGCATCTCGGACATCGAACACTTCGGAGAGTACAGTCCCTCCGCGTGCCGCAACATCAGCCGTAGTGGCGGCAAGTTCCTCATCGAGCATGTCACACAATGCGACGTCGGCTCCAAGGTCGGCGAAAGCCAATGCCGTTGCTCTCCCGATACCACGGGCCGCTCCGGTGATGACCGCAACCCGTCCGGTGAGCAGGATTTGACTTGGTTCCATGATGTCTTCGTAGCACAAAGAGACGGAAACGCCCAGACGAGCTAA
>CAZMAW010000021.1:0-2042 GCA_964564495.1 uncultured Candidatus Nemicrothrix sp.
GAACCCCCAATGACTGGACCAGAACCAGTTGTGTTGCCAATTACACCATCCCCGAGTGTTCTAATTTCGCAATGACACACCAGCCTAGCGACGTGAATGTCTTCCACCCAACATGTATACCCTGAGTTCTTGGTTAGGTGAGAAAACGTTCACTTCTAGATTCTCTTGTTCAGTTGTCCATTGCATGGTTTCCCTGATCAGTTGTTTGTGGGTATAAGTCAAATAATTGATTCCCGCAGCCGAAGACTGGACCAGGGTCATAGCGGCCGCGTTTTCCGTAGTCACTGGATGGTATGTATTGCCTAGGGGTAGGGCTATTGGGCAGAGGGGTTAAGAAATTGATGCTTTGCAAGTAGAGTTCAGCAGGCTCGACCGTTGCTATTTCCATGATCCGCAGTTTTGTTTCGATGGCATCTGCTTCACCAGACGCAGAAAAAGTGCAATATGGGAACCACAGGTCAGAGAGTTTTTCTTTTTCGCGCATCCGCTCGTAAAGGCCTGATACGGCAAGGTTCACGTTTCCGCGCAAGTGTAACCACCAGAGAATGGTTTGCTCGATATACATTGCAGCAAGATAGGAGAGTGTAACTTCATAGAATGCTGAACAGGGGGGGTCTTTGCTGTCTTTGATATGCAGGTTAATTACTGGGCCAATAGAAACTTCTCCGTAGTAAAGGCATAGTCTCGCTTTTTTCATTGCCCAACCATCATTATTCTGTAAGCTTTCTCTCAAATGCCAGCGAAATCGGATATACGCGGATCCTGTTTGGCAGTGTTCGCAATGGCAGCTCATATGGCGATCAGCGTAGCGGTGGGGTAGGACGAAAAATAGTGACATGGAAACGAAGGTCGCTTACTATTTTGAAAAGGGAAGAAGCCCCGCTGGATGCATCGGGGCTTCTAGGGCAGCTGTCACGCATGCTCTCTATCCAAAAGCGAAAACGGCAAGTTCTTGTAGGCCCCGTGTCCTTTGATATAAGTCTTAAATCCCAACGGGAAATGGCCACCCGAAGGTGGCCAAAAAAACGACAAGGGCGTGCTTCGCGCTGTTAAGGAATTCAAAAAGGACTCCATAGGCCAGTCGCCTGCACACCCCTGTCTTGTTCATCAACAGATTATGGTGGTTTCGGCAAGTGCCTCATGTAACCCCCTTCCACCATGTCGCTGGCAGATGAGAACGAACTTAACATACTCCAATCCCGTATGGGTGCTTATCGGTATTTAGTCAAAGGTGCAATCGAATGAACCGGAACTAGTGCGGCCTCCACGGGCTTTGAACATTGTCAATAGTTGTATTTAAGTTAAGTGCCGTAATTGGTGTTCGTCTCTGTGAATTACTGGGTTCTCCGGTTAACTTGAAAAGTTTGATTCACAATAATTACTTAAAAAGCTTGGGCTGATCCACTCAGGGTATTCCCATGTTGCATCAGCGCTAAGACAGTTAGCTAACTTGTCTGATAAGTCAGAGACGCAGATATCAATAACGATTCGAGGAGGGTCGCTTAATTCAAGGACCCTAAATCCGTTGGCTTCTTCAACTCCTATTCCCCAAAGAATCAACCCTGCGTGGCTACCACCAAACCGCACTTCGTTGACATTTCCAAGCAGAGAACTTGAGAAAACATTCGGTCCTTCGTAAATCACAACGTTATTGGCCACATCTTCATGGCTCCCAGCCAAAACTACTTGTAAGGCAGCATTTCCTTGGACTTGAGTCTCAAGGTGAAGGCCGTCACTTACGGAGACATTGCCCCCACCAGTATTGTTAAAAACGTAATCGATTCTATAAGACTCTGGCACAGGGCCGGATGAGACGAATTCTAGAACAAAACGGTCATATCCTTCCTGGGCGCCGATGCGGGCATCAGAAAGAATAGTTCCACCAGATAGAGGAAGTTCTCCAGTTACCTTTGGAGCTACATTCCAGATACAAACAGGTTCTTCAGGTTCGGGGCTTGTCTCCTCTTCAGGTTCGGGGCTTGTCTCCTCTTCAGGTTCGGGGCTTGTCTCCTCTTCAGGTTCGGAACTTGTCTCCTCTTCAA
>CAZMAW010000021.1:2142-15893 GCA_964564495.1 uncultured Candidatus Nemicrothrix sp.
TCTTCAGGTTCGGGGCTTGTCTCCTCTTCAGGTTCGGAACTTGTCTCCTCTTCAACTATAGAGCCTTCTTTTATTTGTGATTTATCGTCACTTCCGCACGATATAAGCAGAGTGAGAAAAGATGCAAAAACTAGAAACAAGCAGATAGGGCGTAAATTTTTCTCTTTTTTCTTCATTGATTTTCCTTTGGAACCTTTAAATTAACTTATTCAAATGTGCAATCATTAAATCCAGTAGACCACGGGATTTCACTTCCTGAAAATGTTTCAGAGACAGAAACCTCGGTCATTGTGTTATCAGAGAGTAGTTCATGGGTTGTGATGCTCCATTCCCAAGTAGTAGCGGGTGGGCCATCAGCTGGACCTCCATTTAGTTGCCTTAGAACTGGCGCTCCGCTAACACAACGAATTCCGGCTGAAGCACCTGCGGCTGGAACATACCCCGCTGATAGCTGAAAGTCTGAACCAGTAGCAGTTCTTTGAATTACAGAAATTTCGCAGCCATTTAGCTGGAATAATTTGTATGTCCTCATTGCCGGGGTTGCACCATTGATATAAACGAAAAGCTCAGGAGAATCATCAGCTTGTAAATCCAATGCCCCAGTAATTGATCCTGGGCCAAAGGATGTAGAACTTATTAAATAGTCGGCTTGGTCAGCACCATCAATGATTCGTAAATGCAATTCATCAGAATCTTCATCTACATATGTAAAGGCTTCTTCGTTATCGCCATCATCGTTGAGGTCGGCATAGTAACTTGAGGAAACGCCCCAGCTGCTATATGAAGCTGGAGGGATGCTAGGGCATTCTCCGCTACCGAACATCTCTGCATGTTCTGCATGTGGTCCCGTATAACCGTCATCGTAATCAAATAATGCTCCGCAAAGACTCGGATGCATGCCAGAATCGATGCAGTCTTCTCCCTTTGTGGAGCTAGCGTCTGCTACACAAACATCGACAACAAGTCGGGGGGGATCTTCAAGTTCAAGCACTTGGAATCCGGTTGCTTCATTTGCTCCGATGGCCCAAAGCATGCGTCCTTCGAAATACCCGCCGCTCTCAACTTCAACCAGATTCCCAAATAGCGGACTGCTAAGTGACGTAGGCCCATCGTAGATCTCTTCGGCCCCATCCCAATTAATCACACTTGCCCCTATAGAAAAACTAAGGAATACATCTCCGTCAACTTCTACAGGTAATCCGCTACCGTCCCTTTCTGGTCTAAGAGTTGTCCAATTGATTACGTAGCTGTCAGGAGTTGCGTCACCAGATTCAAATTCGAGAACGAAGCGGTCATACTCGGTATGAGCTCCCACTCGGGCATCAACCAAGAAACTGCTGCCGGGACCATATGAGGTATCTCCGGTTTTCATACCTACGTCCCATGGACACTCGACAGGTTCTTCTTCCTCTTCAGCTTCTTCTTCGATTTCGCCCTCATCGGTTTCTTCCGTGGACGTATCTGTTGCGGTTTCTTCAGATTCGCTGCTGACGGCTTCTTCCCCGGTTTCCGCTCCGGTTCCTTCGCTGGTCGGGATATCGCCTTCATCAGCGACTTTTATATCGCTGCTGCTGCAAGCGGTCGCCAAAAGAAGAAAAACTGCAATAAAGATAGCGGTATTCTTCTTTCTGCTTCTAGTAAACGGATCTTGAAGTGTGGTTTTCATGGTTTT
This sequence comes from uncultured Candidatus Nemicrothrix sp., assembly GCA_964564495.1. Lineage (GTDB taxonomy): Bacteria > Actinomycetota > Acidimicrobiia > Acidimicrobiales > UBA8592 > UBA8592. The sequence continues at coordinate 3,815 of CAZMAW010000021.1, forward strand.
ATTCCTTCGGTTTGTCTGTTCCGTAGACAAAGGATCCAGTCATTTCTTACACCCTTACAGATTTTTATCGCTTTTGCTGATCATTCATGATTCTTTGCCGGTAATAGTTTGGTTTATTATTCAAGAAGATTTATGCTCGCTTGTAGCTTTTCGAAGGGATACGAACCATGAATACCGAAGACGACAATCTAGAAGATCTTGTCAGTTGTGCGCTCAGTCCTGAGCGTGAGCAGGAACTGTTGGATGCTCAACGGGAATGTGTATTCAGCTGGACAAATAAACAGGGCGAAGCTGTTGGCGTTATCGTCTCATATCTTAACCATGAGGGAAAGATTTGGATGACTTGCGCTGAGAAACGGGCAAGGGTATCAGCAATACGTCGCTTTCCTCGTGCCTCAGTATGTATAACTAGTTCGGGAACTCATCTTGGAACAGGGAAAACAGTTACTTACAAAGGTGACTGTATTATTCATAAAGACCGCGATGTGCTGGATTGGTTTTTCTATGCTTTTGCTTCTGATAGAAGAAAAGACCCGGAAGGAATCCAAGCATACATTGATCATCTAGACTCCCCCGGAAGGGTAGTAATCGAATTTGTTCCAGATTGGACATTGAGTTTCGATAGTGAGATTCTTTGGGAACGCGCTCCCAAAGCCGCTACTGATAAGGATGATCCAAGAAACGCTGGATATTCCGAAGATCTACCTGCTTAACAATTTATCCAACAGCGGTCCGGTATCTGGCCTATCTGGATCTGTATAATTACTGTTGGTTTTGCTTGCCTTAGAGATAGGTCGTTTTATTGGGTAAACAACTTGCTAAGTCTGATGCTCCAATTGATGAGATGATTCCTTGGCCTCCTGGTGGTGCAGTTGAGAAGCGTTCTTTGGACTGGGCTAGTATTCTCGCGGTTCTTACGTTGGTGGCTACTGCGGCAGTTTTTGTTTTGGCCGCTTGGAGTGATACGTTCAGCCGCTTTCAAGAGTTTGAAAAGCAGATTGACCCGTATAAAACTGAAATTTATTATTTCATTCCAATTGGGTCGGCATTTGTAGCAGCATGTTCTCTAGCGGCGAAACGATGGAATAGATTTCTTTTGCCTATTTCTGTTTTTGTCCTGCTGGTTGTAGGTATAGCTATAGGTAGTAATACCTTTAATCGGCAGAATAGTCACCGTTTCGGTACCAGTGCCAGCGGACCCGTCAATCTCGAAGATATTGCTTTAGCCAGCCCCCAAATTCAGGCTCGAGAGACTTTTTTGACGTATATGCAGTTAAGAGAATTCCTTGATGGGGCGAGAGTTTTCGTGCATCGAAATACTTCATTTAAGGATTATCTGAATGGCTTTAGCGGGGCAGATGTTGAGATCGACTGGGATTTTGACACATCAAAGGTTCCTTTTGGACGGATGACTGGAATGGAGGTATTTCTCGAAGGTCAGATATATAAGGATCGGCGTCTGCTTTTATTCGGGGAAGGCGATTCATATCACTTTTACTCCACGCCGGAAACGGACTATTTGGTGGCAGATTGATGATAAGAGAAATTATTTTTGCTTGTGTATTATCCTTTGGTGGATTTGGTGGGTTGTCATGGAGTGGTTTGCCAAAGAAAGCACCCGTCCTAACTACTGTTCTTTCTCTTCCGATTGGTGTTGCTATTTATACATTCGGGAGTGCTCTTTCCTATTCGCTAAACGTTAATCGTCCAGAAGTTGGACTCTATGTGATGGCTGCAGTTGCTTTGGCAGGGATTTATAGAGGATTAAGGGAAAGAAAAATACGCTTTTGGGATATTAGGGTGTTTCTATCGTCTGCCTGCATGGTGACGATGCTGATGATTGTAACGAAATCCTTGGTATCTCCTATGCTTTCATATGATTCTTACAAAATTATTGTCGTAGGAAAGTCGTTTGGTTCTTCAATCTTTTCATTTGGATCGTCTGGTTTAGCAAGTTTCCCACTCATGGTCACAAATTTCCAGGCGGGGGGTGATTTGTTCAATCTAGATTATGTAGTTTATTTGCCAGCGGTAACGGGCTTACTTGCGATAGTGGGCGCCACGATAATCATCTCTGGCGTTGTTACAACTTCGAAGAAACATACGATAATTTGTTCGCTGGTAGCACTTCTGATTATGGCAGTATTTTGGGGAATAACTTATATGCTTCGAAGCCAATTGGGGTATTTAAACAGCCACATGTTGATGGCTGGATTTTATACATTAGGCTTCGCATTTTGTCTGGATATAGGTGAGAAGGGTCAGAAAAGTTTAGATCAAAGTCTATTCGCTTTGGTCGTTGGCTCTGTAGCATTTATTCGGCTAGAGGGCCTTTTGTTCGTCTCTCTTCTTCTATTCGCCTTATTCTCCTGCAGGTCCTTTTCAAGAAAGCAACTTCTGAATATGAGCGTAATCACTTTAGTTATTCCGGCACTATGGTATGCAAGATTAGCGATAGCGGGTGCATCTGGTAGCACTATCATCTCATCACGCAATACGATAATCATGCTTTTGGTAGCTGCTTCTCCATTCGTGGTTACGTATTGGCAGGTTATGCGTCGAATAACCAAATGGATGCCGTACCTTGTAGTTATAGGGTTGGCAGGTATTTTTAGTATTTACATGCTGGCTCAAGATTCAGCAGTTGAAAGTAGTTTGACGCTGGTTGCCAATTCTATCGCTACGGGTTATTGGGGTGCATTTTGGTGGACTTTTGGTCCGCTAGTGATTCTTATGGTGATCTTTGGCCCACGTTTAAAGAGTGAAGGTGTTTGGTTGGAAGTACTTGGAGGAGGGATTCTACTGATTTTGTTGCTTGGGATGATTCGGAGTTCTCCATATAGAGCCGGTTGGGGGGATTCGGGAAATCGAATGCTGGTCCATCTCGCTCCGCTTACAGTAATGTATACGCTGGTTAAAGTACAAGCTTGTTTCACAAGGGATGATAGAGTTTCTCAGAACCTAGTCAGGGAACCCAGTGAGGAGTTACAAAACAATTATGAATGATAATACTGAGCTGCTCGAAGACTTCCCGTACGAGTCTGCGCTAGTTACAGGGGGAGCAGGGTTTGTAGGCAGCCATCTTTGCGATGCACTTGTGACTGCTGGGATTAAAACCGTAAGTGTTGATGATTATATTGCTGGGAAATCTGAGAATTTAGCTCACTTGCATAATTACGACAATTTTACTGAAACTAAATGCGATGTCTCAGATCTTGAGACGCTTAATGCTGTTGTTAGCGATATAGATATTATTTTCCATCAAGCAGCATCTAAAAAAACAGTGTGCCTCCGTGACCCTAGGAGAGATCTTAAAGTCAATGCGGAAGGCACCTTTAACCTTTTAGAACTTGCTCGAGATAGAGGAATCAAAAAATTTGTTCACGCGTCAACTGGTTCAGTTTATGGTGAGGCCAAGTATTGGCCACAAGATGAGAATCACCCTGTTGGGCCTACTTCATACTATGGGGTAAGCAAGCTTGCAGGAGAAAGTTATGTTGGAGCGTTTAACCACTTATATGACCTAGATACAACTATTCTTCGGTATTTCCATGTCTATGGGCCTCGCCAAGAAGATGGAGAGTTTGGAGGTGTTGTTGCTATCTTCGCAAGGAAGCTCTTGGCTGGTCTTCCCCTCGTAATATTTGGGGATGGCACACAAGAGCGCTCCTTTACAAGTGTGGACGATGTAGTGACCGCTAATTTGAAGTCTGCTGTACTCCCAAAGGCATCAGGAGGAATTTATAATTGTGCTTCGGGTATAAATATTACGATTGAGGAACTAGCGCTTGAAATATCAAGAATTGCCGGAGTAGAGGAACCTTCGATTTCATATGATGAATGGACCCCTGGTGATATCAAGAAGTTTGATATTGATAACAGCAAAATTTGTCAAGATTTAGAGATGGAATTTGAAAAAAATTTCTCACGTGGGCTGGAAAAAACCTGGGAATGGTTCAAGAATCGAGCAGAAGGAAGCAATACGTGATCTTGTATCAAGGTAAGCGCTGTGTATAGAGATTACAAAGTCAACGTCATCGTCCCTGCATTTAACGAAGAACTACTGATCCTTGACACACTCGAAGGGATACCGGATTTTGTCGATGGGGTCATTGTGATCGATGATTGTAGCCTCGACAAGACTAATGAGATCATTAGAAATGCAGCCTCTACAGATAGCCGGATTAGTTTGCTTGTCCATGAAGAGAATTTAGGGTTAGGTCAATCCCTAATCGATGGATATATAGCAAGCTTGGAAACAGATGGCGACCTTACAGTTGTGATGGCTGGAGACAACCAAATGGACCCTGCTGACCTTCCAAACCTTCTTAACACTCTCATAGAGGGAAACCATGATTATGTCAAAGGTAATCGTCTTCTTCACACTGATATAAGTGCGATGCCTACGTATCGCTATCTAGGGAATTCGTTACTGACGTTACTGACAAAATTTGCGACAGGTTATTACGCGTTGATGGATCCGCAGTGTGGCTATACAGCGATTAGAAATTCTGCATTGGCGAAAATTCCTATAGAGAATATGACTAAAGGGTACGGCTATAACGCTGACATACTAACGATGCTTTATATTCAACAGTTTTCCGTTGCTGACTGTGAAGTTCGGCCGGTTTATGGCCAAGAACAAAGCAAAATTCAGCTTCGTCGTTATATTCCAATGATCGTCTGGCTTCTTACAAGGCTGTTTTTTCGAAGACTCTGGTCGCGGTATGTGATTTTAGACTTTCATCCTTTGGTCTTGTTTTACTTGTTTGGAATTTCATTATTTACGTTTGTATCTATCCCCCTATCAGTGAGATTCGTGTACGTTTACGCCCAAACAGGTGAGCTTCCTAAGACAACAGCAATTCTCTGTGTTGTATCGCTGATGACTGCTATTCAATCCACCTTGTTCGCTATGTGGATGGATATGGAATACGGGTTCAGGCGACGTGCTTTTCATGGTTCAGGGAATTACTGATGACCACAAAAAGAGATTCTTCTCTTCCCACATTGGTTTGCCCCGATTGCTATGGAAATTTTGAATCAACGACACCGACAAGTCTTAGGTGCCGAGATTGCGGAAATGAGTATGAAGACCGAGACGGTATCGCTCAATTAGTGGGATCAAAATCTAAAATAAATTTCTCTGAGTTGCAGATACAAGATGAAGTAAGTGCCTTATATGAGAATGTTAGATATACCGAAGAAACCTCTTTGAAGTATCACCACGATGCCTTACTTGACGTGATTAAGCTTGCGAACCCCAGCGGAGATGTCCTCGAAGTAGGTTGTGGTAACGGTTCATTTCTTGAAATACTTGCTTCGCAAGAGAGAATACAGACGCTATCTGCAATAGATTTATCAAATGAAATGCTGAAATATGCTGATGCCCGAATGCGCTCTTCTGAACGGGATATCCCCTGGAGGATCACAAGGGGAGATGCTGAACGCTTACCATGTCAGAATGCTTCATATGATTGTGTCTTTGCTCGCGGGCTACTTCATCATCTTCCAAACCCAAAAAAAGGAGCAACTGAAATCGCCAGGATTCTTAGACCGGGTGGTACAGCAGTATTTGTAGACCCTTACAGGAATTTTGTCTCTGCTGTTCCAAGGCTAATCAGCCGAAGAACATCTCATTTCGATACTGATCATAAAAACTTTTCTATACGTGAAGTCAAGAGAATCCTCGCTGGATCGTTAGAAGTAGAAACAGTTAATTTCTGGGGTTATATTGCCTACCCTTTGTTGGGCTTCCCCGATTTCGTAAATTTCAATTGGTTACCTTTGCGAAAGCTCTATCGACCTCTCGTGTCTTTCGATAATATGGTCTCAAAAATCCCTCTTCTCAATCGTCTTAGTTGGGGAATCACTGTAAAGGTCATCAAAAGTGGGAGCTAACAGAACTTCCTGCGCATCTAGTTACTCGCTGGATTTAGAGATGAGAATTTAACGTGTGTGGATTATTGGGTGTTGTGAGTATTAAGGATAGTTTTCTCACACGCAGAGATATTAAGGCGTTAGTTGGGGTTGGAAAAAAAGCTCAACGGAGGGGAGTAGACGCTAGTGGCCTAGTGCTGATGGAAGTTGATAACAACATTCAAATAGTCAAAGCAAACCACGGATTTGGGACAATGATACGAACGAGTCAAGGAAAGAACCTGCTCCGGCGAGCTTATGGTGGGGATGCATACGGGCTATTTGGTCACAGTAGGTTGGAAACGCATGGCTATTCTGGTGCTTCAAACAATAACCAGCCTGTCACTATAGGGAACTGGGTAGTTGTCCATAATGGAGTCATAACTAATGCATCTAAATTGCGATCGGAAATTACCATAGATGACCTCAGCATTGAAACAGATACAGCGGCGATTGCTCTTCTTCTTCAAGAATGGGACCAGAATGGTCGGAAGGGTAGCGTCGACCAAGTCTTTGAGCGATTGCAAGGAGAATATAGTGTTGTCGCTGCCTCAGCTTCCGGAGAAATCTTATGTCGAACGAATGTTGGGAATCTATACAGTGCTAAAGCTACGTCCGGAAGTGTTCTATTAGCTAGTGAACCACGGCAGTTTCCTAGCGAGTTAGCGAGAATTTGCAAGCAGATTGACCTAAACAAAACTGTCATCTTACGTGGCCATAGCGAAAAAAAGGGGAATATTTCAACCATCGATGTGAATCGGAAAGAGGAAGGGATGGAAGGGGCGAAAGGCTTACATTTGAAGGAAGATCAATTAGATTTGGAATTCTCGCAAAGTATGACAAGCATAGCGAAGGTTGCTCAGGAGAAAGCACAGGACTTAAGACGCTGCACGAAGTGTGTGCTTCCCGAGACATTTCCGGAGATCACTTTTGATAACAATGGGGTTTGCTCCGTATGTAACGACTTTAAGCTTCCTAAATATCCGGGTATTGAAAAGTTTGCTTCTGACTTAGAACAAAAAATTCCTGCCAATGGCAGGGTTCTTGTGTGTTTAAGCGGTGGACGGGATAGCTCATACATCCTTCATCTAACACATTCTCTCGGGTTCAATCCTATTGCGTATACCTACGACTGGGGGATGGTAACTACTGCGGCAAGGGAGAATATGTCTCGTATGTGCGGGGACCTTGGAGTAGAGCATATTGTGGTATCTCCAGATATTCGGAAGAACCGTGTTCGGATAAAGCGCGCTCTCACTGCGTGGCTGAAGAATCCTAAGCTTGAGACAATTCCGATTCTGATGGCTGGTGACAAGCCGTACTATCGGTGGGGGCGCGAAGTCGCTCGTGAACGAGGAAATATTCCAGTTCTTCTTGCTGATCATCCGATGGAAACTACAGGCTTTAAAGCAATGCTTGCAGGAGCGAATCCTTCTCTTGACCATACACAAGGGAGCTCATATCGACTTAGCCTCGCCAATATGGTTCGAATGGTTTTTTCTTATGGTTCGCATGCTATTCAATCACCCGGACTTATTCCCTCGCTTGCTAAGGAAGGTTTGACAGGGTTTATTGATTATTACGTTAGGGAACATAAGAATTTTTTACGGCCATTCTCCTATATCCACTGGGAGGAAGAGGTGATAGAAGAAACCCTACGTTCGAGGTATGAATGGAGTTCAGGTGAGGACCGGTCAGTTACCTCTTGGAGGATGGGCGACGGTACCGCTCCTTTCTATAATCTCATGTACCTCGTCGGTCTAGGTATGACAGAACATGACACTTTGAGATCAAACCAAATTCGTTTTGGATTGATGGAAAGATCTGAAGCTATTGAACGGGCAGGACAGGATAATAGTTTTAACGTTCTTGGCCTTGCCTCCTATTTCGCGACAGTTGGGATTGACCTAAAGTGGGCGGGTGACCACATACAGCGTTTTGCAAGAAATTACGAATAAGGTGCGCCTTTCTTCAATTATTGGTGCGAAGAATGCGAGGCCTTGGTGCCGAAGCTAAAGATTAAAAGAACAGATTTTGGTTGGACATTCTCAGCGTTTGCTGCCGTTGGCTTGTCTGGTTTGGTTATTAATCAAGTTATTGCCACTCAACTGGGGGTTACAGCTTTAGGCCGGTACAACATGCTGTTAGCTGTCGTAATAATTGGTGGCCAAATAGGGGTGATGGGGATCCATAGTTCCGTGCTCTTTCATACGCCTAAAGCTCGGTCGGAAGGAAACCCCACAGCTGAAGTCGTATGTAGCGGGGTTTTAGCAACAATACTTACTTCGGCAATTGCCACGTCAGTGATTTACGTTGGCGGAGAGATCATTCTTCGATCAATCGATAATCTTTATTATCTTGATGGCCTTCGGGCGATCACCATTGGGTTGTTTCTCTTCCCGATAAACAAAACCTTATTGGCTCATGTTAATGGTCTTCAAAGAATCCCGACTTTTTCTATCCTGTTCTCAGGTCGGTTCATTCTTCTAGCTGCTTCTGCTGCAGCAGTTACCTACAACGTCGATAATGATCAGGTTCTCCCTTGGACCATCACGGTTGCTGAAGGAGCTATTTTTCTTGGGTTGATCTTTGCTAACCGATCTGAGCTCATAGGGATGGGTAAATGGCGCAACATGCATCCAATGTTTAACCGTCATCTTCGATATGGGTTTAGAGGGTTTTTAGGAACTACTTTGCTTGATCTCAATACTCGTTTAGACATTATTTTGCTTGGCTTAATCTCGGGGACTAGATCCGTAGGGGTGTATAGCATCGCTAGTTTGTTTGCCGAGGGCCTGTATCAGGCGGCTATTGTGCCTCGTTACAATTTCGATCCTGTAGTTACTAGCCTGTTTGTCCAAAATAAACTTGAGAAGCTTCAAGAGACTATTCACAAAGCAAAGCGACGAATCTATTTCGTAGCGATCCCATTGGTACTTCTGAGTAATGTGCTGTACCCCTTCATTGTTGAATTCTTGTTTTCCAAGGAGCTTGCGGATGAGAGTTGGCCAGTTTTCTTGATCCTTAGTCTCGGTGTGGGTGTTAGTGCTGGGTATATCCCATTTACAAATATTTTGCAGCAGTCTGGTCACCCCGGACGTCAATCCATGCTCCTTGTAGCTATGACTCTTACGAATCTCTCTCTTAACGTGGTGCTGATACCATTCTTCGACGTCAAAGGGGCCGCTCTCGCAACAGCGATCAGTTGGGCATCTATTATCCTTTACCTAAGGAAATTATCGAAACCGATTTTAGGATTTAAAGTCTGAGTTTTTCTTGGTGTAATGATGTGTAGCTGTTTATACTCAACCAGCTATTGACAGGTGTCGATCATGACGTTGGCTGGTATGAACCTGTCGGGATACGCGTGGGGAGTCGGAAATCTTGATTATTCAACAAGTCATAGGCGAGCACGTCAACTGTCTCCAATTCGGCTTTTGTACAGATGTGCCATTCATCTCGACTCTCGTCGCACTTATCAGTTAGGGACGGGTCAAGAGCACCAATGTTTGCCATCAGAATCCAATAAAAGTACTCGTGGATCTGGCAGTAGTAGTCGCATGTGTAGTCGTAATAGTTGTACCAAGAATTCTCAGGGTAGGAGGAGGGGATTCTTTCGAAAGTTCCCCCTCGTGCCGCATCCATGGCTTCGCCGAGGCGGCTGCTAGAAGAATCGCCAAAGTATTCCGGATGGGCTTCGTACCAGCCCATTGAGACAACATGCCAAACTTCTTCAAGATTCGTATCCCACCTTCCCGTAGCTTCAATACCGCCCAGGGCCCATTCATCCTCGTCGATGTACATACTTGCTGCAAAACCTGTGTTGTCTTCGCAAGAAGTCCTTCTTATACTCTTCCAAAGTGATTCCAGATCTGACTCTGTCCAAACGGGAACAATGTAATTGCCTCCTACGAGGACTCGGAGGACTTCCGGATCATCGGGAGTTCCATCCTCGTCATTGTCAATGTATTGGGCAAGGATATTCGCTGTGTGTAAGACGAGTTCCTCAGGGGCTTCTGGTACTCCGGCCACGTACATGCCGAAAACATTCACGAACTTGTCAAAGCTCTCATTCAAGCATTCGTTTGGTGAATACTCAGGCACTATTTCGAGATTGGGTGAATAGACCTCCTCAAGTTCGATCTGAGAGTAGTCATTTTCAAAACAGTCTCGCTCAACTCTTTCAATATAGAGGTCGAGTTCTGGGCTTTGGGTAATAATCATTTCCTCGATCTCGGAGTAACTCAAGCCAGATAGATCAGCGACCAGGTCGACTATGCATTCAATGACTTCAGTGTCTTCTTCAAGTCCAAGGTTAAGAATAGTTTCAATAAGGCTTTGTCGACCAGAGTCGCCCTTATCTTGTGCTCCTTGATTGTTAGAGTCTGAAGCTAGTGGGGATAATTGCTCTTCGAAACAGGGGAGGGCTTTACCTAAAAACTGGTCCCAGTCATAATCCGGATTGTCATCCAAGATGTTTTCCGGAGGGAAATAATCATTGTCATTCCAGCCGACCTTCGTTTTGTAATTGGATTGATAGTAATTGATTGCCCAATCCCACGTCGTTAGTCCGTCGTTCACGAGCACTTCCATAAGGCATGCTTCTTGAAGTAAATACGATGACTCGGCAGCTTCGGGGTCGATAAATACTTCACCCATGGCTTCTACCAACTCTTCGAAACGCCCAATATCTGACCCAGAGCTGGTGTTTCCGCTGTTTGAACTACTGCAAGCTACCAATCCCGCAGCCAGAGAGAAAGCCATCACTAAGCTGAAAAATGTATGACGCATATCTCCTGTATATCCTGAAAAGGGCCTTAATTGCCCTGTTGTTTTTTTTGGGATTTGAGAATCGTGGAAAATGAAAACCCCCGACCAAAGTGGTATGGCGGGGGCTTCCGGTTACGGCAAACAAAAATTTGAAGCTGCTTGCCGTGTCTCTTAGTTTACGGCTCTAACGGAAGAATGAAGCAAAAGAATGTAGATCACTCATTAAGCATGTAGTAGACCGTTCCATCCTCTTTCTGGTGTTCATGGAATTCAGTTCCCTTAGCTGCTGCTGCTGCCGCCGCCGCTTCATGGGTTGAATAGATTTCTCCTTCACAGCCGTCGATTATTCCCGTGTCGCCGTCTTCAAATTCTGAATCTTCCCCATCCGGTTCTTCGGGCGCCTCGATTGGTTCTTCCGGTGTCTCGGCAGGGTCCTCTTCAGCAGCCAATACCCCGCTCATGGTGAGCGAAAACATTGCCACAATAAAAGCAAGAACGAGAGAGGCTAAAATCTTTATGTCTCTATTATAGTTCAATAGAGCAGAGGTTGGAAATGAAAAAATTACGTAAAGTAGTATCTCAGAAAAAGGAGAAACGCTCTTTTTTTCTTGATGATGAAATTCTGGCATATATCTCTGCCAGCAGCACAGAAACAGATCCTATCCAGAGAGCGTTAATCGATGAGACGGCGACTTTGGGGTGGGTTTCAAGAATGCAGATATCTCCTGATCAAGGAAATTTGTTGACGCTACTGGTCAGGGCATCTCAACCTAGATTCGCAGTTGAAGTAGGGACATTTACAGGATTTTCTGCTTTAGCTATCGCCAGAGGTTTACCTGCAGATGCCTCGTTGCTCTGCTGCGATGTTTCGGAGGAATGGACTGATATCGCACGACGGTACTGGAGGGAGGCAAAGGTGGATGGAAGGATCGAGCTGGTTCTTGCCCCTGCACTTGAAACCCTAGAGCAACTCCCTAAAACCAAACACATAGACTTCGCATTCGTCGATGCAGATAAAAAAAATTACATTAATTATTATGAGGCGATACTTCTCCGCCTATCAGAGAATGGGTTGATCGTCGTAGACAATGTCCTTTGGTCAGGGAGAGTAGTTGATGAGAGAGCCAACGATGATGACACTATCGCTATACGAGAATTCAATGAACACGTCAAAAATGATGACCGCGTTACCTGCGCCATGCTATCGATAGGCGATGGTGTCTCGATCATCCAAAGAGCTTAATTCGGTCTACTTCACCCTTTCAGAAGTCGGTTCGAATGTGGGATGGTTCTGCCGCTGGGTCACTTCTGACTAAAGTTCTTCGAAGTACTACAGTAGTTCTATGAGCCGTGAGAAGTTGATTGCTTTAGCTCGCGAGCATATTGAGTA
>CAZMAW010000022.1:0-14735 GCA_964564495.1 uncultured Candidatus Nemicrothrix sp.
TAGCTCGTCGGGCTCATAACCCGAAGGTCGCAGGTTCAAATCCTGCCCCCGCCACAGATCTTTAGTCCATTCGCTGTGTCGCTTTTGGAAACCATCCAAAAATAAATCGGAAGACTAGTTCGAAGCTTTTGAAACGCAGAGGATTTCTCAAGACGAATCCTAATCTTGCGAACATCGCGAATTTACCAAAAACCTGTCGGATCGCATTCGATCTTGCTTGCGTATCTTCTAGGGTTCCATAAAGCATTCCCGATGAATTATCAGGGTGAATTGCAATTGTTAAAGGGAGGAACTCACATTTCAGTCCCACACGACATGCTTCAGAAATGAAGATAAATTCATCTCCGAGAAAGTTACTCGTTCCCGCTCCGAAGTCTTCGTGAAAATTTATCTTCTTTTGTTTGAATGATGAAAGACGGATAGCCATTTCGTATGTTGCAGATTTCGCAGAGTTGTATTTTGATAATTGAGTTTGTTTCTTGAAATACCGTTTTCGAAGTTCTCCGTGTTCATTTTCACTTTGACATAACACAAGGTCGATATCTTGATTCTGCTGGAAATATGCAATTGTTCTTGTTAACCCAGATTCATTCCAGCGCATGTCATCATCTCCGAAGAATATAATTTCTCCCAACGCTTCTTCAAGGATCTTGTTTCTACTTTTTGCTGCGCCAAAATTATCGAGATATATCATCCGGACATCTTCCCTATCGATAGGTTCGACAAATCCCCCTTGGACCGCAATAAGTACTTCTGTTCCATGCCTTTGTAGTGGAAGTGAAATATCAATAACACGATTCGAGAGACTTGAGTACCCAATCGTTATTGATGGCTTATCCACTGAAAACCCGAGCTCTAGCAAAACGCATTAAACCTGAAGAAAGTCCCGAATAAATCTGTCCAACCATCCGCAGTGCAATAAAGAGAACAAACGCCTTAGCTGGGGTCACGTCATCTTTAGCAAATAAGAATATGAGGATACCAAGAAGAATAATTACCCCTGCTGAAGACAGCAGGGAACCGATTTCCCCTGACATTACCCTTGTTCGTACTTTCTCAGCATTTGACGCTGGCTCTTGTGTGCGTTGTTTTTCTCTGAACTCATGTTGTGATTTGAATTGTTTTCGTAGGCGCCAAGAGAGTATTTGAAATACTCCTATCCCAACCACGAGATTGCATATTCCAAAAATCGGTGAGAAGAAAAAAAGGAGAACAGATACAAAAAATAACCTACCGCATAATGTCAGAAGAGAGGTTAATTCCATAGCAGTTGCCCATCGCCACGAATCAGCTACCCGATCACCTGTTCTTGAGTTTGCAAGTGATTTCTCAAATATATTTAGTCGATAGTGCTCTTTGCCAAAGCTAATGAGACGAAGGACAGAAAATAAGATTAGGAAAACAATCCCCAAGATTACAAGGTCCTTTGTATCACGAGGCTCAGTTGGCAAAATTAGTAATGAAAAGAAATGGGCCATCAGTATTTCTGAAACTGAGATAGTAACAGCAAGAAAAATTACCCCCATTATCATCCGTGATTCCCGACGTGTAGGAAATAGATCTATGGTTGTTTCCCAGAGTTCAGAAGCAATTCTTTTCATCTAATTCTCATATCCCAAATTCTTCCTATACCTTCAAGAAGTTTTTGTTCAACCTCGTCCTTTACTGTTTCGTCAATCTTTTCAATTTGTCGGGTCTTTTCAAGAGGGATCTTTGTGAGATCCCTCTCAATAACCATCGGATTCAACTCCTTTAATCCTACCCCTAGTGAGTAGTCTGGATATTTCAGTCCTGTTCCAGAGATACTGTCCTCCAATCCCTCAAAGGTCACTAAAGAACAAGGAATTCCATAGGACTGGCAGCAGATCAACACATGCAATGCACTTGTTATCACCTCGTCGTACTTTATTAACTTAGTTAAGAAGTTACTTATTTGATCTGGATGAGAGACAAGAATGTTAAGTTCATCGCAGTTCTCGGAAAGCTTAAGGGGAACTCTATCATGACTCGCATGGCGAACTAATGCGATACGACCATTGGTTTCGCCCCGATCTAATGGAATTACCCGTGAAATTAAAACAGCCGGATCACCGAACGAATCGACATTAGGACCTCCACATGAACGAAGAAAATCTGCGGTTATCGGCCCTCGGACAGATAAGTATCGTGCTTGGGTTTCAATCGGGTATTCATAACTAGATATTCCTGTTCCAATAACGACGGAGCTATTTTTAATGAATCTTGCTATAGAACCTACCGCCACAATGTGGGACGGTGTTTTTCTAGCTGGAGCGGTGGGAGTTTGAAAAGAAATTTTACAATTTCCATAGTGCGAGATAAGTAAAGGAGAAAGCCAGTCACCAAAGTTTCCTGGGAACGGCCTAACCCACCAGCTCAAATCCAAGCATCTCTCAGATTCCTTGGAGGCATAGAAACCAAATGACCTTGCGACCTCTATCGTCGCCAATTCTGAAGGGTTTACGATGCTGTTTGAACATAAGTCATCAGCCAATTCCTCTAAGAGTTCTATTTCACCATTGATTCCAGATCTTAAAATACGGTTAGTTATATCTCGACGCTGTGTCTGGCTTCTGCCATCTGAAACTCCGGAACGGTTGTATCCCAAAAGATAATGAGTAAGTCCCACTTGGTCTGATGTGGCAATAATATTCCTTGAGACCCTTTTGGGGAGAAGGTTGAGTATTCTTTTACCGACATTAAGTAGCAGTTTACGAAACCATTTTGGTCGTTGTTCATTCAAATGTTGAGCTGTTGCTCCTTTGTATTCTGCAACATTACCGCTAGATCCAAAGACAAAAAAGGCTGGATGACTTGTAGAAGAAGTCTGCTTTCCTACAACGCATGCTGATGGGATCACTTGAAATGTCAATGCATCAGCGTTTGCCCTCCACCCTTCCTCGAAAAAAAAGTCGTCTGTCGCTTTTAATGACGAAGATTTTTCAGCTTCGGCGGCATCAGCAATCATTCTGCGCGCATTGCTGGAAGTCCCCACCCCCCAGAAACAAGGTTCCCAGAATCGAGTATGGTTTCGATAGCCAATTGCAATAGGGGGGCTAAATCCTCTTTGAAATCCGATGATGTCGGCAGATGAAGAAACAATAAAGTCTGGAATCTCTAATAATCTGCAATCAACATCTATCCAAAAGACTCTTTTGTCAGGGTTCTGAGAACACACTTCATTTAAATACGGTACTTTTTTTCGGCAGATGTCAACCCAATCCAAGTTGGGGTCTAATGATATTTCCTCCAACTTATGGTCTATCCCGAGATCTATGAGATTCTCTTCCAATTCTTTCCCATGTGTTCGGTAATAATCATCGTCAGTGTAAAACGAACAAACAATTATGTCTCGCAAAACGACCTCCGCTTTGTCGGGATACTATGAGGGTCTGATGGGGTTCAACTTTAGGGCAAATCTTCCATAAAATCCCTGCATCAACGTTTGTTTTTCTTATCACAAATCAAGACCGGATATTAAGGATGTAATGCTATAAGCAAGCCGTATTAAAGAGATCAATTTCTCTCTGGACTGTCATTTCGGGTCCACACTGGTTCCTTACTCGTACTTGTGCAGATTCAGACATAGCAAGGAACCGGTCAGGATTTTCTACTAATTCACAAATTCCTTCTGCTAGCTGCTTTGCGTTTTCCCGATCAGCTAGTATCCCTTCTGCTTCACTTATGAACTCTGGGATCGCAGTCACTGCATTTGATATTGGGACAACACCTGAAGACATCGCTTCACCATTCAACATCCCTTGGCTATCCCAGCGAGTTGGTAAAAGCCCTATTCCATTTCTTGAAAAGATGTCCTTGAGGAGTTTTGCACCGACGAACAATTGATTCAGCTTTACGTTTTCGAATGACAGAAGAGGCGCTGTGTCTTGTTCAAAGTGTTTCCCATCCCCAAAAATCTCTATGGAAAGTTTTGAGAACCAGGGCATTTCTGAAAGATTCACGATGGTTTGACTCATCAAGTCAGTGGCGTAGTTTCTCTTCCCAAAGTTTCTAATAGAGCAGATATGTATTCTCATCTCCTCTGACTTTGGGATATAAGGGAACAGATTTGAATCGATAACATTGTGAATAACCTGGGAGTCCAAAGCTGGAGTTCTAGCAAATTCCTCAGCAACTGAACGCATGTATTCGGATACAAAAATTTTGTTGATATCTGGATTAGTGAATAGTTCTGACAATGTCCATTGTCTTTCGACGTTATTCATATCAAGACTTTTGCCGTTTTTGGCAATTTCTTCCGCAGAGAAATCTGAAATCAATTCCCTCCAATTACGGGCTTCGAAGCCATGGATCCAAATATGTGTTGGTAAATCCAGCATTAGTTTCTTCGTTGTTTCGTAGATTTCTGGGGTGGGGGAGTGAATAGCGAGCTGACTTGCATTTGTTTGCTTTACTACCTGCTCAATTTGCGATAGTGGGGCAAGGTAGAGGAGGCTTCCATCATTCCCGGTCAATATTTGTTTCCTCGTACTTTTCGTTGGAACAAAGATAGAAACGTCATATCCGGCTGCTTTATAGAAAGGAACTCTTCGTTCGATATGTTGTCCTCCGTAATTACCATCTGAAGCCGGATAGCTGTGAGCCAGAATCAAAATAGATTTGTCGTGCTTTGAGGACCCAAGGGAGTTTATTCTGGATTCTCTGCCAATGGATTGCTTTAGAGATCGGTAAGACAACCAATTTAAAAGAATTTTAATCCTATTCTTTGTTCGGTCAGATAGACGAGCTTTTAAGGCTCTCTTTACTCTTCGGAATAGCCAACTTGGGAAGGAACGGAGTTGCCGGTCTATTCTCATTTCTTGAACATTTTTGCGTAGTTCTATAATCTCAGAGTTAAGTCGGGACGCGTAATCCTCAAGAAGTTTTAGTTCTATTTCCGAAAAGTTTGAAGGTCTATTTCTTTTGGGATCCATTAGTGAGCTCCTGAATTAACCCGAGATTTTAGAATTAAGTCTAGAAGAATTGAAGCTTGGTGTCTTCTGCTATAGGTATCGCGTTTTTCCCTTTTGCTTCTTGTAGGCGAGTAGGTTTTAAGAAATTGTTTAAGAGCGCGAGGACTATTCCTCACCCAATAAATACCTTCAAGATCTTTAGTAAGGTCATGAACAGCGCCAGACTCCAATTTCCCATCTGTGATAATAATGATGTCCAGATCACATCCGATGTAGTCAAAGATTTTTGTAGTACCCGTTGTTCCTTCCCCGCCAAGTCTTAAGATTCCTGCATCACAATTTAACATTTCGTTTGTCAATACAGATTTATCAGTAATGAAGCCTCGTTGTTCTGTTGCTTCGTGGCTTACAAGAATTTTTGAGTTTGTTTGGTCGCGACCGAAATGGATTAGTTTGTGTTGGCCTTCTGAGAAAGCAGTGACAAATTCATCTATTCCTCTATCGCGAAAAATAGTCCCACAATAAACAAATTTAATGAGATCTGACCCTTCACGATTGTGAGGATGTGTATGTAACGCTTTATTTACGATCGTCTCGTTATATCCGTTGTTTACTATTACACGCTCAATCTCAACATTTGGGGCTATGACACTCAGGCACTGTTCATTTACTGATACGACAACATCGCCACGATTAACATTGTCTTCTTCATGTCGATCAATCCATTCTCTTTGTTCCTTAGAGAAGACCATTCTTGCATCTCCCCCATAAGGATCCCGAAAATCATAAATTATATGAGATCCCCATAGTTGTTTAAAGAATCCCCCTAGCTCTAGATATCCGAATGGGCCAACTGAGATAATGACTGTGTCAAATTGCTCATCCCATTCCTGCGTCTCTTCTTTAACGTAATCGCTCCAGCTAAGACCCAGAGAAGGAACCCCTATACTGGTAGCTTTGTTCAGACTGTTACGCGCTTGGGGAGAAACCAGGAAATTCCCTCTATCGCGAATGACCCTATTTTGGGGGAACAATTTGGCATTTGTGGTAGCACTTAACCAGATCACCTCAAGGTCTACCTCAACTTCTGCTGCAATTTCCTCTAAGGATTGGTGCCAATAACTCAGCCTTTGAGTTGATACCAGCGTTGTAGGAAGTGAAAAATATGAGACGATAAGGACTCGGTGGTCTGAACTTTTGCTTTTTTCTGAAGTTTCTCGAGGAAGTGCTTCAATCTGGGCCTGATCTGTGATTGCTTGTGCAAGTAATCTGAACTCTTTCGGATGACCGATTTCGGCTGCAACTACATGTTGTTGCTTCCATTCGATGAGGGTTTGTTCATCGGGCACATAACATTTCTTTGCAGCATTTTCGAGGCGTAAGATTGATTGGTTATATCTTGCCTTTTCAAAGAAAAGATAAAAGGGTGCGTTGAGTGCACCCGTTAATGTCTCAGCAAGCACTGGTTCCTCTTCAGGTTTGTGAAAGATTACCGCTGTTGAGCAGTTCTCAGAGGTTCCATATTTATTTATGAGGTGATTGATAGATGCTGTTATCAGCCCCGGATCATTTATGGTGTGGATCGCATTATCTTGATAAGCAAGTGACCCAGACAAATATAGGGTGTAAAGAATTTCGTAACCGTTGCTATCAGAAAGGATTTCAATTAGATCGACTCGGTGTAGCAGCACAGAAAAAAATTCAGGAGTTGGATTAGTGTTTTTCCCCATCGATATAAAAACCATTCTTTCTAACTGATAATTTTCTCTTGAAGTAACAAGTGACTGGAGAAAATTAATCGATTCCTCTTCATATGATTCTCCAGTACTTCGACGTATGTGCGCTAACAATCCACGAAGCGCGTCGGGGGATTTTTGTAGTATTTGAATAATTGAGGAATCGATTGGCTTTTCTGGCAAATTCATTTATTAGACGCTACTTCTGCTTGAGTTACTAATATGGTTCCATATGGAACCTAAACGGTTGAGATTTTTTGGACGCTTAAGTAAACAAATCCCTGCAATCATAATTATATTTGCTGCAGATTGGAATTAGGTAAAGATGCCACATTCTAAGGTATTGATCATTACGACAGCCCATGATTCAGAGGACGGGCGTTTAGTTCGTCACAAGAAAGCTCTTCAACGCAACAATATTTCAACAGAAATAGTGGCCCTCAAATTCAAAAACCGGATAGTTCGCTTCCTCGTAGGTCCATGGTTAGCTTATTTAAGAATAAGGCGAGCAAAACCCCATTGCGTAATTCTCCCAGATCCTGAGCTCCAATTTCTCCTTCCAATTCTCATAAGAAATAAGCCCAGTGTGATCGCAGATGTTCATGAAGTTTATAAATTAGTAGCTGAAGATAGGCCATGGATTAGTAGTTGGTTTAAACCAATTGTCAGTTTCTTCGTCTGGGGATTATCTCTTATAAGGAATCGTTGTGCGGATGCTATTATCGTTGCGGATAAAAGCATCGATGCCAAGTTCGGGGTTTATGTGAGTAATCGTCCAAATCCTATTGACTTTCCAGTAACTCAGCCGCCTAGAATTCCTCAAAGTTTGGTTTACGTGGGAGATATCCGAGAGAGTCGAGGGATAGAAGAAATGATCAAACTTGTAGAGATTACCCCTGAAATTTGTTTAGACCTTATAGGTCCTTGCAGTAATGAAAAAAACCTTCTGAACATGATCGACAATCGGAATCTCTCAGAAAGAATCAAATGGCACGGCCGACTTCCATATCGTCGGTCTTGGGAAATAGCGTCAACTGCAATTGGAGGTCTATGTTTTCTTCGACCTACGCCTGCGTTTAGAAATGCTATTCCCACAAAGATCTGGGAATATTGGGCGGTAGGGATTCCAGTACTTGGGTCAAACCTTCCAGGCCAAGCGAAACTGATTGAACAGTCAGGTGGAGGTTTCGTAGGTGAAATCGAAGATCTTTCAATGACTGTTCAATCTTTCATTCGAAATCCTGATTCAGCTCGCGAAGTAGGACGAACAGGGCACGATTTCTATCAAATGTCTGATGATGGAAGCGAAGCAAGGCTGATAGATACGATTTCATCAGCTATAAATCAACAAAGTCAATAAGGATTTATTGATTATCTATCACTTGTGTTCGGATTTAGTTCAAATAGCCAAAGAAGTGCAAGACCGTTGTGTAGAAATTAGAATACTTGGGCTGCTTAACTTATTGGAAAATGTTTGACTACCCACAATGCACCAAAGATAACTAGGAAAGCTACTCGCTCTGGCCTCCCAATTCTTAGCGACTACTTTCGTGAGACTTGGCGTTTTCGGGTCTTTGCCTGGCGCTGGTCTCTTGCAGATATTAAGGCAAGGAATTTTGAGACGTTTCTCGGCCGGATATGGCATGTAATTAATCCACTTTTATTCGGATTAATTTACTTCATTTTTGTAGGTATTCTTTCTGGCGGAGGTTTAGATAGTATTTCTTATCTCGCTGCAATCGTCGGGAACCTCTACGCTTGGTTGTTCTTTAGTCAGATAGTGACAATGGCTATGGGGGCTGTCCAGTCAGGTCCGGGAGGCATTTTAGGCCAGTCAGCGATTCCAAGAATTGTCGTGCCGATTGCATCTACAATTACATCTACAAACTTGTTCTTGCGTTCTTTAATTGCGTATGCATTTATGCATCTTATCGCTAAGCGCGGTCTGCATATAGAAATGCTTCTGGCTCCGATCATTATGATCTTAATCTGTATCTTCGGCTTCGGTTTCGCACTTATATTTGCAACCTTAAATGTGTATGTAAGAGATGTCTCACGACTAATTCCACATTTCTTGAGACTTTGGTTATATCTCTCCCCCGTTATTTGGGAATATACCAGAGTTTTGGGGGACAGTTCTTTGAATCAAATCGCGAGATTGAATCCCTTTTATTCAGGGGTGACTGCATGGACGATTTCTTTAGGAGGCACTCTAGATTCAGATGGGCCGAAAATTTGGGAACAAATCGGGATCTTCTCGATATGGTCCGTAGCAGTATTTTTTGTAGGTATTTTTGTTTTCATATCGAAAGAAGATGAATTTGCAATTAGAAACTGAAGCTGTTCGAGTAGAGAATCTTTCGGTAAGTTACTCGGTCGTGGCCGAATCTTCGCCTAGCCAAAAGAGAAAGTTTTATGAAAAAACTACGCGAAAGACCAAGATTAAAGCTCTAGACGATGTTTCATTTAGCATTCCCTCGGGGAAAATAGTTGGGTTAATTGGTGGCAACGGCGCAGGAAAATCGACATTACTTAAGACAGTTATTGGGGTTTTAAAACCTGAAACGGGGAAAATTGACTTGTGGGGTCGACCTCACCTTCTTTCACCGGGAATGGGATTCAACCGGTTGCTTTCAGGCCGGGAGAACGTTGTACTTGGCGGTCTTGCCGCTGGCATGACACTAAACGAGGTAAAAGAAAAACAAGAATCCATCATCGAATTTGCCGATATTGGTGGATTTATTGATCTTCCTATGACAACTTATTCATCTGGAATGTTCGGCAGGTTATCTTTTGCAGTCGCTACTCACATACGACCAGAAATTCTTCTAATCGACGAGGCTTTGTCTGCTGGAGACGCCGCGTTTAAAGAGAGAGCAGTGCAACGTTTAAAAGATTTGTGCGAGTCCGCTCTTTCAATTGTCGTTGTATCCCATTCATCAACCCTTGTTGCTGAAATGGCTACAGAGGCTATATGGCTTCATCGTGGAAAGATAAAGATGCAGGGAGAAGTCCAGTCTGTGACTGATGAGTATCTTAAGTTCCAAGCCGAAGGTAATGAGACAGCCCAGTTGGATCAAAGGTAATGCTTTCCCACTCCTTCCTTAGTCAAAACAATTTGAATTTGTAATGAAGATCCAAGTTGTTTCTCCCTGGTACCCCAATCAATACAGTCCATACTCCGGGAAATTTGTTCACAGTCAAGTTCATGCTCTTATAGATAACGACATGGACGTGACGGTAGAAGTTCCTCGACATATGCCCCTAAGAGATCGGCATGTCTCTAAAGTTTTTCAAGATTCGATTGTCTCCGTTGCTTCTAAAAACATTGACCATGCATTTCCCACTCGTCAGGAGGCAACTTTCATTCCTTGCCCCTCTCCAATCAATTCTGGTGCTTTAGAAATAGCCACAGCATACGAAACAGGAATAAGAACAAAACGTGATTTTTTGCCTTATGACTCAGACATAGTGCATGCGCACCTTGTATTGCCCACTGGCTTAGCTACCAAACGGCTCGACGATAGACCCATAGTTATAACTGAACACCAATCAAATCTAAAGAATGTTTTGTCTGACCCCCGATCTCAAGAGGCGTATTTGGAAGTGGTGGAGAGTGCAGACGTTTTTGTTTGTGTTTCAGAGTTTTTGAAGGATTATTTGATTGACATCTTTGGTTCACGATTATCAAAAACGATCGAAATTATTCCAAATGTTGTTGATTTTAACTCACTAGATTTCATCCAGAGGGAAAGATATGAGTCACTGTCATGGATATATGTGGGAAGTCTTTTCCAACATAAAGGAATCGTAAGATTATTAAAGACATTCAATATGTATAAACGGCATGTAGCCCCTAGAGCTACTCTGACCCTAGTTGGAACCGGTCCTCTCATTCCTTGGGTCGAAAAATACGCTAAACGAAAAGGGATTCGGGATAGTGTTTTTCTAGTTGGTGCTCAACCTCACGAAAATCTTCGTAACTATTTTTCAAAAGCTGATCTGCTTGTTCACTTAAGTAAATTTGAAACATTTGGCATTGTTTCACTCGAGGCCATCGCCAGCGGGATTCCAGTAGTTTCATTTCATAATGGGGGGAGTGAGGATACATGGAAAAATATTGCCGGATTGTGCGGCCGACTTCTAGACGATTGCTCTAAAGAGCGGGACATTGTTGACGCAATCATTGACCTAACGAAACACGCTGATGATTTAGATCTTCATGCTGCAAGATCCAATATCAAAGAAAAGTTCTCCGACTATGCGGTTGCTAGCAAATTGTCGACCATATACAGAAGGCTGATTTCATGACTAGGGCTGTCATAATTTCATACCCAATCCGGGCTACAGAATGCAGCACTTATTTAGATTCAAATGCCTATGAAGGACCGGATATTATTCTATGCCCATACAGAAATATCTTTCGTCAAGCAGATTTATCAAAATCGTATTCTGTTCTTGCTTACCGAAACAGAACTTCATTCTTTCTATCCAAACAACGAGTTTTAACAACATTGAAGTATCAAATGAAGCACAGCCTAAGATCTTCGTTAGTTATCGGTCCTATTTTAGAAAAAATTTATAAGTTTATTGTTCCAAGAATTCGTGGTTTTGTGATTAAGAAAAGTCGAAATGGATCCGGCGGTAGTGAAAGCAGAGGTTCGTGGGGAACTAACGAGCATTTACTCCGTGCTCTCAGAAGTGTTCATCACAAAGAACCGATCGTAAAAATCGTTGTATTCGATATTTGTGACCTACCAACTATCTTAAAATTTGCAGAGCCACTAGAAATAGAAACTCTTATCCGATAAATGAAGTTTCAAGAATAGTCAAGATGATTTGGGAAACCTAGTTGCGATTTTTTTCTCTAACTCGTCTTCAAGCTCTATCGGAAAGACGCTGTATGGGGCTTTTCTTTTTTGGGGCACGGGGGAAAATGTCTCTAATTTATCGTTAAGAGCCTTATCCATTGTTGATTTGAACATTTCCAATTGGCCCTGATAAAGCCGAACAGAAATATCTACCAAAGTGTCATCTGGGTATTCGGGAAGACTTTTTTTCTCAATAATTAAACCGGCGTCGACCTTTGAATCAATAAAATGTGTGGTAATTCCGAGGGGTAAGTCATCGTATACGCACCATTGAGGAGTATCAAGGCCTCTAGCTTCTGGAATGAGACCAGGATGAAAGTTCACGATACCTTTTGAGAAGCTTTCAATTACGGCAGAACTCAGGATGCGAGCTCCGGAAACTAGTCCTACTTCGGGGCTTCGAGAAGCAAGGATCTCGGGTAGGTCAGGTGAGTTGTGATCCATAACGAGGTAATCAACACCAAGCTCTTTGCAAATCTCTTCAGGGTGAATTAATCCAATTGTCCTAAGTGAACTACGAATGCGTTTCTTCGGATATCCAAGATCACGGAAATTAGCAGCAACGACCAGTGATATTTCGTACCCGTAGTGGCGACAATAAAAAAGAAAATCTTGGGTTTTCTGATGGAGGAAATTGTATGAAAATAAGATCATTTCTTTTGGTCTTTCAGGATGCTAACGATTCTTTTAGCAGCATAACCATTCCCGAATGGGCTTCCGCGCTCCGCAGTTGGTTTGGGTCTGCCAACGATATTAGTCATATCTGATAAGTCTCTCACGAGCATATTCCAGTTCCCATTGAGGGTTTCAGGCCACTCTGTTTCAAACCGAACAGTAGAACAAGGAGTTCCGAGAAAATATGCTTCTTTTTGTAGCCCACCTGAGTCGGTTACGATCGCTTCGGCTTGAGCTGTAGTTGCAACCAACTCCCGATATGTAAGAGGTTCTATAGGTTTTAATGATCCTTGTGTAAGATCTATCCCAAATCTTGCACAACGATCTACTAATCTTGGATGGGCAGCAATGATGACACGAGTATGAAATTTTGAAAGCGATTTGAGTATTGTTTCTAGCCGGCGGTCATTATCTGTATTCTCTTGCCTGTGGATTGTTGCTAGAACAAACGGTTCTCTTCCTCCTGTAGTTTGAGTAACGTCAATTGGATTATCGACCAGCGATGCTTCAACGACCTTTAAGATATCTATCATTACATCCCCGACCAAGATGGACCTTTCGCTAAGTCCCTCCCGTTGTAGAAAATTCATTGCAGTTTCTGTTGGAGCGAATAACAAATCAGAACAATGATCTGTAACTACTCGGTTATGTTCTTCTGGCATTGACCGATTATGTGATCGTAATCCTGCTTCGATGTGAGCAATTGGGATTTCTAATTTCACACATACTAGTGCCGCAGCAAGGGTCGAATTTGTGTCGCCATAAGCTAAAACCCAATCTGGAGAAAGTTTGCTGACATGCTCTTCTAAGCCCTCCATCATCCGTGCTGTCTGGACTGCATGCGAGGACGACCCAACTTCTAGGTTGATATTAGGATCAGGTATTCCAAACTCACTAAAAAAAATATCTGACATCCTGGGGTCGTAATGTTGTCCCGTATGGATTACACAATGCTCAATTCCGTTTTCAACAAGTGCCTTATCCATGGGTGCGAGTTTGATAAATTGTGGGCGAGCTCCAACAACACTTAGTACTCTCATCACCGAGTTCCATCGCCTAGTCGAATCACGTTGATAGGAGCAAGCTTTGTTTTGTTGACGATGTTTCTTCCATCCAATAGATGAGAAACTCCTGGAAGGTCATCTGCGGTAAGGTCTGCATAGATTTCGTGATCGGCCTGGACGATTGCAACATCACAATGCTCTTTAAGCTCAAAAGAGAGTAATCCGAGTTCGTTCAGCTCTTCGGCCGAGAACATTGGGTCATGAACCACTGGGATACCCCCTAGTTTTTCAATCTCAACGGCTAGGGGGAACACTCCTGAAAAAGCTGTTTCCTTAACCCCTCCTCGGTATGCAGCTCCTAGAATAGCTACTCGTTTTCCATTTAAGCTAGAAATTTCAGCTTTAAGCATGTCTATGACACGACCCGGCATTGATTCGTTCATTTCAACTGAAACTGCCGGTAAATCACATCCCGTATCGGATGCCATATAGAACTTTGGATATACAGGGATGCAGTGCCCGCCCACAGCTATTCCTGGTTGGTGTATATGGCTGAAAGGTTGACTATTTGAAGCGTCTATGATTGGGAAGATATCTAATCCAAGATCTTGAGCATGTAAGGCGAATTCATTAGCCAGAGCAATATTAACATTCCGGTAAGTTGTTTCTATTAGCTTAGCCATTTCTGCAGCTTCGCTACTTCCTAGGTCCCAAACTCCATTAGGCTTTTCGAGGTCGTCTCTATGGTCAAAATCAAGAATTTTTTCATAGAACTCCACAGCTTTTCGTGAAGACTCTCTATCAGTCCCTCCTACGAGTTTTGGGTATTTACGAAGGTCGGCAAAAATCCTTCCGCTAAATACGCGTTCAGGACTGTGGCAAAGAAAGAAATCAGAACCACACTTCAATCCGGATTCTGATTCAAGAGCTGGCAAAAAACGTTCTCTAGTTGTTCCTATAGGTAGGGTTGTTTCGTAGCTAACGAGACAACCATCTGTAAGACCTTTCGCTATATCCGTAGTTGCAGCATCGATAGCAGAGAAATCAGGGTTACCCTGATCATCTACAATCACGGGGACAACGACTATCACATAATCAGATTTTCTTACTGCTTCTGTTGTGTCTGTGGTTGCCTCAAGTAAGTCATTATCAATCACTTCGGCAAGTCTTTCAGCTAGCTCCGCTTCACCTGGGAAAGGCTCTTTCCCACTCGAAACAAGTTCTACAACAGCTGGATTGATATCTGCACCGATTACGTGCTCGTTCTTTGATGCAATTTGGACTGCTAAAGGTAATCCAATTTTTCCTAAGGCAACCACGCAAGATGTCATGATTCTCCAAGAACAAATGTGGTTCCTGTCTGCGCAGAAGACAGGACAGCTTCTGCAGCAATAACGGCTGCTAACCCTTCCCGCATAGAAACTATCTCTCCTCCGCATCCATTGACAGCATCACGAAATCCTTCAAATTCAGTCCTTAAGGGTTCAGGTTTAGCTATAGCGAAGCGGATCATATCTC
>CAZMAW010000023.1:0-13040 GCA_964564495.1 uncultured Candidatus Nemicrothrix sp.
ACACCTTGTAAGTAGATGAGTGGATGTCAGAGAAGATAAGCGAGAAATCCCGAATATTTGATAAGTCGAATATCGACCCGCGCCTGTTAAGCAGATGGGCCCCCGTCATGGTTCTTGTTGCAGAAATTATCTTTTTCGGTTGTATGCGATTTGACCGTTTTTTTACTACAGCTAATTGGCATGTGATCTTAAATAACTGCGCCTTGTTGGGGATTATTTCTGGCGGACTTACCCTCGTTCTCATAGTAGGGGACTTTGATTTGTCTATAGCCGGAGCAGTGGGGTTGGGCGGGATAGTAGCAGTTGAGTTCCTTGACCCAGAATCAATACCGACGGTTGACCGGGCACTCGAACCAGGCAACTGGACGATCTTTTTCGCAATTCTCATAGCATTAGCAGTTGGCGCAATTATAGGTTTATTCAATGGGTTGGTAGTTACCGTTTTCCGTATCAATGCCTTTGTGACCACGTTGGGGACAGGAGCTATTCTCGTAGGTGTTCACCGCTGGATGCGTGACCGTGATCTACCTACGAATAACAGGTTCAAAAATGTTGCGAACACTAAATGGCCCGAGTGGCACTTTTTCCAACCGAAACTCGTTCTCTGGTTCATGGTCGGAGTGCTCTTATTGCTTGGTTTTCTTGTTAGCCGGACGGTCGCTGGGCGACGTCTTGATGCGATTGGAGGGAACGAGACGGCTGCGCGATTATCAGGTATCCGCGTTTCCAGATACAGAATCATGGGATTCGTAATATGCGCAATGTGTGCCGCAGGCGCAGGGGCGTTACTTGCAGCTCGAACAGGAGTTGCCTCTTCCGGATCAGGTAACTCCTTTCTGCTGGAAGCGTTTACGGCTTGTTTCCTTGGGGCGGTTACTTTCCGGAATGGAGAATTCAACATACTAGGAACTTTCACCGGAGTGCTATTCCTAAAGGTCACCTTCAGTGGGATAGCGCTCATGGGCTGGCCGAATTACTGGCCGTCGATCGTAACCGGAGGCTTTTTGATCCTCTCAGTCTCTTCGTCGGGTCTTATCCAGCGATTATTCGAGGAGTGATGAGAAGAAAAGTTGAAAAGTTGAAAAACCAGTATTAAATTTTGTTTACGCACGCGTAAGGAGAAAGCAAAAATCACACTAGACATCTTTAAGGAGATCATGTGAGCATCACTATTGACATAGATACAGGGGGAACCTTTACGGATGGTTTCATCACTCAAGACGGTGAGGCCTTTAGCGTTAAAGTTGATACAACCCCTCATGACCTAACAGAAGGATTTTTGAATTGCCTCGAGACAGCCTCCGAGCGTCTTGGCATGAGTTTGATCGAAACTTTGAAACAGACTTCGGTAATCCGGTATTCAACCACATATGGAACGAACACGATTATTCAACGCACTGGCCCTAGCCTGGGGCTACTTGTCTCTGAAGGCCATGAGGCGGATCTTTATGGAGAAGCTGCTGAAGGTTCAGCATATGACTGGCTTCTCTCTCAGAGCCTTGTTTTGGGAGTTCCTGTAGAGATTGACGAGGGCGGCGAGATAGAGGGTGAAATAGATCAGGATCAGATACGTAAGAAGATCATAGAGCTATTAGAAGGAGGAGCCCGGGGCCTTGTCATTGGGATTAAAGGAAGCCACAAAAATCATGCTGCGGAAAGACAAATACGTGAAATAGTAAGAAATGAATTTCCTCGCCATTTCCTTGGGTCTTTACCAACTTTGGTATCAAGTGAAGTTTCTCAAAGCAGAGATGATGGTCTCCGCCTTCGCACGGCATTGATCTCTGCTTATATCCACCATGGGTTGGCGAGGCATTTATATAAGGCTGAAGAGGAAATACGTAGACGTGGCTATACGAAACCTTTGCTGGTCGTCCACGCAAATGGTTCCGTTGCTCGAGTAGCGAAGAGTATTGCCGCACACACCTACAACTCGGGACCCGCCGCTGGCCTTGTGGGAAGCAATGAGTTGGGTGCCGATATAGGGGTGCAATCCGGCCTTACTCTCGATATAGGGGGGACCAGTACCGACATCGGGGCTGTAGGTGACATATGGAAAGGCATTGAAAGCTCTGTCACTGTTGATGGGGTAAGTATTGATGTTCCTGCCATCGTCGCTGAATCACTCGGTGGAGGTGGTGGGTCCATTGCCCGCATAGAAGATAATGAAGTAAAGGTAGGCCCCCAGAGTGCTGGAGCATACCCTGGCCCAATGTGTTATGGGCTAGGAGGTGAAGCACCGACTGTGACCGATGCAAACTTGGTTTTGGGTTTTCTAGATCCTGAGACCTTTCTAGGCGGTGGTCGGAATCTCGAAGTTGAAAAAGCCCGTCAAGGGATTAGTGAACAAATTGGAGACCCTCTCGGCATCTCCGTTGAGGAAGCAGCTTGGAAAATACGACAAACCGTAGATCAAGTAATCGCAGATGGCCTTACAACCTACGCACAAGAGCGAGACATCAATGCAGATGTGCTCTTTGCCTATGGCGGGGGAGGGCCCACTCATGTGTCTACAGTTGCTGATCTAATAGATGTATCTACTGCATACTGCTTCCCGATGAGTCCGGTTTTCAGCGCATACGGCTCATCTCGGATGGACATTAGTCATCTCTACGAAACGTCGGTTTCCGACGGTTCTTCAAGCGTTTCCGTTGATGAAATGGTTGGGCGTATGAAAGATGAGGCTCAACGAGACATGCTCGGCGAAGGTTTTGACGCGTCTAGCGTAACGTATGAGATTCAGGCAGGTTTCATATTGGAAGCCAACCCACAAACTAAAGCCCATGTTGCTCTGGAAGGTGAAGTATCTGATGGTGTAGTGGCAGAAGCTCAAGAGATTTTGTTGACAAATGGTTCAGCGGCGGGAGATTCGGTTGTCTGGGATAGTGTCCGCTTGAAGGCTACGGCTCCTTCCCCACATCCAGAGCTAGCAAGTCCGGAGTTTTCTGGAGATTACAAACCCAAAGAAGCTGGGTCGTCTCGGTCAGTTTGGACCGGAGATACGTTCGAGGATATTCCGGTTCACGAAGCTACAGGTTTGACTGCTGGAGATTTAGTCGAAGGACCGGCAATTATCGAGTCAGACTTTACAACTATTTTTGTCACACAAAAACGCAATGCTCGCATCGATGGGGCGAAAAACATCGTCCTGCAATCCAAAGACAACTAGGAGAGGGAAATGGCAGATCAAAAACCAACCAAAGTTCAAGTAGCGGAATATCTTGATATCAACCTCGACTTAGAGGTGTGGGAATGCAATAAGTGTGGCCATGGATTAGGCGCTGCTACACAGAACTATAAAGAAGGTTGCCTAATACGTGATAGAAGCCCAGAAGAGATTCATCAACCGATTATCGAAGGTGAGTACACCTTTGCTCCAGACCCAGGATGGTGTCGGATTATTGAGTGCTATTGCCCAAATTGCGGGGTCCTGATTGACACCGAGTACCTTCCTCCGGGCCACCCTCTCACCCACGACATGGAAATCGACATCGAACAGCTTAAAGCTAAACACACTGGAAACGAAGGATCATAAGGAGACGAACAGTTATGGGAAAAACAAAACAAACAGTTAAAGACATAGCCGTCGATCTTGACATTGGCGGTACTTTCACTGACTGCTATGTATCACATGAAGGTGGATATACCATCGGCAAGTCATCCACGACAAAATACGATGTCGCGGTGGGAGCGCTTCGTTCCATCGAAGCAGCAGCGGAGACGATTGATCTGAGCCTCGAAGAACTTCTCGACGAATGCACTTCGGTTTCATATAGCACGACGATTTCACTTAATACACTTATTGAGCGTACCGGCCCCAAATTGGGACTTATCACCACAGAGGGTTTCGAAGACGTGACCCTAATTGGTAGAGCACGGTCATGGGTAGATGGACGACAGCCGGAAGAAATTCGTAATAAGGCTAATGCCCATAAACCTGAACCAATAATCCAGCGGGACATGATAGCTGGAGTGAAGGAACGAATTGACTGGTCAGGTGAGGTTATCGCCCCCCTCGATAGAGAAAGTGTTGTAGAACAGGTTCATTCCTTGGTAGATAAAGGCGCTATGGGATTCGTGGTCTCACTCCTTTGGGCATTCCAGAACCCGGAGCATGAAATCCAAGTCCGTGAAATCATTGATGAGTTGTACCCAGAGAAGTATCTCGGAGCTATGCCTGTCCTTCTTTCTCACGAGATTTCTCCAACCAGTGGAGAATACCCAAGAACGATGTCAACGATTCTGAGTGCTTACATGCACCGTGACCTTGCCCATGACCTCCGGTCGCTCAGCGATGAATTACGAGCTCGGAATTACTCAAAACCAATATTGCTGGTAAATAACACAGGTGCGGTTAGCAAAGTGATAAAAACCCCTGCTCTCAACACGTACGCTTCTGGTCCGGTGGCTGGCCTTCTCGGCGGGGCGCGACTTTGCGAAGAATACGGAATAACGAACGCTGTCCTTACAGACATGGGTGGAACCAGTTTCGATGCCAGCCTTGTCGTTGATGGGAACCCAAGGCACTATAGCTACCACCCTGTTATCGAAAACTTTTTTGTGAGTCTGCCAATGCTTGAAGTAAGTACTATTGGAGCAGGTGGAGGGTCAATAGCTTGGGTTAATCCCCTTACAGGGAGGCTACAAGTAGGGCCGCAAAGTGCCGGTTCTATGCCTGGGCCTGCTTGCTATGACACCGGAGGTCGTGAACCTACAGTCACAGATGCTGATTTGATTCTTGGATACATCAATCCAGACCGGTTCTGCGGTGGAAGAATCGGACTTAACGCTGAACGTGCACACATGTTAATGGAAGCGAATGTTGCCGAACCTCTAGGAATAGATGTTGCTGAAGCAGCTGCAGCCGTCAAACTTACCGTTGATGGCCATGCCGGAAACGACCTGTTCAAGAACATTGCGCTTCGTGGTTTGAGACCAGATGACTTTGCCGTTTTCGCATTTGGAGGAGCTGGCGCAACTCACGCAGTTGGGTATACCTCGCATCTAGGAGCTGGAGGTCCAATATATGTTTTCCGTTTCTCACCAGTATTTTGTGCATTTGGTTCCGCTGTCTCAGACATCTCGCATATATACCAAAACGATACAATGATGGTTGTCCTCTCTCCGGGAACAAATGACATCGCCTTAGATGGAAATATGTACAACGAAACGGTCGAGGGGCTCTTCGAGCAAGCCCGCCAAGGGCTAAAAGAAGATGGGTTTGATCCGTCTGACGCTGTCTTTTTGTTGGAACTTGAAATGCGATATGGATCACAGATTCAGAACACCGTGGTTTCTTCGCCGGTATTAAAGGTGGAAAGCGATGAAGATATTACCCGGCTCGCGGAAGCATTCTCAGAACACTACATTGAACTATGGGGTCCCGGTTCTGCATATCCGGCAGGCGGAGTAGAGATTAACCTTTTCCGCCTACGAGCATCCATTCCATCGGACCGAGGTCGTTTACCTAAGCGAAAACTAGGAAAAACAGATCCGGGCGGAGCGCTCCTAGGAACCCGCGAAGCCTATTGGGACGGTAGTTTCCGAACAACTTCTGTTTATGATTTAGACAAGTTGGAGCCCGGAAACGTCGTTACCGGACCGGTGCTGGTTGAAAGTGATACGACGAGTCTTCCAATACCTGATGGATGGGAATGCAAGATAGATGAGCACGAATCAGCAGTGATTTCGCAATACTAAAACGGAGTAACTAGCCAAGCTATAATTAAATATAATTTAACAAAAAAATAAGGAGAAATATAAATATGAGTATTCAAGAAGTAACGATGCCCGAGTTTGATACAAACATCGAGGATTTGTTTTCCCGAATGAATCCTGAACCGCAAACGAGTTTAGAGGAAGAATATGCAGAGGAAATGTCTGACATAGAGTTCTCTATCTTCCGCCATAAACTCGCCACCATAG
The DNA here is from genome assembly GCA_964564495.1 of uncultured Candidatus Nemicrothrix sp. Classification (GTDB taxonomy): domain Bacteria; phylum Actinomycetota; class Acidimicrobiia; order Acidimicrobiales; family UBA8592; genus UBA8592. The sequence goes on from CAZMAW010000023.1 coordinate 5,926, forward strand.
CGACTGAAGGAAAGGAGGTAATGGCGAAATTAGGTGTTTCTTCTGCCTTGCGTTCGGAAGACAGTGGGACTGGTATTTACACTGCATGCGGAGATATGTCCAGCGCGGCTGCGGGAGTCTATTACCATGCGCTGAGTGGACAACTCCCCGTAAAGTACACTTTATCCAAGTGGGGAACGGATACTTCTGTCCGAATAGAAGATGGGGATATCTTCTTTTCAACTGATCCGATTTACGGCGCTACCCACACCCCTGACCAGATTGCGTTTATGCCGGTCATCGTTGACGGAGTTCTCGTCAGTTGGGTCAGCGCTGTCGCCCATCAAGCCGAGGTTGGAGCGATGGAACCCGGACTCTCAGCGTTGGCAAGCAATGCGTGGAGTGATGGAGTTCGTCTCCTGCCGCAAAAGATAGGAACTAACTGGGAACTCCGAGAAGACGCGGTCCAGTCGATTGGGAATATGACTCGGGTCCCGGACGAACAAATTCTTGATATCAAAGCACGCGTTGCGGCCTGTACGAGAATGGTTCGTCGTCTCAAGGACCTTGCTGAAGATATCGGCTCAGAGGTCTTTATCGGAGCCGTTCGCCGATGTGTCGACGATGGACGCGTTCAAGTTCGCCGTCGCTTGTTGGAGTTTAACGATGGTATCTACCGGAGTACGGTGTTTATCGACGGAGTAGGTGGCGATATGGGGCTTCAGCGCATCCACTGCGCCATAACAAAAAAAGGCGATAAGCTCACCGTCCGATTAGAAGGAACCTCACCGCAGAATCCATTTGCCTTCAACGCATACGCAAGTATGCCTGTGACAACTTTAGCGAATCCTTTCTTTAGCTATCTTCTTAGTGATGTACCGCCAAGTGTCGGCCTCCTCGATCAGATAGAGATGGAAATTCCTGATGGAACCTGCTTGAGCGCATCAGCTGATGCAGCCGTTTCCTGCTCATTGTGGCCTACATTCCTCTTACAGGCAGCTGCACATTGCGCTACCATGAAAATGGCCTTTGATAGCGACCATAGGGATAAGTTGAGTGCTACTCAGAGCGCTAACGCCGTGGGAGGATACGGCGTCGGCGTTAATCAACATGGATTGTTGGCAGCTGACCTCTATGTAGACCCTGTCAATGGATCCGGCGGTGGAGCCCGTCCTGATGCTGATGGCGTCGACGTTTTCGCCGGAATTTGGGGAAACTACATGGATACCAACGATGCTGAACAACTCGAAATACGCGGACCATATTACAAGATCTACAGTCGGATCGCCCGAGACGGTCATGGCTTCGGAAAATTCCGAGGAGGATCTGGTCAGGATACCGCCTATGTTGCGCACAAAGTTCCCGATGCCCTCTCACATGGAACGATGGGATTTGGTACGAAATTTCCGACAGCCCCCGGAATTTTTGGTGGCTACGCTGGAAATACGACACCAGGAGCGTACATCATCGGCTCAAACGTGATTGACCTGATGCGCTCAGGTGAATGGGACGCACCGAATTCAACCGGTGATCTTGTAGAGAATCGCCTCTGTGAAGGCGAGTACAACTTTGACTATGCAACCTACCCTGCTCTTAACGTGACTGACGGTGACGTCTGGATGATGGTCGGCGCAGGCGGTGGAGGTTGGGGAGACGTTCTTGAACGTAACCCGCAAATGGTTGTAGAGGATCTTCGGGCTGGAGTCATTTCAGAATTCACCGTAAAAGAGATTTACAAGGTTGCCTATGACTCTGAGAGCCTTATGGTCGAAGTAGAGGAAACCGAAAAACTCCGCGATGAAGCCCGTGAAGAACGGAAGCAAATCGGGAAACCATACAACGAATTCATACAGGAATGGGAACAACAAAGTCCGCCAGAGCATGCTCTTAAATACTTTGGGGAATTTCCAGGAACTGTTGCATGAACAAGAGCGGCGCAGGCCGCAAAAACAAGCATTATTGGGGTCATTTTCCCCGTGGCTTTATGCTATAGGTTCGAAGATCCGCCAAGTTAGACTTCGAGAGATGGCTCTTGATGCCAATGTAATGGCATCGGGAGTCATCGATAGCGGGAAATTATTTAATCCTCCAGCAGTGTGTGTCAATTTCGACACCACAATATGGGCTGAAGCCGTGGGGTGCACTGTTAACCGTGACGATGACCCGCCCAAAGTCGAATCAGGGGGTTCTACGGACGCGAACCCAGACCTAGTTCGGGAAGCAGAGCAAATAACAACGCTTAAAAAAGCTATAAGCCGAATACAGGGAGCGTTGACGAATCACCAAATAGTGTGCGCTATTCCGGGCCCCGCTACTCTAGCTAGCTCTCTTGGTATTTCTCCGCCCGCCTCAAAAATGGATCAATTCATCGTCGGTGAGCTCCTAACGGAGTTTGTTAACGTCCTTTGTGAGAGTGAGATCGACAATATCTTGGTGCTTGAAGGGTCCGATCGGGACGACGAAGATCTTCAACCGTGGATTGAAGGAAATCACTATTCACGCATAGCAAAACTAGCTGAACATTATGTAGTAGAAACAACACTGCTTTGTCCCCGCGCTACGTTAACTGATATGCAAATTCAAGCATTTGACGGTTTCACATACGTTGCCGCCAATCCATACAGTACCATTTCAGCTAGCTTCGAGAACGCTGCAAAAGCCATCAGTGTCGGTGGCTTCGGGACAGGGAATGCCATAATCCCAGAAGGCGTAGAAGCGCTTGAACCCGGTTCGTACCTCTTGACCACAGAGTGGGATTTAGACCCTTCGCACGACTTCACAGATATCCAAAAAGATATTGCGACAATCAAGACTTTTCTCGAGGAAGTCAGTGGATAACTCTAAGACCATTCCCGCTGTCATACATAATTCGTGTGTGAAAAGTCCAGAGGCAGTAGCAATCGTCGAAGGCAATAAACGAATAACCTATAAAGAACTAGATGAAAGAGTCGCCAATTGTGCGAAAGCGTTCATCTCGGCTGGAATCAAGTCGGGAGACCGTGTTGGGCTCTGGGCGCCTAATTCAACTGAATGGATCGTTATTGCTCTAGGGATTCAATCGGTCGGAGCGGCACTCGTCCCAATCAATACTCGTTATAAATCTGGTGAAGCTGCTTATCCGTTACAAAAAACCGAAGCGAAACTACTTTTTACCGCTGATGGATTTATGGGGATAGAAGGCGGGGAAGCCTCCGCAAAGGTAAGAAAAGAAGGAGGAGCTGAGATTCGGACTATCAACATCAATGGTGATGACATGGATGAAGATTCACTTTCCTCCTTTCTTTCGGGCGCTGAAAGTATTGATGACGATCGACGCGTCCAAAGGCTAAATAATGTGTCGGATACGACTCTGAGCGACATCATGTTCACATCGGGTAGCACAGGGAAACCCAAAGGAGTTCGCCATCTCCACGGCCCAACAGTCCGCCAAACTTTCAACACCGTGGAGGAGAATGAACTTAGTGCCGTAGACCGAATGCTCGTAATCAATCCCTTTTTCCACGTTTTCGGGTACACCGGAGGTTGGATGCCCGCTTTATTTAGTGGAGCCACCGTGTACCCTTTCCCTGTCTTTGATGTTGATCAAGTATTGGAAATAATTCAAGAAGAAGGAATTACCTATTTCCCTGGACCACCTACTATCTTCCATTCCCTGCTCGAACACCCACGACTGCAGGATTACGACATGAACTCACTTCGGTTTTCACTAACCGGATCTGCAGATGTGCCCGTTGACCTCATACAGAGGATGATTGATGAACTCACCTTTGATCGGGTTGTTCAGGCCTACGGGATGACAGAATGCGGGACAGCGACTAACACTGTGGCTTCAGATAGTCCCGAAACGATTGCTACAACAATCGGAAAAGCATCCAAAGACCTTGAAGTTCGTGTCGTTGACGACAAGAATAAGCCTGCCGAAGCCGGAGAGAAGGGAGAGATTGTAGTGCGTGGATATGCGGTTATGGACGGTTATCTAGATGATGATGATGCAACAGCAGCAGCTATCGACCAAGAAGGCTGGTTACATACGGGTGACCTTGGAACCTACGATGAGAATGGCTACTTCAAGATTCTCGGCCGAATCAAGGACATGATCATCGTCGGGGGATTCAACGTGTATCCAGCTGAAGTGGAGGACATGATGCGGGAACATCCGAGCATTCGAGATGTTGCGCTGATAGGTGTTCCAGACGACCGGCTGGGTGAGGTTGGGTGCGCATTTGTAATCGTACGTGAACCGATACAGCAGGATGAACTTTTTCTGTGGTGTCGGGAAACTATGGCAAATTTTAAAGTTCCTAGATACATCAAGTTCATTGACGAGTTCCCATTAACAGGATCAAATAAAATATCGAAACTTGCCCTTCGGGAAATTGCCGATCAGGAAGAAATCGGGGGGTAGCATGTCTCGGGAACCTGTCATAGTAGGAATTGGTTTATCTGACTATCCGAAGGCACCGCACCTTGATTCTTTTATGCACATAGCGCAGGCGACTCAACGGGCTTTAGAAGATTGCGGTCTAGAACTTGAGGATATTGACGGCTTCGCCTGTGCGAGTATGCCAACAGAGCCAGAATTGCATGTGGAAGCGGTCGAACACTTGGGGCTATCTCCTCGCTGGCTGAATACAACATATACCGGCGGGTCAGCCGCTCAATTTCAAATTCCTGATGCCGTCGCAGCGATTCGTGAAGGGCGAGCCGAAACGATTCTATTCGCCTATGGTTCCGATTTCCTTACCCGGCATGGCCGGACACTAGGTACGGGAGGCCTTTCGATTGATAGTGGCCTATCTGGACCACTTCTGTATGAGCAACCATACGGAAGTACCATAGCGACCTGTTATGCTCTGGCAGCTACCCATCATATGGCTACATACGGGACTCTTCCGGAACAGCTTGCAGAAATAGCGGTAGGGGTTAGGGAATTCGCGGGTCTGAACCCGAAAGCGATGTATCGTGAGCCTCTCACAGTTGAGGATGTGCTTGCTAGCCCGATGATCGCAGATCCTCTACATTTGCTGGATTGTTGTGTTGTTTCCGATGGGGGAGCAGCCTTCATTCTGACAACTGAAGAACGCGGACGGGACCTCAAACAGCATCCAATTCATGTCCTTGGAGCAGCTGGGGCGAACTCCCATTGGCATATTCACTCCATGCCGGACTTCAGCACTACTGCGGGAACTATCAGTAGCCAAGACGCATACCGACAGGCAGGACTCCAGCCTGAGGACATTGATACGATCCAATTCTACGATTCTTTCACGATCACAGCTCTTCTACTTTTGGAAGACCACGGTTTCTGCGCTAAAGGGGAAGGCGGAGGGTTCATAGAGGACGGCCATCTTCGTAAAGGCGGTTCACTCCCGATGAACACCGACGGGGGATCCTTATCTAGTTGTCACTCAGGCATGAGGGGGACGATGCTGATAACCGAAGCAGTTCGTCAACTGCGTGGCCACGGAGGAGATGCACAAGTTCCCGATTGTGAACTAGCTCTTGCAGCTGGCTGCGGAGGGCTTCTTTCCTATATCGGAACCACAATTTTAGGGAAGGACCGGCGGTGATGGAAGTCGTTGATGATGGGATATGGAACAGAGTACCGATGGCACCTGGCCCAATAGACCGCAAGTACTTCGAAGCGGCTTCCCAAGGTAAGCTCATCATCCAAAAATGCCGGAGGTGTGAGAACACGCAGTTTCCACCGAAGATGCTCTGCGTTTCATGTGGGGAAGAACCGGACTGGGTAGAAACATCGGGGGAGGGCAAGATATATACGTTTACAGTTGTTCGAAGACATGGAGTTGAACCATTTTCTACTCTCGTTCCGTTCGTTCTCGCCATGATAGATATTCCCGAAGGAGCGCGTTTCATGGGAAATATCACAGAGATTGACATAGAAACCGTTCACGTCGGACAAAAGGTGGAAGCGTATAGCTTACGCATCGATGAAACTATGGCGCTTCCTCTTTGGCGACCGATATAGAGCAGTTAGGGACCTATGGAAATTATCGCCGAAGGATTGGATTTTCCAGAAGGACCCATAGCGATGCCCGATGGTACTGTGGTACTTGTCGAACTCGCGCGCGGGACACTTAGCAGGGTCGAAACGGATGGTACCGTTAGCGTAATCGCCGATTTGGGTGGTGGTCCGAATGGTGCTGCTATTGGACCCGACGGGCAAGTCTATGTCTGTAACAATGGGGGATTCGATGATGAGACTGACCCGTCAGGGCAATTCGCTTCCCGAATGTCTCGAGTATATGTTGGTGGTTCTATACAAAGGGTCAACCTCCAGACCGGTGCATCAGAAGAGCTGTATCGGGGTTGTGGCGGAAATCAGCTACGTGGCCCCAATGACATTGTTTTTGATGAACATGGGGGCTTTTGGTTCACGGACTTAGGAAAAACATGGGCCCGCCATCATGACCATGGCGGCGTCTATTATGCATCTGCCGACGGACGGAGCATCCAGGAAGTGATCTATCCACTTACTACTCCGAATGGAATAGGTTTGTCTCCTGACGGATCGATCCTCTATGTAGCTGAAACTATTACCGGAAAGCTGTACCAGTGGAGTGTTACTGCCCCAGGCCAACTCGATTCAGGGAAAGGTTCCCGACCGCGCGGAAAACTCATCTACGCCCTCTCCGGAGGCCTTCGTTTCGACTCACTCGCCGTAGATGCTGCTGGGTATATTAATGTCGCGGTCCTCGAAAAGGGGGCTATACCGGGGAATGCTGGAGGTATCTGTGAAATCTCCCCAGAAGGTAGAGGGAAGATGATAGAAACCGGTGATCCGATGACAACGAACATCTGTTTTGGCGGCGAAGGCTATTCAATGGCCTATATTACCTGTTCGCATTCTGGTACCCTCCGCTCCTTGCCATGGTCTCGACCAGGATTCCGGCTTCCCTTTCATGCGGACATGCTCTAAGACTTGACCAATTGCATAGTGAAAAGGCATATGCAATACTTAATTTACCAACCATCTGGTTGGTAATGGGTCCTAAATTACAGCATTAGGATGCCTATATGTTTAATGAGATGGGGAAAAGATATGAATGAAGATCTTGAGATCATGATTGATACGAAGAATGGTGAGTGGATTGACCTTGGTTTACCTAACAGCG
>CAZMAW010000024.1:0-11076 GCA_964564495.1 uncultured Candidatus Nemicrothrix sp.
CAAGTTGCCACCCCAGCCGTTACCACAACCCGAAATAAATCGAGATAGAAGATAAAGATCTATAAAGCTTCCGATATCAAATCCCGGAACGAACTCGCTTCACTTGTTTGGGAAAATAGGAACAAACGAGCCTAAAGGGTTCCTACTCAATCACATGCCAGTAAATGATCTGTTGTCCATCTCCAAATTCGTATGAGTTCTGGATCAGGATCTTCCGTAGGGGTATATTCCCTGTAGGTGACTTTGTACTTATCCGTGAAAAGCAAGTTCATCCCCCACATCATGTCGTATTGAAGCGAGTATCCAATATTCGTCTCAAAGTCTTCCAAATACGGTTCGAGATGTTCGCCACTGGTAACGACACTGTCTGTTATTGCAAATGCTGGGATTCCACCAGTTTCAGGGTCAAAAGTAGTTAATCTATGATCTTCTTCAGGCCAGGTCACCAATACGCTTTCTGCGAACTTAACTTCACTTGGGAAAGGGTCCTGCCATCCTTCACTTTCCGTGAATCGATTTATTATGGACCAAAAAAGATAAGCGTTCTTATCAAATTCCTCTCGGAAATAAACTGTTACGGATCCCCAAGAATACGATTTGTGATCGGAATAACAAACTTCGTACCATTCTGATTGGTTGTCGGGTTCTCCCATACCGGCGATTAGGGTTGCGAGGGCGTTTTCCATTGGTGTTCCTTGTTGCACTCCGCATAGTTCTTCTCCCACTGTGAGATCACAAGTGGGGACGTTGTCGGTTGGGAGCCCTTTTTCCTCTAACGCAGCGAGGTGCGCTGCCCGGGTGCCCATCCCATACCAGCCGTCACCTTCAATCTCTAAAAGTTCTTGCAAAGCGATCGTGGCCTCACTTGTTGCAGGGTCCATCCATGCATAGTCTGCAAGAAGAATTAGTGATTCGGGATCCTCGGGTATGGGGGTAGGATCTTCGATCTCATCTTCAGTGGTGGGTTCAGGTTCTTCTTCGGTGGCGGGCTCAGTATCTGCGGGTGTGTCATTGTCCTCTGGCTGCGAATCTGAAGAAGATTGCTCTTCTGTGCTTGCAGTAATTGGGGCTACAACGGTATCGGAGTCATCGTCGCAACCTTTCATCAAAAAAATAACTACTAGGATGGCGATAATGGCGATGAGTAGCGCAATGATCGCGTTTCGTTGCTGAATGGGCCGATTTGAGCGGGTATTTACACCCTCTTCATCCTCAGATTCAAAAAGATCACTCATTCTGGACCTCCCAGTTCAGGCCATGAAATTTCTTCCAATCCGGCGAACATTGTGCTGGGGTCAATACCGTTAAAGAACCCACTGCATTCTGCTCTAAAATATGCAGAGACCGGCCCTGCTAGTTCGTCATGCTCTGAGAAATCGATTTGGTCGACTGTTTCTAAAGTTAGGAGAGGAACAATAGCTGCAATGCCTTCCGCCAACATACGACTGTTTTCTATTAGTTCCTCCTGATCCGAAGGTAACGCCTCAGCAACCCATGTCCAAGTATCAGCCATAGCTTGAAATTGAGGTTGGAGAATTTCCGGACCAGCAGCAAGGCTCTCATATCCGCCGGAAATATCTGGCGTAGCTAAAATGACTTCGATCCATTTGGCACCCCATTCTTCGCAAAAATTTCTTGGAGTAAAATTTGCAGCGCTTTCATCGGGATCAATGCCCTCATCGACATCGGGATCAATGCCCTCATCGACATCGGGATCAATGCCCTCATCGACATCGGGATCAATGCCCTCATCGACATTATGCACTGGGATACCCATCTCTGGTTCGCCTCCAGCATCAGCACAGCCAACAAGACCAGTCATCAAACCCAACGCAACAAAAACAACCAAAGACCTCTTCATAGAAAAGAACATAACACGAAATTCTTAAACCCTTGTAAATACATAGCCTCTAGCACCTCTAGCACCCCCACACATGTAACAAAACCTGTTCTGCCCTAAACTAAACGCATGTCTGAAAGGTTTGATGGAGACTGGGAAGAATAGGGAAGTTATGACAAAAACCACGAAGAAAAAAATTGTCTCATTCTCATTGATAATACTTGGAATTCTTGTACTCATTGCTGGGGTGGTCATGGTACAAACTGGATTTGCGACCTTTGATGATGACGAACCTAGAGTTGGACTCTACATCGGAGGTATTTTCACAATAATTGGAGGCGTTTTCTCGACAGTTGGTGGGATCGTTTTTCTCAACTTCAATAGCTTAAAAAAGAATGTTTTTCGTACGGTCGGCAAGATTGCTGATGCTGTTGAAGAGGAGAGAATTCAAGAGAAAAAGTGATGACCCAACTGGTTAATCAAAACGCCACGACGAACCTTCGGATTCCTTGTTGCTTATTTGCTTCGAGCGGAACAAGTTACTAATTCTTAAACTCCTGTAAACACAAGGCCTCTAGAGTCCCTAGAGTCCCTAGAGTCCCTAGAGTCCCTAGAGTCCCTAGAGTCCCTAGAGTCTATATACCTATATAACAGCTATGTTATCTTTCCATAACTGTCAGATCTATGCACAAGCGATATAGATGTCCATAGCCCATGCTGAAGGCACTTTCCCTTCTGAAATACTGTCCTCCAACTCAAGAAACCAGCGAACAGCCTGCGTTTCGGTCCCTTGTGATCTTAAATGTTTAACCAGTCCCTGGTAAAGGCATCGACAGGTCGTCGCAACTTCACTCCGGTCAAGATTCACATCAGATCTGGATACACAATTCGCTAAATACATTCTTTGTAAGTATGGGGCTGATTCAGACCCGTCTTCTCCTAGGAGCTCTTGTTGAATATCCATAAGCTCAGTTGGTAAAGGACCGACGCATTGATCAAACGACTCCAATGAATTACAAACACCGATACCCGCCGAGGTATTTCCCCCTTCGGCTTTATCCCCTCCCTGTTGATCAACCTGAGAGCCGGATCCGCTACATGCTGCAAGTACAACGACAAATATGAATCCAATTATTCGCTTCATACATGTAAACGCGTACGGATAATAGCTTCTTCTTTTTTCATATTTCTACCTTAGTGTTACTCCTGTTTAAAGGGGATGACCGACTTGCGTAGTAAAAGTTACTGTGTTTTGGTTAGAGCATTAAACTAGGTGTATGAACATTAGAGAAAAACTGGTTAAACGCGGAGTATGGTTCCGTACTGACACTATGAATTCTAAGCAAGCAGTAGCTTTTGCGCAGCGGGTAGAGAGCATGAACTATTCAGCTTTGTGGTTACCTGAGAGCACCGGCCGAGACCCGTTTGTCCATATGGCACTCTTAGCTTCGCATACCAGTGAACTAATCTTCGCTACAGGGATAGCGAACATCTACCATCGTCATCCCGGTATGACGAAACAATCAGCGGCCACACTGGCTGAGATGAGCAATAACAGGTTCTTGCTTGGGCTAGGAGTTTCCCATGCCCCAATTGTTGAAGGGATAAGAGATTTAAATTATTCGAAACCCTTGAATAGCATGCGACAGTACTTAGAAACTATGCAGAATTCTCCGTATACAGCTATTCCTCCCTCTATTGAACCGCCTTGCGTTCTTGCAGCACTTGGGCCAAAAATGCTTGAGCTTGCCGGAGAATATACTGATGGAGCTCATCCGTATTTCACCACTCCTGAACATACTGCAATGGCAAAAGAAATCTTAGGAGAAGAAAAAATGTTATGCGTAGAACAGAAAGTTGCTATGACTACAAATAGGGACGTAGCCCATGGTGTAGCCCGATCATCGTACAGCCGCCACGCAAGTCTGCCTAACTATCGAAACAACTGGAAACGGCTAGGTTTCTCAGACGAGGATATTGATCAGGGAACGGATCGCTTCATAGATGCAATCGTTGCGTGGGGGACACCCGATCAAATCAATACCCGTTTGACCGAACATGAAGAAGCTGGAGCAACACATATCTGTATTCACCCGCTTCACATAGGGCTAGAATCTGAGGCATCTTTATGGGAAACCCTAGAGGTCCTAGCACCATCGAATTAAACCTCTATAAACACATGCCCTCTAGCACCCATATATATGTAACAACTAGGTCTGTGTTAAAGGTCTGGAATACAGTGAGAGTATGAGACGAAAGGTTAAACCATCATTTGGGATTGCTGTGGCAGTCGCTTTGGCTCTTCTTGTGCTTTCAGGATGTGGAGAGAACGACAAATCCCAAAACCAAAATGAAACCTCGGACAATATCGAAAGTACGACCGAAGAGGAGGTTTCACCTACAGAAGAGGCGCAGGAAGAAACCGGTGAAGAAGCCTCCAGTAACGAACCAGCCGAAGAGGCGCAGGAAGAAACCGGTGAAGAAGCCTCCAGTAACGAACCAGCCGAAGAGGCGCAGGAAGCAGGACCTTTCGAGGGGGATTGTTCCGCAACAAACGTCGGTACCCTTCTAGACCCTGACGAATGGCTGTACCTTCCAGGAGCTGGATCTGTTATTGCTGTGGTAGGCGTTGAACATTGGGATATTCTAGAAATCCATGAAGACCCCGGTGTGAGTTCCCCACTTGTTGGAACACTTGACCCGCTTGATGACACAGTGGTGGCACTGGGATTCGCTAGGCAGTTACCTCAATCAATCTGGTGGTGTATTTCATGGGACGGTGGGTCGGGAGCGTGGGCATCCTCGTATTATCTGAGCAGGATGGCGGATCCTTGGCAAAATTTCAACCCCGACGACTGGGTCGGCCTTACCGCACAAAACCTTGAAGACTTTTTATCAGATGTTGAAGACCAATACGAGCGTGATCCGAATGCTGAAGGTGGACCAATGCGGATTGTTATTTCAGAACTTGATTATGTCAACAATATTCTTTCGGTTGATGTTATCGGACTCATGGGCGATTCAAATTCTGGAATCAGATTCACCTTCTTTACTTCAATTCAAACTGATGGATCTTTTGTAATCACAGATGCGCAGTACCGAGCAATGTGTATGCGCGGAGGTGGGCCAGGGTCGGATCTTTGCTTGTAATCTATCAAGCAGTGTCTTAAACCCCCTGTAAATATGGTGGAATTGTATTAATGCCCTCAACCCCTTTGCAAAAATCTAACCAAGAAGCAACGGTTGCCTTGATCGGTGCCGCTGTCGCTGTAACCGCTTGGGGGGCATCTGGAGTCATCATTAAGCATATCTCTCTGAGCTCTAGTGAAATAGCTGTGTACCGATTCACCTTCTATTCCTCTTTGTTGGCGATCTTCATGATGGCAAAAGGAACTCCTCTCACTATCCGTGCGTTACGTGTATCAATTTGGGGGGGATTGGCCTTGGGCCTTGACGTCGCATTTTTCTATGAGGCTTTGAAACGTACCACGATTGTGAATGCTATGATCATCGGCTCATTGCAACCGATCATCGTATCTATCTATGGATATAAGGCATTAGGAGAAAAAATCCGAAAGCGAGAGCTAGGAATCGGACTCATAGCCCTACTCGGTACGGTCGGAGTTCTAGTCGGATCATCAGGTTCAGCTGAATGGAATTTGACAGGGGACTTGTTTTCCGTAGGAGCACTTTTTGCATGGTCTGCATACTTTATCCTCTCGAAAAAAACACAAGACAGAATCACTCCGATGGAATACACAGCATCCACAGGGGCAATAACTGCCATCATGAGCTTCATTATTGCTTTAGTCCTAGGGGTATCATTTTCAGTTCCTTCTAGAGAAAATATTCTCTGGCTTCTGCTTCTCGCTGCTATCGCAGGAGTTATCGGACATTCCCTAATGAATTGGTCGCTTGTGCGTATTCCTCTTTGGGTTGGCTCTAGCTTTACTTTGTTCGTACCTGTAGCAGCAGCTGCATTAGCGTGGATTTTTTTAGGAGAATCGCTAAATGTTCTTCAGATTCTTTCGACTGTCGTAGTGATGCTCGCTCTAGGTTCTATTCTCCGCTATCAGAGATAACTCCGTCCCGACAAGTAAAGCCCCAAATAGTTAAGAATGTAACTTCTGTAACCTCCTAATAAGACACAATCAAGTACCAGCGTTGACCGTTCTCTTCTCGTTCAAGAACCCCGTTGTTTGCTTCGATAGCTTTAACCGACCCGACATTATCTGAATCGCAAATCACCATGGCCCTGCGAATCTCTAATTCTTTGCATTTGATGAGCGCCGATCTAAGCATTGACGTCGCTACACCCTGTTGACGTTGTGATGGTGCGACCGAATAGCCTATGTGCCCTCCATTTTTTTCAAGCCAAGGGCTAAGGCAATGACGTACGTTAATCACCCCCTGCAAAACTCCATCATTTTCCCAAAACCAAGTTGAATTTGGAACCCAACCATCTGGAAGTTCATCTCCTCTTTCCCATGCTTCAAGTGTTGAAATAACTTTTTTGATACTCATGGATAGGTCAAAGAAATAGCCATGTAATACATCTCCAGATTCCTCAAATTCTCTTAAGAACACCTCTAAAGCGTTCACATGACATGCGGAAAGCGAAACCAGTTGACCCTTAACCATGTAATTACCTTAACGGCATATCTTAAATCCCTGGAACACACAGCCTCTAGGGCCCACAAAAGTAACAATTATTCCCATCTCATTCTATATTGTGACATAAATGAAAAATCAGGTCATTCAAACTACTATTTCGCTTTTGAATGGGAATTATATGTAAGAATGAGGGCAGGATTATGAACCTTGCACCCTCCCAAACACACATGGTGACCATATGAGCGGAATAAAAGTATGGATAGATCAGGATTTGTGTACTGGCGACGGTATCTGTGAGGAGATCGCTCCAGCGATTTTCTTCGGCTCTGAAGACGGCCTCTACTACGTGAGAGAAGCGGGAACGGAAGTCCCTGCAGAACCGACGCATAGTTTCCACGAACCCGTCGATGTCCCTGACGATCTTGTTGAAGCAACGATTGACGCAGCTGAGGAATGCCCCGGCGAATGTATCTTTCTCGACGTTGACTAGTCACTGAAATAGGCATCAAAAGGGACCCTGTAACACGCAGCCTCCAGCAACCTACACAGCCTTATGTCAAAATGGCCGGTCACCGATAATTGTTGTTCTTTCCATCCTGCGATGTGCCGGTATGAAATCATCCGTTCCTGTATGTTGCACACATCTGTTATCCCACATAACTACTGTCGTTTCGTCCCATCTAACCCGAATTTGAATACTTGGATCACGAATCGCCGCTGCTAATTTTCGCAGCAGATACTTACTTTCTTGTTCGTCGACACCCTCGATGTGTGATGTAAAGAAATTATTGGTATATATTGCCTTCGCACCTGTCTCAGGATGCGTTCGTATCACTGGGTGGTGAACAAGAGGATACTTCTCCCTATCTACATCATCTTCATTTCTCGGTGCAGAAGGGTTAGTTTCCGTATACCAATCATGAGTTGCCGATAACGTCTCTACTTTTCTTTTCGTTTCTTCATCCAAACGGTTAAATGCAGCAGTCGCATCAGCGAAGCAAGTATCCCCGCCGACTTCTGGAATGACTATCCCCCTGAGAATAGATCCCATTGGCGGTTTTTCCTTGAACGTCACATCAGAGTGCCAATCAGTTGCGAGCGCCCGCTTTGGGCCTCCTGCTTCCAGAATCAATATCTCTGGGATATCCGGATCCCCTCGGTTTTTTTGAACGTGAGGGTGAGCTTCAAGATCACCGAAATTACGGGAGAAATCTACATGCTCTTGCGGAGTCAATACTAGATTCCGGAGAACTAAGACCTTATGTGCAAGCCATAGGTGCTTTAAGTCGTCGATATTCGCATCTGTAAGGTTTGATCCGTCAATTCCTTGGATTTCTGCGCCAAAGAAATTGTTTAACCTCGTTACTTTCATCAGAGACCTAGTGGTTACAATCCGGCCCATGCACGTGTGGTACCTTCTCAGCTTTTTTCTCTTGTCCCTTTGGTCGCGTCCCCTTTTCGGTAATACGACTATTGCCTTTTCGCATCTTTGGAGGTTTCCCCATAGATAGGACTGTAATCGCTGTTTTCTCAGTTTGCGTAAAAGCTGGGGTTCTGCATAGCTTTAAACAGCGCCTTAACCCTCAACAATAGCGATATGGCTTAACAGCCAATTTTATGAACTAATCCAGGGTGGAGAATCAGTAGTCCAACTTTCACATTCCGTTCCATAAGGCCCTCCGGGATCTTCAAATGTTTCTAGATTTCGTACCTTTATAAAAACGAGTCCTGTTGAGGTTAATTCATATACCATTCCGGTATTTGACTGTTCAGCTTCTGTAGCTCCTGTTATTATTTGGTATTGGACGAGGACCGGTAAACCATCTTCGGTTTCGCATGCAATTCTCCATGACGTCCCGACTGTCCCTCCATCTACAAAAAGCTCATTACTGTCAGGGATGTATGCAATCCGTAGTTCACAATCTTCAAAGATCAGCAGACGATATCCGACAGTGGACGCTCCGAATGGAATTTGACGTACCCAAAATTCACTTCTGTTATCGTCATTTACGTCGGTACCATAGCTTGCTTTCCATTGATTCGCCGGCCCTGGTCCAATGTCGTCCAACTCTACCCAATAGGTGCCAAACTCAGCACCTGAAACTACGGCATAGAATCTTTCGGTGTCCGAGTTGTAAGTAGTTTGACCGACCTCAGTATTTCCATCCCCATCCATATCTAAGACAATCGATGCCATCGGTATCACCTCAGAATCGGGCATTGGATCTTGAGGTGGGCAAGGAGGCGGTTCTTCATCGGGTACACCATCTGCAAGGAATCCCTTTTCTTCTAAAGCAGCCAAATGGGCTTCTCTAGTAATTGCCCCATACCATCCATCTGCTTCTATTCCTAAAAGTTCTTGGAGTTCTTCAACCGCTTCACTATTCTCAAGCCATAAGTAGGGCCTGAGAAGCATCATTTCTTCTCGCATTATTTGATCAACTTCTGATTCATCTTGGGAGTCTTCCACCTGCTCATCTGAGTTTTCTGCTAGTTCTTCCTGAGCAATTTCATCTTGAGACTCTTCGACCTGTACTGGTTGGTTCTCTGTATTTTGTTGAAGATCCTGAATATTCTGTTGCAGTTCTTCCACCTGTGCTTGAGTTTGACTTAGCTCTTCACGGAGTGCGTCTTCAATATTCGAGTTTGATCCGCACGATGCTGCGAGAAGTACCGCAACGCACAAAAGCACCATCCATTTTTTCTTTAGAACTTCTTGACTTCTCATGTTATTTTCTCTTTCGTTAGCTTCATACGTTCTGTAGATAGATGAAACCACTACAGATTTCTTACAGCCCAGAGTTCGATTTTGCAAAAAATATAAGTTACAGGTCTATGAAATTACTTGTAAAACCTTCTCTCTCCTGAGCAACTTCATAGGAAAAGAAAATGAAGTCCATCTTTTGTAAATATATTCTTCTGCCCTAGTGTTCAAGAGTGCAGTCATGGACTAAAAACTCTTTTGAGAAGAATACGGAGGGGCGAAGTCGTTTACTGTGGGCCACTTTACTGTGCGGTTTTATCGCTGGCTTTGACTCAACAAGCACGTTTATCCTCTTCCCTGCTATACGATCAAGTCTCGGGAATGGGGATACGGCGGCCACGACTTGGATATTGACAATAGTGGGGATAGTCAGTGCGGCAGTACTACTCCAAACCGGACACCTAGCTGACCGTTATGGCCATAACCGGATCATGATTACTTCTGCAGGAGCATCTGTAGCTGGGTCACTGTTGAGCGCTGTTTCCCCTAATCTTCTCCTGCTAGTAATGGGGAGAGGATTACAAGCGGCAGCTCTGGCTGGATTAGGGGTAAGTTCGATAGCGATCATTGTCAGAGAAACCGAACCGGGGCTTCTCGCTACCGCTATGGGAAGATGGGCATTTTGGACAGCTACAGCAGGTGTATCAGGTCCGGTTCTGTCCTCGATTTTTGTCGAATACGCCTCATGGAGAGTGTTATTCTTATCGGTCATACCGGTCAGTACATTGGTGATTTGTCTAGGCATTCCATACTGGAACACCGATCATCGTTCTACTGAAAAAACCAAAATAGATTATCTAGGAACCTTTGCTGCCATGTTGGGTATCTCCTTGTTTGTGCTGGCTCTTTTAGAGGGAAATGATTGGGGTTGGGCGAGTCCTCAAACGATTTGTTCCTTTGTAGGCGGTTTTCTTTTCATGGCATTGGTAGTAATGAGATCAAAGACACATGAGTCGCCTGTTCTTCCCCTGCATGTGTTCACAAATAATACTTTTGTCCTTAGCGCAATGATCGGCTTTATCTCATCGCTCATGTTTTTTGGAATGTGGTTAGCTCTACTGAGCTACGCAATTGATGTCTGGGGTTACAGCCCTATGAAAACAGGTCTGTTATTGACAGTGATGCCAGGAAGTATGGTTTTTATCGCGCAGCCAGCAGGCCGGTTTGCCGATAGAAATGGTTTCCGAGGTGTAATGGCAGGTGGGGCAGTTATCTTCACGTTGGGTTTTCTTGCAACGAATTTAGCAGCAGGAGATTCACCATCGATACTCTCTATGCTCCCTGCACTGGTCGCAGCAGGTATTGGTATGGCAACAATTCTCTCCAACACAACCGCAGTTGGGACCCAAGAGCTTGAGCCTTCACTTGTCGGAACCGGAACAGCAATATTGCAGACCGGCTACAGAATTGGCGGCTCTTTAGGATCAGCAGTTGTTGCCGCTATTCTTGAATCAGGAGAAATCGGAACAGTTAGTACTCACAAGTGGTCCATATGGGCAATCATTATCAGTGGAATCATCACAGCGATACTCTGTTCCTTAATCAAGAACAAATAGCCTCATTTTGCCTAAGTGTTAAGGGTCTGGTTATCTAATCTGATGCGTCGTTTGTTGTTATACGCCATTGTTGTGGCCTGCCTTCCGTTGTTTAGCTGTAGCAGCAATGACGACCTGGAAAAACGAATAGTTGCGCTTGAAGCAAAGGGAAGTGAAACGGTTGAGACGCCGGCTTTTACTGATACGGGTCCTGCTGGAGCTGCTGGCGCCCAAGGTGAACAAGGCCCTCAGGGTCCTGCTGGCGCTTAAGGTGAACAAGGCCCTCAGGGTCCTGCTGGCGCGCAAGGCCCACAAGGTGAACA
>CAZMAW010000025.1:0-4476 GCA_964564495.1 uncultured Candidatus Nemicrothrix sp.
CAAATTCGAAAGAGATCACGGTGGATTAAATGTCAGCTAGGAATTTAAGTGATAGTAAAAAGGAATTAAGGCTGGGTTAATCTAATTAGTGGCATATTCAAGACACTTAGCTTCAGGAGAAGCATAGGTTCAAGGCAATTCTCCGGGCGCCCATTTATCTATCATCTCTTTAATGTAATTGCTGGGAGCCCCGTTAGAAACCTGTAAACTGATGGGAATTCCGGAATATTGAGAATATGGCGCAGGGGAGGTTTCCAAAAGATCAACCTCCAGTTCAACTGCGAAAAGATTGTATTTTTTGGGCAGTACTGTCGACTTTTCCGCGATTGAGGCTACGCCCCCGTTGGCAATTTGGCCAACTAATTCCCCTTTAAGGTTGACAACGGCGCTACCACTTGCCCCTTGCTGGGCCGGAAGATTATAGGACTGTGAAGTCCGAGTAAAATAGTCTGCTCCCAAGAAGGATCCAACTCCCGTTACCCAGGGGCCAGTTCTAGCCATGGTGCTGGGATGACCCACAGTAATCAATGGCTGCCAGGGCTCTAACGTCGAAGAATCCGCAATTTTGATCGGAATGAGATTCATCGCTTGAGACGTCCTTAGTAGAGCAACATCACCTCGTTCAATTCCCGTCAGAGGCACTCCATCGCCCTTTGGGTTGCCGAAGATTTCGTTATAACGAAGATTCATTTCCGCCTCGCCGTCAAGCGAGGTTTTCCCAACAAGTTCAGCTTCTACATCTTGGCCGTAAAAAGTTCTAAAGGTTGTCTTAGCTCCTATCGACAATTGAGCAACACAATGATCATTGGTCACGATAAGATGCTCTGAAACCGCAAATCCTGTGCAAATACAGGGGACATTAAAATTCAAATTTAATTCATTTTCTTCGCAGGCAGGACATCCGGTTTCGCGAATGAACGCTAGAGTTGCTTGCTTAGCAGTGTCTATAGCGGTTGAGTTTAGCTCGGACACGGGGAACCCAGACACCGTAAATTCATCACTCATCACTGGAACTTCGAAGCGCTGAAAGTTTTCGAGGGAGACCGCAGGTCGGTCAGGTAATTCTTCACTCCGAGGCGCAGGATTTGAATTGATTGAGGGGTCAATTATCCTTAGAGCATCGATTAGCGCTGAGGTGATTGGAGCACCTACCGTCAGTGAAGTGCTATCAGCGTAATAACGAGGCAGTGGGCCCAAAGAATTTTTGGTAGTCGTAGCTTTGTTCGCTGGGCATAGCGTCCCATCTGAATCACTCCTTTGACCCTCTACGATAGCTATAACAGACCCTGTGTCATCTAAGATAGGTGCTCCGTCACTTCCAATATCACTGTAATGATTGAGGTAAAGAAGCTGGCTGTTTGCATTGATACTGCAGGTCAACGCACTATTGGGCGAAACAAACCATCCACCTTCGGGACGAGCCAAGTCGGGATGGTGCACTGTCGCCGTTTCGCCAATTTGGTAAACATCGGATGCACGCAGGCTAAGCCAATGCTGGTTGTCTCCAGGCCCATCCCACTGCGCCCAAGAGGCTAAGGGTAGCTTACGATCATCAGTTACAGCAACAAGCCGAACAGCACCTAATCCGGTAGCATCGTCAGTCCAGACTACCTCTCCCAGAGCCCACCGACCGTCAAAAAGCTGAATTACCGGGCCAGCTCCGCTTTCAAGAATGTAGTTAGCGCCGTCCTTCGAAAGTTGTTCCCCGTAACTCTGGCAAGCATCTGCCCCATGGGGGGATGGACCTGGAAGGCGGATAAAAGAGGGCGCGTCCTCCATGGTACGGAGCGCATTGGTTGTTGTAAGAACGAGGGAGTCACTCACAAAAAAACCAGTCCCTGGTACAGTGGAATGAAAAACAGGCTCGTCGAGATCTGCGTTGGGCGACTGGTTCATGCACCAATCTCCAAACACGACGACGGCGCTAGGTGCTGCTTGATGGCCGACTCTCTCAATATTGGACAAGCTCGGCAAACTTTGTTTCGTGCTTATACTATCTAACTCATCACGTTCCCAAAGCACCTTTTTCGCCGATATCCCCTCCGCAGTTATCTCTCCATCTTCTTGCGTGGCGAGTTTGGTTTGGAGCTCGAAACAGCCATAGTCACTGCAAATTTCCTCTCGATTAGCAGATGCAGGCAGCGACAATTCGTTCAAATAAGCCACGCTGAAAAGCAGGCTTTCTAAGTCTTCTAACAGAAGGTGTAATGCATAGCGGGCAATTTCCGCACCGCCTTGCAGCACAGAGACTTTAGGCAAAATCATCGTGGATGTATTAGTCTGATAAAAATTTTCGGTCGTTGCTCCATCAATTTCCGAGGCAGTAGTCAGTTTGAAGCGGGAATTCTCAATCAGCTTCAGCTCTACTTTATAAACACCTACCCCCTGGACATCCAGTACCGGCACGGTAAGGACGTAGCTCTCCATGCTAAATGAAGCAATGCCGCTTTCCTGCCCATAAGAAACACTGGATAGCACCATTAATAGAAAGACTGTAGTGATTAGTTTTCTCATTAGGTTACCTTCTATTATTAACCTCTAGGAGAAACCTCATAAAACTCAAACAATGAGGATGCCTTTTGGTCTACCCCATTGTCTACTTTGGCCCCTGTTCTGGAGAGACTTCAGGGATTTCAGAGACTTAATGGAGTGGTTAGTGCGGACGGAGAGACATCTGTTCCTTCTCTAAGCCCCATACTTAAAAGCTAATTGGAGTGATGAAGTAGCATTTTTACGGTGTTGCCGGGGAAAATGTCGCCGCTATAAATTCTTCATTCGTTTTTAAAATTGATACTTGCTCGGCCCGCGGCTTTGCCATAAATGCATCGAATTCTGTATAAAAGTCCTCTATTGAGATATTGAAAGTTTTCTGAAAAGAATATTTCCAACCTTCTCTCGGGTGAAGATTCTCTTGCTCACCCCAATTCTTGAAATAGTCAACCATGATTCCTTGTAAATTACTGGGATCTTTGTGCCACAAATAAACCATTGCCCACAAACCCATATCAAATTTTCCCCTTGGTGTTCGTGCAACACCAGATGGATTATTTTCAGACTCTACAAGCTCTTCTCTAGTCTGATACTCATAATCTTGCAAACTAACTGTATCATTTACTACTTTTCCAGCGCTAATTCGATCTCGAGCGTTATCAAGTTGCAGAAGAAACAAATCTCTAGCGTTAAAAGTAGCATCGTATTGCAACATTAATAAATATGCAGCAAATTCAGCAGAACCTTCTTCTATCCAATGCGGAGTGTAAAGAACTTTATCGTGCTCGTACTTTTCATTCGTGTAACTAGCGAAATCTTCCATCAACGATATAGGTATTCCAAATTCTTTCTTTTCCTCAAAATACCACATTAATGTTTGTTGGTGAGCGTGAAAAAATTCATGTATTGCAACCTTGGTTATGTCATCACTGAAGTATTTCTTTGCCGCTTCTTCGCTGGAATAGCCAGCGTTTAGCCATTGGTTAGATTCAAAATAAGTATTTATAGAAACCTCAGATCCGCCTCCATTATGAAATCCTTCGTGCCCCGCTCCTCCGCCACCCCTAGGGTTTTCTAGATTTACAGGGTCTGCATTCTGAATGCAAATCGCTCTGGATATGATCTTAAACTGTTTGTCCTCTACGTCATATGTCCTAGCCGGCAAAGTGTCACATACGTCCGCTATATACCCAGCCTTGTCAGACATTTCTAAGTTGACAAAAAAACCATTAAAGGGAGCGAGAAGGCCTAATTTTCCTTTCGCAAAACTTAGCGCTCTTCTAATCTTATCTTTGAGCTCGGCTGGAACTGAACCATAAAAGTTAGCACAAAAAATAGGATCGCTCTGCCATGAAAACTTATAATAACGGTGAACGTTATCTGAGCTTACCGGAATTGGAAAATCAGAGTAAAAAGGCTTCGCACAGCCTTCCAAGGCAGTAAGCGGCGGATTAATAGTCACACTAAGCGGAGCACCACTGTAATAAATCTCGTCCTCCGCTGCCATACTATCGTAGGCCAGATATATACCTAGCGTCGTATCAGAAACCCCGGCAGGGCCAAACGCCACATCATCGACGATCTTAATCGTATGGCTCGTCTGTAAAGTCACGGCTGGAAATGCTGCCTTCAGATTTGCTAACGTCAAATCCCAAATCTCGTAGCCACCTGACTCAACGCGTATAAAATACTGATTATTCCAGAGAATAAATACATAAAGGTTGCCCATAGTATTTAACTGCCCACTTTCAACCTGGATCTTTACGTCGATGTCAATTTGCTGATCGTAGTCGAAACTACTTGCAAACGATGCCCCATTATCGCTCGATGCTCCACCGAAAAATCTAGCCGTGGTGGAAGCCCCGCTTATGGTCGAAGGTAAGCTTAGTTCTGGCAGCTGAGCCATTGCACTAGCAGTTATAAAAACCGTAAGAACTAGTTTGAGTATTATATTTAGTAAAATTTTCACTGACTCATAAATCCTGT
>CAZMAW010000026.1:0-3773 GCA_964564495.1 uncultured Candidatus Nemicrothrix sp.
TGGATAACACACAAAATAAAAACTTTTTTGATACATAATTATGGGGGGGGCGGTCAAACACTTGTTGCCCCCCCACCACACGTTTTATCCCGAGTTACTTTCTAGAGAATGAAGGTGGCAGCGAGTGATTCGTAGGTTAGGTCTCTAATCACCCGAAGCCCATTCATTGAAGATGAACTCAACAACTACAGGTTCTTCACCAGCAATCGCTGCTCCCATTGCCTAGCGTTAGACGATCAATCGTGTTTTTCCAAAGATCGAACCGCATACGATCCGGCCGTCATCATCAATGGTGATACCTGCGCCCAAAGTGTTGAACTGGGATCCCCCTAGAATCCAGTAGCCGACTGATTGGCCGGTCGACCAATCGATGGCTTCAATCGACCACTTCTCCTCGCGAACCCCGCAAGTGTAAACCAAATCTTCAGCTTGACTAACGAAAGGGACCGAGTTCGGTGAACTAACTTCGAGAGCGACCCAAGATTCATTGAAAGAACGGGATTTGGGATCCCATTCAAATTTGTGCAAGCCAAATGGGGTGTACGTCGGGTCATTGCCTAGAAAAAAGGACAACATTCTTGCTCCGCGTTCCGGAAGGAATTCGGGTATTGACGCTGGGTGATTGTTCACGGTCATGGCTCCATAACCGGATACGGTTATGGACTGCTCGGTTTGTATCTCTTTTAGGCTAGAGTCACCCATATTTGCGGGTCCTAAGCCCGCTATTCTTCGAGACGGTGCATCAGGTAGGCATTCCCAATCGTCAGGAATTTGGTCTCGCCAAAAAAGGGTGATATTCACTACGTCATCTCCATCACCGATAACGACAAATCGGTCTTCATCGTCGCCAAAACCCATAAGGCACGGAGTGGTCCCCGAACCACGACCTGTCCCATTGCGGTATTCTGCAACCCAAGCGCCATCTTCTTCGTCAAGTGAAAGTCTTTCCCCTGTCCACACAACCCTATGGAGATGATCCACTGAACTGGCATAAATCCCGCCACGATCGTCCGTACACAAACTAGTACGTACCCAGCCGTATCCAGTATTTCCCCGTTCTTCTTCCATGCGGGCGCAATGTTCGGCAGCGTCTTTCTCAGCTTCTGGAAGTCGAAGCGTGGTGTATCCACTGAAGTCCCGTTCAAGGCAAACTATCCACCCGTGATCGGTAGATAAAACCAAACGGCCATCATGAGTGATGTTGATGCCGACAAAATAACCATCGATGTTTGCAGGCTTTCCCCATCTAGCTTTCTCTATAATCGCTGAGGTACGGTCATCAGGAACAGCATCGCAATATGCAACCACTTCTTCTTTTCTACCGAGGAAAAGAGTACCCTCAGCATCCAAAAGTGAATAGACGCCATCCAGCCCGGTTAGGTATCGCATCGCCATGGTGGCAGCATGGCCAATAGCTGCATCGCCCGTTAACTCATCTAATCCTGCTATATCCTCTTCGAGCTGCGCTCTGCTAGTGACTTCAGCGACATCATAAGTTGCGACTATTTCCAACGTGTCATAATCCAGTTTGACTATCTGTTCTCGACCATTACTCCAAATCACTCTTCCACCATCAGCATACTGGCCGGAGATAAGCCCACCGAAATGACCGGGTCCGATCCACGTATGGACCATTTCGTCCATTGAAAGCCACTTACCACCATTTGGACGAGGGCCTGAGATGGGCGTGTTGTCTTGTTGGTCGCATCGCCCATGGGCGATGGGGTTCTCGCTGTCAGCGAGAAATGGATTCCGGTACCCTATTGAAATGGTTTTTTTACTCATTCAATACTAAACCATTGTCCAGAAACTGGAACCCAACAGTTTGTAGGTGCGGGGCATCCATTGAATGTACCGTCGGACCCACGTGGGGTGTCAGAAGGAACAATCCTGAATTCTACTTGCCACATGTTCGTGGAGAAAAAGTTCTTATCTTCTCCAAATGCTCCTTCACCGTTCGATATTTGGGCTGCTGGTCCGGAATACGTCTTTAGAGCAGCAGCAACAGAATCACGTGTTGGATTGACCCCGGCTTTTTCAAACGCATATTGAAGTGCATAAACGATTGTGCATTCTTGGGGAGCAAAATCAGAATTGAGAAGCTCCCCATCTGAGGTCTCCAAATTAACTTCACCTGATGGAACCCCTATGTCGCTTCTCCCTTCGAAAACTGGGAAATGATTTAGCCACTCTGTACGACATTGTGCTTCGAATGATTGATCTTCACGAAGTCCACCATCTACCAGACTGTAGGCATCAGTTGATGTAACACAAGTTGAGCCCGCGGCAGCTGGGTTTGTTCGACTTGCACCAAATTGTGTACACATACCTGGTGCGACATCAACAAGTGTTCTACCCCAAGAAACATTAAGTGCTTCGACTTCTCCCCAAAATCCATCTGTTTGGAGGAAGCCCAACAAAACAAAAACTTCTGAGACACCTTCAGCGTTGAATTGCGTAACCGATGCAGTCGCCTCAGCATTTGAAGCAGCGTTATCACCTGCTTGTGTATTAATCGTGATTGTTACGGTTTCAAACCCATTGTTTTCTAACATTTCTTTAACTTCTGCGGAAGCAGCTTGAGGAGCAGGGTTATTTGATTCAAGGATCCCGATCTTAGAGCCTGCAGGGAGATCCGTTTCAGCTAAAAAAATTCTTCCTGCTTGTACTGCTGCTATTTCTCCAGGTGGGAAAAGTCCGAATAATCTATCTGGGGCTGAATCGAACATGTATTGCGGTGCTTTATCCCCAAGAATGAATAGCGTATCGCTATCCTCGGTAAAGCATGGTACGAAAGCTGGGTCAAACCCCGAAGCGTTGATGGCCATAAAGACTTCGTTATCGAGGGTTGCTTCAGTGCACGCATTCTCCATCGTTGCCGGATCTAGAGGGTTCCAAGTGATTTCAACGATTTCAAATGTGCGTCCGTTGATTCCACCTGCTTCATTCCAGTCCTCAAGGTATGTTCCTATTCGACCGGCTAGCGCTTCATTCGTTAAGCCATCCGGTAACGGAAATCCAATATCTCGAAGCCCTTTTAAGTCAGCAATGATGACTGCAATAGTTATTGTGTCTTCGGTAACCCCTACGTCTGAAGCAATCCGTTCCTCTTCCTCTGCTGGCGCGGTTTCTTCAACAGTCTGTTCTTGTTCCGATTCTTCACTTGTTTTTTCTCCAGAGCCCTGCGTCGACTCTTGCGCGGTTTCGTCTACAGTTTCTTCACTGTCAGTGTTAGTGTCAGAGCTAGTTTCATTGGTTTGATTTGTGGAGGGTGACGACTGTTCACCACTGCTTCCACCACATGCAAACAACACGGATGAAACCAAAAAGACTATGAAAGACGAAAGCAAAATACGTTTCATCAGAACTACTGTATGAAATGTTCTTGGATCGCTTCCCGTAATGGAACATCAGTCACTACAGGTTTAACAGTCGTATCACAGACTTCGGCCCAAGCGAGTTGGAATTGGCTGCATTTATCGAAGTCGTCGGTTTCCACGATCATTGTGCCGGTTCCGTCACCAAGAGAATGCCACCTGCCGATCAAGTCCACGCCGTGATCACCCAGTAAGGATTCAAGTTGTTCTTGGGTGAAGCTACCGAATGCTCGCAACGCATCCCCACGATTCGCCTCAAAAACCCTGTAGTCAATTTGAAATAACATTTTCATAACCCCCATTGCTCACCACTATCCTTACCCAGTTAATAAATTTCATCAAATACCGTTCTTGTATAGTTCCAAAAGGGTATCGTCATTTTCGGCTGCCAAGAGT
>CAZMAW010000027.1:0-3498 GCA_964564495.1 uncultured Candidatus Nemicrothrix sp.
GCTCCGGATGATCCTCGGCAGCTCTACGGGCATGGTCGCCCATGAGGGTGATCAGTCCCATGGCGACTCCATTTGCGTCCATCGCATCAAGTGTCCGTTTCACGGCATCGATCTGGCCCTCTTTGGTTGGAATGTCCTTGAACATGTAATCGGCGACGTGAGCCTCACCTTGGTCTTCTGCGCGGATTGATGGGGGAACATAATGGCCGCTCTGCGCGTCTTTAAAACCGATCATGGTATCAATGACGGCAATGTCCTTTGGGTAGGTCATTCCGTGAAGGATAGTTCTCCAGCCAATATGGGCAAATATTGGCAGAAGTTGTTTTTATGCAGTTGTTACGTTTCTGCCGTAGCCTGAAACCATGACAACGAAAGTGGACCGCCCGGTCGGTTGCCTCCAACCTATACCAATTGCAAAAGTTGTTGATGACCCTGAAGCTATTCGGAAGATCGCCAGAAAAAATGGTCCGTACTTTATGCCAGCCCGGTACCTGATCAGCGGAGAAACCGCTGCAGATGCAAGAAACCGGACCCCGCAAGTAATCAAGAATGCACCGTCGTACCTGATCGGTCCGACATGGCGAGGCGACTGGGCATTTGATGGTCAGGTTCTCGTCGATGACTCCGCCCCCCTGCTACACCATGAGGGGTTCATAGGTGCGGCGAAAGAAATGTTCAACAGCGAAATCGTCGTTCCAGAACAGGTTTATGTCAATCTTTCTAGCCCTATGGATGGTCACCCGTTCTCGCATATTGATATTCCTGAATTCATCGGGGTGGACCGCCACAACGCACCCGGATGGTTCCTTCAGGCAATGGGTTCTTCGCGATTATTTGAAGATATCCGTGTTTCTATTGCGACAGCTGTCGCTTGGTTTCATCATGGCGAACGCGGCTATTTCCGGTACTGGCCGAATGGCCGTAATGCTGACAGTGTCCGCCATGAGGATATGTGGAATACTGCCGTTGTCGGAGATAACGACTTCATGCATCATCTTGTTGAACGAGTTGGACCAAAGGAAATGGGGCCGCCGGATGGAATGTCAATTAATACAGAACTCCTCCACGATGGAAACAAATGGAATGTTATTGAAGAGGGAAAGATCTTAGCTTCCTATGGTGACGAGCACGTCCGCCTCTCTGTGTCATGGAAAGCCAAAGTTTTTAGCGACCAGGAAAGCCTTGTCAATGCGCGAAACGGAACTGGAGGTCTAAGCGTCATGGGGGCTCTTGATCGCTTCAATGCTGAACTGAACGAATCCTTTGCCGATCTTTCAGATGAAAAATTACGGGCAGAGCTAACGCAAAGATGGAGCGGCTACGTCGCCTAGAAGAGCGAATCTCCTACTCTTCGCTTGGTAAAGCTCCTACAGTTGACAATGCACCGGAGCTGCTTCCTTTCCCTGTTGGGGTGAAGTGGATGGCATGGTTATGGGTGACCGAACAAAGTTCCCTATTTCCCGTCGAGCTCTATTGCATATTCAGGGCATCTCTGGGCAACTTGTCGGGCTTTGTCTTCAAGTTCCGATGGAAGCTCCCCTGCGATCAACAAGATAGCGAACCCTTCGTCGTCAAGCTTGAAAAGTTCTGGGGCGAGTTCAAAACATCGACCGTGGCCTTGGCACGCCCATTGGTTGTACACAATCTTCATGGTTTATCTAGGGGTAAAGGTGAGAGGCATGTGTCGCGGAGCACGAACGAAGCTCCCCACTTGTTGAGGAGATTTCCCATCAGCAAATTCGATGTCCTCCATAGCATCAAGGAGAAGGTTGGTGGCGATCTCAGCTTCCATCACAGCAAGGTAAGTGCCGATACAGAAATGGCGACCGAGTGCAAAGGTCATGTGGTTTGCTGCCGCGGTGAATTCCTTATCTGTTTCCAGATCATCTCGGAAAATGTTGAACGTTTCCGGCGATGAGAATTTACGAGGATCACGGTTCGCCGCTGCAAGCATGAGTGTCACTGTTGCTCCTGCGGGAATGGTCTTACCGTGAAACTCTACATCTTCGGATGCTTCTCGCATGATCATAAGTACTGCGGGAGTATGTCGGAGCGCTTCAGCGAAAGCTGTCCGTATCAGGCTTCTGTCTTCCCGTACCGCCTGGAGCTGCTCCGGATTCTCCAATAGCCGTAACCACATGTTTGACATCTGGAGGTCAGTAGATTCACTTCCGGCAACGAGAAGGAAACTGATGTAGGACTTAATATCGATGTCCGACATGCGTTCTCCATCGATTTCTGCGTGGACGATTTTGCTGATGAGGTCATCACCCGGATTCTTCTTGCGTTCTTCAATGAGCGGCATCATGAATGCTTTGAGTTCATCGTGGGTTCGTAGTCCTGCCGCTTCGACTTCAGGATCACCGGCCGTATTGGTGAAGTAGTCGTGGATCGCGTTGTACCAGATATGGAACTTGGGTTTGTCTTCAGCGTCGAGGCCGAGGACATCAATGATGACGCTCAATGGGAGTCGAAGTGTGAACTGGCTTACGAGCTCTACTTCCCCGTCATGTCGCCACACGTCAATCAGTTCTTTGGCGTTGTTTTCCGCGACGGATTCAAAGTTTTCTCGGAGTTGATCGCCTCGAAGAGTTGGAGTGACAATAGCCCGCATGGAACGGTGGTCTGACCCTTCCATTTGGAGGATGTTCTTCCCATGCACAGGTTCGAGTTGCCAGGCATAGTTTTCAGTCGTGAACGCGGGGTTGCGGAGAGCTTCCAGAATGTCGTCGTGGCGGGATAGAACCCAACTGTCAAGCCCTTCATGGAAGTAGATGGGGTGATTCTCTCGAATATCGTCGAGTATGGGGTTCGGGTCTGCCTCGTATTCAGGCGTCAGAATATCTTTTAGTGGACCGCTCATTTAATACTCCTCTCACTGTGCTTATTCAAATTTATCGCATCATAATCCGTCAGGAAAGCCTAACTGCATTCCGCGACGCCCGAGTCGGGGCAAGAACGAGTAGCAACTGCTGATACTTTCCCATGGGCGTCCGTCGCAGTGATCTGATAGTCAGCCGGCGCATGATCATTAGGTGAGACAATAAGGAGGTATCCACTGAAGGATGATTCAAAAGTTTTAGAGATGATTGGGACTTCTTGGAAGCCGCTGCCAGTATCGACGAGCACCGCAAAGGAGACGATGTCTTCAGCTGGGGCAGGGTCGGAACCATTGGGCAAAATCTGGATATTGGTTTCCCCTGAACCAGCGCCGGCGCTAACGATCCCGATGTTGGGGGCATCAGGTGCACCTGTGAAACAATCCAAACCTGACCCGTAATATGCGTCGATGGGCCACCATCCGGATTCTCTGTAATCAAGATTGAAAGTCGTCACCGCTATCATCAGAGGCACATCAGCAGGTATCGGCGAAACTATGATCCCCCATTTGGTGCCGCTTTCAAGGTCGGTAGATACTGCTCCTCCGGAGACGAGTTCTTGTCTTATGCGATTGTAGGCCCCTCCATTTTGGGAAATATACACGTTTATCCCGTGGAC
>CAZMAW010000028.1:0-3493 GCA_964564495.1 uncultured Candidatus Nemicrothrix sp.
TCACCATCCCCACTGCACTCTGTGGAACAAACCGGAGGACCAATCGCCCATCGTTGATCATCGCCTGCTGAAATTCTTCCCAGTTCGGGTGTTCTTCCCCAAGAATCCGTTGATATATTTCTGCTAGCTCCTGATTGACTTCATCGTTCTTAGTCTGAGCTGGTGAGGTAACTTCAACCGTTCCATCGAAAGAAATATATGACCAGGTTTTTGGAGATGTGACGTGGAGAACAGCTCGGTCGTCTTTTAAAAGGTTCCGGGTCTTTGCTCTTGACGCAGTCGCTGAAATACAGAATTTTCCATCCTTCAATGTGAAGGAAATATCGGAGGATTGCGCTCTACCGTCACGACGGATGGTGATTAATATTCCATGAGTTTTTTCTGCTACCCATGCAAGTGCTTCATCTAGTTCCATTTCATTATTCTTCCAGCGAGTTACGGAAACTTCAAGGTAGCAGAAATGACGTCAAGTAACATCAACGGTTAAGGAACCCGATAGATCCCTGTAGTTAGATCTTTCCTGCTAATAGTTCAGCGCGTTCGATCAGTCGTGTAGCGTCTAGCTTTTCAGCAATTTGAACAAAATCGCTTCCAGGGCCTTCCCAATGGAGCTCATCGATGGAACCAAAAGTGGGGGCGTCATAACTCAGCGTGGCTATATCTCGGAACAGGAATGCGAGCTTTCGATTTTCTTTCAGGGTTGTGGCTAGTTTGTTTGCGCCTCGGACGGAAACTTCCCATTGTTCAGGGTCATCAGGAATATGTTCAATATGGTTGTAGACGGCTAAGACACTTGAAGATGATTTTGCCCCCCAGCCTTGCAATCCGGGAAAACCATCTGCCGTATCACCCATTAGACCTAGATAATCAGGAATCGACTCTGGGGGGATGCCGAATTTTTCAATTATGGATTCGTAGTTCATTAGCAGTTTTTTCCTCCGGTCGTATTGGACGATCCTATAATCGGGGGTAAGACACTGTCCCAAATCTTTGTCTGGGGTGCAGATTACAACCTGATCTACTCTTTCGTCCTTATTGGAACGTACAGCGGCTGAGGCGAGGGCATCATCGGCCTCGTACTGAACCATTGGAAAGATAACAAATCCTGCAGCTTCGAGAAGGTCTTCGAGAAGATGGAATTGGCCCAGTATGTCTGGGTCGATATCTGAACCATCTTTGTATCCGTCGTAGAGTTCATTCCGGAAAGAGGGAATAACGTGATCCGTCGCAATACCGATATGGGTTGCACCTTGTTCGAGGAGAGAGAACATGCTGGCGAGGACTGCGCGGGTTGCACCGACTTCATGACCTTCTGGCGTTATATGGGAAGGGGCTCCAAAGTAGTGGCGAAAAAGTTCATAAGTTCCGTCTACAAGGTGAACTTTCATTCATTTAACCCCACATTTGATCAATACGTTTATTCTTCTACAAGTTCAATCAAAGTTCCAAGCGATCCTTTGGGATGTATGAATGCAACAGTTGTACCGCGAGAACCGGGACGTGGGTTCTCATCAATCGGGCGGGCTCCAGCATCAATCATGGCTTGGAGTGCTTTCTTGCAATCATCAACACGGTATCCGATGTGATGGAGTCCCTCTCCGCGGGTTTCGAGAAATTTCGCAATTGGTGAATCGTCTCGAGTTGCTGTTGTGAGCTGTATGTAACTATCCGCTACTTTAATCAGAGCTTCCTCTACCCCGTCTCGTTCGACAATTTCACGATGGTGCACCTTGGCTCCAAATGCCTGCTCATAATAACGAATCGCTGCTTCAAGGTCGTGCACTGCAATCGCCACATGGTCTATTTCAGTTAAAATCATTTCTTGCTCCAACAAATTGGTTGCCTTTCCAGTGTAAATGCGTCATGAGATAGCTAGGTTTATTTCTAAGTTTGATTTGTGAGTTTATGAACATACTTCAATGAAAGTGGTGTTTTGTACACTCATCTGGAATGGTTTGAGGAGTAATGATGGACAATACAGTGATTCTTGCCGGAGCAAGGACTCCCATAGGGAAACTATCCGGCTCACTTTCTTCTTTCACAGGTTCTGATTTAGGGGGGCTCGCTATCTCCAGTGCCCTGAAACGTGCTGAAGTTTCTCCCGATGAGGTTGATTACGTCATCATGGGTCAAGTTCTGCAGGCTGGGACTGGTCAGGTGACCGCTCGGCAGGCTGCCTGTTACGCAGAGATTCCAATGAGCACACCGGCTATCACGATCAACAAGGTCTGTTTATCGGGATTGAATGCAATTTATTTAGCGGCGCAGATGGTCGAAAATGGTGACGCGGACATCGTTGTCGCTGGGGGTATGGAATCAATGACGAACGCCCCTTATCTCGTCCCAAAGGCTAGAGGCGGGTATCGATATGGCAATGCTGAGATGATGGACGTGATTCAACATGATGGACTCTTTTGTGCATTAGAGAAGGAACTTATGGGCGAAGGGACGGAAAGATATGCTGCATCTGCCAGTATTGATCGTATAAGTCAGGATATGGTTGCTCAGCAATCTCATGAGCGAGCTGCTGCCGCAATTGCAAGTGGCAACCTATCCGAAGAGATTGTCCCTGTTGAAATCCCGCAACGCCGGGGAGATCCGATCGTCCTTGAACATGATGAAGGTGTCCGCCCAGAAACTGATCTGGATGGATTGCAGAAGTTGCGTCCTGCGTTTTCTCAAAGTGGAAACATTACTGCTGGAAATGCTAGTCAGATTTCGGATGGTGGATCGGCCGTGGTAATTTCTTCCCGCTCGATCGCAGATCGGCTTTCTATCCAGCCATTGGCTGAGCTCGTTGCCTATGGGCAGGTGGCTGGACCGGATACAAGTCTGCTCACACAACCATCGCGGGCCATCTCAGCAGCATTATCGAATGGCAACATATCGTTGTCAGAACTGGACTTGTTTGAAATTAATGAGGCGTTCGCTGCGGTTTCCGTTGCTTCTATGGCAGACCTTGGAATTAGTGATGCTGTAGTAAACGTTAATGGTGGAGCGATTGCGCTGGGCCATCCAATAGGTATGTCTGGAAATCGTCTGGCCCTAACCTTGGCTTATCAACTACGACGCCAAGGTGGTGGTATCGGAGCTGCTGCTCTCTGTGGTGGAGGCGGGCAGGGTGACGCCTTAGTTCTAAAAGCTAGCCCGTAGAAAGTATGTTCTTGATGTTGCTTATGCGTGCAGAGTGACGTGAAGGTAACGTAATTGTTACGCCTAGTGCATTTGATTTCCTAGGTTCTGTAGCCGTATTCAATGAAATCGGTGGATTTGACAACATAATTGTCTTAATGTAACCTAATTGTAACTTAAGAGTTGGTTTCACCCACAGGGTCGAAAGCTAAACACAGTGTTTTCAACCCGACCAAGCTGTATTTGGGTGAAAGATATCCCCAATTCTTATGGACAAAATGCAACACTCAGAAAACTGCGGACGTTTCCCCTCCCGCCGCAGGTGACTGGCGGGCCCACCACTCGTCAGTCACCCGAGTGT
>CAZMAW010000029.1:0-3261 GCA_964564495.1 uncultured Candidatus Nemicrothrix sp.
TACTTAGTGGGGAGTTGTTGAGAGTCAACAGGTCATTTCGACAACCAGAATCAACATAATTAGTTGTGCCGGTCATCAAAGGAACCCCAGATATTTCCAAGATCCCTAAAGGCATTATCTGTGGCAAACCAGAATACCAGTCCATAGTCGTACGGTGAGCGACTTCATCAAAGTTTATTGAAATGCTAGCGGCATCAAAGGGCTCGTTGTTAAAGCTAATAGTTTCATGGCGAGTGGTTTCGGCAGTGATTTTCCCCGGCGTTGAAAGAGAGGAGAGGGGGGCTCCATCGGCGAATAAAGTGATTTTTCTCGGAACTGAATGATTCCCATCTGCCAAATAGGTAACAGCAATGTTTCCAAAAGTTCGTACTTTTTCAGTTTCGTAAACAAGGGAGCTGTTTATCGGATTTCCGATCCCAGTCCTCCAAGCAGTATCGAAATTCGAGTCGAATGCTGAACGTGGCGAGGAACTCAAATGACCCGACATTGAGCTAGATGCTTTAAGAGAAATTTTGTCAATACCCAGCACATTATCGATGAGTGAAGAGTCTGCGTCGGTGGACATACGAACGTCACCCTTTAGGTGAAAATCACGTTCCCAAGGGATTGCAAAAGTTCTAGATATCACTTCCTCAGGATCAGAGCGGATGGGGTCAAGAGGGTCGGATCTTTCACGAGAAACTACAACAACAAGTTCTGAACCAATATCACTCTCAAGGGTTTCGAGAATGCCAGTGGGCATTCTGATCGACTCTGAAGGAGAAATGTTATTAACTCGGATCGTGGAAAAACCTACACCCGTAACACCCGCGTAATAATCAAGTTCTCCGACGTCGGTCTCCAGTATCTCTATAGTCAGAGAAGAGGAGAATACAGAATCAAATTCGATCATCTGGCCAGGTTCGCTGCGTGAAACTTCGCCAAGTTCAACGTCTATACGTTCATCGTCAAAATGGACTCTCACCTTTGTTATCCAGCGGTTTTGACCGATTCCATTTACTTGAGCGAACCTGATTTTATCTATACTGATTTTTTCGTCAAAAGATAAACGTAGTTCCTCGCCGATGACTTTGTTGAAAGCACCCACAGTCCATGAAGTTTCAGGAAACGAGTCAATTGCATGAAATGGGCGGTCGCCTGCAGTGAAAGTCACAGGATTTCCATACGAAGAAGCAGTTATTTCTATTTCCTTCTGTTCAGAAAAAGTAATTGTAGAGGGATGTGCACCTAAAGAATTCAATCGGTGATCGGACAAATCTAAGCGGACAGGTTCTTCATCAAGACGTTCTGTGTAACCCTTGGTCTCTCGGATCGTTCCCCAACGTTGACCGGCTTTACGGTTAGTGTCAGTAATCACTATTCGAGCCTCCGGAGTGAGCATCGAAGCTAACTCATCTGGAGATTCGACATAACTGGCGCTCATAATTACCGGTCTGCCTGCTTCCAGTAACCCTTCAGAAGCAGCGTGGACAATACCTTCCGCGTCACCTGAGATAACAATTGGACGAAATGGATCAGCTAAGTGAAGTATTTCCACTTGATCTTTCAACTCAAACACTGCAGAAGGAGGCGGGGTTTCGTGCGAAAAAGGAATGGCAAGTGTGTGCTCGTCCAGCATAGGGCGTTCAGGTCCGGCAATATTACTGACACGTTCGCCAAATTCAACAGGATCAGAAAAACCCGGGGAATCGACGAGCTGAGACCAGAGCTCCTCAGGGCGTGGAGTTCTAAAACGTTCGAACTGTAAATCTGAACGTACGACGACATCACCGACATTCATGAGTTGAGCCATCGGAGCTAATGAATTCTTATCGAATCTTCCCTCCTGGATTTCACGATCAAAAGCCACGATCAACTCAGCTGACGGTTCAGTACCCAGAGGTATCAGCTCGCGCGATGCATATGGTCTATCCATCAAACCAGGAAGAAGAGGGTCGCCAGAATTGCCCCATCTATAAGCAGAAAAATCAGCGCCTGGTATCTCCAGCACACGGGTGGAGGGGTCTTTTGAGTCCAAATAGTCAGCAGTTTGATTCCAATATTCAGGAATTTCTTCAGGTCTTTGGACAGTTTCCCCCAAGAGGCTCCCTGTCCATAAAGGTGAAAGATTACCGATAATTAAGAGTGAAATCAGAAATGTCGCAAAATGCTCAAGCCGAGGCCTAAATAGGCTCAAAGCGGCAATACCGGCACCAAGAAAAACTGCTATTGAAAGCAAGAGAAGTGGTAAAATCCTGGGAGTGCTCCTGAGTGCTAATCCTGAATCGCTTAGAGTCCATTCACGAAATATTCGTCCAAGGATTGACGGAGAATCATAGGGGTGAGACCCAATAGCGATAAGCATCGATATGAACATCAAAGCAAGCAAGTGGCCGCGATATCGGAACTTTACGAAAGCAGAAATAAGGACTGCCAACAGGGGGAGGGCGAAAGAAAGAGGCAATGCCCAGCGTGTGTACAAGGTCGAAGGTTCTATCCATGCGCCAACTCGACCCTGACCATAAAAATACCAATAACCAAGCCCGCGAAAAAGCTCCGGTGCAGTAGCAGCATCTGAAACAACACGGTAATTCTCAGTCAAGCGGAGTGTCGGAAGACCATATTGTGCCTGAATCGAGAGAGCCACCATCCACCAGACGCCAGTTGCTATAAAAGCAGTTCCGATTTTTAAAGCTGTCTTTCTAACTTCTTGCCATGTGGCCGATTTATCCAAAGCAGACCAAATAAGCCAAATAAATGGCCCCAGACCTACTAGAAGAAGGGAGCTTGCATTAACACCCCCGATTGTGAGTGTTACTAGGCCGAAAAGAGCGGGGTGCCTCCAACCAGGGGTCCGTAATGAACGAACGGTTAAAGCCATCAACCAGGGGAGCCCTGCCCAGGGTAGAAGTATCACGGAATGTCGATCAATGTAATTGAGAAGATACGGGCTGAGCATGTAGGAGAGCGAAGCTACAAGTACAGCACCTCCTTTCCAGCTGAGAGTTTTAAGAAACCAGCGAACACCCAGACCCGCAGCGAGAATAATTGAACCAAGCCATAAACGTTGAACCACCCAGTCAGGTACCGATAGGAGATCTCCGAGAGCAAAAAATGGTCCTATAGGCCAGAGATATCCAATGTTTTGATGGGTTACGGTTCCGAACGCTAATTCTGGTTGCCACATGTAAGCGGCTCGTTCAAGAAGGCGAAACGGATCCAAATACAAATACGCTTTTGTGTCAGCGGCGACTCTCCCTGGATCGTTTAAAAAAAGTGGTA
>CAZMAW010000030.1:0-2104 GCA_964564495.1 uncultured Candidatus Nemicrothrix sp.
ACACGACTATATTAAGAGGTTATCTTTGTGTTTGAATCACCTGTTGAAATAGAACACGTAACCAAAGCCGATGTCATACCAGACGAAATAGAATCCGGAGCCAAACCCTAATTAGTGTTGACCTGCGGTTTTGTAACTCGATCCCCAAGTATTCTCCTGAATCAACCACTTCTTTTCTTTCCAACCTGTACATTTGGGAAAGTGATCCCACTATCCAAGCCAATTATTGGTGAAATGGAAAAAAATGCCGTCCTTCGTGTCCTTGAAAGTGGCATGCTTGCTCAAGGGCCTGAAGTCGCTGCATTTGAGCAAGAATTCTCCGAGACGGTTTGCGGTCACCACTGTATTGCTGTCAATTCAGGAACCTCGGCATTACACATTGGCTTGCTAGCTGCAGGAATCCAACCTGGAGATGAAGTACTTGTTCCTTCATTCACATTTGCTGCAACAGCAAACGCAGTAAGTCTTTGTGGGGCTATCCCGATCTTTGTAGATATTGACGCGCAGACTTTCACGATGGATGCGGACGCTGCTGCAACTTCGATAGGCCCAAATACCGCTGGTATCCTTCCTGTCCATTTATATGGCCATCCAGCAAATATGGCTGCATTGACAAGCCTCGCTCAGCGACATGGTCTTCATTTATTTGAAGATGCAGCACAAGCTCATCTAGCTAAATTTGATGAAAAAGCAGTCGGTTCATTTGGAACAGGAATTTTTTCCTTCTATCCAACTAAAAACATGACTTCTGGAGAAGGTGGAATGATTGTGACCTCAGATGATGAGGTAGCTCGAAAAGCTCGACTTCTTCGAAACCAAGGGATGGAAGAACGCTATAAAAATGAAATTGTTGGTTTCAATGTCAGAATGACTGATTTACATGCGGCGATTGGGAGAGTGCAATTGAGTTCTCTGGATGGAAGGACTGAACGAAGACGCGAAATTGCTACAGAATACAATCATCAACTAGGCAATGTGAATACTCCCTTCGTAGCAGACAATGTAAAGCATGTTTACCACCAATACACAATCCGAACGGATCAACGTGAATCACTTCAAGAACATCTCCAAAAGGAAGAAATTGGGCATGGTGTTTATTATCCAATCCCAGTACATAAATTGCCCTCATTCCAAGTAAATGCGGAACTTCCTGAAACCGAGCGGGCTGCACGAGAAGCTTTATCAATTCCAGTCCATCCATTATTAAGTGATAATGATGTAGAGATGGTTATAAAGGCGGTTAATTCATGGTCATAAGAGCAGGTTTAGTGGGGATGGGGAAAATGGGCCGGAATCATGCCAGAGTTATATCTACCACCGAGGGAATAAAATTTATCGGAATAGCTGACCCCATGGGAGACCCCTCAGGCTCGATAGATGATGATCTGGTTTTTGACTCTGTAGACAAGTTAATTGAAAAGAAAATTGACTTGGCAGTAGTTGCGTGCCCGACCATCGAACATGAACGTGTTGCACTTAGATTATGCGAAGCGGGTATTCATACTCTCGTCGAAAAACCTTTAGCAGTGAACTTTGAATCGGCAAAAAGAATAACAGACGCCTTTGAAAAATCAGATCTTATTGGTGCAGTAGGACATATTGAACGATTTAACCCTGCCATCAGAAATATGAGAGATCGAATTGAAGATGGAGAACTCGGTGAACTCTATCAGATTACTACCAGGCGCATTGGACCATTTCCAGTGCGAATCCAGGACGTTGGCGTAGTAATGGATCTTGCCACACACGATCTTGATCTAACGGCTTGGGTTGGTGGGGCAAAATATAAGAAAATATCAGCACATACCGCCTACAAAGCTGGGAGAGAGCACGAAGATCTTGTAACCATAACAGCTCAACTTAATAACGGAATTGTAACTAATCACTTGGTTAACTGGTTATCACCTATGAAAGAACGGGTAGTTATTGCAACGGGTGAAAAGGGATGTCTCGTAGCAGACACCCTTTTAGCAGACTTAACTTTATTTCGAAATAGCGACGCTCCTTCGCCATGGGAGGGGATTTCTCAATTCCGGGGTGTTAGAGAGGGAGATATGATCCGCTTCGCTATAGCTAAACCTGAACCCTTAAGGACTGAATTTGA
>CAZMAW010000031.1:0-2003 GCA_964564495.1 uncultured Candidatus Nemicrothrix sp.
TCCATATGCTGACGTCCGGAGCTGAAAATGCTTTGTTAAAAACATTGGAAGAACCCCCTGGTCATGTAGTTTTTGTGCTCGCAACAACCGAACCGCACAAAGTCGTCTCCACGATCAGAAGTAGGACGCAGCACTTTGAGTTTGAATTGATTCCCGCGAATCTACTAGGGGATCACCTTAGATGGATAGCTCAAGATGCCGGCCTTGACGTAACAGATGAGATGATCGACTATGTTCTCCGAGCTGGAGGTGGCTCTGCCCGTGACGCGCTATCAGCGCTGGAACAGGCCCTTGCGAGAGGTGGAACTCCAGATGATGACACCGCTGTTGAAGAAATTCTCGACGGTATTACCATTGGGGATCCAAGTGCTGTCATAAGTGGGTTGAGTCAAGCGATCCAATCTGGTCGCTCCCCACGGGTTATTGGAGAAACACTCATAGATCGTTTGCGTAACGCCTTCCTTACCGCCATGGGAGCTTCCCCTGATCACATTTCTGACCATCAGGCTGACCTATCCAAGAGGCTTTCAGAGCGGATGCCCTTGGCCACGATAACAAGATCGCTTGAAACCATTGGAGCTGCTCTAGTAGGTATGCGTCAATCACCCGATCCGAGAATCGACCTTGAGGTCGCGGTTCTTAAGCTTACGCATCCGAAGCTACAAACGGATTCTGATGCGATCTTGAGCCGTATAGAGAAAATTGAGCAGCATCTGGAAGGAGTGCAGGAACTAGTCCCACGGAAATCCCCAGAAGACTCATCTGCTGAAGCCTCTACACCTGATGAGGAAGTTGTTGAATCGACTAAAGACGAGGTAGCCCCTCCGACAGTGATGACGGACACTACCAATGAAGGATTACCTACTTTGCAAGAGATCGAGGCACTATGGCCTGAGATAAAGAAGGGGCTAACAGGGAAAGCAAAAGCACGTTTCAGTGGAGGGAAGTTCGTGTCCTCCGAGAATGGAGGACTCGTTTTCTCCTTGCCAAATGAGATCCACCGAGACCGTTGTGCAGAATGTGTCGATGAAGTGGAGGAATCTCTCGCTCAGAGAGTAAAGAAAAAAGTCAGAGTTCATCTGGTTGTTGACAATGGCGTTGCTGAAACTAGGAAGCCTCAAGCCGCTAAACCCTCCTCTCATTCATCGGATGATGAGAGTATTGATATAGAGTCACTCGATGACGCTGACGAGACCGCTGGTGACGGGTTTTCCCTAGTGGAAGATAATTTCCCGGGTGCAAAGATTGTGGATGATGTGTAGAAAATCATTCGAAGGGGGATGTTTGATCAGCCATGGAGGAAGAGTATGAGTATTTATACGCCCGCTGTTCAAACACTAATTGACGAGCTTGGAAGATTACCCGGTGTTGGTCCCAAGTCAGCCCAGCGTATTGCATTTCATCTTGTGAAAATCTCTGACGAGGATGCATTGAGACTTTCCGTTGCCATCCGTGAGGCGAAGGACAAAGTTCGGTTTTGTGAAAAATGTTTCAACATGAGTGACGACACTATTTGTGAGATCTGCTCCGACACACGAAGAGACTCGTCGCTTCTATGCGTGGTGGAGGAACCAAGGGATATTGTTGCGGTAGAGAGAACTCAGGAATATAAGGGCTTCTACCATGTTCTGCAAGGCGCCATAAACCCCATAGATGGAATAGGCCCAGAGCAACTCCGGGTAAAAGAATTGCTTGAACGGATCCAAGAAAACGCGATAGCGGAAGTTATTCTTTGCACGAATCCCAATATAGAGGGAGAAGCAACAGCAATGTATCTCGCCAGACTTCTAGAACCTCTCGGTGTTTCGGTTACACGGATTGCTAGCGGGTTGCCAGTTGGCGGCGACCTCGAATATGCGGATGAGCTAACTCTAGGCCGAGCTCTCGAAGGACGCCGCCAAGTCGAGATCAACTAGTTGGGCCTTGCCGTTCGAAATTACCGACAGAAACACTCGGGTGACTGACGAGTGGTGGGCCCGCCAGTCACCTGCGGCGGGAGGGGA
>CAZMAW010000032.1:0-1861 GCA_964564495.1 uncultured Candidatus Nemicrothrix sp.
CTGAAGCACCGGGCCATAAAGGAATCACTCTTTTCTTAGTTGACACAAAAGATCCCGGTTTCTCCATACAACCTTTTGAAACCTTCGGAGCCACTGATACGACGGCAACTTTCTACGACAACGTCAGAGTTTCTGACAGCATGCGAATTGGGGAGATCAACGGGGGCTGGAATTTGATCACCAGTCAACTTAACCATGAAAGAGTTTCACTTTTTGCAGCTGGTCGAATGGTGCGACTTGTAAGAGATGCAATTGACTGGGCCAGTGAAAATTTATTGCCAGACGGAAGACGAGTTATTGATCAGGAATGGGTTCAAGTGAAACTAGCTGAATGCCGCTCTCTCGTGCGATATCTCGATCTTCTCAACTGGGAGGTTGCCCATGCTAATACCCATGGGAAAATGGGTCCTGCAGATGCATCGGCGATAAAGGTTCACGGTTCAGAATCCATGCACCGTATTTACACACAACTTACCGAAGTTGTTGGCGCTACTGGTCACCTGATAGAAGGCGACTCCGCATCAGATCTCGCGTCGCAAATAGAGAATGGATACCGGTCTGTTTGGGTTCTAACTTTTGGTGGCGGAACTAATGAGATACAAAGGGACATAATTGGAATGGCCGGACTCGGCTTACCGAGAGAGAAAAGACGGAGATGAGGTTTGAGTAATGAACTTTGATCTCGACGAAGAACATAATGAAATTGCAGAATTAGCTACACGTATTCTCGACGATCATCTAGATGCAGAAGTCTTAAAAAGAATCGAAGACTCTCAAGAGTGGTTCGATAGAGGGCTTTGGGAAAAGTTCGTTTCATCGGGATTGATAGGAGCAACGCTTAAAGAAGATGTCGGAGGTGCCAGCTTAGACATCATTGCACTTGTGTGTTTGCTTCGCTCACAGGGGCAACATGTAGCCCCTATCCCCCTTCTTCCGACTTTGGTTTCTGCAATGACAGTAGACAAATTCGGTACTGAAGGTCAGAGAAGTTCTTTACTCCCTGAAGTCGTGAGTGGCTCAAAGCTATTAACTTTTGCAGCTCAAGAACTGTTAAATGACCAATTTATGGAACCAGACACCTCTTATGAAAATGGGGCTATCAATGGTCAGAAGATCGTGGTCGAATATGCAGATCTTGCAGACTCGGCTCTAGTAACTGCAATAGATGATGATGGACCTGTGGTTTGCATAGTGAACCTTAAAGATCCGAGCGTCACTATGCAGTCAAACGACTCAACTCGAGGAGAACCTCTCTGGGAATTGTCATTCAATAAGACACCTGCTGAAAAACTCGGTGGCGAGGAAAGTGTTGCTTGGCTTTTTCAGATTTTGCTCGTAAGTCTTTGTGCCGTCCAGTTAGGAGTGACTGAAACAGCACTTAGAATGACCGCCTCCTATACAAGTGAAAGAGAACAATTTGGACGGCCGCTTGCTACTTTTCAAGCCGTAACTCAACGTTTGGCAGACCAATTCATAAATGTCGGCGGGATTCGACTGACAACATTTTCTGCTGCGTGGCGTCTTAGTGCAAACCTTGACGCCCTTGAGGATATTCTGATCGCTAAATGGTGGGCTTCAGAACGCGCTACGGAAATCGCACACGCTACACAGCATTGCCATGGTGGAATGGGAGTTTCAAAGGATTACCCTCTCTACCGTTACACGCTCTGGAATAAGCACATCACGACTTCGCTGGGAGCAGGAACTCAGACGCTACGTTCCCTGGGTTGCCTTTTGGCTTCAAATTAAAAGATGCCTCATCACGATCTTTTAATAATTGGGGCAGGGTCTGGCAATACTCTTATTGGACCTGAACACGACCATCTGGATATCGCTATAGCAGAGCCAGCTGAGTTCGGAG
>CAZMAW010000033.1:0-1504 GCA_964564495.1 uncultured Candidatus Nemicrothrix sp.
CGTAATTACCGCGAATCACGCCCCCCAGGGACCATAGAATACGATCCCTCACGGAAGATGCATGTTCCGGGAGTAGGATTCCGATCAAAGAAGCACATGAAAAAGTCCCATCTCTTCTTGGACCATCTTCGAGGTCAGGAGTTGATCACCATGTATCGATCAATGCGTTGGTGGGATCCCGAGAACGAAATTCTCTTCGAGAATCTGGACCGATATGGTAGTCCTGAGCCCGATTTTGACATCGTCTCTACGATTCTCCGTGGAATCCACGAAAAAAAGATCATCAATATCTGTTACCAATCCCGTCGAAAGGATAGTAACCGGCTTATCTCACCGAACCGTCTGGTCTATGCAGTCGATCGATATCATCTGCGTGCCTTTTGCCATAAGACTGCGACTTATCGAGATTTCGTTTTGACCAGGATCTTCGAGGCGGAACCTTTCGAATCGAAAGGTTCTAAAGATGGAGTTGAGCTGAAGTGGGTTTCTGAAGAAAATGATAAGGCTTGGCTGACACGAAAGGTGCTGCGTTTCCGTCCCAACCAGAACCTACCCAAGGATGTGATCCAGACATTGAAAAAAGACTTTCCGGTGGTCAATGGAGTTCTCACTATTGAATGTAATGAAGCGACAGCTCCCTATATCGAAATGAAATTCGCGCGGCCCGATTTCAAGTATCGTATTCCTCAATGGGTTAAACTGGGAGGTTGATGACAATTTGAAATTTTAATCAGGCCTTAAACTTTAATTAGTTTAAGGATCTTGATTTATTTTGTTTAAAAATCATTGTCAGAGATCTTTCAACGAACCCTCCAAACAAACTTAAAAGGAGACTCATGAACATTCTTATCACAGGTTCCAACAGGGGAATCGGTCTGGGGCTGGTTCGTGCCTATATTTCGAAGGGTGCCTACGTCATCGCAACCTGCAGGACTCTTGAAAATGTTGAGGAACTCGAAACCCTCAGGAATAGTCACGGTGACCAGCTCAAAATTCTACAATTGGACGTTAAAAAACATAAACAGCTTGTGTCGCTGGATGAAGAACTTGGTGATCTGAGCATCGACATTCTATATCTGAATGCTGGCATCACAGGCGGTCGAAAGGCAGTCCCGTTCGGAGATCTCGAGTCTCAAGAATGGAGTGAGGTCTTAATGGTCAATTCAATCGCACCGATCCTTGTTGCCCAGAGAATGCTTCCACGGATCAGAAGAAGTGGTTCAAAGACGATTGCCATCCTTACCAGCCAGATGGGCAGCATCGGCAACAATACTTCTGGGGGGTCATACATCTACCGGAGTTCCAAGGCAGCCCTCAATGCGGGGGCCAAGAGTATGGCCCATGATCTCAAAAACGAAGGGGTCAAGGTTGTCCTACTTCATCCAGGATGGGTACAGACGGACATGGGAGGGCCAAACGCAGAAATCACCGTAGAGCAAAGTGTGGCAGGTATGATCACACACATTGAGCGGTTAAGGATCGATGAGAGCGGTTCATTCCTAAA